>NZ_JBQQES010000001.1:0-700402 GCF_052259005.1 Psychrobacter sp. 1Y10 | reverse complement strand
CTCGGGGGTGTAGTGTCGTGTTTTCATCGTTGTATTCTCTCAGAATGTTGAGTCTCCGACAATCCCGGGGCGGTTCATGATCGATTAACACCTTATCCGTATGCTCTACCCAGTAGCCTGTATACTGATTTATGGCAAGATTTGGGAATAGTGTCTGCTCAAAGCTATCTATAATCTCGAGCTTCTTTTTATCATTGAGTTTGTCTCCTTCACCATAGTCAAATGCTAGGACACCACTTGTATATATCTTTGCAAAATTTAATCCGTTGATAACTTCAGTTGTAACTTCAGGCTCGCCTTTCAGAACACGCGCGTATCTTCTATTATTATCTTTGCCTAGTAAATAATCTCTAACAGCTCGTCCACCGCTAGATTTTCGGTTATCCTTAGCTCCTCCTCTTCGATTAAAACTGACTAGCATAGCTTTTTACCTTCTCAACTTCCTCACGCAGCAAGACTACTTCTTGCCTCAATACTTCTTGTGACACACCAAAACCATAGGTATTAATCTGCTTTGTAAGCTGATTGATGTTGTTGCAAGCGCCAGCAAAAGCTCGCATAAATTCCGGATCGACTTTTGGAGTCAGTTTTCTACTTTTGGGTATATTTGCATTAATGCAAAAGTCACGCATAAAAGGGGCAAGTGGTTTGCCGTCTGCTTTCTGTTTTAATTGTAAAAACTCGTCAATAGTGACACGTATTTTTATCGACTTCTCTCTTATAGACGGTTTAGTTCTGATTAACTTAGCCATTTTAAAATTACTCCATTATCTGTGGCAGCCCTTACTCTTGACACCTACTCAACCTATAAGTACGTCACCCCATTAATATTTTTTCTAAATGATATTCATCATAATGATTCTTGTTGTTTTTTCTCGGTTGATCCATACCTATTAATGTCCTTCTTACGTTAGACATTACTTTTAATATTTTTCTTTTCATATCATCATCTACATCTATCTACCTCACTAGTCATAAGGTTAATTTCTTTGCTTTTGGGGTTAAGGGGTTTCCCCTTACAAGACGACAGTGCAGCCTCATAACGAAGTAGAGAGGGGGCGCTGTCTGTGCTTGCTATTGATGCTAAGAGAATAGAATATATAATGCGTGGGATATAAAAGATAGGCTTTGAACAAACACTTATAGCAAGCAGACATCGCTTTATACCCTCCAAACATCGGCATATAAATGAAAATATTTATACGCTTTATATGTTTAAAGAGAGTGTGTAAAACTTAAAATTATTTGTATTATTTATGTTCCTAAAGCATTATTTATATTTGATATGGTAATAATAGAGCATGTGATTAATGAAGTTTCTGTACTCTTTTTTTTTGCCGTCATAGTCGTTTCCAATACTGATAGTAAGTGTACTTGCAGCTGATAACGTTTAGTTAAATATAAGATATTCAAAGTTATTACTATGGATATACCAATTCAAAATTAATATACGAATGTCCATATACTACTGTCATAAAAACCCTTTGACACTGTACTTTAGTGCCTCTGTTTGCTACCTATCCTATTTTGACGTTCTATAAATTTATATTGTTAACAATGTATGATACTTATATTTTGTGCTTTTTCCTCACTCTATCTTTTTCTAAACTGACAAACTTAGTTTCTAGCTATTAACAAAGACCTTCTATCTGGCAATGCTGTCGGTACCAGACTACATATGCAGTATATCGGTCAAGATAATGATGACATATCACTGTCTGGCACGCTCTATCCAGAGATAACCAATGGTATTGTCTCATTAGATGAGTTGCGAGACATGGCAGCGACTGGTAAGACTTACGCGCTCATGAATGGCAAGGGTTACTATTACGGCATGTGCTATATCACTGACATCAGTGAGACTCAATCACACTTATTGTCAGACGGTACTGCTCGTAAAATTAGTTTTAGCTTAGCACTCAAGTTGGCAGATGATAGCGAGCGTGAGCAAGTGGCCATTTTAGACCAGGATTGAGCAGACGTATAACACACATTCAAATAACGTATAGACCCCTGTTCCACGTAAAAAATGTAAGAAGATAGAGGTGGAACACCCCCTAAGAGACGTTTTAAAGCTGATTTAACCTAGTCTTATCTAATCTTTGATAGGAACTTAAGTTATGACAGATTTATTTACTCTTGGACTGGAAATTATGCATCTTTGTGTCGAACACTATGGCTTACCTAAAACGCTCTTAGGTATCGCTTTTTTCATATCGTTGTTGATTATTTTATGGCAACTACCAGAACTTATCATTGCATGGAAAAGCTAACATGAACCTATTCAAACTTACGATTGAAGGCATTGATCGCACAGCGCAGGTTGAGAAGCGCCTGATTAGGCTATCGATTACAGACAAGCGTGGTATTGGAGCGGATGAGCTATCACTGACGCTATCTGATCATGATGCCGCGCTACCCTTGCCTACCAATAGTAACGAAATAAGGCTATGGCTCACAATGCCTGAAACTGGCGACATGATAGACAAAGGCACCTTTACTATTGACCAAGCAGAGCACAGCGACACACCTGACCAGTTGCAGATCCGCGCCAAGTCAGCCGATTTTAAGTCATCATTGAAGGTAAAGCGCAGTGACAGATATCATCAGCACAAGCTTGGTGAAATAGCTTCGAGTGTGGCCAAACGTCATGACCTGATATTATCAATTGATGCGACGGTAGTGGCGATGATGATAGATCATGTCGATCAGCACCGTGAGAGTGATATCAATCTATTGCCCAGGCTTTGTGATGACCATGATTTGATGTGTACGATTAAGGCGGGGTGGCTGATTACCAAACCGATTGCCAATGCAAGATCACCTTCAGGGGCGGCATTGGGAGAAGTTACTATCACTCGTCAGTCTAGTGACAGTCATCGCTATAGTCGCGCCGATCGTACCAGTGACTATGACGAGACGACAGCTAGCTATCATGATGATAAGACTAAGCATATTAGCGTCAAAGATGGTAAGTCCAAACCGATGGACGCCCTACCAAATGACAAATCTCATGTACTGACCAAACCGGCAAAATCAAGAAATGAGGCGGTATCAAAGGTAAAAGCGAGCGCGAACAAAAAAGCTCGCCAAGTGGCGAACTTTGATTTGACATTAGCAGTAGCGCGTCCTGATATTATTGCTGATAGCACTGCCACAGGGCGAGGTTTTCGACCGTACATTGAGGAGCATTGATGGACAGTCGTAGAAGTGACACATTACCTATCAGGTAGTGGTTGTAGTACTGGCATTAAATGTGAGACTAGGGTTTAAATTTAAAAAAAATTGTCTCTCTGCTCGAGTTTTTCACCTAGTTAGTGTATCATTCTAACGTAGAGGAGATATGAAATGAACATTGAAGCAGTTGACTTATTCTGTGGTATCGGCGGTCTAACAGCAGGTCTTATTAAGTCTGGTGTAGAGGTGAAAGCTGGCTATGACATAGAGCCTTCTTGTCAGTATGGCTATGAGTATAACAATGGTGCTAGCTTTATTCTCAAAGACGTGGCAGATGTCACAGCAGATGAAATTAATAGCTGGTACTCTCAAGGCGCTATCCGCCTATTAGCAGGCTGTGCGCCATGCCAACCATTTTCTACTTATAACCAAGGGAAAGATACTACTTTAGATAAAAAGTGGCCATTGCTCTACCACTTCATGAGATTGATCCAAGAGGTTCGCCCTGAACTGGTAACAATGGAAAATGTCCCTGATGTTACCAAACATAAGGTGTACCACGATTTTGTATCCAAGCTTGAAGAACTAGGATATAGCGTATCTGCCAATAAAGTTGATTGTGTACAGTATGGAATACCACAGACGCGTAAGCGTCACGTTTTATTGGCTAGCTTAATATCTAAAAATATTAAACTCATACCACCAACACATGATAAGCCTGTAACTGTAGGAGATGTGATTAAAAACTTGCCCGTATTATACGCTGGTAAACAGAGCCCGAAAGATGCGCTACATATATGCTCAAAATTAAGTGAATTGAATATGAAGCGTATTAAAGCTTCAAAGGCAGGTGGGACGTGGAAAGACTGGCCTGAAGAATTATTAGCGGCTTGCCATAAAAAAGAGTCAGGTAAATCTTATATTAGTGTTTATGGTCGTATGGAATGGGGTAAGCCTGCCCCAACGATGACCACCCAGTGCTATGGATTTGGGAATGGTCGCTTTGGACATCCATCACAGCATCGAGCTATATCATTACGTGAAGCGGCAATCTTCCAGACTTTTCCAGAAGATTACCAGTTTTGTAAAGGTGATTTTCACATCAAATCTATCGGTAAGATGATTGGTAACGCTGTTCCTGTCAGGTTAGGCGAAGTAGTTGGAATCAGCTTACTGAGAAGCGCGTAAGTACTTTTGACGGGTTAGAAAGTTATTCAACCCGTTAAATACACCCATCAGCACAGCCTCGACGCTTTTCAAGTTATCATCAATCGTATCAACAGGCATGTTTTGTCCACATTGTGCGAAAGACTCTGACCCATGAGCCAAGGAGTTACGCTTTTGCTTAATAGCTTTTATAACTTCAGTATTCCATAACAAAGGTGTGTCATTATATCGATAAGGTAAAACACTAATACCATATTTTCTACAATATTTCTCTATTACACCACAATCAATATTACCGCTAAAAAGCTTTCTTTTATCATATCCTAAGTCTAACAATCTTTCTCTAATGTCTCCATTATCTCTAGAAAATTCTGATACTTTTTCTTCAGTCAATCCTTTACTAAAAGACTGTAGAATTACTTTATGTAGTTTTTCTGATAGGTCTAGCAGACTATGCCCTTCTTCTTTTATAGTTTCATGTATCGCATCAATAGATTCACTCATTGTCGATTCCATTAAGTTATACAATAAAAGATATGTTGAAGCTCTTAATGTTTTTTGCAGTTCCCTATCTATAGGGTAAGAAGGAAAAGTGGGATGATATCCATTTTGATTGATATGATGCTCATTGATTACACTTGGAGAAGTTATGTCTGCTAATTCTTTTACAAAAAGAACGTAATTTTTTACTTCTTGAAGCCTTATCTCAAAGTTTTCATAGGCAAACTGGAGATTTGCATTACTAATTTGCATCTACTCCACCTCATCTTCCAAACTCACTTCATCCCCTAACAGCTTATTTTTCACAAACTCTATTCTCTTCTTAATTTTTGGTCTAGAGTTACTAGCATCTGAACGTATCATCGCTAAAAAATCCGGATCTTCATACGCCCAGTAATTATCAGTTGGAGAAATACTAGAGTCCTCCGCAAGCGCTAAACTTGATCCAACAGACATGGCTTCAAAACGAATCCTAGATACTGATTTTGAAGTAGCAGATTTTCTAAAGCCGTTAGGAAAATATTTTTGAACAAACTCCAGCATATTTAAGAATTCTTTTTCTAACTCATTTTTTTTATTACTATCGAATCTCTGATCCATATCACCAATATAGTCATCTAAGAAACCAAGGACACTATTATCCTTTGTTCCATCTGTTCTTTGCCCAAAGTCTAGATATCTATCTCTATAAGCAAAGAACCTTAAAACATATTCTGTTCTTTCGCGTCTTTTTACTTTAGATTCTGGCATTGGCGTCATAGTAAGGAATTTTTCATCTGAAGCAAGCCGTCTAATGAAATCTATAAAAGCACTATCTTTTGTGCCTATCCATTTCTCCATATCAGTAAGCTTAGTCCCGCCGCTATTTAAGCGATCGAACATTAAACGTCTTGCATCTTCATCAACGTTTTGAAGTTCAATCATTCTAACAGTACTACGCTTAAAACGTTTTTGTCTGACAGGAGGTAGGTCACTAAATATACTACCTTCTAAAATTTTAAGACGTTCCATACCAATTAAAGTTAGCTTATCATTTAAATATGCATAGATGGTTTGAATTCTTTGTGCACCATCAATTACTTCTACATTACCTTCAGTGTACGGGTCTTCATCTTCATCAATGTCGGCAACGAATAGATAGGGGATAGGTAATCCTATAAGTAAAGATTCAATGAACAAAGATTTTTGCTTTTCAGTCCACACAAATTCTCTTTGATAATCAGGTATAAATATTTCAGGGTCTTGTTGTGATGGATTAAATTTCTCAGATATAACTTCAATAGGATATTCCCTGATATCAAAATCAAACTGCTTTTGGTTGTTTTTTATTTCTGCTTCAGCTTCTATGACGTCTATTTTACTAAATAGTTGGTTTTGATATGGCATGGTTATATTTCCTTTTACACATGAAAATTAATTTTGTGTATAACTAAAGTTATTATCTAAAAGTCCTAACCATTATATTTGGCGACCGTGACTTCCCAAAGCTGACTTTCATCATCAAGTTCATCAGATAACTCATTTACATTAAATAAAGGGCGCAGCTATGCATAACTGGTACTACCTTCACCGTCGTTCACTATAGTCAGTAATTGCTCACCCTCGTAATCTCCGCCGCACTGTTTGATTAAACTTGCTTAGACATCATTCCCAATGAAAGTGGCGTTTGGTTTGTTTTTTAACGGCATATGTATCTGCGGTACGGATACCATTATTAACAGTATATTGCCAATTTTCACTAGTTGCAGCTAACGGTCCATCAACTGTAGTACTGGCTATATCATTAATTCTTCTAACAACGCACCTGAACCTCTTTGATTTTAGATAACTTTACAATAGTTAATGAAAATTATTTGCAAAGTAGATGGTGTAACATTGTTCATACTTAGTTCCAAAAAATGCAATATTGAAGGAGATTACTGCGAACGAGCTAATTGGCTTGTAGATTTATGGCCATTTATTTCGAGAATCGTTAGCCAAATATTCAGGATAAATTTTAATCCTTTTGTTATGACTACTTCGAAGTAGATACAATTAGAGCCATCTGTACAATATCCTTCAACGTGTAATCCTCGTTACTTGTAGCCCCCGCTTTTTGGAATGTGTCTTCAACACGAATTAATCTTTCTAAAGCTTCGTCATAACGAGTTTCATCTCTATTTGGCAATAAACGTCTACCAAAAGATGGTTTTTCGTCACCTCTAACAACGCTGTCTAGATCATTAGCCCAGTCACGCAACGTATCTCCTGTCAATATATACATAATATCAAAACCCATATATATGAGCCTAGATAATAGAGAGGCTGGTATATCTCTTTTACCTGATTCATAGTTACGATAAGTATTAGGATGTATATCCAACTTAGAGCATACATCTAAACTCTTAAGGTTTAAACGTACCCTTTCAAGCTCAATTCTTTTGCCTATCTCTTCTAAACTAGCATTTATCATAAAAGACACTTATTTAATCGATGAAACACTTGTATGTGTAACACATTTGTATTAATATGAACTCAATCGAGTAAAACACTTCATTTAAACACACTATTAATTATAGGATATCTCAATATGCTTACTACTGCATTAACTTCTACTATCAAAGGTCAACTACAAAAGTCTAAGCGGATTTCAGTTCCCATTCGTCTACAAGTAGATGACCATAATGAGCTTAAACATCTAGCGGATATACAACAGAGATCCATGAGCTTTGTTGCTATGAGACGTTATTTAGTCGGTCGTGATCAAGAACTACTAAATAGTGAAACCTATATTAACAGTAGTGATTTAAACATCAAGAAAGGAGTGAAAAATGTTAAATAATATCGACCTCTATCCAACTCTTCATGAACAAAAACTACTACAACAAAAAGCTGCTCAACACAATATGAGCGTCACAGAATTTATTGCGGCAGTAATACGTAAAGCTATAAGCGACAAAGACGACAAAGACGACACAGACGACACAGACGACACAGACGACTCTCAGCGCATCAATAATTGATTATTAATAAATAATAAATATAACTGCTGAAAATCTCTTATATAACCACTTCAAGTCAGTTTCTATCGAGTAACTAAATGAAAGCTATGAACTCACAAGTTCGGGACGAGCTAATAACTCGTCTCACAGGGAATTTTGCGCTCAAATTTTCCTCAGATGGGCAATATCTACGTTATGGAAAATGCCCTTCATGCAATAAAAATGAGCTATTCACTGACTCTTATGCACCTTGGAATATAAAATGCGGCCGCGCCAATAAGTGCAGTTACCAAGCATCCACTCGTGACATCTACCCAGATATATTCGCCAATTGGACGCAGAAAAACCCGCCAACGCCCAGTAACCCGAACGCTACTGCCGACGCTTACCTACAAACGGGGCGTGGTTTTGATATCGTCAAATGGCAAGGCAGCTATACCCAAGAAGTGTTCAAAGACTTTTATTCTGATTTTACTTGCCCCACGGTACGTTTCAACATCACTAGCGAAGGTCAGATAGCAGGTTACTGGGAACGATTAATCGAACCTGCTACCAACATCAAAAAAGCACGCGTACAAACAGGCTTTAAATTCAAAGGACTTGCTTGGCTACCGCCGAAGCTGAATTTGCAGCATGGTGTCTGGGCATATGTAAAAGAGCTCTGGGTTAATGAAGGCATTTTTGATGCGATGGCATTGACCGAGAACGGCAAACACGCTATCAGCAATATTACCGCTGGAAACTATCCCAAGACTACGTTAGATCAGATAAAAGCTCGCCTAAACGAACTGGGTAAGCCTTATCCAAAGCTAATCTTTGGTTTAGATAATGACAAAGCAGGTCAAGAACACACGGATAAGTTAGTCGCTCGTGCCCATCAAGATGGCTGGGAGGCTAGCGCCGTGCAGTCAAGCGAGGATAGCGGCGGTCCTGACTGGAACGACTTGCATAAGCTTGGCAAACTTACCAATGCCGACTTCGAACGCTATCGTTTCTATGGGGAGCTACTGATTGCCCATACTGCAAAAGACAAGGCCTTGCTCACTTATAACCAATACGGCACTACTAGCTTTTATATGTTTTTTAATAGCTGCACCTATTGGGTAAAAGTAGACAGTGAAAGCTTTGATAAAGCCAAGCAAATGGACGCTGAAAGCGAACCGACTGAGGATCTATTCCATACTGAAGAGGAATTAAAAGAAGCTATACAGCTCTGGCATGACGACCTAATGCATTCCTGTATGACAGTCACCCAAATCATGAACTGCCAGCCACAGGCGCTCTACTATCAGTCGAATCTTGTCACTGATGAAAGCTGGTACTTCTTTCGCATCCGTACACCGCAGGGCGACTCCAAAAACACCTTTACTGGTAGCCAGCTATCTGCAGCTGGCGAATTCAAAAAACGCCTATTATCTGTCGCACCTGGTGTCATCTATCAGGGCAATTCAAAGCAGCTCGACATTATGTTAGGACGTATGATCAGTGGCATTAAGTCTGTGGAGACTATCGATTTCATTGGTTATAGCAAAGACCACCAGACATACATTTTTAATGATATCGCCATTCGCCACGGTCAGAGCTACCCGCTCAATGCCGATGATTATTTTGACTTACCAAATAATAAGAGTCTAAAAACATTAGCGGTCAGTCCAAAAATCAAAATCGGAGACCCTCCCAAAGACCCAGAAAACTGGCTAGCTGACATCATATCTGGCTGGGGTGTTCAGGGTGTTATTAGTCTGGTCGGCTTCACAGGTAGTCTATTCGCCCAGCAAATACGCGATCGTCAAAAGTCCTTTCCATTTTTAGAGATCGTTGGCGAACCTGGTACCGGTAAATCGACATTACTCAGCTTTTTTTGGCGTCTCATTGGTCGTGATAGCTATGAAGGTATTGACCCCAATAAAACAACCAAGGCTGGTCGTCTCCGTTCATTGTCACAAACATCCAATATGCCCAGCGTATTTATCGAGTCTGACCGCGATGGAGCTGGCACTGGACGCAATAGCCAGTTCAACTGGGATGAACTAAAGAACTTATATGATGGCGGCACCATTGGTACACGTGGCGTTAAGTCCGCAGGCAACGAAGTATATGAGCCACCATTCCGTGGCACTATCATCATTAGCCAAAATTTACCCGTTGTAGCGTCCAAAGCTATACTAAGTCGTATCTGTCATATGTTTTTTACATTAGAACATCAGACTCTCGACTCGGAAGCAGCAGCACGTCGTATTGAAAGCTTGCAAACTGAAGATATAAGTCATTTTTTAGTCGATATTCTTAAACTAGAAGAGAAAATTCTTGAGACTTTTTTTAAAACGAAAATTGAACATGAACTTTGGTTAAAAGATAAAGGGATTAAAACGTTTCGGGTGGCACATTGTCACGCACAGTTATTAGCTCTGTTTGACGCTTTCAAAACTCACCTACTTCCTAGTCTTCTCTCTATTGAAGATTCTATGAAAGAAGAAGTATTCAGTATGGCAAAAGAGCGTGACCGGACTTTAGATATCGAGCATCCACTCAATATTCAGTTTTTTGATGTTCTAGATAAGCTTAATACACCGCCACAATTAATGGAGGGCAATCATATATTACGCAGATTACATCTCAACCACAGTAAAAAAAATGACCTATTGGCAATCAGTATGCCAGAAGTATATCGGCTAGCAAATGAGCAGCGATATAACCTTCCACCACAGAGCGAAATGCAACAAGCTCTAAAACAGTCTAGAGAGTATAAGTTTATTGCAGCTAACAAAGTTGTAGATTCAAAAAACATCAATCGAAGTATCCGATGTTGGGTGTTCGAGCAATCTAAAACTCAACCAATCAACTAACCAAACTCCACCAACAAGTGAGTCAATATGTCAGCAGGTATCGAAAAACTAAAGACTAGTATAAGAGTATGGTGGCGTATTGATGGCACTCGCTATCGTGAGACGCTAAAAGACACTTCACCTACCCCAGCTAACATTGAATATGCTAAAGGTATAGCTGATCTTATTGATAAACAAATAAAGAAGGAGGTTTTTGATCGAGATCAGATGTTTCCAGATTCAGAAAAAAAGAAAAGTTCATATTTTGAATACTATATTCAACTTTGGTTAGATACAGCAGAATCTACAGTCGCGCCATCATCGTGGAGTTCATACGTCAGCAAAGTTGAAAATCATATCAAGCCTTATTGGCAACGTAAAGTAATCGCTAAGATTAAAGCAGAGGATGTCGAACGCTGGGTTTACAAGACTCTAATGCAGTCGCTAAGTCCAAAGACTATAAAAGATATTTTAGGGCTATTTCAGACTATTTGGACATACTGGGCGCGTGATCAAAAAAATGCTAATGATCCAACACAGTATATTAAGCTTGGTGTACGTGATAGCGATGACATTAATCCTTTTACCAAGCAAGAAATCACTACTATTTTAGCTATGGAAACACAGCCTATACTACGTAATATCTGGACTGTAATGATTTGGTCAGGACTATCCACTCATGAGCTAATGCCATTAGCGATAGAAGATTTAGATCTAGCGCAGGGGTGCGCCTATATAAAAAGAGGTTTCGTCAAAGGCGCTTACAGAGTCACCAAGAATCGCCGACGCAAACGCCAAATCGAACTACTTCCTATTGTTGTTGAGGCACTTCTCGATCAGATAAATATTATAAGAGAAAATAAGATGGTCAGACTTAAAGTATTAGACCGTGACAACCGTACATATCGGAGTGAAGAACTAACGTTTCTATGGCCTAACCCTAATACAACTAGCCATTACACTTATTCTCAGCTTGAAAAACGTTGGAAAGCCCATCTTTCTAGATGCAAGGTCGAATATAGGTCATTAAATACTGGTCGGCATACATACGCCAGTCAAGTACTATCTACTGGCGTCGTTACTGCAGAATGGTTAGCCAATCAGCTGGGCCATGCTAATACAAATATGATCCACAAGCACTATGGGAAATTTATTCCTGAAGACTCTAAGCACATTATTAGTAGACTATCACAAGCGCTCTCAAACGAAATATTTGACGCTTGATTCTCTTTATTTATCCAAATAAAAACAAGAACATAATATTTTTTACAGAATACTATAGTCGATTCACTATAAAATAAATACAGCGATACTGAATGTATTTTGCGTAGTCTCTGTCTACGCAGGCACAGCAAGCAAGGAAAATGTATGCCTGTATCGCATTGTTACATTTGTATCTTTTTTATTTAGGACTGACTATAGTACCTTTAAGCTAATACTATAGTGTGGTCTTACTAATGACGTAATTGGCTATATGTAAATCTTAAATATAGGATTACTATGACCGCCTTCCAATTGGAAAGCCCTCATCGTCACGGATCACCTTGTCACCATGCATAGAAAGCATCTTGCCTCTATAACGCACCATTCGAGGCTGAAAATAGCATACATCTGCCTCTTTAACCTCTTTCATAATATCAGCAAGTTCAATCTTAGTACCAATATATACATAGCCGTACATATCACCATACCAAGCCATTAAAACTTCATAGAATTCATTGTCTGGTGTTGTGTCACGGTAAATACGACCCTGCTCATCGTCGACGTCTACCTCATTCCAAGTCTGCTCAATCAGCTCCTTATCTTCACTAATTAAATTTTCAATTTGACCAAAGGTATCACCAAGTATAATTGAGCAATCGTCTTTATTAATGTCATCCATAACATCTTTATGTTCATAAAAAATAATTGTACCTTCCTGATAAGCTTTATCAAAAAGCTCTTGTTTTGCAAACATCCTATCGACAGCATCTTTACCAATACTCATAACCATTCCTAAATTAATTGCTTAGAAAAACCTCTGCTATCTAGTGATGACTAATTCTTCTAGATTAGACTGTAATACTATTTTATTGAACCTAGCTTAAGTTTGAAGCTTTTTCAAAAGCTATGGCAATGTTCATAACAGAATTAGGTAAGTAGAAAACTACTCAACTAATATTAATAGATATTAAATTATAATATAAGAACAAATAAAGATATATTTGATGCAATTCATGTAATTCATGTAATTTTACAACCTACTCATCTATAGCCCTCTAAATACAAGAGATTATAGATTACTTTATATAAGTAACTTTAAGTAACTTCTCTTACAATACAAACATAACCACATGATTTTGTTAATAAAAAATATTATATAAAAATTACCCATTACCTATGTATTCACATACTGCTAGCTTACCTAGAAATTACAAAATATTGTCTTTAAAATCAATAGCCTTACGTATATTACATGATTCTCATATCATCCCTAAAATTATAAAAACCTTCAAAACCATGCCTTAACTACTAGCAAATTTTTATATATGAAATCTTATCATGGGCTATTCATGGGCTACGACCTCCCTACGAATAAAACCTTAAGTTATTGATATATATGCGTTATTTAAAATAATAAAATCAATATAATTGAAGTAGTGAATTCGAGTCTCTCCAGCCCCACCATTTTCGGATAGTACATCTTAGACCAAATATTAAAACCTGCTTTTTAGCAGGTTTTTTTGTGTCTGCGATTTTATTTTTGACTTAAACACGTTCCAAATCTTCTAACACCTCCTCCATACTCTCATACCGTTTCTCTACTCGCTTCGCCAAAGCCTTATTAATGATTCTTTGATAGCGCTGATACTCTAGCGGTAAGGTTGAAATAGACTGCTGGCAATGCTGAATCGCCCACTCTTTTAGTGGCTCACTACGCTGATTATCGATTTTAAACGGTCGCTCGCCTGTCAATATCTCGTACAGTATTATTCCAAAGGCGTAGATATCGCTTTGCACTGTTGCGCCCTGCCCTTGCCAACGTTCTGGTGCAAGATAAGCTGGCGTGCCGGCAGGGTTTGCTACGCTGGGTCTGTAAATATTCTCTGCTAAGGCAAAATCGGTCAATCGTAAATTAGGCACTATGCCGCTATTATCCGCACTATTCGGCAAAAAATCATCTAGCAAAATATTACTCGGTTTAATATCATTATGCAGCCAACCAGCTTTATGAATATTCGCTATTAAATGCGCAACCTGCTTTATGATTTGCTGTTTTCTCTCATTGTTTAATAATGGGTAATTCTTATTGCTTAACTGCGGCGCCAAGCTACCATTCTCGTAGTAAGGCATAGCAAGGAGATTAAGCTGCCATCTTTGCTCTGCGATTTCCACATATACGGTTTCGAAAGCTAATACTGGTGGTACTATAGTTTGAAGAGTATTCTGAGTCCCAGTTGACCGAGAATGGCTCACAGCTGTTAAGACCGCAACTTCACGTTGTAAGGTAGACAACGCATGATTACTATCGTGACTAAGCTCCCACTTAATCATGATACGACCAAATTTCAAATGGCACGCATGCGTTAGCCCTTGATAGCTAATTGCTCTGACATGATGCTTTTGGTCATTGTTTTGCTGACTAATACGTTGATGCGCTATCTCATAATAGCCTAGTTTTGTTAGCACATTACTCACTTCTGGCAATAGCTCTTCCGCTTGCCTACGCAAGGTTTGCGTTATCGCTTGTATTGTAGGCGGATTGCTGGCACTATTTTTCATGGTATCACTCAGCCCTTCTAAAACCATTATAAAATAAATGAAACGTAACCTTAATTATTAGAGTCATTATGTCCCAACCAACCAATCCATCTACTGATAAACCGTCCACTGATTACGCCCTACCTGCCCCTTTATTGGACTTATTAAGTCAATATTTAGCAGAGCACGTGACCCCTACTATCAAAATTGATCCTGCACAGCTGGCGTATCGCTGGGTTGGTGGACGCACCGGACATTTAGAACCGTTAGCCGTTAACTTATTTTTGAGTTTGGATGACTTGCATGGTATCGACACCCAAAAGTCAAAACTGGTACAAAACACGCGCCAATTTCTTAAAGGCTATCCAGCCAATCACGTATTGATGACTGGGACACGCGGCGCAGGTAAATCATCACTGATTCGAGCGTTACTGCAAGCCTATCATAGCGAAGGCTTACGCGTTATTGAGATTGCTCGCGATGATTTGTTGGTATTAGACAAGATTCGCGCAGCCATTAACGAGCTACCAGCTGATTGTGGTAGTCGCTATGTGGTGTACTGTGATGATCTCGCGTTTAACGGTCAAGATGAAAGCTATCGTACGTTAAAAAGTGTATTGGATGGTTCGCTCGATTCTGAGCAAGATAAGCTATTGGTGTATGCGACTAGTAATCGTCGACATCTATTGCCACAATTGATGAAAGACAACGTCAATATTTACGATGGAAATACCGATGAGGTCAACCCTTACGAAACCATTGACGAGACCGTATCGCTATCTGATCGCTTTGGTTTGTGGTTATCATTCTATCCAATGAATCAGCATACGTATTTGCAAATTGTTCAGCATTATTTAAGCTTGCAGCCAGTACAAATTACTAGCGATGTTATGAATGCTAATAGTGATAACAATAGTAATGATAAAGCGGTTGACGGAGAGCTTAATAAGGAACTCAATGAGACCATTAGAGCGGCGGCACTGCGTTGGGCATCAGAGCGTGGCGGACGTTCGGGACGCGTCGCTTATCAGTTTAGTCGTTACTGGATAGGACAATCCCAATTGGCTTCTGCAGATAGTCAGTCTTAACCCATTTGCTGTCGCGTGCAGTTCCTACATACTGCACGCGGCTGTCTGCTTGACCTTCAACTACTTCTACTGCACCATCTACCCTATATTGCGCAAAATCTGCCGCTAACCATAAGTTGCCGTGATAAACGCTTTTTGCATCTAAGCGGATATGCGCCATATTAGGCATCGTGCTATCTAGATTATCGAAACGCTGATAACGAGCACTAAAATGCGTCAAAATGAGATTAGGTAGACCAATATCTTGAGCAAACTTGCCAACTCGCTGCGCACTACTATGCATGGGGGCAAAATCTGGATTTTTAGCTTGAATCTTGGTTAAGACTTCATTGGTATAAGTCGCCTCATGTACCAATAAATCGGTATCTTGTAGCGCAGAAGCTAAAAGACTTGGCGTATCGTTATCACCAGCCACTACAACCCTTGTACGTTGCTCGTCGTTATCGACGTAATCTGCTGCGCGTAGCTGCTTACCGTCCTCGGTTATAACATCTTCACCTTGCTGCAACTTCCCCCACAACTTACTAGCTGGAATACAAGCTGCTAGCAACTTGTCGGTATTGAGCGTGCGACGACTGATAGTCTGAGTGATACCAAAACCATAGGATGGCACGCGGTGTGATAGAGGATAGATATCTATCGTTAGCTGTTGCTGCTTGTCTAAGCTAATATTTACCTGACCTTTATTTTCATTATCTGGCTGAGACTGCAATTCTTCAATCGCCATAAAATCGATGGCAAATGGCAAATGTAACTCAGTAGCTAGTATTACAGCATCTAATAGTTTGCTAATGGCTTTGGGTGCGATAAGAATCAGCGGCGCGGCACGTCCTGACATGGCAGCACTAGCGAGCAATCCTGGCAAACCATAGCAATGATCGCCATGCACATGAGTAATACAAATAGCGGTAAGCTGATGCAGTGATAGTTTGGTATGGAGCAGTTGCTGCTGTGTACCTTCACCGCAATCAATGAGTAACCATGAACGCGATTTTTTACTCTGCTGTTGATTAGATCCTGACAGATAAGGATTAAGGCACTCAATCGCCAGCGCTGTTACGTTGCGCTGCTTGGTCGGCACACCAGCTGATGTTCCTAAAAAAGTTAGTTGCAGCATAAGTCGTCGTTATCGCAAAATTTATTCATATTCAAAGAGTTTACGACAATTTACAAAGAATGGTTTTATCACCCTCAACGATTTGACCACCACTAGCAAAGCATTGATTGACCATGCTAGATTCGTGCGACTTCCAACCTCCATAGAAGCTTGCTATACATAATAAAACGACTAATATCTTTTGCGACCACGCCTTAACAGTTACTTGCTGAGAAGCAAGCTGCTGCTGTGCCAGCTGATCCTTATCGGAACTAGAGGGTTTATTCAAGTTATTAGAGTCTGTCATTGTCTTACCTTTTAGAGGACTATTTATTGATGGGACATATTGAACTTAACATGCCCCAAACGCAATCAACATAGCAGTAGCTAGCATCTATAAGCACTTTGATAAATCTAGTAGTCCTAGAACTGGACACGGCCACCTTTGACTTCAGCTTGCTTGAAAGCTGCTCGCGCTTCGCAGCGTTTTAACCAATTTAATATATTGGCGTATTTTACTTTGTCGAGCCCACTTCCTGCATTGGTAGCGACGACCACAAGATGCATCTGAATGTCTGCAGCACTAAAAGCTTCACCTGCAAACCAATGATTGTGCTGTAGTTGCTGCTCCATCATATTTAGCATCGTTGTCAGACTATCACTAATCATATTGTTTTCGACTTGCTTACGAATACTCTTGCTCACAGGCTTGATAAGCATTGGTGATTTTTCGACCACTTTGGTAAATACCAAACGCATGACCAACAGCGGCATGATTGATGCTTCAGCAAAGTGTAGCCAAAAAGTATAAGACTCCCATGCCTCTTCATTGTCATCAGTAGGTTTAAGATGTTGTTCTTTATCATAATGTTTGAGTAAATACTCAATGATAAATCCTGATTCGACCAGCGCACGCCCGTTCACCTCCAAGATAGGAGTATGACCAAGTGGATGAATTTTCTTTAAACTTTCAGGCGCACGGTAAGCTTTAGTACGCTCATAACAAGTCAGCTGATAATCAGCGTTTAGTTCTTCCAAAAGCCATATGATACGAAACGAGCGCGAGTTCTCTAAATGATGCAGATGTAACATGGATTCACCCTAATGATAGTTGGTAAGTTAAGCAAAGCAACTTATTAATGCTATTGATGATAGCGCACTTAGCCATGCTTTAATACAGTCATATCATTCAAAAACAGTCAAAATTAATGACTGGATAATGCGTTTTATATCTCGTATCTTTGCGGTTTTATCTTGAATATAGCTGATCGATTTTATCCGATATCTTATTCATTTTGGATTGATAACGTCTAATTTTGCGAAACCGATGTGCAGCCAATACGCCTTTGATACGGCGATTCTTTAAACGGCGACGTGGTGGAAAACTGCCAACTTGTGGCTCATTGTAGCCATGTAGACGGTCTTCACGTTTGCGCGCCATATAACCCAGTGCGCTATCAGCAATCATAATCAGCAGTGCGATAAAAATCATACTGTACATTAGTATAGAGCCACCATCATGTAAGTTACGATCTAAAATTGCGATTGAAAATATGAACAAGAATATTGGCTCAAGGTAGCACAAAGTCCCAAATAGTGAGACAGGCAACTTTTGACTCGCTACCATCGTTAGTGACATCGCAGCGGTGCTGATAATACCTAATAAAGGCAGTAGATACCAAAGCTTGTGATTAGTAATTGCTACTTCAAAACCGCCATTCATATATAGTGCAACCAGTACCACCGGTAACAACAATACAAGGTCTGAGATCAGACCAGTGATAGGCGGTACTGCCAGCTTGCGACGTAGTAAATAGTAAGGAGGATAACCCAAGCAAACAAATAAAGTCGCCCAAGATATTGCCCCGTATTGAAAAATATCATAAGCAATACCTGCGCCTGCAAAAAGTATCGCAGCCCATTGCAGCAAGCTCATGTCTTCATTGTAAAAAAACCTACCAACAACGATCATAATCATCGGATATAGGAAATAACCCAACGTTACCTCAAGCCCCAAGCCATTGACTGGCGCCCACATAAATATCCAGATTTGCGCGCCTAAAATCGGTGTGGGTAGTATAAACAAAAACCACTCTTTTGCGTTTTTTAGTGTTTTTAGATAATCAAAAATGTGCTGCCACTGCTTTAGTACGCTTACCAGCAACACCAGACTAAAAAACATTGTCAGCACGCGCCACGAAGCGACCTGCGTACCTGATAATGGTTGTAGCAGTAGGCCAAATAAGAACAGTAATGAGTATAAAAAATTTGCAGCAACAGCAGTGATTGTACCCTGCGAAGTTTGGTTAATAGTCAGCATCACAACAGCCTTTAACGATTGGGGCACATCCATGGCAATTTTTAAAAAAAACAAAAGCCTCAGACGAGAACGTCTGAGGCTTTTGTATATAAGATCGTCGCGCAATCTAAGTTGAACGCTTTTGATGTGTTCGGCTTACATCATGGTCGGCATTATGTCAAAGTCAAACCATATAAGCAATATGTCTACTTAACTGGGCCGTCAATTTACCTATTAATTTCTGGCAAACACTTACTTTACATCTAATCGCTCTATTTTTCGCTGCATTTTATCTATTTTGCTTTGATACTTTCTAATTCTACGAAAACGATGGGCTGTCAGCACACCGTTTATACGGCGGTCTATCAGACGGCGACGCGGAGGGAAGCCGACCACTTGTGGCTCGTTATAGCCATGAAGTCGGTTGTCACGGCGACGCGTTACGTAACCCAAACTACTTTCTAAAATCATGAAAATTAACGCCAAAGTAATCATACCATACATAAATAAAGAGCCGCCTTCATGAAGACTTTGACCCAATATCGTGATAGAAAATACAAACAATAGCATAGGCTCAAGATAGCTGAGCGCGCCAAACAACGAAACAGGCAATTTACTACTAGCAACCATAGAGAGCGACATCGCTAGAGCACTAAACGCGCCAAGTAATGGTAACAGATACCAAAACTTACTGGTCTGCATCGCCATACTAAAGCCACCGCTAACATAAAGCATGATTAACACCACAGGCGCCAATAAAGTAAGATCAGACAATAAACCAGTCACTGGCGGTACCGCCAATTTACGTCGTAGTAGGTAATATGGCGGATAACCCAAACACGCAAACAAGGTGACCCATGATATCGAACCGTATTGAAATATATCATAACCAACCCCTATCGCTGCAGATAGTGCGGCTACCCATTGTAGGATACTCATATGTTCGTGATAAAAAAAGCGCCCAACTACTATCATGATGAGTGGCAATAAAAAATAGCCCAAAGTAACATCAAGACCGTAGCCGTTGACAGGCCCCCACATAAACAGCCAAATCTGTCCGCCGAGTATTGGTGTTGGTAGTAGAAATAATAACCAATCTTTGGGCGTTTTTAGCGTTTTTAAATAATCAAAGACATGTTGCCACTGCTTGGTAAGACTAACCAATAATACTAGACTCAATAACATCATCAGCACGCGCCATGATGCGACCTGTGTACCTGACAAGGGCATCATAAATAACCCAAACAAGAACATGAACGCAAATAAAAAACTTGATGTTACCGATGCAACGGTTCCTTGAAAAGTTTGATTGGTAGTGAGCATAACAGACGCCTTAAAAAATAGAACTTTATGGGCATAATTTATAAACAACTTAAAACATCAAAAAATGAAGAAACAAACAAAAGCCTCCAACAATAATGTCAGAGGCTTTTTTGTAGCAAAGTTACGAAGAACTAAACTAAAAAGCTATTCAATCAGACATTCATTTCGCTTACTCTTCATCGATAACGTCATTGCTATTATTTGCTGTACTGTCATCCAATTTATGATCATTTGCAATATCAATAGACTCGCTTATGTCAGTATTCGCGGCATTGTCAGTTGAGCCACTTGTGTTTACTTGCTCTTCTGACTCAAACGTTCCATCCTGTTTCATCGCATCAATCAGCTCATTGTCGCTCTCTTCGTTTTCAACACGTGCCATCGCCACCAGTTTTTCATCTTTAGACAACCGAATGAGTGTGACGCCTTGAGTATTACGACCTGCACTTGCAACATGTTCTACTGGTGTACGTACAAGCGTGCCTTTGTCTGAAATTAGGATAATATCATCTTCAGGCTCAACCTTGGTGGCACGTACTAAAGCGCCATTACGTTGACTGGTCTTGATAGCGATGACACCGCCGCCACCACGGTTTTGAGTGTTAAACTCATCAATAAAGGTACGCTTACCAAAGCCGTTTTCACAGGCAATCAGGATTTCGCGTACGTCATCTTCGATAACGACTAATGATTTGATAAACTCATCATCAGCGAGACGCATACCACGGACGCCCTTCGCCGTACGACCCATCGAGCGTGCATCGTTTTCATCAAAACGAATGGCTTTACCACTTGAGGCAAACAGCATAACATCTTGGCTACCATTGGTAATGCGTGCGCTGACCAATTTGTCACCATCTTCTAAAACAACAGCAATCAGACCATTAGAGCGAATGCTGGCAAATTGCTCTAGCTCTACCCGCTTCACTGTACCATTGGCTGTGGCAAAGAATACAAAATGACCCGTTACCTCGGACGTGGTCTGCGGTATTGGTAAAATAGTTGTTACCGTTTCGTCGCCATTTAGACCAATCAGATTGACTAGTGGACGACCGCGAGAGCCGCGACTGGCAATAGGCACTTCAAAACCACGTAAACTAAAAACACGTCCAGTATCAGTAAAACACAGTACCGTTGCATGCGTTGAGGTCACGACTAAATGATCAATCACATCATCTTCTTTCATCACGGTTGCAGACTTGCCTTTACCGCCACGTTTTTGCGCGACATAATCATCAATAGGCTGAGTCTTGGCGTAGCCTGTACGTGAGACAGTCATGACGACGGTTTGTTCAGGAATAAGATCTTCACGGTTAAAATCAGTACGTGAGTCAATAATATCGGTACGTCGCTCATCCCCAAAATTATCACGAATCTCAATCATCTCGTTGGAGATAATAGTCATAAGCTTATCAAAATCACCAAGAATAGATTCTAAATGAGCGATTTCACGCAATAAGTCTTGGTATTCTTCGGTCAATTTATCCTGTTCAAGGCCCGTCAAACGATGCAGTTGCATGTCTAAGATGGCATTGACCTGCTCTAGTGACAAGCGGTAGCGTTGTTCACCTGCGGTTGTGCCATCAATAAGACCAAACGGCGCTTTAGGATCTTCGCCTTCGATATATTCAGGACGGACTGATTGACTGCCAGCGGCTGTCAGCATCGCAACCACACTACCTGAGCCCCAAGTGTTGTTTAACAAGCTTTCACGTGCCAAACCGCGATTAGCAGAGGCTTTAATAGTCGCAATGATTTCGTCAATATTGGCTAAAGCGACAGTCAAACCTTCAAGCAAATGACCACGTACGCGCGCTTTATTTAGCTCATAAATAGTACGGCGGGTGACGACTTCTTGACGGTGACGCACAAAAGCGGCAATCAGTTGACGCAAAGTCAGTAATTTTGGCTGACCATTGTCAAGTGCCACCATATTAATACTAAAGCTAGACTCAAGCGGCGTTTGAAGAAATAGATTGTTGACGATAACTTCAGCCGTTTCACCGCGGCGTAAGTCGATGGCGATGCGCATGCCTTCTTTGTCAGACTCATCACGAATCTCAGTAATGCCTTCGATTTTTTTATCACGCACCAGCTCAGCAATACGTTCAATGAGCTTAGCTTTATTGGCTTGATACGGCACTTCAGTGAAGACGATACGCTCGCGATCACGATTGACACCTGTGTCACTCATCGGCTCGATATGATAGCGACCCCGTATATGCAGACGACCTTTACCCGTACGATAAGCATCTAAAATACCCGCACGACCATAAATGATACCGCCCGTCGGGAAGTCAGGGCCTGAGATATGACTCATCAGCTCCTCGCCTGATACTTGCGGGTTTTCAGCATAAGCTAGGCAGGCATTAATCACCTCAGTCAGGTTGTGCGGCGCCATATTGGTCGCCATACCGACCGCAATGCCTGTTGCACCATTGACCAATAAATTAGGAATACGCGCTGGCATCACGCTTGGCATGCGCTCAGAGCCGTCGTAGTTGTCTTCCCAATCGACCGTGTCTTTATCCAAATCAGCGAGCATCTGGTGGGTCAGTTTGGTCATACGTACTTCGGTATAACGCATCGCTGCCGGAGGATCATCATCAATCGAGCCAAAGTTACCTTGACCGTCAACCATTGGATAGCGCAAGCTGAAATCCTGCGCCATACGTACGATAGCATCATAGACCGCACTATCACCATGTGGATGATACTTACCGATGACGTCACCGACCACACGTGCTGATTTTTTATAGGGCTTGTTATAATCGTTTGATAGCACGTGCATGGCGTACATCACGCGGCGGTGTACAGGCTTGAACCCATCACGCACATCAGGCAGCGCACGCGAGACGATCACGCTCATCGCATAATCCAGATAGGACTGCTTTAGTTCATCTACGATGCCAATAGGACTGACCGATTCGCTCATATACACTCCTTCACTCACATTATTTTTCTAATATTTGACTCAGTTGGAGACGCTCACAATCATACAAAAATAAAGGCGCATAAAAGCGTCAATATTAATGAGAAACAGACTATAAAAAAGCACCATCAAGCGGGTAAAATAGTAGGAAAACGGTGATAGTTTTAAGGTTGAATAAAAGAAGCTATTTTAGCACAAATTTGCTGATTTAGGGACATTTCACGGTCATTAAAATCTAGTAAAAATGCTGATTGAGCGTGCGTAGTAGTATTTATTTTTTACCGATAAAACAAAAAAAACTGCACCAGAGTATATGCAGTTTTTAGGCGTTGTTATTATTATCTGTTCAACGCCTACGTACGAACAATTTTATTACGTGCGTCCTCTTATGATTGTCTAAAGTTCTGTTCAAAAAACTCACGCGCAGCTTGGGTACAAGAGGTACTGGTCAATCCGCCATGATAGCTGGCCAGTACCGCAGCACCTGCTGCTTGCGCTAGTAAATCTGGGTTGGTGACTCCTACTGACTGCGCATCTGCAATAGCTTGATTTTGAACTGCCGTCAAAGTCGTGGCAAATCTATTTTGGATATTATCGATTGTATCTGTATTCATCCAAGCATTGCTCATAGCAGCACTGCCGATTGATGTCACTGTGTTTTGATTACGATCATCGTCATTGGTTGCGTCCACATCTAATACAGTAATGTTTAGATTGGCAGCTGGACTCATGCTTGCTTGTTGCAATATAGCCGACATCGAACCAGTATTTAGGTCATAGTATACGGTTGGGTCTTGATTACCACCGCACAATAAGGTTGGCATTTTAGGTATGTAGCCGCGTAGATCATTGGCTTTTAGGGCTTTACGTAAGTTATCTTGTGGACTGTCTGCTGGAAGCGCACCCGTTCCAGCAAGAAGGCTATCAGGGTTTTGCAGCGCGTCGGCTACGTACATGGTGCGAAAATCCGTTTTGATCAAATAATTATCATCCGCAAACCCTAAGAACGCAAAAGGGACAGTCGGTGGCGGTAACATATCAAGTGTAGGGTTGTTTTGGGGATTATTTTCAAACAATGCG
Source organism: Psychrobacter sp. 1Y10 (assembly GCF_052259005.1). Taxonomy (NCBI): domain Bacteria; kingdom Pseudomonadati; phylum Pseudomonadota; class Gammaproteobacteria; order Moraxellales; family Moraxellaceae; genus Psychrobacter; species Psychrobacter sp. 1Y10. The sequence continues at coordinate 676,192 of NZ_JBQQES010000001.1, read as the reverse complement.
TTATCTGGCAGCTTGTTAGCCGCTACCAGCTCTCCAAAGCTCAATAAGCTTGGTAGCTGAGTGTTTGAATAGTTTGTCGTAAAGATATCTGTGCTATTTCGATAGATGTTTTTATACTTTTTTTGCAAGCCAGTTGCCAGTAGCGGTGCAAACCGAGTTGCGCCAATATTGACGTTGCCTGAAAATATAGTATCGCCAAAAGCAGCTAATGCATACGGCCCTGATGATGGCGCTATCGCTGTCACAGATTTGCCTTGTTGCTCCAATAGCCTTGCTGCGGCCATGGCCACATAGCCACCTTGCGAATAACCACTAATAAACAGTTCACCAGAGTCGTCGATATTGATGTACTTAGTATCCTTGCTACGCTGCTGCTTTTTGATTATCACACGTGCGCTATCTAAGGCATCGACCATATCAGTTGACTGTTGATCTGCCACTAGGTAAGGATGATAATCAAGCTCAGAATCATCATAGCCTGCATAGTTGGGCGCGACCACGATATAACCTTGCGCCGCAAAATTTGCTGCTATAAGGGTTGCCTCTGATCCTGCTGAATTTTGCGGATTACCTACTTGACTAAAATCATAGGCTTTGTCAGTAGTGGTGCCATGCGCATAGAGCAATACAGGTCGGTCGCCCTGACAGTCGGCACTATCACCACTTGGTAACATCAATGCCGCCGTTGCATTCGTACGCTCGCCTGCTGCCCCCACTGTTGGATAGCTGACTTTTTCTACTTTGATGTCACACTTTGCCGCAGGTGTTGCAGTGTTCTCCAGACCAAAACCACCATCTATCTGGGCCTTATCAAATGCGTTAACAGCTTGAACAGATGTAATATACTCAGTAGTGATCGTGGTGTCATCGTCTCCGCAGCCGGCCATCAATAGTAAACTACTTGCTACGGCGACTGATAGCACACCTCGCACCATAATTGGTTTGGTTGATTTTGTTAGGATACTAATAGAGCTTGTTTGCTGAACATCCATAGCATTAACTGGAGCGATCTTGCTGTCTTTATTAAGATTGGATTCAAATTTAGACATAATTGCTATCCTTAGCAGTGATAAAACGAAAATTGTCAGACATCCTTGGCAGTTGACCAAAACCTACTTTATATAAAAATAACATGACCATTGTTATCTCTTACACCTTACTGTTTATACCGTAAACTGTGATGAAAAGCTACCGAAAACCATGTAATCTGCTGTCATATAACTATTTGTTAGTTGCCCATATCTGATGCGTGCATACAGACTAAAATGTGACGTTAATGGATAAAATTACGGTTATGGTAGACAAAAAATTTCTACTCGTTACACTACCCTTTTATATTATAAGTCCTTGTTATAATCTTTCTTATTAATCCCTATAAAATAGGCATTTATCGTTATGGATATCATCCTTGTTATCGTCTGGATTTTGGCTATGATACTGTACAGCTTTTCTAGTGATTATGCTGTCAGCTTTCCAAGCCATCATTATCGCGCGCTACCCTTTGTGCGCTGGGGCTCACTACTGATTGCGATGGTATTATCTGGTTACTTAGCACAAGCCTATCAAGACAATTTACAAAACAATGGTATTTGGGTATTTATCGTCGTGGTGTTTGTCATTATTACCTTAGCAAAACTGGTATTCAAATGGGTAATTAATAGACGACGATAAAGCCAATGATCATTGCTATATCTATAAAACATTATCTTCTACCTCCATAAACAGCAGACTCAAAAGTAATGATAAATGACGACAACCAATTGACAGCACTAGACGATAAACGTACCGACCGCAGTTTTGATGCGATTGCCGATCATTTTGAAAAAAAGGTATATGGTGGTTTAAAGGGTGATATTCGTCTGGCTGTCTTACGCCGTGATATCTTTGGTTATGTCGAACAATTTAGCCATCTGCTCAAGCGACCATTGCGTATTTTAGATGTAGGCGCTGGGCTTGCTCAGATTGCAACAGAACTTGCTATTCAAGGCCATACAGTCGTCATTAATGACATATCTGCTAATATGATCGACAAAGCCAGAACGAATGCAGAGCAAACTGGTAAAGACCTAGATATCACATGGTATGTCTGTCCATATCAGGCACTTGAAGCTAAATTAGGAACAGGTAAACTAACGACAGATTCTACAGATAAGTTTGATGTCATACTGTGTCATGCACTACTTGAGTGGCTTGCAGACCCAAAAGCGGTAATGGACTTCTTCGATAAGCATCTTGCGACTGATGGTATTTTGTCATTGTGTTTTTACAATCCGGCAAGCTTTGACTATCGAAACTTGATCATGGGTAATTTTAATTTGCTCGATACCTTACTTGATAAGGCTGACTACCAAGCAGATAACAATAGAAGTTTGACGCCCAATTATCCTGTTGCCAAGCAAGAAGTTGAGTCATGGTTACAACAACATGAGTATCAAATCGTATTAGAAAGTGGTCTGCGCGTGTTTCATGACTATGCACCATTAAAGCGTGGCGGGCATACCGACCCTGACGCAGTCATTAGAATGGAGCTACGCTACTCGCAGCAAGAGCCTTATAAGTGGCTTGGCCGTTATCTGCATATAATGGCCACTCGCAAAACTTAATTTTAATAGCCGTTTTGTCGTAGCCCTTTTATTGCCTTGAAAATATTGTTGCATTGGAATATTGATCAGTATCAATTACGCTCTTATTTCTTAATCTATAAATGATCTATCGTATTCTGACCAAGTCGTGGCATTAATCTCTTTTTCATCGAATACAACCACATGCTCTAGCAAAGGTAAAATGCCAATATGCGTTCCAATCTCATGATTGTGATGGCTTGCGACTAAGGATAAAACCGTCTGTCCATCATCGAGTTGCAAACGATATAGATAGTTGGCACCGCGAAACACACGTCCAACGACTAATGCCGTCTGCGTACTGTCATCATCGTGAATGATATCATCAGGACGCACCAACACTTTGATCGGCGTGCCATTAGGATAGTCATACTCGCAATACTGCGGCTGGCCCAGTTCATCGTAAACTTCCATACGTCGATAGATATCACCAAGCGCGGTCTCGACATGTCCCTCTTTAATGATGCCATCTATCATGGCTCCTTCACCAACAAACTCAGCAACGAACGGACTAACTGGCTCATGGTATAGCTCACTTGGCGTGGCCCACTGTACCAGCTTACCTCTGTGCATCACCCCTACTTTGTCTGCAATTGCAAAGGCTTCATTTTGATCATGAGTCACCAGTATCGCTGTGGTGTTGGTACGTTTAAGAATATCACGTACATTCATCGCCAGTGATTCGCGCAGTACTACATCAAGATTAGAAAAGGGCTCATCAAGTAACAATAATTGGGGCTTGGGCGCTAAGGCACGTGCTAAAGCAACTCGCTGCTGCTGACCGCCTGAAAGCTCACTTGGACGCTTGTTGGCATGCTCAGTTAACTCAACCAGATTCAACATCTCAGTCACGCGTGCTTTTTTGTCAGCGACTGACCAACTATTTAGACCAAAAGCAATATTTTTTGCCACACTTAGGTGACCAAACAATGCATAGTCCTGAAATACCATGCCCATGCCGCGCTTAGCAGGTGCAACGGCAAAAGATGTACGTGCTGTCTGCTCTGTTAGGCGCTGACCATTCAAGCTAATAAAGCCTTGGCGCGTAGGCTCTAGCCCAGCGATGGCACGTAATGCTGTGGTTTTACCGCAGCCACTATAGCCTAAAAAGCAACCAATCTCACCTTGCTGCAGCGTTAAAGACATCTTATCAACGACAGTGGTATCATCATAACCGACGACTAAGCCTCTCACACTAAGATAAGGCTTATCATGCGTCTCCGCTGATTCATAGTGCTTGGACTGCGGCATAATAACCGCACAGGTAGAGGCTTGCCGAGTATTGGTAGGCATGACTTTTTTGCCAATAGATTTTGGTTTGGAGTGATCTGTTCGGTCTGCTGAGTCTTTGATCAGGTCAGTATGCATAGATGTTACCAATGAGCGATAGAGATAAAATAAGTAATACGATAAAAGCAACAATGAATGTCAATTGAACATAGCTATATATAGTACGCTACAAGACATAGTACGTTAAATCTACTATATCGTCATTCTGATTTAACGTACTATGACTACGCTAGCTATTTTTGTCACTTTGACGTAGCAATATCCATACTGGAATCAGTCCGACAAGTACGATAAGTAAGCTTGGCAACGCAGCCCTTGCCCACATCCCCTCACTAGTCATCTCAAACACACGTACTGCCAGCGTATCCCAGCCTTGACGCCGTGTCATAAGTGTAATCGGCATCTCTTTCATGACTTCTACAAAACCCATTAATAGTGCAGTCAACATACCTGGTTTGAGTATCGGCAATACCACCTGACGCCAGCGCTGTAATGGACTGTCACTGAGCAACTTTGCAGCCGCCTCTTGATTGACCGTCAAACGCTGTAGCTGACGGTCGATAGGTTGGAAGCTGACCGTCATAAAACGGGTTGAGAGCGCAAGTAGCATGACAATAACACTTCCTGATAGCACTTGCTTTGAGGTGACTCCGATAGCGATCAGTTGATTATCAACCCAAGCAATCGGAATAAAAACCCCTACAGCTAGTACTGTGCCTGGTACGACATAACCTAAATTGGCTAAAGTGGTCATCAGCTTCGTTGTTTTGTCAGAATACTGACGTTTAATCCATGCAACGATGATAGCAAGCAAAGCAATAAGTAGCGTCGTCATACTGGCAATCATCAAACTATTGGTTACAAAATCGATATAACGTGCATCGAAATCTTGACGAAAATTCGTCGCTGTCCAATAGAACAGTTGTAAAAATGGTATGAGAAAGGCAATTGAAAATACGAGCGTACACAGCAGCGTCATTGTAAGCTTTGCAGGTGTACTGGCCTCTAAACGGCGATTGCTCCCTTGAGTGACTGCATTGCCACGTCTTGCTTGCCAATACTGCTCAAACAATACCACAATAAATACCACACCGATCAATAAAGCGGCCAATTGCGCTGCCGTGGTTAAACTAAAAAACCCAAACCATGCTTTATAAATAGCCGTAGTAAAGGTATCGACGTTAAACACCGAGACGGCACCAAAATCTGCCAAAGTCTCCATCGTCGCTAACAACAGCCCACCGATAATCCAAGGCAGCGCTTGCGGTAGAGCCAAGCGAAACAACACTCGACTGCGGCTAAGCCCCAGCATCTGACCTGCTTCTATCGCACGCCGACCTTGAGATAAAAACGCTTGCCTTGCCAGCAGATATACATAAGGATAAAACGCCAGTGACAATATTAGCCCAGCACCCCAGACATTACGTACTGAGGGTATCACGGTGCTAATCCCCAAATCCCGTAGTCCCGTCTGTAACGGTCCACTAAAATCAACCATTCCCACTGTCACAAACGCTAGCACATAAGCTGGCATGGCTAAGGGCAGCATTAGCGCCCACGAAAAAAACCGCTGTCCTGGGAAGCGGTACATGCTCGTTATCCATGCCAACGTCGTACCAATACTGCCAGCAATAACGGTCACCATAAGCAGTAAGATGGCCGTATTTTTGAGGACTTGCGGTAGCACATAATCTGTCATATGCGACCAGATATCTGCAACTGGCTGCGTCCAAGCAAAAAGAACAATTAAAATTGGGATGAGCATAAACGACGAAATCAGCCCTAAGACTGATTTTGAAATAATACGCTTACCGACTATACGCTCTTGACGAATAACACGAGTGTCACTGGCAGGGCTATCTTTGACAGTACTGTCTTCACTAGCAGACGCTTTTGTCATTGTCATAATATAGATATTACCCTGTCAGACGCTTATAAACTAAACCCAGCAACCGATTATTTATAACCTGCTTTATCCATCATCTGGATCGCTTGTGTTTGTAGTTCGCCAAATTTTTGCACATTGATATCGTCTTGTTTGAACGTGCCCCACGATCTGAGCATGTCTGACTCATCAACGCCTTCTTTTACTGGATACTCTTTGTCTGAGCTGGCATAAATACCTTGAGCTTCATCAGAGGACAACCACTCTATTAGTTTAAGCGCACCATCTGGATTGTCTGAGTTGGTGGTCACACCAGCGCCAGAGATATTTACATGTGTGCCTGTTGTATCTTGGTTTGCCCAAAATATCTCGACAGGGAAGTCAGGCTTTTCATCAAGTATACGGCCATAGTAATAACTGTTAGCAATACCAACTTCACATTGACCTGCAGCGATGGCTTCTAACATGCTGGTATCATCACTAAATACGTCAGTCGCTAGATTATCGACCCATCCACGAATAACCTCTTCTGTCTTTTCTTCGCCCAAATGCTCCATCATACTGGCGACAAGCGATTGGTTATAGACCTTTTTAGAGGTACGCAAGCACAGTTTACCTTTCCACTTTGGATCAGCCAAATCTGCATACGTTGATAACTCATCAGCACTGACTTTGTTTGGATCATAAAATATCGTGCGTGCACGCAGCGACAGACCTGTCCACTGACCTTTTGGATCTCGGTATTTAGCAGGAACATTGCTTTCAAGTACCGTAGAAGCCACTGGCTGCAATAATCCTTGCTGCGCAGCTTGCCATAAGTTCCCAGCATCGACCGTCAATAACATGTCGGCCGGTGTGTTCTGACCTTCAGCTTGCAAGCGTGCCATTAATGGACCTGTCTTATCAGTAACCAGCTCGATTTTTACGCCTGTCTCTTCGGTATATTTATCTAACAATGGCTTAATAAGCTGCTCGTTACGTGACGAATAAATCGTCACCACTTGATCATCACCTGCAGTCGCCACGGTACTATCATTACTGGCCTCTTCAGTGGTCGGCGTTTGCGTCTCTGCGTCTTCAGCTGGAGTAGATGCGTTATTACAACCCACTAGACCCATCATCATGCCAAAGACAGCAACAGATAAGGTAGCCTTAACAGGGCGAGTTAGCGACAGACGTTCAGCAACCGCGTTCGATGACATGGTCTTCTCCATAATAGTATAAAAGATAAATGAGATAGTTTAGATGATAAGCAATTAGGTAGGCGTTTATACTGCTAAAACAATGATAAAAACCAGAAACAATATACTAATAGAAATGAGATTAATTATCAATACATTATTTCGACTGGTTTTGCCCCCAAAAAGTACAGTTTATAGAGAGTTTTATTCTATTCATTTTATATTAGCCATTGCCCCAAAATCACGTTTACAGCAGCTTCTGTGCGTAAGATTCGAGGGCCTATATTTACCGCTTTGCATCCCTGCTTACATAGCAGTTCAATCTCATAATCAACCCAGCCCCCTTCAGCTCCGATGCAAACCACATCTGGCCGCTGAACTCTTGCAGAAGATATAGACTCTACAGGCAGTTGTTGTAGATATTGCGAAAAGGCCAGATCGCTATAAGGATGAGCGATTATAGCGTCATGAGTAATCAGACTGGGCAGCTGATCTTCGACGAACGGTTTAAAACGTTTTTGTAAAGAAATGCGCGGCGCTATCGTATCGACCCCTTGCTGCAAACCTTCTAATACAAATTCATTAAGCCGCATCAGTAGCGGACTTTGCCAATAGCTCTTTTGAGTACGGTAACTATTAATCAGAATAATATGACAAACACCCAATGCGGTCATGTCCATGATCAAGCGCCGTAGTACTTTAGGCCGTGGCAATGCCAAAATCACAGTAACCTCTAATTTGGCTGGCGACGGAGTATCGAGCTGTACCTCACGTAGCTGTATGTTACTAGGTGACATATCGTCAATAACTGCTGTACCAAGATTGCCACCAAGCTGACCGATTTTGAGCGTCGCACCAACTGGTAGCTTTAATACCTTATTGATGTGTTCGATTTGTACAGGCGAGTTAATCTGTGCATAAGGCGGTGCAATATCAGATGCAGGCAACAAAATACAATTCATAGAGCAGATCGCTTAATAAAAATAAGAGTGAACGACGATTAGAGATATGGCTGGTCGGCCTGAGGATACACGCTAGAAAACTTTTCAATTGTCTCTTCTATCATCGCTAGTTGTCGGGTCAATACTGCCTGCTCCTGAATGGTCATCTGCTTACCTGCCTGTCCCGCTTTTCTGGCAATCTCTAAATGACGCAGCCAAAACTGTAGCTGTTGATATATCATCTCATCATCGCTTGTAGAGTCGTTTATTAGATGCTCGTCACTGCCGATTGCTTGATAAAAATGGTTGTTTGGTTGATATAAAGCACCAGCACCTGCCAGCTTATCTACGACGCTCTGACATGACTGGGTATACTGTCCCATAAGTACTGGCGTGCCCACACTCATAGGCTCCACAGGATTATGGCCGCCGATATCAACGATAGAACCACCAACAAGCGCTACATCTGCTTGTGCATACCATCGCATCAGCTCGCCCATACTATCAGCCAGATAAACCTGCGTTTTTGTAGTGATGTCTTCGTCTTGACTACGCCTTGCCATTTGCAAACCTGTTTCGTTAATGAGCGCAGCCACCTCATCAAAGCGCTCAGGGTGTCTGGGTACGATGATAAGTAGGGCCGTAGACAGCTCCGCTATATCCAATAGTTGCTGGTGTAGCGCTAATGCCATACTTTCTTCACCGCTATGAGTGCTCGCTGCTATCCAAACTGGACGGTCTACAAACTGCGAATCAGACAGATTCGACAACTCATTAATAGCGCCATCTTCTTTGACTTTATTAGTCGCTAGTTTGGAATCAGTGACGTTTTTGGAATTGGTAGTTTTAGGCGTATTGATGACCCATTTAAGTGAGCCTGCAACGCGTATCTGCGCACTATCTGCTTCCAACTGCCGGAAGCGTTTAGCAGAGTCGCTATCTTGCGCGATGATTAAACTGAGGTTTTGCATCATGCTAGCACTTACGGCGCTTATCTTTTGATAGCGGTTAAAAGATGCCGCTGATAGTCGTCCATTTACCAGAATACTAGGAATGTCTTTTTGCGATAAAGTGGCTAAAATATTTGCCCATAATTCAGTTTCGACAAACAACGCAGCGACAGGCTGTACATGCGCCAAAAATGTCTCGATAACGGCGGGCGTATCTACTGGCACATAACTGTGACTCATCCGACCTTGAGCAATCTCCTCAGCAAAACGACTGGCACCGCGCGCATAACCCGTCTGTGTGGTATTGGTTAGCCATATATTATAGCCTTGTGCCAATAGAGCATCGAGCAAGGGCGCGACTGTATTGGTCTCTCCTAACGAGACGGCATGACACCAAATTGTTTTGTCATTACAAGTGTCGCTTGATACCGGACGCGGTGGATACTGCTTGCCAAAGCGCTGCGCAACTTCTTGTTGATAGTTGTCACGACTGCGCGAACGACGCCAAACTTGAATGCGATACAATGGCTTTAGTAGCGTGATAGCAAGCTGATAATACCAAGGTGGCATGCGAGTGGCGCGTTTGATTGGCGCAGTACTACTTAACGCACAGTTATCTAGCGAATGGTTATCCAGCGTATCGTTATCAAAATCTTTTTGAGCCGCTAATGGCTCAGATTCAGTAGACGGTGGTACAGAAGGTGATGGCATGGAGAAGCCCAGTTTTGTGATAGATAAAATGACAAGTTAGACAGTCAACCGTTGATAAATTTTACCGTAAATCATGAAAAAGCCATACAACTTAGTGACTAAGTGCGCAGAAAATGTGCGCAGAAAATCGTATGGTCTACTAATTACCGTCTTATGGTATCGTTAAATAGCTAGTCTAAAACCTTACAACGCGATAAGTGAGTGCTTGATTGTTATATAAATACAATGAGCAATATTGCACCAAGCACCACTACTCCTACCAACACTTGATAACGCTTAATACTATGCTGCTCTTGCTTTTGCGATGTGATTAATGTTTGAGCTTGTTGCCACTTAGCCACCAGATCTGCTGCTTCTGTATGTCCATTTTTAGCCGCTTCCTCCAACCAATATTGACCGCTACTCACCTCTTGCGGCACGCCGATACCTTGATAGTACATCTTACTAAGTAAGCGCTGGGCACGAACATCTTTACTGTTCGCCGCTTGTTTAACCCAGTCAGTCCCTACTACTTTGCTGGCTTCTGCATCCGCTATTTGCCCTTCACCTAGTAACTCGTACATAGCCAAGCGTAACATCGCAGTGGTATTACCAGATTCGGCAGAATTTTGCAGACGTATTAGTGCTTGCTGCCGTGCTGCCTGATGGTGCTCTGAAAACGTCACTTGGTCACGCGGCTTATTTTGCCGCGCAATATGGTGCTCGAATTGATCCAGTATTTTGCACGCTTGCAGATAGTCATCGTGGCCAGTAGCTTGTGGCACCTCAATCTCATCTAACTCTATAAGTAACTGAGTAAATATTTCTGGCGTTATAGAGACCTTTAAGGGGCTAACAGTTTGCAGTTGGGTGGTAGTCGCACTGAAATTAGTAGGCATTTCAGATATTTTAGGTTTGACACTCGCTGCTACATCGACTATTGAAGGCACAGCTTGCTGTGCTACGGCTAGCTTGGTAACAGGAATTTCTCTATGTTCGGTAGCTTGGACTGGTAGCCGTTGGCTTTGAAAATTTTCATCATCAATCAATCTGGGATTAACATCTACTGATTCAGAATAATGCTCTACATTTGGTTCAGCTGTAACACTCTCATCAATACCATTATTTTTTGGTAGTCGCGCACTTACCGCTTGATACAATCCGCTAGCAACTTGCCCACCTTGTACCGCCTGAAACTGCCGATCAATATACCCAAATAGACGCAGGCCCATGGGCTCTAACGCAAAAAATATATCTGCACTATCATTAGAGTTATTACTATATACCACAGCCATGGATTGATAAAAATCCTCTGCAATCAACGGTAGCGTATCAAAATGCTTTTTTAGTTCAAACTGTTCATACCAATGTGGTTCACTTTGCCACTGACGCGCCAGCACTCGCCCTGCATAAAATGCTAAAAACAGTAATAAGTTGCGATAGCGCTCATCAGCCAGCAGTGCAACCTCGCCTAAGCCCTCAGACTGGTCTTTTGCCTTTGTAATATCACGGCGTATCTGCAAAATCAGCGTGTCTACTCGCTGTAAGCTGGCGAGCGATTCATCTAATTGACACTCATGCAGCTGCTTTTCATAAGCGATACCCCCTGCGATAGGACGATCTGCTATAAAATCTTGCCAGTAGCCTTCCGCCATATAACCAAGTGACGTTTTAGGGATCTTAGCTAAAGTAGCGTTTGGCGTAGCAAGCATGGAATGGGCATATCCTCTGAATAAAAATCACAAATGGCATTACTAGATTAGGCATCGGTTATACAAATCAGTTATACAAAGACGGTAACGACTACAATAAAGGACTAAACAGACGCACTACGTTATCGAATAAACGTTCAGAATCGCGACGCTGCTGCCACTCTTTTAGACTTAAAAATCGGCAGCTTTGCAAATAAGCATCTTGGCAGTCAGCGACTTGAGCAACCATTTCAGGTGTATATATCGCCAAACTTACTTCCATATTTAAATAGAAGCTACGCATATCGATGTTCACTGTACCAAACAGGCAATAATCATCATCAATAACTACCGTTTTAGCATGTAATAGTCCACCTTGGAACAATGCAATCTTTACGCCAGCTTCAAGCAGTTCTTGATAATACGCTTGTGACGCATGCTGCACCAAAAACGAATCCACCTTTTCTGGAATAATTAAAGTCACATCGACACCGCGCTTTGCTGCTGTTTCTAATGCTCCTGACAGCGCTTCATCTGGTACAAAGTAAGGCGTCGTAATTTGAATACGCTTATTGGCGCGGTGAATAATAGTCACTAAGGTATTATAAATGACATGAGCGGTCACCTGCGGCGCTGAAGGAATGAGCTGTGCAACAACATCATCAACCACAGGCATTTGCGGTATCGCAATCGACTTTGAGCCTGGTACAGTAGGTATATAACTATCCACATCATCAACGAGCACCTGAATTCGGCTGTTAATATCATTGATGGTCGGATTCAATACATACAACTTACGAGTATAGCTATTTACCCGCTTATCTAATGCATCTAGATTGTCATTGTTCTCAGCACCGATATCAGTAATGACAACTTTAGCCATGGCCGTAGCTATGCTAATTGGCTGCTGACCAACGCTGCGCATCATCACATCAACCCACTGACCAACACCTTTGTCTTGTTTAAAAAACTTGGGATCCACCAAATTAAAACTACCGGTATAACCGATATATTCGTCGATTACCACAATCTTACGATGATTACGCAAATCAGAGCGCTTAAATAATGTCTTAAACAACCCTACCGGTAGTGACTGGTGTACGAACACGCCTGCTCGCTCTAACGCTCGATGCTCAGAGCTATTAAAAAAGCTAAAACTGCCGACACTGTCTATTAATATATGACACTCTACCCCGCGTTTGGCGGCAGCAGCTAGAGACTTCAGCACATCTAGGACTTGGCCTTTGGGGTAGATAATATAAAACTCTATAAGAATGGTGCGCTTAGCATTATCGATATCGCTAATCAGATGATTAAAAAACGCTCTAGATGAAGTTAGCAGTTGCATCCTATGTCCAGCGTACACGCCAAACCCTGTCCAGCGTGTACCGATACGACTCACGCCCCGATAGTTAATCGGCAACAAATCCTGTCCTTGATCAAACACCATCCGCTCACGTGCTGCTATGTCGTTCATTAGCAAGCTTGCTTGATCCACACGCTGCCGATAACGACGACCGATCATCGGTTCGCCGACTAGAATATAAGCTATAAACCCAAACACTGGCAGGGTGTATAGAACCGCTATCCAGGCAATCGCCACTCCAATATTGCGCTGTACCGAGACCACACGCAAAGTCATGATCACCATTAATATGATGTGTAATAGCAGTCCTAACCCTGCAAAGCTACCCCAAGACCACGATGCAAGGTGCTGCTCAGTCGCTAAAGATTCTATAACTGCCTCCCTCACCCTACGCAGAACAAAATATGGATAGAAAACATTGATAATTGATATCTACGGCTTGGTAGTATAGTAGTTTTTTATTATCAAACAATAGATAAAGGCAACAAGCCGTCTTTAACGAATGCAGCTTATCAGATCATCTCACTCTCGTATTATAATAGCACCCTTGCTTAATACATATTTATCCAAGATTCTTTGATTGCTCATTCTTATAAACTACTATCACCATAGCTTATGTTTACAGTCTATTTTGGATTATTTGAAATTTTTATAAAATACTATTTGACAGGCAGATGTAAATCTATATAATACACACCCACAGAGCGGGTGATTAGCTCAGTTGGTAGAGCGTCTGCCTTACACGCAGAATGTCGGCGGTTCGAATCCGTCATCACCCACCACTTGTTAGCAAGTGGGCCTTTTATAAAGGCAAGATGCTAAGACGACCTAAGCAGCGGTAGTTCAGTTGGTTAGAATACCGGCCTGTCACGCCGGGGGTCGCGGGTTCGAGTCCCGTCCGCTGCGCCATATTTAAAACGAATTTAAACTGTAAAGTTTAAGCAAGTTTCGCCTCAAACATTAGATTGTTTGAGGTTTTTTTGTGTCTTACATTCTTTACCCTATACAGATTGACATAACATACCTTAATTGAGATTTATAGGTAACAAAACTGGCGTACATTTATTGTTTGTCCTCAAAAAGTCAATATCTACTAAAATTTAAGAAGTGGCCATAATGAATCAAATGAGCGAGTGGATACTGGCTATCATGGCAAAGTTTGGCTATTTAGGTATTGTATTTGCTATGTTTGCCGAAAACGTTTTTCCGCCCATACCTTCTGAAGTTATTATGCCAGCAGCTGGTTTTGCCGCATCAAAAGGTGATTTAAATCTTATAATAGTTATACTGGCTGGTACGATTGGCGCTACGCTAGGTGCCCTACCTTTATATTATCTAGGAAGCCTATTTGATAAAGAACGATTGATAACATTCGCAGAGAAATACGGCAAATACGTATTTGTAAAGCCTGATGATATCTCCGCGACTAATGACTGGTTTGATAACCATGGTAAAAAAGCCGTATTCTTCGGAAGAATGGTACCCGGTATTCGCTCATTTATCTCAATCCCTGCTGGGATGAATAAAATGTCACTCTTACCTTTTTTAACCTTAACGGCATTAGGGTCTAGCATCTGGACAACTGTACTAATGCTTGCGGGTTATTATTTTGGTGAAAACTATCAGATGGTTGAAACTACCCTAGCACCTTATTCTAAGATTTTTGGCGTATTGGCTTTAATTATTATCGCTGGTTGGTTTATAAAACGCCGATTGTCTGACTAGTTCCTTTCAATGCTCAATCTGCGCTAAGCGTCTCTTCCTTTTTGTTTTATCTAATGAAAATAGAAACACAAACATAGCAGCTGAGAGCATCAGCTCTACTATAATAAATATACTCAATGTGAGTTTATAGTGTTATAAAATAACCATATAGCCTACGATTTAATCAAAAAGGACTTTTGGAGGCTAAACGTGCAACCAATTGATTTGATGCAAACTACATATCTGGCTTTTTATATTGCTGATCATGGGAAACTGCTAGATCGAACGATTAGTCTGATTGATGGCTCGCCTTTTAGTCATTGTGAGCTTGTCATCAATGACCTTGGTAATCAGTGCTACGATTGTATTAGCTCAAGTCACCGTGATGGCGGACTAAGACGCAAGAATATCGACATGTCAGGCAGTCACTGGGTTCTGATACCAGTTAAGTGCGATATGGGTCATGTTCTTCGTTGGTTCGATAAACGCCAAAACTTCAAATATAACTACTTTGGCATAATTAGAACTGTAATCCCAAACTTTTATGAACCTGCACATTCGCTGTTTTGTTCTGAAGCTTGTGCAGATATGCTTGAATTAGTTGATCCCGGAAGTTACGGACTCAAAAAGCTCTACGAATGGGCAACTCAGATAAATACACTTATGGCTGTAGATAAACCACCTATTGAACTATAAATTTCAGCGGAGGTTTCTTGATGCAATCTACCTATTTAGCTTTTTATACTGCTACACATGAGACGCTATTGGATCGAGCGATTAGTCTAATTGATGGCTCGCCCTTTAGTCATTGTGAGCTTGTCATCAACGACCTTGGTAATCAGTGCTACGATTGTATTACCTCAAGTCACCGTGATGGCGGACTAAGACGCAAGAATATCGATATGTCGGGCAGTCACTGGGTTCTGATACCAGTTATGTGCGATATGGGCTATGTTCTACGCTGGTTTAATAAACGCCAACATTTTAAATACGACTATCTTGCTTTATTCAGGCCAAAGACTCCTGGCTTTTACAATCCTGTATACCGAGTATCTTGTGCGGAAGCTTGTGCAGATATGCTTGAGCTAGTTGATCCCGGAAGTTACGGAATCAAAAAGCTCTATAAGTGGGCTTTAAACAATGGTAATAGTGGTTAATTGGCCGTTAGAACCGTCAATGCCTTTCTTTTACATCCACCTTGTTACGTTAGGATCTTTAATCAGTTGTTTAATGAGATTTTAATAAATCAAATCAGCGACTGGGTAAGTAGGCATGATGATGACAAGGCTAAAACTTTCAATAAGTTAAACTTTACAAGCGATGCTGGCAGCTTTGGCTTTTTCATAAACACCATCAGCATCCAAGCCTAAGGCATTGACATCATCAAGATACTTCTGTGTGCCCTTTTCAAGAGGCCCTTTCCAGTCTGGATCGTTGAGTGGATCTAAAATATCAATAACCTCGTCACCTTTGTCTCGAGCTGCTTGCAATTGTACCGAATAAGTCTTATCCCACATCGCACCTACTTTCTTGCTAAGTGCCATACCTGAGTTGGCATCAATAACTTGTTTCAAGTCTTCTGGCAAGCCTTCATATTTGTCTTTGTTCATAGTTACCATTAAGGCGGAACTATAGAATGGCATATTAGTATGATATTTTGTCAGCTCATCAAGCTTAAAAGTTGCCATAGCTTCCCATGGAAAGCTCAATCCATCAACAACACCGCGCTGTAGAGAAGTATATATATCATTAGCAGGTAGTCCTACAGGTGAAGCACCCATACTTTCAATAATGTCACCCGCCACTGCTGAAGGCCTACGAATACGCATACCTCTCATATCTTCAGGAGTTTTAATTAATTTATTAGTGCTATGTAAAGTCCCAGGTCCCGTAGCGAACATGAACAGTAAGTGTGAGTCATCATACTCACTAGCAATAGCACCATTATCATAAAGCGTTTGTAACATACAGCCTGTCTGTGTGGACGAATTAGACAAACCTGGAAGCTCTGCGATTTGAGACAGTGGGAATCGACCGCTGGTATAACCCTGTACCTGAGAGCCGATGTCAATCGTTCCTTTTACTGCAGACTCATAAGCAGTATCTGCTTTACTAATCGTTGCTGAAGGATAGACTTCGACCTTGAGACGTCCATCAGAATCTGCTTCTATTTTTTTGGCCCACGGTTCAAATATTTGCTCGTTGATATCGGAGGTCGATGGATAAAAGTGTGAAAAACGTAGAACGATAGTTTCCTGAGATGAGGCCTCGTCACTACTGCTATTGGACTGGTTAGAACAACCAAATAGGCTGACAGCTGCAAGCGCCGTTATAGATAATAGAGGGGCAAGTTTCACTATTAATTCCTTTTGATAGTGATTAAAAATTAGAGGTTATTTTATTGATTGGCTGGATAATTACGAGCTTGTCGATTCAGATTTTTTGCAGCATATATGACATTCATTGTTAAATAAGCTTCTATAGAATTTAGAAGCATTATCAATAATGCTTCTAAATTAAAAAGCTATTTAAAATTAGCAGCTATAATGATAGCTGTCAAATCATTTTATGACGTGTTTATACAGGTATTATTATTAATCATATACTCAGTAATTTGCTCCTTATTACAAACGTTAAGCATCAAAAATAATAATAAAATCTTAATAAATTAGATATAAAGCACTATAAAAACTTAGTATAAGTTCATACTGGAAAACTTATAAGTAAGGAACTTATGTATACAGAACCATGAATACTACATTACAATTAGTACTGCTTTATACATGGAAGTACCTCTACACAAGGAAGAACACATGATAGGGATTGAATTTTATACCAATGGTCATATCGTTAGCGAAGCTGACAGTATGCGCCAAAAGCTCGGTGCATTAGCCAAGCAGTACTCTGCAACATCGGCTATTATCGTTACGGATGCTGGCATCACTCAGCTAGGCTATGTCGATATTGCTCAGCAATCGTTGCAAGAAGCTGGCATACAAGCAGTTGTTTTCGATGCCGTTGTAGCTGACCCGCCTGTTCAAGTCGTCAATGACGCTATCAAAATTGCTAGAGACAATAAGTGTGAGTTGGTTATTGGTTTAGGTGGTGGTAGCTCTATCGATACTGCAAAAATTGTCGCTTTATATCCAAACGACTTTGAGTCTGTTAATGATATTTTGGATAAAGATGTCAGTGGTTTTAACAAGCTACCTCTGTTTGCGATACCGACCACCGCTGGTACTGGCGCAGAATCTACCTTTGTATCAGTCATCACGGCAAAAGATGGCAGCAAAAAAGCGATTTATACCCCAAAAATCCTACCTGATGTCGCCATTTTAGATGCGACGCTAACCCTTAATTTACCTCGCCACATTACTGCTGCAACAGCACTTGATGCCATGGTGCATTGTGTTGAAGCTTATACCAGCCGTACGAAAAAGAATCCTATCTCAGACGCCTTAGCGCTTCAAGGCTTGCAGATGCTCTGGAATAACTTTGAGAAAGTATTAAATCAAGTCGATGATATCGACGCTCGTGCTGATATGCTACTGGGCTCCACGCTAGCCGGTATTGCTTTCGTCAACTCTTCCGTAGCCGCTGTACATGGACTCTCCTACCCGCTTAGTATTAACTTCCATATTCCACATGGACATGCCAATGCTCTTGTTATGTGCGGGGTATTTACTTTTAACTTATCAGCAGCAGCACCTCTCTATGCAGAGCTGGCTCGTGCCGTCATGCCTGCTCAAACCTCTGGTATGAATGATTTTGATGCGGCAAGTCAGTTCATCAAACAGTTGCGAGGTTTCTTAGAGATGAGTGGCCTTAAATATCGTTTGAGTGAATTAGATATTACAGACCAGGATATCTCTGCTCTAGCAGACATAGTGACGAATACTTATGCTCGACTGATTGCGACCAATCCTAAGGATATGACGTTAGATGAAGTGACAACGATATATAAGGAGATACTCTAAAAGAAAAACAATCATTATGTAAAATAATTGCACTTATTTATCAAGGAAGATAACCACTAATTAAGGGAAATAATTATGTCGAAATATGAGTTAGACGTTGTCGTTGATGGCTTTCATTATCTAGAAGGCCCTCGCTGGTATAAAAACGCTTTATGGTTTGTTGATTTTTATACGCAGGGGGTTTACCGCGTTAATGATCAAGGTGTGGCAGAAAAAATTGTCCATATTGAACAGCAACCTTCTGGTTTAGGTTGGTTGCCTGACGGTCGTATGCTGGTAGTATCGATGAAAGACCGTAAAGTCTTACGCTTAGAAGACAATGGCGAATTAGTCGTGCACGCTGACATTTGGGAGCATTGCGGTGGACATGCTAACGATATGGTGGTCGCTCCCAATGGAAACGCTTACGTCGGTAACTTTGGCTTTGACTTGATGGGCGGCGCTGATCATGAGCACGCAGGACTGGTACTGGTTAGACCGGATGGAAGCTCACAAGTGGTTGCAAAAGGTTTGTCTTTTCCCAATGGCATGGTGATATCAGCCGATGAAAAGACCTTAATCGTCAACGAACTATTTGGCAATAAAATCTCGCAATTTGATATTAATAAAGATGGGACACTTGGCGAAAAACGTGACTTTGCAAGCTTTGGCGAATTGGGCGATGAGCCAAACCTTGGTGTGCGTATAGGAAACGCCGAAATTCTACCAGACGGCCTTGCACTAGATAGCGAAGGCGCTGTTTGGATTGCAGATACTTTAAATCAGCGTGCTGTACGTATTAGCGAGGGTGGTAAAATTTTAGAAACTATCGATACCGCACCTGACGGTATTTTTGCTGTGGCTCTTGGTGGACAGGATGGTAAAACACTATTTATGTGTGCAGCCCCTGACTGGGATGAGGCATCGCGTAAAGCTGAGACTAAAGGTCGTATGCTGTCTACACAAGTCAAAGTCGATCATGCTGGGACACCATAATAACGAATAAACTTTATTTAAAAACGTAAGAATCATAGTATTTCTTAGCTTTCGATAATATGTACTATAAATGCAGCAACGTAATGACGCTGCATTTCTCCCTATGTCCTTTGACAAACCTAATATCATACTTAAAAACAAAACTAGCCTAGTGGTATTTTGTTGCTAATGTACTGTTTCAAAATCAATAATAACCGTATTTATACCATCGACTTTATGCCTGTTTATTGCTACAGTAATTTTTCGTTGTTGGTTCATAATAGCTCTCAGCACCGATCCTTTATGACCTCAAACTTGTTTTAAATTTGACCTATTTTTCTACTATTGTTCTAGTATTTATTGATATTCGAGACCTTTTATGATGTTAAATAAGCAATATGCGATCCTACTGCCTATACTATTAGCAGCTGGTTGTGCCACTCAACCGACAACGCAGCAACCAACTAAGCCTGTGCGTCAAGGCAACGTTCAGGTGACACAGACTCAAACTATCAAAGTAAAGCCTGCTCCTGTCATTGTTCAACAACAGACGGTCATTACCCCTAAACCTAGCTACCGCAGTTTTTCAGACTGGAAATCAGACTTCTCTATGCGTGCTATGTCTGCCGGATATAGCTCATCCGATGTCCAGCGTTTACTCGGCTCAGCCTACCTAAACGAGCAAGTTATTTCACTCGATTCAGGTCAGCCTGAGTTTTCTAAAATGCCGTGGGAGTATGCAGACTCAGCGGCGTCAGATGGACGCATCGCAACTGGTAAACGCAAATTTGCAGAGCAGCGCTCGTATTTATCAAGTTTAGAATCCCAATATGGTGTTAATGCAGAGATTATTGCTGCGATCTGGGGTATGGAGTCCTCGTTTGGTGCAGTCACTGGCAACAGCTATTTACCAAGTGCACTTGCAAGCCTTGCCTATGATGGACGCCGTCAAGAGTTTGCTGAGACTCAATTACTGTCACTTATGCAGCTATTACAGCGTGGCGATGTATCTTGGTCTCAACTTGAAGGCTCTTGGGCAGGTGGTATGGGACAGACGCAGTTCATCCCTGATACCTGGGTAAAACATGGTGTCGATGGCGACAGTAACGGTCATCGCAATCCATGGTCAACGGCCGACGCGCTGGCATCAACCGCCAACTACCTGAGCAACTCAGGCTGGGTACGCGGTCTGGCACCATTCTACGAAGTCACCTTGCCAGCATCTTTTGATTACTCTACGGTCAGTACCAAGCAGCCTGCTGCTAGATGGGCAGCCCTCGGTCTCGATACCATTGATGATGTAAGCTTAGATGCCAATACGCAGATGGAGCTTTGGTTACCTGCTGGTAAAGATGGCCCAGCCCTACTGCTTAGCCCTAACTTCGATGTGATAAAAGTCTATAACAACTCATCAAACTACGCATTGGGCGTCAGCTTATTAGGTAATGCAATCGTTGGAAAAAGTGGCCTACGTAAATCATGGCCACGTTATGAGCGCCCACTATCAACGGCGCAAGTGACCCGTTTACAACAGCGCTTAACCAGTGCAGGCTATGATACCAAAGGCGCTGATGGAATTATCGGCACCAATACTCGTAAGGCATTTCAGAGCTGGCAGGCTAACAATGGACAAACACCAGATGGTTTTATCAGTCAAAGTAGCGCCTCATCATTGACTAGCTGGTGAAGTTATGGCTTGTATATTTTATCTTTGATATATATCTGATAACTATATGCCTGATACAGATATACCTGTTGCCTATACTAAATTGAATAAAGCTCAACGAAGTAACAATTTTCTATATTGAATGATTAATATGAAAAATTAGTATAAGCAAAGATAGTTTGTCTAAAAAGAGAGATAGTTAAAGAAGAAAGGGGCAGCGCACATTAATTGTCGCTCGCCCCTTTTTTTAAAATATTTACACCAGTAGCTGCTAGAATTATGAGAAAGTTATTTTATAATAATATATTAGGAATCCTCCCCACAAATTCTAGTCTAACTCTGTTATTACTTCCTAGTAATCCAAAAAACATGTTCAGAATAATGCTATCTCTAAATTTTCGTATATGAAAGATAGTATATTTATTTTCGCTAAATAAAAATACCTGTAAAAACAGGTTGATTAGAAAATATTTTACGCAAACAACTTCAATTATACGATGATATATAAATATTACTGGTTACGGAAATAAGTTGATAATAGAAACTATAAATATGGAGGCATTTATTCTATTTACTAAATAACCTCATCTATTTCTTAATTAAAGCAAAGAAATCATCAGTACCAACTCATACCCTTAATAATCATCTCAGTTATATCTCCTTAGCTCAATGGCTACTAAATATTTATAACCCTGCATCTTCTTGCGTAATTGCCACTATCTTAATGGGGACAGCATAGGTCCATGGTGCCCCACTTGTGCAGATGAATTTACCATCTACAAAAGATACAATACGAGCGGTAAAGTCATTATTCTTATGATCTGTAATAGCCCGCTCATCACTTTCGTCGTCTACTGCACACCATATGTTATGGTCACCGTTTTTTAACATTGCTCGAGTTAGATCACTACCTTTTAATTGATTGTTCATTTTAAACTCCTTAGTCATTAGTTTTTTTTGAAAGTTTAAAAGATTTATTACATTATAGTAATATAAAGCCTTTATCTTTTATTATTCAAAATGAAGTCAAATACCTGTATCACTATCATTTTTCGAATGATAATATTTTTATATTAATTGGATTTTTGCCATGAATTAATTAGTAAAATTAAATAATCCAGTTTTAGATTGTTTAGTTAAAGATATGACTTTGAACAATCTTGACTTAACTTAACAAACTAAGTGCACTAACAGCTACTACTTATTTTTTCATTGTCATAAGTGGTACAAATGTATTCTTAAATGGTAAAATCAATCGAATAAATAGTAGTACTGCTGTTAAATAAAGCTTACTAAGGCTAATGAATGGTCATATATTCAAAAATGTGTCTATTAGTCTGCTACACAAACGGTTGATTCTAAGATTAATGTAGTGCAGCTGGTTAATATCTAGCTTTAAACCCCTCCGATTACATCTTATATTCAACAACTACTACTCAAAAACTCCATACTTTCAGGTAAAATAGAATCTATGACAGCTTCTATCACCCCTACCTCTCGTAAGATTATTCACCTCGACATGGATGCTTTTTATGCTAGTGTTGAACAACGAGATTTTCCCCAATACCGTGGCAAGCCTTTAGTCGTGGGTGGAGATCCAAGTGGTCGCGGTGTGGTCGCTGCTGCCAGTTATGAGGTGCGTAAATTTGGCGTACGCTCTGCGATGTCCTCTTATGAAGCCCGCAAGCGGTGCCCAGAGGTGATATTTGTACGACCAAGATTTGATGTCTATAGAGCAGTCAGTAGCCAAATTCGCTCTATTATGCATAGTCTGACACCGCATGTTGAGCCACTATCTTTGGACGAAGCTTATCTTGACGTTACAGGCCTTCAAGTACATAAAGGCTCAGCTACCCTAATGGCTAACTGGTTACGAGTACAAATATTAGAGCAAACAGGACTAACGGCATCGGCAGGTGTTTCGTTTAATAAAATGCTAGCAAAGATTGCTTCTGATATGAATAAACCTAATGGTACAGCGATTATCACCCCTGATGATGCAGAAGCATTCATTAGTACGCTACCTATAGAGCGTTTTCATGGAATTGGTAAAGCAACGGCCAGACGCTTACATGCTATGGGAGTGTCTACTGGTGCTGATCTTCGTCAGGTGCCCGCTGCCGCATTAGTTAACGAGTTTGGTAAACGAGGACAGTTTTATCATGATATTGCTCATGGACGTGATGAGCGATTAGTAAAATCTGAACGTCAGCACAAATCAGTCGGTTCAGAGACTACCTTTAAAGACAACCTGAACGATTGCGAACAATTACGGTTACAGATACATGAGCAGAACGCTGATGCGTTTAAACAGATGAACAATAAGCAGCTTATTGCTTATACCATTACCCTCAAAGTAAAATACGCTGACTTCACACAAATAACGCGCTCACATACTTTATCCACGGCTTTTATTAGCGCAGAATCTGCGCATTACTGGTTAGATAAGCTATTTTTAGACATACCGCGCGCCCTACCTATTAGACTCGTAGGAGTCACCTACTCGTCTTTAGCTTCTGCAGTACAGCCCCTACCACAACTTACCTTATTCGATTAATCGTGTCTTTTTTATACTGATCTGACTATATTTGGAACTTTTCCGCTATTATCCCGTTTCTGCTAAACTAATGCCAAAATTTTACCTACCTGTATGACTCATTATGACCAACTTAAACATCAAAACCACCACTCCTAATGTAGATAACGATACCGATATGAATGATACTCAACATGATGATAGCCCACTGACTTATCTGAGCGTAGCCGATTACGATTATGAATTACCAGACGAGCTAATTGCTCGCTATCCGTTAGCTAAGCGCTCGGATTCTAAGTTGCTTTATGTACCCACTATAGATCAATCAGAACAAACAAGTCTGCCTCAAGACCATTTATTTACCGCATTACCGTCGTTGCTTGACGCGGGCGATCTTATTGTCTTTAACGATACTAAAGTAATGAAAGCGCGACTATTTGGTAAAAAAGATACTGGAGGGCGCGTTGAAGTATTGATTGAACGTTTGATAGAGCGCGCGGAACTAGAAGATATAAATATCAATCATGAATCATTAGCCACACGCCAAAATATTGCACTGTGTCATGTAAAATCCAGTAAAGCGCCAAAAATTGGACAACGCTTATGGTTAGCTGATGACAATATGAGCTGTGAGATGATCGGTCGTCAGGATAACTTATTTGTGTTAGCTTTCGATGCGCCTATTCTTCCTGATTTAGAAATCTACGGTGAGCTGCCAATCCCGCCTTACTTTGAGCGTCATGCTGATGCAACTGACAATACTCGCTATCAAACGGTGTTTCATGATCCTGCCAAACTGGCCAGCGTTGCCGCGCCCACAGCGAGCTTACATTTTGATGAAACCACTCTCTTAGCTTTGACTAACAAAGGGGTTAATACCGCGTTTGTCACTCTACACGTTGGTGCAGGTACATTTGCGCCTGTCAAGACAGAAAACCTGCTCAATCATACTATGCATAGTGAATATGCCCATTTACCGCAAACAACCGCAGACCTAATCAATCAAACCCATGCAAAAGGTAAAAAAGTCATAGCTGTTGGCACGACTGTTGCACGTGTTCTTGAGACGGCTTATCAAAAAACGGCAAACGATGGACAAATTATTGCTGCATGGTCAGGCGATACCGATATATTTATTTATCCTGGTTTTGAGTTTGGCGTGATTGATCGTCTACTAACCAATTTTCATTTACCCAAGTCTACCTTATTAATGCTTGTATCCGCATTTTCAGGTAAAGCAGCTATTGAACAAGCTTACCAACATGCAATTAGCCATCGATATCGCTTTTTTAGTTATGGGGATGCGATGTTATTGGATAAAAAAGTACATTAGCAGGGTGTTAAATATTATTTAATTAAAGCGATACGAGTACCTAATACATTGCGATAAACATAATTGTATTTGGCTATTTTCGTAAGTCATTTCTCAATAAGTCATAATAAAAAGGGCTGCGCATGTCTTGGCATTTACCTCATCGATTGACTAATATTCATCACGCGGTGTCAGTAGCACTCCTTTGTTCTGTGAGCTCTATTGCGTGGTTACCTGTTGCTCAAGCAGCCACTATGGGTAAAACAACCATTACCTCTGCTCAGCATGAACCTTTGACTGCCAGTATTACGGTCACCGACATCGATGCTAAAGATTTTGCCGCTAGTATTGCAAGTCCTGTGATTTATCAGCAAATGGGGCTGACCCCTACAGCATCTATGGCTGTACGGTTTGTACCGATTTCTGCCACCGCAGGTCAATTACTTATCCAGACATCACAGCCTGTAACAATGCCATTTGCAGATGTCGTACTAGCAATAAATGATAATGGCCAACGCAATGTCATTCCTAAGACTCTACTGATGCCTCTTGGTAATAATAACGTACCAATTAAACAGTCCAAACGAGTGGTATCAGGTGCGCCAAAACCAAACTTGCCGGTAGTGTCAAACTCTAACGCTAAACCCCTAACGGTCAGACGTGGTGCGCCGCCACCATTGATTATGGTACCAGATACCCAAACGCCAGCATCAATGCAGACATTACCAAAAACTGTCTTGCGTAAAACACCTAATGTCAATGCACCAGCAGTGACAAGTCCAGCTGAAACCACCCCTTTGTCAGTATCTCAGACTTCACGTGTATCACAGATAAGCTCATTAAAGATAAGAGAGACAACCGGTTTGTCTGCTGACGACCTAAACAACAAAGGTTTGAGCAATGTTAATTCAACGACGAATAATACTAACACTAAACAAACCAGTAAAACAGATCCGGTAAATACCAGTGACCCAAAAAGCGTCTTAGCATTAGAGAATTCGGCTGCCTCTAATACCAGCTTGGCTGCTAAAGATAATACGCAAAAAAACAAAGCTCTAAACAACAGTATGCCCGTGAAGAATACTGCGTTTAGCCCTATCGAAACTGCTGTTAATACCAACAAACAAGCCGATATCTTAAATATTCAAGTAACTCGTCAAATACAGCTAAAAACAGATCTCAAAAATAGTCCAAATCGGCCAACCCCTTTTACAAATGATATTAAGGCGACAAGCACTTCATCCAACGCACCATTGCCCTCTGCTACCGTTTCCTCAAATACCGGTACTGATATAGCGGCCACAGACTCTATGTCAGACAGTAAAAGTACAGCCATGACAAGCTATACCGTACAACGTAATGATAATCTTTGGCTTATCTCTCAGCAGATTGCACAGCAAAATAATGTTGACGTATCGACGGTTATGAAACAAATAAAATCGCAAAATCCTGATGCTTTTATTGCAAAGGATGCTGACTTGCTAAAAGCCAACGCTGAGCTGAGCTTACCCAGTTATGACATCGTACCTTCACAAGAAAGTCTGCAGACTGCTATTGCAGCTCAAAGACAACATTACATACAGGTCAGCCGGGCTAAAAAAAAGAGCGTAGAGAGAAAAAAGACAACTGCTGCAGACTCGACTAGCGACAAGGAGTTAACAGCATCTACAGACATGTCCTCTAAAACAAAAACAACATCTAAACAGTCAAATAAGCCTTCAGAAGTCGCTCCTAAAACCTTGCCAAAAGCACGTTTTTCTGTTGTTGCGCCTGGTCGTGATGGTAGCGCTGATGGCACTCAAACTAAAGCTGGCGCGGCAACTGGTAATGGATTAAGCACAGATATTTTAGCCACGCTAAAATCGGCGCGTCAACGGACCGCTGAGCAGGCTAAGCGGGTAGCAGCAACCAACAGTATTCTTGGTAGCTATGCCAAAAAATTACAACTACAAAACCAAAAACTGGCTGAGCTTGAAGCTCGTCTCAAAAAATTACGCAATCAATAATTGCCTCGCTGCTCAGCATAAATTGCTGTAAACAAGGCTCGTAGGCTTAGGAGTATTTATGGATAATATGCTGTATATCATTGTGGGTCTGGTAGCAATTTTACTGGTAGCGGTACTCGTGCTACGCAAAAACAAGGCCAAACAACCAACCACACAACACTTGGATAAGACCAATCAAAGTGTAGATGCTCATGCATCCACATTAAAGCCAAAGACGGCGTCTGTAGACTCAAAACAAGTCCCTGTTCAGCAAAACGCGACCAAATTTGATCCATTAACCGTGGCTCAACGCTTTATAGATCAGCAGCGTTATGATAAAGCCATTGAAACCATTGAACGAGGCTTAACTGAAAAACCTCAAGATTCTGAGTTATTACTTAAGCTATTAAATATCTATGCAACAACCGATCAGCGTGAAGATTTTAATAAAACTTATAACGCGATCAAATTGTCCGGTAATGCAACTGCTATAGACAATGCTGATAAACTCAAAGCTCTATTAGACCAAGAACAAACGCAAAACCAACCGATAAAACCTGAATCTGACAATGAAGCTGCGTTTGAAGGTATAGATTTTGACTTATCCACCTCACAGACTGTTACGGATGTTAAATCTGATACAGACAACGACAATTTAGATAGTTCTGAAGCATTTAGTGACTCTGTATCATCACAACAAAGCATCCCTAGCGCTAACAATGATTCTGATGAAAATTTTGACCTGACGTTAGCTGATTTGGAAAGCACAAACGCAGGAACTAACAATCTAAATGCCAGCAGCCTAGAAACTAGTCATTTAGAAACTACTCAGCTAGAAACTACAGCAGATGGCGATGACATCAGTGATTTTGATATAACCGAAGTGACAAGTGCTGATGAAACAAGTGCTCGGCCTGTTACTGTAGATGACGTTAATAAGGATCAACACGTAAACAACGTAAACGTCGATGATGACTTTATGCTTGATTTCGATTTGATGACAGATGATAGCAACTCGTCGGAGCTAGATTTTGATGATGTTCAAGCGCAAGACAGCCAGTCACAAGATGTCAGCTCGGATGACGAATTTGTTTTAGACTTTGATGACTTGGTTGAAGAGGCAGATACTAGTAAAGAGACAGATACTACTAATCAAGAAGACAATATTCAGCCTACTAACGACGATTTTGCGTTACTGCTAGAAGATGAAGATAGCTTGTCTGTTACAGACGACTTGGCAGTTGAAGATAGCTTAGTAGTTGAAGATAACGCCCTTGTTACAAGCTCATTAGACACTCAAGAAAACCTTAATGAAAATGAGCAGGTGTCAGGAAACGACGTTGTAGACAGTTTTGCTGCACTTGAGACAACTGACAGTAGCGACGAGCCAGCTGTAAGCGAGGCTACACAACTAGAATTAGCAGCGACTCAGGAAGTAATTGACGACAGTACTGATGAGAGTATTGAAGAGACTTTATCAATAGATGAAGAATTTGATTTTGATGAAGTTGCAACTTCACCTACTGCCGATACACCAGTAGAGAATGAAGCTGATATCAGCTTCACCGAGGACTACCATGCAGATATTCAAAACGATACGACAGTTGCAGCGTCCGATAGTGATTTTGCCGCACAGTTTGCAGCAGATTTCGATTTTGTTCAGACCTTGGACAGCAATCAGGTGACGTTAGATTTAGCAGGTCAGTATTTACAACTGGGTGAATACGATAGTGCTAAACGCCTACTCAATGAAGTCGTCACTCAAGGTGATAGCGAACAACAAAGTCAAGCAAAAGAGATGCTAGCGCGTACTGCTTAATATAAAGGTAGAGTGCTCTACAGTATTTTGAACAAAGATTATTTATCAACAAGCATCTTATGAAAATAAGATGCTTGTTTCTATTTGACGGTTTATCATTTATATTAACCCTATTTTATTTTTTTCACTCACTTCTAGTACGGTAAACCCATGTCATTACCCCCGACCTCGACAAATCTATCGTCCAACTCTATTCAGCTCATTTATGCTGGTGGTACCTTTGGTAGTTATGGACGTCCATTGGCGCCTTTAGATGCCGACATTTTCTTGCCAGCTTTACAGACGCTGCTCACCAATTACAGTCAAACAAACTATCTACCAGAGTTCTCGTGGTTAGATAACACACTAATTAAAGATAGTAGCCAGCTAACTTCAAACGATTTTATGCACTTTTACAGGCTCCTACTAGATGCCTATGCGACAGGAGGACGTCAATTTATACTTATTACAGGCACAGATACTTTAAGTTATCTTGGCGCATTTTTGGCAGAGGCTTTTGCAGGCACTGATATGTGCTTGATCGTTACAGGTAGTATGCGTCCACTGTTAGACAGCGACGTGTTACAGACATATACTGTTGATGCAAATAGCGATGCATGGAACAATCTTAGTGAGTCCCTACGTCTGGCTGCTGCTGGAGAATCCGGCGTCAAAATTAGCTTTGGCGGCGAGTCATGGCCTGCACAAACAGTACAAAAGATTCATAGTCATGACTTTATGGCTTTTACTGGTCATACTCGTGCTGGCTATCCAAACAACAGTTATATAAAGCAGCTGCCAGACACTCGTCGTCAACACTGGCTTGATGACCAAATGGCTGTTGGTGACAGCATCCAAGCGCGTGCCAAACGGGCGAGCGTACATGCGCTATACTGTCTGCCCAATGCACCTGATATCTTGGGCAAACAACTAGAGGCACTGTTGACTGAGCCACCCTGCGGTATCATTTTATTGGGTTTTGGTGCAGGCAACGTTCCCTACTCTGAGAGTTTAGCCACCGCATTAAAACGTGCATATGAGCAGGGTCATATGGTGGTATGCGCTAGCCAATGCCCATTTGGCGGAGTCAGCGATAGTTATGCAGCGGGCAGTTGGCAATATGACTACCATGTCATCGCTGGTGGACGCTTAACTATCCCTGCTATCTATGCGCGGTTATTATGGTTATTGCTACGTTATGATACACCTGTACGCAGACGACAACGTTGGACATATACTGTCAACCAGTCAGGAACGACTTTGAACAAAAACCGCTAACCGTGAGCGCCAAGCAACAAACAAGCACTTACTTCAAACGCTACGATTATTATGGAAGTTAAAAGATTAATGGAATCTGAGAAACAAGACATCCCTACTTATAACTTGGCGCTCGCTATCGAGTTTTTGGGCACCAATTATCGAGGCTGGCAACGTCAAAAAGAGGTGACAGGAGTACAAGAGGTACTAGAAAAAGCCATCAGTACTGTCGCCAACGAAACTGTTGAAGTTATCGCAGCGGGTCGCACCGATGCCGGAGTCCACGCTGGTAATATGATTGCGCATTTTGTCACTTGCGCCTACCGTCCGACCCATAATTGGCTACGTGGTATCAATAGTCTATTACCTGACGATATTGCCCTACGCTGGGTGCAACCTATGCCAACAGACTTTCATGCTCGTTTTGGCGCTATAGCACGTCGTTATCGTTACATCACGCTCAATCAGGCTGCGCGTCCTGCCATACTCAACCGTCAAGTGACTCATATTCACGAACCTTTAGATGTAGCAGCGATGCAACTTGTGGCAGCTGATATTGCTGGGACTCATGATTTTAGCAGTTACCGTGCAGCAGCTTGTCAATCTAACCAGCCTATACGTACTGTTAGTCACGCAAAGCTTTTTACGCATGGCGCGTTTGTTGTCTTTGACATACAAGCCGATGGTTTTTTGCATCATATGGTACGTAACTTGATGGGTACACTACATGCAGTTGGAAGGCATGAGCTACAACCTTCAGACTTCTTAACTATTTTGGCAAAAAAAGACCGTACCATTGCGCCGCCCACTGCTTCTGGTGACGGACTATACTTTATCAACGCTTACTATCCTGAGCATTATCAGCAGCTGTTACCCATGTCACCACTTACTCCCCTGTGGCTCAACTTACCTGAATAAAATATTACCGACTGATATACATAACACTTGCTCACTGTCAAGCAAAAACAATGATTTGTTGCTTTAATATTGAAACTTACGTATAATATCGGTTTATTTTTCATTGATAGATACCAACTATGGCTAAAGACGATATTATTGAATTTGAAGGTGAAGTTATTGATACCCTTCCAAATACATTGTTTAAAGTTCGTTTAGAAAACGGACACGAGATTATTGCTCATATCTCAGGAAAGATGCGTAAGCACTATATCCGTATTTTAACGGGCGACAAGGTTAAAGTAGAAATGACGCCTTATGATTTGACTAAAGGTCGCATTACCTACCGTGGCAAAAACTAATCTCTTATAGTGTTTTATCTTTAAGATATCAGCTATTTACTCTTAAGTCGTTGAGTAGATTATCTTGTTATTATGTAACACTAAACGATTTTTACGATAATAATAAAAAATGGTAGCCTGTTTCTTGCTATCTTTTATAATCAATCGTACTTAATTTTGCCAAAAAAATACCGCCAATTTTGAGCGGTATTTTTGTATTTGAGGTTTGGAAACTACTTGAATTCTACTGTTGCGTCATCTTTGATCGTACCTAGTAGTGCTAAAGCGTCCCAGTTGGTCAACCTTATGCATCCTGATGATGCTTGTCTGCTGATGCGGGCCGGGTCTGGTGAACCATGAATGCCATAAGTAGGCTTACTTAGCCCTATCCATACTATTCCTACTGGATTATTCGGCCCTGGCGGAATAATCGCCTGATTGCCATCCTCGCCAGTATAAGTGTAGTTAGGTTCATGTACTTTGACTTCAACTTTATGCGTCCCTGATGGTGAGGGTGTTTCCGTGCTACCGACAGTCGTTGGATAACTTGCAACTAAGTTGTCTTTCTCATCATAAGCATATAGAGTTTCAGTCGCTTTATCAGCGACTACTCGACTTATCGGTTTTGTGTTTGGATTACCAGGGTTATAAACAGTGATGGTCTCTCCAGGCTCAAACTTAGCATTCGGGTTAAGAGTCTTAAGATACTTCTCACTCATATGAAATTTTTCTGCTAACGCTTCACTGATGCTTTCATAGTACATACCTTCAAGCTTGGCTTTCGCTTCTGCACCAGTAGGAATGCTAGTAGTTTTCACATTCACATCGGCATCATTTAGCTTATAGCTAACCAATACAGGTTGGGACATAAGCTTTTTATTGTTAGTTAAGGCTTGCCATGTCTCATCATTGAGATGATCTGTCACCTTCAAACCACGAGCTTTTTGGAACGCTTGCATGGCCTTTCGAGAGTTTTTACCCCAATAACCATCTATAGGCCCGACACTACTTTGGTTCCAGTTCAGTAAAGCTTGAAGCTTGGTACTCATGCTACGATTTACCTCTACCCCTTTCTGCCAACTATCGTTATTCACCTTTTGAGCAAACTTTGGTAAGTTATCTGTCGCATACTTAATAGTAGGCAATAGCTTGTTCAATGAAGTTACCGTGTCACTATCTCCAGCAAGCTTTTGACTGACTCCATTAGTCACCGGACTAACATCAGTGCTAGAAAATTTGTTACTAGCATTAGCATTGGTATTGGTATTGGTGTTAGCAGCAAAACTTGGGTTCATTAATAGTGCTACAATTAGTCCTAACACCCCCATGCTTTTACTTTTTGGTTTATACATATTTTATTCCTCAATTTTTTATTATAGACAGATCAAAATTATTGTTTTGTTTTTCGCTTTTGATAAAACCAAGCAAGATGATAATCGACCTATTTCTATGGATAGCTCTATAAGATACTAGTTGTATACACTCTTTGAGCAGATATAATCATGTCACAATAGCATTATATAATGTAACAGATTTATGTTAACAAACATCTAGTCTTATAGTCTCTGTGTTAAAAAAGCGCCTACAGTACAGATTATAGATTTAACCGCTATGATCTAAGTATTATTAATCATAAAAAACCCGCAAACTGCTGAGCAATTTACGGGCAAACTATCTTTAAGACTTTTTGTAAAACAAATACTAATGTCTATTATTATATTCGTATAGATTTATTTATACAAGCTTTGCCAATACTGCCTGACCCATCTCTTGACACCCTACTTGTCGTAAATCAGCTTCACTACTGTCTAAGATATCAACTGTACGTAAGCCGTCATCAAGAACATCACTCACTGCCTGTTCAATCGCTTGGGCAGCTTGTTCTTGCTTAAAAGTATAGCGTAGCATCATAGCGACAGAGAGTATGGTGGCTAATGGATTGGCTTTATCTTGTCCAGCGATATCGGGTGCAGAACCATGGCAAGGCTCGTACATCCCTTTACCCTTTTCATCAAGACTGGCGGACGGCAACATGCCAATAGAGCCTGTTAGCATAGCCGCTTCATCAGATAAAATATCGCCAAACATGTTGCCCGTTACCATAACATCGAACTGCTTTGGATCACGAATCAGCTGCATACAAGCATTATCTGCATACATATGACTAAGTGCAACGTCAGAATACTGAGATTCTTGCATTTTAGTCATGGTTTCTTTCCAAAGCTCAGTGACTTCTAAAACGTTTGCTTTGTCTACCGAACAGATTTTTGCAGGTTTATCACTTGCTTTAGCACGAACTTGCGCCAAATCAAAAGCCACCTTACCGATACGCTCAATCTCGCTGGTTTTATAGACCATGGTGTTATAGCCTTGCTGTTCACCATTATCCAAAGTACGAATGCCGCGCGGTTCACCAAAATAGATACCACCCGTTAGCTCACGAACGATTAATAAGTCTAGGCCTGAGATAATTTCAGCCTTAATACTAGAGGCATTCGCCAATTGCGGATAAAGCTTAGCAACACGTAAGTTGGCAAATAAACCAAGCTCACTACGGATTTTTAGCAGACCACGCTCAGGACGTTTACTGCGTTCGATGGTGTCCCATTTGGGCCCACCAACTGCACCTAACAATACGGCGTCCGCTGCACGTGCTTGGCTAAGTGTTTCTTCTGGCAAGGGTTCACCAGTTGCATCAATAGCTGTTCCACCAATCAACCCAGACTCAAGAGTCAAGTTTAATTTAAACTTTTTGTTGACGGCTTGTAGTACATCGATGGCTTGGGTCATAATTTCAGGACCAATGCCGTCACCAGCTAATGTTAAAATCGTTGCCATACTAATCCTTGTTGATAGATAAAAAAAGAAGAGACAAGCGTCTAATGTTGCTTTAACCGATCTATGTCCATGATATATGACATCAAATTAATGGGTCGAAAGATACAATATTACACCTTAGCTTTTGACTGTGTTGCTTGTGCTGATTGCTTTATTTGGTTTGTCACGTTCGTTTCTACAAACTCACCCTGACTTTCGTTATTCATCTGTTTACAAAACTGACGCTTGATACTATCGTTTTGAATAAGATCAATACATAAAGGATTGGGCGAGGCTGTGTCTAATAAACTGCCCGTATCTTGGCTAGATTCTTTACGGTAAGCACGGAGTAGATAAGTGTCTGGCTCTATAAACTCATGGATCATAGCAAAACGCTCAATATAACCCATATTATTTTCAGGATAAAAATTTATATGCACTTCACGTTTTGCAGGCTTAACTCGCGCATAATAGTTTATCATCCCAGCCATACCAGAAGCTGATAACGGTACAACCTTGACAGAGTGCTGATTCTTTAATGGTGTAAATAGCACATTTTGTGTACGCTTAACAACTTTATCATCCGTATCAAACACACTTAACAGCTTATGATCTACTGGTTGATGTGTATCTGGCGCGATAACCGCAGTTTGGTCGATTTGCATAATTTCACAATGATAAGTACCCGCACAAGCGATGTTTACTTCTCCAGCAATCGGTTTGATTTTCCCTGCCCACTTGTCAGCGCTTTCTGCATCATCTATTTTCTGATAGCCTGTTAGTAGCTGACAACCCGACAATAGCAAGCTTGTTGCGATAGAAAGACTGGTAAATATAGCAATACGTTTTTTATTCATAATGATGACTACTATTTCATAGTGATAACAAATTACCTTTCATTCTAGTCATTTTGTTACGATAACTCAACGTTGTATTATTGACCAATTCATTTTTATTAAACATCAATTTATATAACATTAAAAACTTAACTTTATGCTTTGACTTGATTGAATATCCACGGCGTCTTTTGTTGCATTTGCTGTTCGTACGCATTAATCGCATCACTTTGCTGTAGAGTAAGCCCAATATCATCTAGTCCATTTAATAGACAATGCTTACGAAAATCGTCAACTTCAAAACAGTATTCTTGTCCAGTTGGATCAATAACGACTTGTCTCTCTAAATCTACGCTTAACTCATAACCTTCATTTTTCAAAGTTTCTTTCATTAACTTATCGACAATTGCTTCCTCCAAAATAATGGGAAGCATGCCATTTTTAAAGCAATTATTATAAAAAATATCAGCAAAACTTGGGGCAATGACCGTACGAAAACCATACTCAGACAACGCCCAAGGCGCATGCTCACGGCTAGAGCCACAGCCAAAATTCTTGCGGGCAAGTAAAATAACGGCATCTTGATAGCGTGGCTGATTTAGTACAAACTCTGGATTTATTGGACGCGTGCTGTTGTCCTGACCTGGGTAGCCTTCATCTAAATAACGCCAGTCATCGAATAAGTTGACGCCAAAACCAGTACGCTTAATAGACTTCAAAAACTGTTTAGGGATAATTTGATCGGTATCGACGTTTGCGCGATCTAGCGGACAGACGATACCCGTTTGAGTATTATAAGCTTGCATAATAGTTCCTATCGTATTCTCAGTAGTGTTGGTAGATACTGATTGGCAAAATCAACCCATGATGTATTATCGACATAAATAAATAGTTTTATACAATCAGTATCAGACGCGTTGTGACGGATGCGCAGCTTAAACAACGCAATTGTCTATCAACTAAAAAGTACGTACATCCACAAAGTGACCAGCCAATGCAGCGGCGGCGGCCATCGCAGGACTGACCAAATGCGTACGTCCGCCAGTACCTTGACGACCTTCAAAGTTACGGTTAGACGTCGAAGCACAGTGCTCTTCTGGTTCAAGCTTGTCTGCATTCATCGCAAGGCACATTGAACAACCTGGCTCTCGCCACTCAAAACCTGCATCAGTAAATAGCGTGTTTAACCCTT
This sequence comes from Psychrobacter sp. 1Y10, assembly GCF_052259005.1. Classification (NCBI taxonomy): domain Bacteria; kingdom Pseudomonadati; phylum Pseudomonadota; class Gammaproteobacteria; order Moraxellales; family Moraxellaceae; genus Psychrobacter; species Psychrobacter sp. 1Y10. Next base: position 640,305 of record NZ_JBQQES010000001.1, on the reverse strand, counting down.
CGGCTTCGGCTTGTCGTTTTACTTGTCCAGAGCCTGCTACTACGATGGCTTCTTTGATCGTATCTGCAATTTTACGACCCTTAATCACTGCTGCTGCGTCCCGCAAATCCTCTATACGTGAGTTGGTACAAGAGCCTATGAAGACCCGATCAAGTTGGATATCAGTAATCGGCTGACCTGCCTGCAACCCCATATAGGTATAAGCACGTAACCAACCCTCTTGCTGCGTCTCATCAGCAGCCTGATCAGGTGTGGGTACCGACTGAGTAATATCAACGACCATCTCAGGCGATGTGCCCCAAGACACTTGCGGGGCAATCTGACTACCATCAATCTCTATAATCGTATCAAACTTGGCATCATCGTCCGAAAACAATGTACGCCAGTAAGCCTCTGCTTGCTCCCACTGCTCATCAGTTGGCGCATAAGGACGACCTTTAACATAATCAATCGTTGTGTCATCTACAGCTACCATACCCACGCGTGCGCCTGCCTCAATTGCCATATTGCAGACAGTCATGCGCCCCTCCATACTCATATCTTCAAATACTTTGCCTGCAAACTCAATGGCATGACCGTTGCCACCAGCAGTCCCGATCTTGGCAATAATGGCAAGTACCACATCTTTTGAGGTCACGCCAGCACCAAGTTCACCATTCACGCGGATTTGCATGTTTTTCATTTTTTTGGTAATTAAACACTGGGTTGCAAGCACATGCTCTACCTCAGAGGTACCGATGCCATGAGCAAGACAACTAAGCGCACCATGGGTTGCAGTATGCGAATCACCACACACTACCGTCATGCCTGGAAGTACCAAGCCTTGTTCAGGACCAACCACGTGCAAAATACCCTGACGAGTATCGTTAATGGTGAATTCAGCAATATCGAATTTAGCGCAGTTATCATCTAACGTTACGACCTGCAAACGCGATACCTTGTCTTTGATACCAGAGACCCCTTCAAGTCGCTCTTTGACCACTGTAGGTACGTTATGATCAGGACTAGCAATGTTAGCCGACAAACGCCATGGGGTACGATTAGCAAGCTCCAATCCTTCAAATGCCTGCGGACTTGTTACCTCATGCAATAAATGACGATCGATATAAATTAAGCTCGAACCATCATCGCGCTGTGTGACTTCATGCGCATTCCAAAGTTTGTCGTATAACGTGTGACCGGCCATGTTGCTATCCTTTGTTAATTGCTAATTGTCTATGATGAAATGCCACTGTATCTAGCGCATGCTAAACGTTTTTGGCCGCATAAAGCTCTTTGCTCTTTCTTAAGGTTACTTTGATAACGGTTATTTTATTCGGACGTCGTTCATCGACAAGTTATCAAGCGATTAAAATAAAAACATCAAAAAGTACTTTGATACCTTGTGATTATAGCAGCCTAATTCTATAATAATAATTGATGATTTTTATCTATTCACAAACTTTTATTTCTAATATATAACGAATAGACAAGCCAACTTTTATTTATAGCTTATTTTGAAGCTAAGGACATCGGTGTGAATACCACTAATTTGACGACGTTTGTGACTGTTATGCAAACAGGTAGCATCTCAGGCGCAGCAGAAAAGCTATTTATCACTCAACCTGCTGTCAGTAAACGTATCAAAAACCTAGAGGACGAGTTCAATATCGTCCTTTTTGATACAGTAGGTCGAGGTATCGTACCGACTCAAGCAGCAAGTGAGATGCTACCACATGCCAAACGCTGGTTAGAAGATTATGAAAATTTTAAAATAAACTTGCAACACTCTAAGCAAATGGTCTCTGGCAAGTTGGTCATCGGTACCAGTCATCATATTGGTTTGCATCATCTTGCACCAGTGCTAAAAGATTTTATCCAAAGTTATCCTGCTGTACAGCTCGAAGTCCATTTTGTGGATTCAGAAGAAGCGCACAAAGCGGTTCTTGATGGCAATTTATCTTTGGCTTTTTTGACGTTACCACCTGTTTATGATAAGCGTCTAACCTATCATACATTGTGGTCAGATCCATTATATTTTATGACAGGTACGCTGTCGCCATTAGCCACAAAAACCAATGTAACTTTAGAGCAGTTGGCTCATTATCCTGCTATTCTGCCCTCTGCTAATACTTTTACTAGTCAAATTACTTTGGCAGAGTTCGCCAAACACAATTTAAAACCTTATGCGACAATGAGTACCAACCCTCTAGAATCTATTCGTATGTTAGTGTCGGTAGGACTTGGATGGTCTGTATTACCGCAAACGTTAATCAGTCAAGATTTAGAACGTATTAATATGGCCGATAATATTGAGCTACAGCGCTATCTAGGCGTCGTTATCAATCCAAAGCTTACACGCTCAAGTAGCGTTGAGGCACTGTTAGAATTGCTTGCTCCTATCGATTAGTAATGGGGCCTACTGAACATAGCTACCAATACAGTCAGCAAATAAATCTACCAAATAATGTTATTTGGTAGTTAGCGACCCACATGAAAAGCAGTGGTTCGCAATTATAATCTCTATACGTTATAATACGCTCAAGTTTATGTTCATAACATATAGTTACCATAATAACACTGATACTCACCTATTGAATGGTTTGAGTAAGTTACGATAGCAAACAATACTGTTTTATTAATCGTTTATTGTAATAAGCGGTTCATTAATCATAGATATTATCAGTAATAGTCTTTAAGAATGGTGCTTTATGGTTGAACTTTCCTAAATTTTGCATACTCTATTTGTATAAGATGCAGAGTTGACAGTTTTAAATGATTGATTTTGTCCACAACGATTGATTAAAACGACTTAAATTAGGTAATTTAATTAATGGTTGATAACGCGATGTTATAGGTAAAAACAGCATCAATCATATAAAACTATAAGTAAGTACTGACTATAAGCAAAAAGCCATTTTGTTCTACTTAATGGCTTTTTTTGTCTTTATACATCGTCTTTTAATCGTAAGATTTTATAGTTAAATATAATTAAAACCAACAATGTTGGTTAAGGACAGTTTATATGAATGGGATTTCTAGTGGCGTGCTAATATCACTTGGCGCCTATTTTTTGGTAATGATTGGGATTGGCATTTACGCCTACTTTAAACAAGCAAACGATACTGAAGGCTATATGCTCGGTGGCCGTAACCTAGGCCCTGCTGTCACAGCCTTATCAGCAGGCGCATCAGACATGTCAGGTTGGCTATTACTAGGTCTACCTGGGTATATGTATGCCGACGGTGTGGTCAGTGTCTGGATTGCACTTGGTTTAACACTTGGTGCCTTATTGAACTATATTATCGTCGCCCCGCGTCTACGCGTTTATACCGAAGTTGCTGACAATGCAATTACTCTACCCGACTATTTTGCCAATCGCTTTGAAGACAAGTCGCACATGCTACGTGTCATATCAGCATTGGTTATCATCTTGTTCTTTACCGTTTATACTGCTGCAAGCTTAGTTGGCGGTGGTAAGCTTTTTGAGAGCTCACTCAATTTATCTTATAGCATGGGACTTTGGGTAACGGCTGGTGTTGTTGTCGCCTACACCTTATTTGGTGGTTTCTTAGCAGTTTCAATGACTGACTTTGTGCAAGGTATCATCATGTTATTTGCGATGGTCATCGTGCCGATCGTTGCCTTTACCGATCTTGGTGGCATTTCAGCTACTACACAGGCGGTTGGAAATATTGATACAAATCTGCTAAATGTTACTAGTGGTATGACTGTTATTGGTATCATCTCCTTGATGGCATGGGGGCTTGGTTATTTTGGTCAACCCCATATTATTGTACGTTTTATGGCTATTCGTTCAGTTAAAGATGTACCGACAGCACGTAATATTGGTATGAGCTGGATGGTCGTTAGTCTTATTGGTTCATTGATGACTGGTTTTGCTGGCCGTGCTTATGTACAAAAAACTGCTATGACTCTCGATGACCCCGAGACTATTTTCTTAGTATTTACGCAGTTTTTATTCCATCCATTGGTGTCAGGTTTCTTATTGGCTGCTATTTTAGCTGCTATTATGAGTACTATCTCATCTCAGCTATTGGTGGTATCAAGCTCACTAACAAAAGATGTCTATAAATTATTCTTTGACAAAGATGCACCAGAAGCCCGTCAAGTATTGGTTGGTCGTATCTCAGTTATTATCGTCGCTGTAGTTGCTATTTTCCTAGCGTCTGATCCAGATAGCTCGGTATTGAACTTGGTTTCTAATGCTTGGGCAGGATTTGGTGCAGCGTTTGGACCACTGGTTATCTTCAGTCTTACTTGGCGCGGTATGAACCGTAACGGTGCCGTTGCTGGTATGGTTGTTGGTGCATTGACGGTTATTTTATGGGTCTATGGTCCATTCGAGATGAATGGTGTGGCATTAAATAGCTGGTTGTACGCTATTGTTCCAGGCTTTATCTTAAGTACCATTGCTATTTTTGTAGTTAGTATGATGACTGGCGGTCCAAGACCTTCAGTATCTGCTAAGTATAAAGAGATGGAGCTAAACTTAAACAAATAAGCTTATAGACCGTCCTATCGCTATAAAAAAACCTCGTCACTATTGACGAGGTTTTTTGTTGTCAGTTTCTTATTAGTAATTATTTACTTAATACAAGCCGTTTTAACGAATAAGAAATGTAGCTTGACCTATACTACAAGCATGAAATTGATTTAATGATGTTATATGGTTTGTGAGAGCATGCAACAGATATGGTCTTTATAATTATAATTTTTATAGTAAGTTCGAAATAAAAAAGACGCGTTGATAATAACCATAAAAAAGCGACCCATTATGGATCGCTTTTTTTATAAAATATAGTACAACTTATAAGTTAGGTCTTTTATGGTTAGATTAAAAATCTTGTTTTGCTTGGTATGATAGCTTCACACCGACGATATAACCGTCGTTGTCATCAAAATCAGCAACGATTTTGTCAGTTGGCAATGCACCTTGAGCATCACCGAACCATAAGTATTTTCCACCAGCTGATACGGCCCATTCTGGAGTGACATTATACTTAGCGCCCAGACCAACACTGTAGTAGCCTTCGACAGGTCCTAATGACGTCGTAGGATCTCCAGCACCACTATCCCAACCAATAGTACCATTTACTGCTAACGCAGGTGCTAAACGCTTAGCCAAGCCCAGCTCTACCTGCCATTGATCGTCATCATAATCAACTAAGTTTAAACCATCTTCTGCATACAGTTCGTTGTTTTTACTGACTTCATTATATAATGGCGGTGTTATTTTAAAATCACCCCAAGGTACCCAGCGTACTTTTGCTGTGGCTAAAGTCGTTGGATTGATACCGGTTTGGAAATCAAAATTGACCGATTCTGGGGTCGTGATTTCGTACTTACTGCTTTGATTGGCTGCGGCAGGATCACCAGCTAGAACGCCAGCTAGCGGATATGTTTCGGCTATATTCATATCATGGTCAATCTCAGAACGATATGTCAGTGCCGCTTTTAAAGCAATTTCAGGTTTGCTATATGACATACCTGCGATCCAACCATAATCCATATCAGGATTACTGCTTGAAGTATAGCCAGTCGCTGGACCATAAGCCAATCCGCGCAGTTTTACTTCAGATTCAATACGCTGAGCGACCGGACCACCATATAATTGGAACTCTTTATTAGCACCGAACTTCATACCTAGAAGTCCTGTTAAGCTTTGGCTACGAACCTCTACATTGGTATTTTCACCTGCATTACCTGCCTCAGCTTGTGCTATTGCACCTGCAGTACCAAGATTAGTAGCATCGTCCACAAAACCTTGTGCTGCTTCTGCTTGTTCTTCGGCTTGTCGTGCAAAATCTTGTGCGACTTGTGGATCTGTAGCTGTTGCAGCTAACTGTCCAAGTCGTTGCGCTTCTGCACCAGCGGCTTGAGCATCTTCAGTTAAACCTTGAATAGCATCTCCAATAGTCGCAGCATTCACTCGTCCATTAGTTAACTGAGTGATAGAAGCATTAATATCGCCTTTTGAAACGAAATTACTATCACCAGTATATTCAGCAGCAGCACCAAATGGCTCATCATATAAAAGACCGATACTAAAGGTATCATTGATATCTGCTTTTACGCCATAACGGAAAAAATCATAAGATTCAGCAATATCACCAGTGTCACCACCTTCAACATAAGTATTACTGCTAGGCACATTATTTGCGCTATCTCTACCACTAACGTCAGCATCAATGTAAGTATAGACAGATTCGGCATAAACGCCATCTTGGAAGAAAGCAGTGACATCTTGACCCGAGCGATCAAGGCCAGCAGCGTTTGTTACGCTGGCTACAGAAAGCGTTGCGATCGCTACCGCAAGTGTTTTTAAATGAAAGGTAGTGCGCATTGTATATCTCCAAACGTCCTCGTTGTTTTACCGTTCCTATAATCAGTAGGTCAGAACAATCTCCTTCCATACCTATTATTTAAACGGTCTCCTAATTTGAATAGTAATGGCTTTCTCACACTAAGACAACACTTAAAGTACTTTATTTCTCAAATATGACTGGACAGTTCTTAATTATTATTATGCACTTAAGTGAATATTATTAATATTTTTCTAACCGAATAACTTATGCATACCGACTTCTTGTCAACCAAATTTATACTGTCAAGAACGCTTTCAATAAATAAGTTTAATTTATAAAGACCAATAAAAAAGCGACCCTTATTGGATCGCTTTTTTATCATTAAATAATAAGTATTAGATGACTATTGCTGCATCGAGATAGACGTGCAATTCTTAGCACTATTGCGCTTGGTAAGAAACTTTAACCCCTAGTACATAACCGTCGTTGTCTTCAAAGTTGCTGACGATATCTTGGGTTGGTGTCTTACCTTTTGCATCACCAAACCATAAATATTTACCGCCTGCTGATACTGCCCAGTTTTCGGTGACATTGTATTTGGCACCAAGACCTGCACTATAGTAGCCTTCGATAGGACCTAAAGACGTGACTGGGTCACCTGCTCCGCTATCCCAGCCAACTGTACCACTAACTGCTAGAGCTGGTGTTAGGCGTTTGGCCAATCCAAGCTCAACAACCCATTGCTCATCATCATAGCTGACTAAATCTAAACCTTTGTCATCTCCAGTCAGAGTTTTACTAACTTCATTGTAGTTTGGTGGTGTAATTGCAAAGTCATCCCAAGGTACCCAGCGCACTTTTGCAGTCGCCAGTGTCGTTGGATTAACACCTGTTTGGAAGTCTAAATTGACTGATTTTGGTGTGGTAATTTCAATTGAATTACCAACGCCTACATCAAAACTTTCGCCAATCTGGGTTTTGTGATCAATCTCAGATCGATAAGTCAGAGCAGCTTTTAAAGCAATTTCAGGCTTGCTGTATGAAGCTCCAGCTAACCAACCATAATCTTGGCTAGGGTTGATATTCGCAGTATAGCCCGAAGCTGGACCATAAGCAGCACCACGTAGCTTTACATTAGCTTCTATGCGCTGTGCAACTGGGCCACCATACACTTGGAAGTTTTTGTTTTGACCAAGCTTCATGCCCAATATACCCGTTAGGCTGTGGCTACGTACTTCAACATTGGTCGCCTCACCTGCTGCATCTGCTGCTCCTTTTAGAATTTCTAGTTGAGCCAGCCCTTCTGCTATATCTGGCTTAGCAGCGTCTGGTATATTTGGATTAGCTAGAGCGCCTTTAGCCTGAGCGATTGCACCATTGAGTGTTGCAACATTCGGAATGTCTCCTCCTGATCCACCTGCAACAATCGTATCGGCATCGTCGATTGAAACAAAGTTGTTGTCACCACTGTAAAGAGCAGCAGCACCAAATGGCTCGTCGTATAACACGCCAATACTAAAGGTGTCATTGATGTCGGTTTTTACACCATACCGAAAAAAGTCGTAGGATTCCGCGATATCATCTATTTTTCTGCCTTGTACATAGCTTTCATCATTAGAGCGTACCACTGCATTGTCATAGCCTGTGACATCAGCATTAATATAGGTATAGACGGTTTCTGCATAAGTGCCATCTTGTAAAAATGCAGTAATATCTTGACCTGAGCGATCAAGACCAGCAGCGCTAGCAACGCTAGCGATAGAAAGAGCTGCAACAGCTACTGTGAGAGTTTTTAAATGAAAAATTGCGCGCATTGTCTATCTCCAAACGTCCGCATTGTTTTACTACTTTGTCCTATGTAGACAAGTAAGCAGTATCCGAAGTCAAAGATAGTAAAGTTTTTGGCACACTAAAACAACTGAAAAAAAATATTATTTCTCTTTTATGACTAAATAGTCATAAAAGAGTGTTTTTATGTATATAGATGAATATAATAGTTTAGAGAACTTGATCTGTTTTTATAGCTAGTTATAGCTAGTTATAGCTATACGCGCTAGTAATGCGGTGGTCTATCTGCTATTACATCGAATGGTGCAATGCCGTCGTCAGTCCTCTGGCTTTCTACTTGCTTATAGACCAGTTGGAGCTGACGCTGTAACGTATGAATATGCTGGTCTTGACGAGCAATTACCTCATCAAGTCGCTCTACAGTCAATTCAAGATGCGCCATGCTCATTTGTAGATCGACCATTTGTGTTTGTAGTTCAGATAGTTCTATTGCATGATCTTTTTGGTTTGCATTATTCTTTGATGCTGTCTTCATACTTATCTCATTGTCATAATTATTTGTAGCATGGAGCTTATATTATAGGTCATTTATAGGGAACAAAGCATTAACACAGGAATCAAAACCATCTTACTAAAATTTTAATCATAATAGAGGTGATAAAAAGTCCTTGCTTACACTAAAGTCATCTAGCAGCATGTTATACTGTTAACAATTTGGCAATATTCTTTAAACCTCTATTGTCCACTCATTGTTTTTATCACTATATATAAGCTTAAGATAATTTATGGCACTGATACATTTAAAAAATATTCATCTCGCCTTTGGCGTCGCCCCTGTCCTCGATGGTATTGATTTTAGCATTAATGAAGGTGAGCGCGTCTGTTTGATCGGCCGCAATGGTGAAGGTAAATCTACTTTATTCAAACTCATCAACGGCTCTTTACAGCCTGATAGTGGTGAAATCATCATCAATGGTAGTGCAAGCGTAGCGATGCTTGAGCAAGATGTACCTGAAACCAGTGGTAAAATACTCGACATCGTCATGGGTGGTAGCCGCCATACCGCTGATTTACTGATTAAATACAATCAGCAAACTGACCTATGCGCAAATGGCGATATGGATGCGTGCGAGCGTATGGCAACGTTGCAACATGATATCGACGCTGTGCATGGCTGGGATCTAGAGCGCGAAGCAAGACGGTTAATTACAACGATGGGGCTTGATCCTGAAGATGATTTATCCTCTTTATCTGGTGGTCGTAAGCGCCGTGTGTTACTGGCGCGGGCATTAGTGACCAAGCCTGATATGCTCTTATTAGATGAGCCGACCAACCATTTAGACGTTGATAGTATTGAGTGGTTAGAGCGCTTCTTGCTCGACTGGCAAGGCCTAACTCTACTGTTTGTCACTCACGATAGAGCATTCGTTGATAAGCTTGCGACTCGCATTGTAGAGCTCGACCGCGGGCAGCTGACAAGCTATGACGTGACTCAGGGCGCAAAAGGTTATGCCCGTTATCAAGAACTTAAAGAGCAGCAGTTACTAGCAGAAGAAAAGAACAATGCCAATTTTGATAAAAAACTGGCGCAAGAAGAAGTATGGATTCGTCAAGGCATTAAAGCACGTCGTACCCGTAATGAAGGCCGCGTTCGTGAATTAAAAGCATTACGTGAAGAGCGTAGCGCACGCCGTGAGCAAGTTGGTAATGTTAACATTACTATGGGTGAAGGTGAAAAAAGTGGCAAGCTGGTCTGTAAGGTTAAAAACCTGCATCTAGAGTATGACGGTAATGTGTTGGTTGATAATTTTACAACCACTATTATGCGCGGTGATAAAATCGGCATTATAGGTCCAAATGGTGCAGGCAAAACCACACTTATTAAAGCCCTACTCGACATGTCTGATGATGAGGTAACCAAGACTGGTAGCGTTGAGCTTGGGACAAATTTGCAAATCGCTTTTTTTGATCAACTACGAGATCAGCTGGATCTTGAAGCAACTGTCGCTCAAAATGTATCAGAAGGCTCAGACTTTATCGAAGTTGGTGGTCGTAAAACCCACATCATGAGTTATTTACAAGATTTCTTATTTGCGCCTGAGCGTGCACGTACCCCGGTTAAAGCTCTATCAGGTGGTGAGCGTAATCGTGTCTTACTGGCCAAACAACTGCTAAAACCTGCCAATATCCTAGTGCTTGATGAGCCAACCAACGACCTAGATATGGCAACCCTTGAGCTATTAGAAGAATCGGTCAGCAGTTTTAACGGTACCATTCTCCTTATCAGCCATGATCGCTCGTTTATGGACAACGTGGTCACCTCTACTTGGGTATTTGACCAAGACGAAAATGGCAAAGGTGTGGTTAAAGAGTATGTAGGTGGTTATCAAGAATATTTGATACAGAAAAAACGTGTTCAAGCTGCTCATGCGGCCAAATCTGCAAATAAAGCCTCTGAAAATACCAAATCTACCAATAAGTCAGCAGCGGAAAACAAACCTAAAAAAACAGCTAAAAAATTAAATTTTAATGAGCAGCGTGAGCTTGATAACCTACCAAAACAGATTGCTACTCTTGAGCAAGAACAAACTCAATTACAAGAGAAACTAGCGGATGGTTCATGGTTCACCGAAGACTTCGACGCTGCAACCGTTGCAAGCGAGCGCTTATTAGTGATCGAAGATGAGATAATGAATATGCTTGAACGTTGGGAAGCCCTCGAAAACAATTAGAGCATTGTTAAATTAGATCAGTCTACAAAAGCAACTTACCTAGGTTTATGAATAGACCATAGTAACAAATCATAGATAAGCAGGTTTGGAATATGTTTAGGTGAACCAAATGATAGTAAATCTATGGAAAGTTAGTGAACATTGCCCTAATTTCGAGTATCATTCTTGGTCTTTGAATATCCTTATTAATTTTAAGGTGATTATTGCAATCGGATTTTAATATAATAAGGTTTCAGCTTTGATTTGGCTGTGACTTTTTCATAAGACTATAGCTATAAACAATGTGTTGTCAGAGTCGTTTTATTTTTGACACATTAATTTATTTTATGACCAAAATAGCTTAGAATAGCAACAATTAGCAAAATTAGGCACAGCTAACGTGGCTTATATATTTGTATTGTAAATTTCTAAGTCACAAACCCAGTGTGGGATAATCCCATTTCATTCACCTGGAGGAAGTATTAATGAGCCAAGCCGAAGGCGTTAATGTACAACGTCGTAGAGTTCTTATTGCCTCGACTGCCGCAATTGGTGCAGCTGGGGTAGCTGCTGTAGCAACACCTTTTGTTCGTTCTTGGACCCCAAGTGCTAAAGCAGAAGCTGCCGGAGCGGCAGTTACTCAAGACATCAGTTCTATCGAAGATGGACAAATGATCGTCGTCAAATATCGTGGCAAACCTATTTTTGTGGTTAAGCGCACTGAAGACATGATAGGTACGCTTGAATCAGTAAAACCGCTGTTATCTGACCCTGATTCTAGTGCATCGCTACAACCTGAATACTGTGTCAATCCTACTCGCTCTCTTGAACCGGGTATACTGGTGGTAGAAGGCGTTTGTACGCATTTGGGCTGTGCACCGAACTATCGTCCTGACGTTGGTGCAGCCGACTTAGGTGGCAATGACTGGTATGGTGGGTTTTTCTGTCCTTGTCACGGTTCTAAATACGACCTAGCGGGTCGTGTCTATAGTGGCGTTCCGGCACCGCTTAACTTACCCATCCCAGAATATAGTATGGATGGTACTATCTTGACGGTTGGGGAGGCTTAACATGAGTATGGGTAAAAAGTTAATGCATTGGGTGGACGCACGCTTTCCTGCGACCGAAACCTATGAATACCACATGTCAAAGTACTATGCGCCAAAGAATTTTAACTTTTGGTACTTTTTTGGCGTATTGTCAATGGTGGTATTGGTCAACCAATTGGTGACCGGTATTTGGCTTACGATGATGTACAACCCAAGTGCTGAAGGCGCGTTTGCGTCTGTTGAATATATCATGCGTGATGTGAAAGGCGGTTGGCTTATTCGCTATATGCATTCGACTGGTGCTTCAGCCTTCTTCGTTGTAGTCTACTTGCATATGTTCCGTGCCTTGCTTTATGGTTCATACCAAAAGCCTCGTGAGCTTATTTGGCTGATCGGGATGGGAATTTATTTGGCGTTGATGGCTGAAGGTTTCTTCGGTTACCTACTGCCTTGGGGCAACATGTCATTCTGGGGTGCACAGGTTATCTTAAACCTTCCTGCCGCGCTTCCTGTGATTGGTGATGGCCTTGCTGAATGGGTTCGTGGTGATTATATTATCTCAGGTATTACGTTAAACCGTTTCTTTGCGCTACACGTCGTTGCTATTCCTCTAGTACTTGTGGGCTTAGTCTTTATGCATATCGTTGCCTTGCATCATGTGGGTTCAAACAACCCAGACGGTATCGATATTAAAAAGCTTAAAGATAAAAATGGTGTGCCATTAGATGGTATTGAGTTCCATCCTTATTACACCGTGCATGACATGATCGGTATTGTTGTCTTCTTTATCTGTTTCTTTGCTGTAGTGTTCTTCTTCCCAGAAGGCGGCGGTTTCTTCCTAGAGCCACCAAACTTTGAAACAGCGAATTCACTAAAAACACCTGAACATATTGCACCTGTATGGTATTACACGCCTTTTTATGCAATCTTACGTGCTGTTCCAAATAAACTTGGCGGTGTTATTGCAATGGGTGGCGCAATTGCCGTGCTATTCTTAATACCATGGCTTGATAGATCACCAGTACGCTCTATACGTTATAAAGGTATCTTGTCTAAGATTGCATTAACTGTGTTTGCTATTAGCTTCATTGTACTGGGTTATTTAGGTGCTACGCCTGCGACACCAACGGCGACTATCATGGCCCGTGTCTTTACAATCTTGTATTTCTTGTTTTTCTTGTTGATGCCGATTTACACTGCTATCGAGAAGTGTAAACAGCCACCAGAACGTGTTACCGGAGGTCACTAATGAACACGCTAACAAAATCCTTAACAGGTTTAGGCTTAGGCGCGGCATTGACCTTGACTGCTGGTACGGCACTGGCAGCAGGCGGCGGCGGATGCGGGACTTTTGTCAATGCCGAAGGCGTTGAAGAACACTTAGCCTGTAGTACAGCGCCTATTGATTTTACTAATAAGGGCTCGCTACAAAACGGTGCAAAAATATTTATGAACTACTGTGCAGGTTGTCATTCTGCACAGTACGTCCGTCATTCACGTATTGCTAAAGATCTTGAAATACCACCTGAGCTTGTAGAAAAGTACTTGATGGTAACCACTGATCAAATCGGTGATCATATCAATGCTGAAATTGATCCTGAGATTCAAGCGTCATGGTTTGGTGCTGCACCACCAGATTTAACGCTTGAAACCAGACTGCGTGGTGATGATTGGGTTTATACATACTTACTATCGTTTTATGAAGATCCTAGCCGTCCTTGGGGGGCTAACAACTTAGTACTGGCAAATGCGGCCATGCCTCATGTATTGCATAATATGCAAGAAGAGTTAAGTGCTGAAGAATTCGAATCTGAAGTCGGTGACTTGGTGAATTTTATGGCATGGATGGCTGAACCTGCCCGTCATGACCGTCAAGTAATTGGTTTTTTTGTCATCTTATTCTTATTGGTACTACTCATTCCAGTTTACTTGCTTAATAAAGAGTTTTGGAAAGACGTGAAATAATAAAATAAGTAGACGTTAAAGATGTAGAAATTCAGTATAAACTAGGCACTACTTAGGTAGTGCCTTTTTTGCATTGTTTTAAAGTTCAATAAAATCTATCTTAGAAATAAAATAGACTTGCTGTGACTATATAAACTCTAGCAGTATATAATGTTTACGCACGCTACCTTGATAAACAGGGTAACTTTGTTTACGATGACACCCTCAACTATTAACATTAGGCTCTCATGATTGATGCGAATGACATTCCGAGTAGTCAGCTGATTTTATATGCTGATGATGGCTACGACAGTCATGTGGTACGCCTGTTGCTTGAAGAAAAAAAGCTTGATTATTATTTGTCACGTTTACACTCAGAGCGCCCTGAAGACCTTACTGAACTGAACCCTTATCATACATTGCCTGTGTTACAGCAGCGCGAAATCTCACTATATGAGATTAACGTGATTTTTGAGTATTTAGAAGAGCGTTATCATGCAAATAAACTGTTGCCTGATACGCCTCAAGAACGTGCGCAGTTTCGTCAGTTAGCTTGGCGTATTCAACATGATTGGTTAGTGCTTGGTAAACGCTTGCTTAAACATCCAGATAGCTTTAACAAAACGCAAGCAGCCTCAGCAAAAAAACAGCTGACTGATTCATTAATTACCCTATCACCACTATTTGCTCATAAATCATACTTTATGTCAGATGAATTTGGATGGTGTGATGTGCTATTGGCGCCTTTATTATGGCGACTGGACGAGATGGGTATCGAGCTACCACGTGCAATTAGTCGTCCTTTACTAGACTATCAAACGCGGCTTTTTGAGCGTAATAGCTTTCAAAAAAGTGTTCGCTAATTAGATAACTTTATATAGCTGTCCTAGAATAGCAACTGACCCAGTATAAGCTAAGTAAGTTTATCCTTATCCGTTAGCTAAAAGCCATATAAAATTACTTTATTAATCAAAAACCAAAAAATATAGGAAACCATCAGATGAGCGAAACCACGTCTATTACCCCAACTCGTCCCTATATGGTGCGTGCGCTATATCAATGGATAGAGGACAACGCCCTGACACCATATTTAATGGTTGATGCCACTGCCAAAAACGTGCAAATACCAACCGAACACGTACAGGATGGCCGTATCGTGCTTAATATCGCTAGCCGCGCTACTGGTAATATGAGTATGGAGAATGATTATATTCACTTTAGTGCACGTTTTGGCGGAGTATCGCAAGAGATTTGGGTGCCACTACCTGCCGTCATGGGTATCTATGCAAAAGAAAACTCACAAGGTATGTTTTTTGACCCGAGCGAATATGAAAATTATGATCCTGAAGAAGACTCTGTAGGTACGTCTAAAAAGAGCACAGCTACCGAGTCCAAGCCGAAACGTAATAATAAAGCGGGTTTAAAAGTCTTAAAATAGTAAATGGCAAAATACAAAAAAGCTGGACGTATTTAATACGCCCAGCTTTTTTATTGTCTATTTAAAGTTTTACAACTCAAATCAAGTTCTCGGTAATGTCACACCGCGTTGACCTTGATATTTACCGCCACGATCTTTATAGCTGGTCTCGCAGACATCATCTGCATCACTTTGGAAAAACAACATTTGTGCCACACCTTCCCCCGCATAAATACGTGCAGGTAAATTGGTAGTATTACTAAACTCTAAAGTGACGTGCCCTTCCCACTCAGGCTCAAGCGGCGTCACGTTGACGATGATACCGCAGCGTGCATAAGTCGATTTACCAAGACATATAGTCAATACATCACGTGGAATACGAAAATATTCCATCGTACGTGCTAATGCAAAAGAATTTGGCGGAATAATACACTCATCACCAACAATGTCGATAAAGCTTTTTTCATCGAAATTTTTAGGGTCAACGACTACCGAATGGACGTTAGTAAAGACCTTAAATTCAGGTGCACAGCGCACGTCATAACCATAGCTTGAAGTACCGTAACTAACCAGACGCTCACCTGCATCATTAAAGCGTACTTGACCCGCCTCATATGGCTCGATCATACCATGTTCTTCAGCCATTTTACGAATCCAGCGGTCAGACTTGATAGACATTGTTATTCCTCAAAATTTTTAATAGCGACGATTATACGGAATTGATAGATCAATTTATAGAGTAATCACAAAATTGCTTAAGCTGGCTTTTTTAAACCTACTTAAGTTAATTGTCGGTTAAAATATACGCTTATCATCGACAGGTTTAGCAAACTTACTAATATTGGCTTCAATGTTCTTAGCAATGTTCAGATAATAGGATGCGAACTCATCATTAGCTAAAACGCTTGGCTCACCTTTATCCACTTGCGCACGAATACCGCTGGCGAGTGGCAGCTGACCTAATAGCGGCACGTGATATTGCTCAGCGATAAGCTCACCGCCTCCAATACCAAAGATGGCTTCGGTATGATGACAGTTGCTACAAGTATGCAATGCCATATTTTCAACCACACCAAGTACTGGAATACTGGTTTTGTTGAACATCTCAACACCTTTTTGCGCGTCAAGTAAGGCAATATGCTGCGGCGTCGTTACAATCACTGCGCCAGTCACTGGAATACGCTGTGCAAGCGTCAGCTGAATATCACCCGTACCTGGCGGCATATCAATGACCAAATAGTCTAGCTGTGGCCAGTTGGTTTGGTTATATAGCTGCATGAGCGCACCTGTGGCTTTTGGTCCGCGCCAAGCGACAGGTGTATTATCACTATCAAGCAAGCTACCTATAGATAGCATCGCTAAGCCATGCGCGTCAACAGGAACAAACTGCTCATTTTCTAGTTGCGGTTTTACATCAGCGACGCCCAGCATCGTTGGCATACTAGGCCCATAAATATCAGCATCAAGCACACCAACACGGTTGCCAAGCTCTTTTAAAGCCAAGGCAATATTAACGGTGGTGGTTGATTTACCGACGCCGCCTTTGCCTGACGCTACTACGATAATATGTCGAATACGCGGATGTGCTGCTAGTGAAGCTTGAGTTGGCGCCGCTTTCGTTATGGGTGGTTCGCTGTCTGTATGTGACTGTACGCTTGACTTATCTTGCTTAGCCATTGCATCGGTCGTCTTTGGCATCTGTTTCGGTAAGCTTGCTCCGTCACCTTTTGCTGGTGCAGGCAGGCGCACATTCATATGGATCGTTTGGATACCATGCGGATGCAGCAGTTGTCCAAGCTCTTGCTGAATGGTTTCAGGATCACTATCTTGTGGCAACCGTAAGTCTAAGGTTAGCTGGTTACCGCTGCGCTCAAGCCCTGTTATCATGGTAGCAATGCTAACAGTACCTACTTCATAGCCCAGTAGTACTTTATCTACTGCACTATCACGTTCTGCCTGTTGCTTGGGAGTCTCAGGTTTTTCTGACGTTATTTTTTTTATAAAGTTAAACATAGCTACTATTACTGCCTATAAAAGTGGGTGGACATGGTAAAAGAGCTCAGTTAACAATGCTATAAATATGAAAAACCAGATAGTCTATGAGCTTTTTAGCCAAACCTTTTATCGTGACAGTGTAGCTCAATTACAAGGATAAAAAAACCACAACGCTAATCGTACAAGGCCCTGTACAATCTGTTTTTTCTGCCTTTTAACTTAAATACTGGTGTCGATGATTATTGTATCTATATTTAGCTTGTTAAATGGACAAAAATTGTGAAGCAATAAAGAGGTAGATAAGCACACCTGAGGCGTCACATACTGAGGTAATTAAAGGTGCACTCGCAGTAGCAGGGTCAAACCCTAGTTTATTGAGCACAAAAGGAAGGCTCATACCAATCACACAGCCGATCATAACCACGGACATCATACTAAGCGCAAGCACTAGTGATACCACAGCATCACCGCGTATGTAACCGATGATAGAGATAGCCACTGCCATCGTAGCACCAAGCATGAGCGCGACCAGAGCTTCTCTGGCTAGTAGTGAAAACCAGTCTCGCATGACCACATCCCCAGTCGCTAGGGCGCGCACCATTAAGGTCGCAGACTGCGATCCGGCGTTACCACCACTATCTACCAGTAATGGCAAGAAAAACACCAATACCAGATTGGCTGCAATGACCTCTTCAAAATTTGAGATGCTTAATCCTGATAGTAAGTTCCCAAATACTAAAAACACCAACCAAAACACGCGCTTACGATATAGCACCCGAATGCTAACATCTTTGAGCTTGCCTACCATAGTTGAGATGCCGCCTGACTTGTGAAAGTCATCAGTGGCTTCATCACTTGCAACGTCCATTGCATCATCATGGGTAACAATGCCTACCAAAGCACCACTATTATCGATAATTGGCAGGGCAATCAAGTCATATCGTGCAATGGTTTTAGCCACTACTTCTTGATCGTCATCGACATGACAGGACACCACAGTACTCATCATCATGTCTGCAATAGCCTGATTAGGCGACGCTAAAATCAATACTCGTAATGACACTACCCCCATTAACCTACGTTCGTCGTCAATTACGTAGGTGTGGTAGATGGTCTCAGCATCAGGCGCTTCCAAACGTAGAGCATGCAAAGCTTCGGCAACCGTCATCTGAGCACTCAAAGTAGCATAGTCTGATGTCATCAAAGCACCAGCCGTGCGCTCTTCATAAGCGGACAGTTTACGAATATCTTCACGCTGCGCCTGTGCCAGTGCTGGAAGTAAAGCATCACGCTGATCTTGGTTTAAATGTTTATATAAGTCAGTGCGTTCATCAGCAGGCATCTCCCCTACCAATATCGCCATGATATTCCGAGGAAACTCATGCGCCATAGCAACTTGAACATCAGGCTCTAAATAAGAAAAAATGGTGGAGCGATTAGATAGACGTTCTAATAATTGCCAAGCAAGTTTAGACTCCATAAGTGCGAGCACATCAGCAATATCGATGGGGCGCAAGTCTTGTAATTGATTGACTGACTGCTCAAATTCGTGTTGTTCAGTAGCACAGCTTAATGTCTTTGCTAAGGTCTCTACAACATCTTTGCTATTCATTATTCTTACTCCGAGCGACCTTTAAGCGGTGCAGCAAACAATAATAAAAAAGAGTCAACATCATTGGCTCAAGTCAATAGAAGACAAGATGTTAATGGATTGATTTTTTATTAGCAAGCGATAGTCAATTCAAATTCGTATGGGTATGAATAAACTGGTTTTGGATGAACAAAAAAACCACAATGCCAATAGTACTGGCTTTGTGGTAATCTAAAAATTATTTTCTTATTTATAAATGTTCTTATAAATGATGGGAGTAAAAACTTATCTCATGCACCAACCATGACTGGCATTGATAGACTGACCGGTAAATACATTGGTTGGAAAAGCGGCCAAAAACAGTGCCGTTTGCGACACATCTTCGATAGTCGTAAACTCTTTATTGAGCGTATTCGCAAGTAAGATATCGTTGATCACAGCCTCTTCACTGATACCTTTTGCAGTAGCCTGTAGTGGTATTTGCTCATTAACCATTGCCGTTCTGACAAAGCCTGGAGAAATCATATGCGAGCGTACATTATGCGGAGCACCTTCTTTGGCAATGGCGCGGCACAAACCTAGTAATCCGTGCTTTGCAGTAATGTAAGGTGCTTTAAAAAGTGACGCATCATGAGCATGAATTGAACCGATATAGATAATCGTGCCACCTTTATTGTCTTTATACATATATTCTACAGCCGCTTTAGTGGTTAAAAAACCACCATCTAGATGGATAGCTAACAGGTTTTTCCAGTTGTCGAAACTCATTTTATTAATCGGATTAATAAGCTGAATACCTGCGTTTGAGACCAAAATATCAATACCACCAAAGGTATCGACAAGCTGTTTGGTACCACTGTTGACAGCATCTTCAGATCTGACATCCATATTGATTGCCAGCGCTTTACCGCCAGCTTTGGTAATCATATCGACTGTTTCTTGAGCGCCTTCAAGATTAATGTCAGCGACGCCGATCAGAGCACCAGCTTTTGCATAAGTCTCAGCAATGTCACGCCCAATACCAGCAGCTGCACCAGTGATTAAGGCTACCTTGCCTGTCAAATCTTGTTGTACTTGGGTCACCATAGTTTGTCCTTATTATGGGTGGGTATAATAGTAATGGCGAAACGCTACAGTTGTAGCAAGCCTTTAACTAAGCACGCACTCACTGTTTTTGTAGCTCAGTGATAAGCTATGCGCAGTTCCGTTGCACAGTTTTTGTAGCGTTCTGACCCTATTACTTAGGGTTAACACGCATTATGAAGTGTCTCGTATTGCGTGGTCTTGAATAAACAACAGCCGTTTGAATGCTGTTATTAGGAAAAGGAGATAACGAATTGTAGAAATTTTTTGTTATTAATGATGGTTCTTGATCGTACTTATTGAATGTTTTTTGATAGGTAATAATGGTATCAACTCAGAAAAACGAGCATAGTTATTGATAATCAATATTATAGCCAGTCGATATAAAATAGATAACCGCTAGCGCTAGAAAATACGCTCGCTCATTTGATACGGATAGTGTTGCCAGTAGAGCTATGTGTAATAGATGAGGATATACAATAGATTGCGATATTACACAGATTATCGGTAAAGAGTTAGATGCTGAATCGGTACTGGAGCAGCGCCATGACGTTGCTGTCACACACTAAAAGCAAAGTGACAACAATGGGCTGTTGGTTATAATTGAATATTATTTATAGAGTGATATGCATTGAATGTCAACTATAAATTTGAACTAAAGATTAAAATATGAATTGCTTAACTATCCCTGTGAATGATCAGCTTATATTATCATTATGATATTAATAGAAAAAAGCCTTAATAACCCTATCTTAATAGCCTTATAGAGCCATCGAGATAAAGTTACAAGGCTTTTGTTCTGTTTAAAGCAATATAAAGATAAATGTATTTATTCAGAAGATCAGTTCATAAACCAGCCATGACTGGCAACGATAGACTGCCCTGTAAATACGTTACTTGGGAACGCTGCTAAAAATAGCGCTAACTGAGCAATATCCTCGACAGTGGTAAACTCTTTATCGACAGTATTGACTAACATAATATCGTTAACGACTTCCTCTTCGCTGATACCTTTTTCAGCCGCTTGCTCAGGGATTTGTTTTTCGACCAACGGCGTTTTCACAAACCCTGGACATACTACGTGCGAGCGCACGTTATGAGCTGCGCCCTCTTTTGCCAATACACGGCACAGCCCAAGCAGACCGTGCTTAGCGGTAACGTAAGGTGCTTTATAAAGTGAAGCTTCGTGCGAGTGTACCGAACCCATATAAATGACCGTACCACCTTTGTCTTCTTTATACATATGTTGTACGGCAGCTTTAGTAGTTAAGAACGCCCCGTCCAAATGGATAGCCAGCATTTTTCTCCAGTCATCAAACGCCATTTTACTAATTGGATCAATGATCTGGATACCGGCGTTAGAAACGAGAATATCAATACCACCAAAGGTATCGACTAACTGTTGTACGCCATCATTTACGGCATATTCTGAGGTGACATCCATAGCAATTGCAAGAGCACGTCCGCCAGCCGATTCTATGGCATCGACCGTTTGCTGCGCCGCTTCAAGATTAATGTCTGCAATACCAACCGCTGCCCCTGCTTTGGCATAAGTCTCAGCGATATCGCGTCCAATACCACTTGCAGAGCCTGTGATTAATGCTACCTTTCCTGTCAGATCTTGCTGTAATTCGGTCGCCATATTTTGTATTCCTTGATTAAATAGCTTTTTGAATGCCTGTGCTAGATATATTTATGCACCATAACTACTGAGCAATACTCACAGGCGTTTTTTCTTGCAGCTCATCAAAGCTCACACCGTTTGCAAGCTCAACCAGCTTTAAGCCATTATCAGTGACATCTAATACTGCAAGCTCGGTAATAATACGATCTACTACTCCTTTACCTGTTAATGGCAGCTCGCAATTGGCAAGGATTTTTGGATCGCCATGTTTGTTCACTTGTTCCATCAGTACAATCACACGCTGCACGCCAGCAACCAAATCCATGGCACCGCCCATACCTTTGACCATTTTTTTGGGAATCATCCAGTTGGCAAGATCGCCCTGCTCTGAGACTTCCATCGCGCCCAATATTGCCAGATTGACATGACCGCCACGAATCATAGCAAATGATTCTGAACTGCCAAAATAACTGGCACCAGGCTCTGCGGTTACTGTTTGTTTACCCGCATTAATCAAGTCAGCATCGACATTTTCAGCAGTTGGAAACTCACCAATACCTAATAGGCCGTTTTCTGATTGTAGCCAAACGTCCATACCTTCAGGGATATAGTTGGCCACTAAGGTTGGTAGCCCTATTCCTAAATTCACATAATAACCATCTTGTAGTTCTTTCGCGGCACGCTGTGCCATCTGCTCTCTTGTCCATGCCATGATATTTTCCTTATTTTTATACCAATCCTAAAAAATATTTTAAATAGCTATTTCATTTATTTATCTAAATAAGTGCTTAATCTAATACAGTGTCCAAGCAACATCTAAGCGCTTTCAACTGCTTTAGTTGTCGTTTTCTCAATACGTTTTTCAGGACTATTATTCAACACAATACGCTGCACAAAGATACCAGGTAAATGCACTTCATCGGGATCAAAAGTGCCTGTCTCTACGATTTCTTCTACTTCGACGATGGTGATTTTGCCAGCCATTGCACAGTCTGGATTGAAGTTACGAGCAGTTTTGTTGAATATCAAGTTGCCTGACTTATCTGCTTTTTGCGCTTTAATTAGCGCCACATCAGCACGCAATGTATGCTCAAGTACATATGTGCGACCATCAAAATCACGCGTCTCTTTACCTTCTGCGACAAGTGTACCAACGCCAGTTGCAGTATAAAAGGCAGGAATACCCGCGCCACCCGAACGTAACTTTTCAGCCAATGTACCTTGCGGGGTCAGCTCAACTTCTAATTCGCCCGCTAAGTATTGACGCTCAAACTCTTTGTTTTCACCGACATAGGATGAGATCATTTTTTTGATTTGACGAGTTTGTAGTAGCAATCCTAAGCCAAAGTCATCAACACCTGCGTTGTTACTGATACAGGTTAAATCTTTAACACCGCTATCACGCAATGCTTCGATCAACGCCTCAGGGATGCCGCATAGACCAAAACCGCCAATAGCAAGAGTTTGGCCGTCACTGACAATACCTTTTAACGCTTCTTCTGCACTACTATATACCTTTGATTGACTCATGGTTGACTCCTATAATTATCTGTTCGTTGATTTATATTCATTACGCATCCGTTCTATTATTGCTTTTAACTGATTCTATTAATTTTGCTAGTCTTTACATTTTGTACATGCTGATATGTCATTCCAGTTATACCACTAACTATACCACCAACCAAAATACACCCATAATAACTGCCCCTGATACGGCAAGCACTATTAGGCAATAACCCATAATAGCTCGAGCATCTAAGCCTGCAATACCCAATAATGGTAATGCCCAAAATGGCTGAATCATATTGGTCCATGCATCGCCCCAAGCTACCGCCATCGCTGTCACTGCTGGATTAACACCAAGCTCAACGCCAGCAGGTATCATAACAGGCCCTTGTACAGCAAACTGACCGCCGCCCGATGGTACAAAAACGTTAACCAAGCCTGCGCTTAGAAATGCAAAGATGGGAAAGCTGTCTGCTGAAGCAGAGTTGACGAAAAATTCGGTAACTTGTGTACTAATAGAGATGCCATTAGCGTTTGCTCCGGTCATGATACCCATGATGCCGCCATAAAACGGAAACAACAATACAATACCAGTGATGCCGCCTATACCTGAGTTTACTGCGCGATAATAACGCTCAAGCGTGCCATGCGATAACAACCCGACAAACAAAAATAGCCCAATAACTATATTGAGCCCTAAATTAAAACCATTACTACTAAATTCACTGATGTAGTACATCAAAGCCAACGCTAGCAAAATTATAGCGACTATACGGCTGTCATCCAATATTTGTGCTGGGGTATCTCTACGAGGCGATACATAAGCTTCTTTTTTAATGAGCTTGGGGTCGATAACAGTAGGGTTTTTGGGGTGCATAAAACGATTTAGAAGAGGCAAAATTACGACTAGCAAGCCGACAATAAGTAAATTATAACCAGCAAATACCGTCTGTGATAAAGGCACCGCTTCGGTCATGACATTACCCGATAGCGTGAGTAAAGTATCGCCGCCTGAGCTTAATGTTAGCGGTATCGATCCTGAAAAGCCCCCATGCCAGATAACAAATCCTGAATAGGCTGCGGCTACCAATAAGGGATAATCGACATTGGCGACTTTTCTGGCAAGTGATTTGGCAAAAATAGCCCCAATAATGAGACCAAACCCCCAGTTTATCCATGAACCAACCAAACCCACCAAGGTCGATACTATGATAGCGGTCGAAGGAGAATGAATACGGCTGGCAATATTATCCAGTAAACGCTGAATGAAGGGTGCACTAGCGAACGCATAGCCTGTCACTAATATGAGGGCCATTTGCATGGCAAAGCTATGTAGCGACCATAATCCATTACCCCAATGTCCAGCCATAGCAATCATATCCTGACCAGTAACGGCAAGACCAACAACAAAGGCAATGAGCGTTAAAATAATTGAGAATACGAACGGAGATGGCAAATAACGGTTAACCAGTTGTACACTGGCGTTGGTTATGGCATTAAACATATCCACATTCCTTGTCGATCAATGTTTGTTATTTGAGTCTTTTGACAATGAAATCTTGCTTAGCAAAAGCACTTCACAAATATGATAGCTTATCTGCGTTGCCAAATATACAGAATTTCCAAATATGCAAATAGTTATGTTAATACGTTTTATATCGATATATCATATGTAATTTTTATAATAACTTAACACATTATCCTTGCAGCGACTAGATAATAACGTTAAGAGTGTACCAGTCATCATAGTAACTCAGTATATGGTAAGCCAATATGTTATCAATGTGGATTTATGTTTAATATAAGATTATATATTGCTTATTTTGATTAATTTTATTGACCTACATTCATATGCCCTGCATAATCGCTGACTGAATTTTGCCAAGGAGGGCAGTCATGTTTAGCACATTTGCTATCATTATTACTTTATTTTTATTAATGTTTTTTGCTTATCGCGGTTATTCGGTGCTCATCCTAGCGCCGATTATGGCGACGTTAGCGGTCTTTTTATCAGGTGATTTTTTAAGTAGTATTCCCGCCTATACCGATGTGTTTATGGGGGCATTAAGTGGTTTTTTGCTTAAATTCTTCCCTATCTTCTTATTAGGTGCGCTGTTTGGACGGTTGATGGCAGACTCTGGCGCGGCGACAGCGATTGCCAATACCGTGGTCGAAAAGCTCGGTGCCAGTAAAGCCATTTTAGCCGTTATTTTGGTTTGTGCTATCTTAACCTATGGTGGTGTCTCGTTATTTGTCGTAGCGTTTGCTATCTACCCAATCGCCAAAGACTTATTCAAAGCCGCTGATATTCCTAAGCGCTTGATTCCGGCGGCGATTGCTTTAGGCTCATTTACCTTTACGATGACGGCATTGCCAGGCACGCCAGCGATTCAGAATGCTATTCCGATTCCTTATTATAATACCAACGTCTTTGCAGCGCCTATCTTAGGTATTATTGGCGGTACGATCATGTTCATTGGTGGGTGGTTATGGTTGCAGTCGCGCGCTCGCAAAGCCAATGCTGCAGGTGAAGGCTATGGTCAACATGATGATGACGTGGGCGTCGGTGGTATCGATGCTAAAAAAGAGCCTACAGGTGACACGACAAACAATACTGCACAAAACAACATCGCTAAAAGCAATCTAGCAACATCAAGCGCCATGCACAACACGCATCAAACCTCGTTTGCCATCGCCATGATTCCGCTGGTATTGGTCATCGCTCTAAACGCGTTACTTACTTATGCTGTTTTTCCGTCATTAGACTTTAGCGGCTTGCAAGCCCAGTTCCCAGACTTAAATATCGATGGATCACTTGGACTTTGGTCAATTATTATCTCGTTAGTTGTAGCCTGTATAGTTTTGATCGTATTGCGTATTGGTCATTGGAATAACCTACAAAAGACCATCAACCGTGGTACTTACGATTCGATGTTACCGATTTTTAATACGGCATCAGAAGTTGGCTATGGTGCGGTGATTGCATCATTGGCAGGTTTTCTTATCATTCGTGACAATATCTTAAATCTAAGCCCTAATAACCCGCTTATCTCAGAAGCCGTGGCGATGACCACGCTTGCTGGTATTACAGGCTCATCATCTGGTGGTTTAAGTATTGCACTGTCGACGCTCGGTGACGACTATTTAAGAATGGCGGTAGAAGCTGGAATTGATCCAGAGCTTATGCACCGTGTGGCAGTTATGGCAGCGGGCGGTCTTGACACTCTGCCCCATAGTGGCGCTGTCATCACGTTATTTGCTATTTGCGGCTTGACCCATAAACAGTCATATTTAAACCTTGCCATGGTCACCATGGTTATTCCGTTAATCGCTGTTACCTCTATCATTATCTTAGGTACGATGTTTGGTTCTTTCTAAACAAATCTATATTAATATGTGCATAAAAACCCACTTCGTACTTTACTTGGTGGGTTTTTTAACGTGATTAATTACCGAGGATTGTCACAAATTTGGTCGAATTACGGTATCATAGGCACAATTTTTAAATTTTTCCTTTTTTAAAAGCTTTACCATTGATAACATCGCGTCCGCCCGCCATAAATAGCGTGCGATGATGATAACTAACCCGTTTATATAAAAGTATAGGTGACAAAAGTGCGTGAGATTTTAGTAACAAGTGCGCTGCCCTACGCCAATGGCTATATCCATTTGGGGCATCTTGTAGAATATATTCAGACCGACATTTGGGCGCGTGCGATGAAGGCACAAGGCCATCAGGTTACGTATGTCTGCGCGGATGACGCACATGGTACGGCAATCATGCTAAAAGCTGAAGCCAATGGCATCACGCCAGAGGAGCAGATTGCCTCAGTTAAAGCCTCGCATGAAGCGGACTTTGCAAAGTTTTTGATTAACTTCGACAATTATCACACCACTCATTCAGAAGAAAACAAACATTTCTCTGAGCTGATTTATCGCCGTCTTAATAGCGCAGGGCATATCTCAACTCGCGATGTTGAGCAATTATTTGATCCTGAAAAGCAGTTATTTTTGGCCGATCGATTTGTCAAAGGAGAGTGCCCTGAGTGCGGTGCGCTGGATCAATATGGTGATAACTGTGAAGTATGCGGCACAACTTATGACGCGACAGATCTCAAAAATCCGTACTCGACGTTGTCTGATGCCACACCTGTGCTAAAAACCTCAAAGCATTATTTCTTTGACTTGCCAGAATTTGAGCAGTTTTTAAAAGATTGGACGCGTAGTGATAATCGCCTGCAAGTATCGGTCGCCAACAAACTCCAAGAGTGGTTCGAAGCTGGGCTTGCCAGTTGGGATATCTCACGTGATGCGCCCTACTTTGGTTTCCAAATCCCAGATACGCCAAGCGACGAGCCGGACAAATACTTTTATGTATGGTTAGATGCGCCAGTCGGCTACATGGCGAGCTTTAAAAACCTATGCGATAAGCGTGAAGGTACAGAGCAAGCGCTTGATTTTGATCGTTACTGGGCACAAGAAAACGAGCACAAAACAGAAGTTTATCACTTCATCGGCAAGGACATCGTGTACTTTCATGCGTTGTTTTGGCCGGCCATGTTAGCAGGTAGTGAGTTCCGTACCCCAACCGGCGTTTTTGCTCACGGCTTCTTAATGGTCAATGGCGAAAAAATGAGTAAGTCACGCGGCACCTTTATTAAAGCCGAAACTTACGCTGATCATTTACACCCTGAGTATTTGCGTTACTACTTCGCTAGCAAATTGTCTGATAAAGTCGAGGACATCAACCTTGATTTAGAAGACTTTATGCAAAAGGTCAACTCTGACTTGGTGGGTAAAGTGGTTAATATCGCCAGTCGCAGTGCCGGCTTTATTGTTAAAAAGTATGACGGGATGCTGTCGGACGTTTGCGTAGAGTCAACGCTGCTAGAAGATATTACCAAAACCGGTGATGAAATTGCTGCCGCTTATGAGAATCGCGAGTTCTCACGTGCCATGCGTTTGATTATGCAATGTGCGGATAAAGCCAATGAATATATTGACGAGAAAAAACCGTGGTCGCTTGCTAAGATCGAGGGTACTGAGCAAGAAGTGCAAGACGTATGCTCGGTGGCGATTAATATCTTCCGTCAATTGATGGTATATCTTGCGCCAGTATTACCTGAGCTGACGGCCAATGCCAAAGCGTTCTTAAATATTGAAGACTTAAGCTTTGCTAGTCGCAATGAGTGGCTACTGGGTCAAAAAATCAATAAGTTTAAACCTTTGATGCAGCGTATCGAAGAAAAAGATATCGAGGCAATGGTTGAGGCGTCAAAGGAATCTTTGGCTCAAGCCGCTATACCAGTTGCAAGCGACACAGATGCAAATAATGATAGCAAAGCTGCCAAAAACACACAGCCAGCTAACACTGATACTAATACTAATACTAATACTGAGCAAGCGGATTATATCGGCATCGAAGATTTTGCCAAAGTTGAGATGAAAGTGGCACATGTTTTAGAGTGCAATCACGTCGAAGGCGCGGACAAGCTACTACAATTTACCTTAGATGTCGGCGAAGACAAACCGCGCAATGTGTTTAGTGGCATTCGTAAGTTTTATGAGCCTGAACAGTTGGCTGATAAGAAAGTGATTTGTGTGACCAATCTTGCCCCGCGAAAGATGAAGTTTGGTGTTTCAGAAGGCATGGTGTTGTCGACTGGTGATCCCAAAACAGGTTTAACGGTCGTTACCCTGCCTGATGACTGTGTCGTTGGTGATACCTTGGCATAAGTTTTGAGTGTAATGTGAAATAATAAAAAAGATGTCTACATGGCATCTTTTTTTGTGTCTTTTTGAATTTGTGTATTTTTTATAACGTAATGGCTAAAAACCGCTTTATATTGCTTTATAAAAGTGCCACAGCATTGTTTAATAATACCTATGACGAATGCGCTTTAATTTTTTATTGCGATAACTTACATTACTGTCATAATATAGGGGTTACATAGAATTCAGCTCCTATACATAACGATCGACGGAACGATTGCTTTATTGTTAACCTGCTATTTTGACATCAACATAGCATTGAACGGACCAATCTGCATTCTCCAATACTACTTTAAAGATCAAAGATCACGAAGACGAGTGCAAGCACTACTATGATTAGGCTTGATGAATCTGGTTTTTGGAATTGATACAACTTATGAGTTAATCTAATAATGACTATTGCTTCTACCCTACGCTTAAGCCTATATGGTGCTGCTATCAGCACCGCTCTTGGATTGATTGGCTGCTCAAACTCTACTGATACTGCAACAGCGACTAATGAAAATCCAGCAACTGATACTGACAAACCTGCCAAGACATTAGCCATCACTCAAATTGTCGAACATCCATCACTAGACGAGATGCGCCGTGGTATTATCGATGAGTTGGCAGATAACGGCTATGTCGAGGGCCAAAACTTAACCGTTAATTTCCAAAGTGCACAAGGTAATACGGCGACAGCAGGGCAGATCGCTAAGCAGTTTGCAGGCGACAATCCAGATGCCATTGTAGCCATCTCAACGCCATCTGCTCAGTCAATCGTGGCATCCACCAAAACCGTTCCAGTTGTTTATACTGCCATCTCAGACCCTGTTGCAGCCAAACTTATCGATGATAAGGGCGTTCCCATTCAAACCAACGTGACAGGCCTATCCAGCCAATTGCCTATCGAGCCGCAGTTAGAGAACATTCAAAAGATTGTCCCCGATGCAAAAACCATTGGCTACGTTTATAGCCCAGGTGAGGTCAACTCTGTGGTCGTGCTGAATCAGCTTAAGGAGGCGGCATCAACACGTGGACTCAAAATACTCGACGTAACAGCCAACCGACCAACTGATGTTGCTATGGCGACGCGCAGTCTTGCTGGTCGCGCTGATGTCATTTATACCTCGTTAGACAATAACGTCGTGTCTGCATTCGAGGCGATGGCAGGTGCAGCAAACGAGCTTGATATTCCAGTTATTGCTTCAGATGAATTTAGTGTCAGACGCGGCGCGACAGCAGCACTTGGGGTAAATGACTATGATTTTGGGCGTACTACTGGCAAAATGGTTTATCGCGTATTAAATGGAGAAGCCGTTAACACTATTAAACCTGAGGTTATGAACACGTTAACTTTGTATGCAAGCCCAAAGCACGCAGCTGAGCAAGGAGTGAGCTTATCAGAAGACTTACTAAAAGATGCCATCAACACTGATACTGATGTCGATACCAAATAAAAAGTAGTAAGATAACAATCAGCACGTCAATTATTTATATAGTGTACGGACACACTATTATTTTAGGAGCGAGACCCATGTTTTATCAAAACCGTTTTGGTCATTTCAATTTTAGCAAAGCCTTGTTATTAGGCGGTATGTGTACTGCCATCTTAACCGGCTGTAACCAGTCGGCACAAGATACGAGTGCGCCTGATGGTGCGGCTACTAGCGATGACGTCACAGCAATGAAGACTGTCGCTATCACTGCCATTGTCGAGCATCCAGCACTTGATAGTGTTCGTAAAGGTGTCATCGACGAATTAAATGATGCAGGGTTTAAAGACGGTGAAAACTTAACGGTCAACTTCCAAAGTGCTCAAGGCAATACAGCGACAGCAGGTCAGATTGCTAAGCAATTCGTTGCAGATGCGCCTGATGTTATCGTCGCTATTGCAACCCCGTCTGCTCAGTCTGTTGCTGCCTCTACCAGCAGTATCCCGATGGTATTTTCAGCCGTGACTGACCCAGTAGCAGCCAAACTGGTGTCTAAGCTTGATGGCTCTGGCACTAATGTCACAGGTGCATCGGATGCCCTACCCTATGAGCCACAAATTGACTTAATGCGTCAAATCATACCCGATCTCAAAAACGTCGGTTATGTCTATAGTCCAGGCGAAGTCAACTCAACCATCATTTTGAAAAACTTAAAAGAAAAACTGACGCCACTTGGTATCAATGTGCATGAAGCGCCGGCTCAGCGTAGTAATGATATTGCGATGGCTGCACGTAGCCTTGAAGGTAAGGTCGATATGATCTACACCTCAACCGATAACAACGTGGTATCAGCTTACGAGTCATTATATCAAATCGCTAAAGAAAGTAAGATTCCATTGATTGCGTCAGATACCAGCTCAGTTGAGCGCGGTGCCGTTGCAGCCTTAGGTGTGAATTATTACGATCTTGGCCGTGAGACTGGAAAAATCGTAGTACGTATCTTAAATGGTGAAGAAGCAGGTGCTATACCTGTATATACACCGCAAATGCTTGACTTGTATGTCAGTCCAACACATGCAAAAGAAGAAGGTATTAGCTTATCACAAGCCGTCATCGACCAAGCAAAAGAAGTGGTAGAATAGCGCACCTTTGTAGGCTGCCTAAAATTAAAACCGTAAAACAGACGGTAATAGCGAGCACAATGAATATCGCCAACTATCATCTGCTTTGATGTTCAATAGCGACATGTTTTGATTTACCCTAACCGCAGATTACTTAATCTGTTAAATTCACCACTTAGACGTTTAGCTAAGATTGGCTTCTATGTTGCTGGGACAAACAGTATTGGCAGACACCATTTATTGGTTTTACCAGTCAATCATTAGAATGCGATTCGCTAAACGCCTGGTTATGACTTACTGATCTCTTATGTCTTTAATCGCTTTTTTTGGTGCGCTTGAAAGTGGTCTGATTTACGGCCTCGTAGCACTTGGTGTGCTAATCTCATTTCGTACCCTCGATTTTCCCGACTTAACCGCTGATGGAAGTTTTCCGTTAGGTGGCGCGGTCGCTGGTATCTCTATCGTCGCTGGTATTAACCCGTGGCTTGCCTGCGTTTTTGGTATGCTGGCAGGGTCAGTCGCTGGTATCGTCACAGCATGGTTGCATGTCAAGCTAGGTATTTTACAGCTGCTTGCCAGTATTTTGGTCATGGTTGCCCTATATTCTGTCAACTTACGTATCATGGGCGCACCCAATCTACCACTGCTTGGTGAAACCACCGTATTTAGCTCACTTGTGACTGATGGCAACGGTTATTGGATGCGCTGCTTAATTATTGGCGTCGTTATCTTGCTTGCCAAGCTACTGTTAGATTGGTTTTATAGCACCGAAACTGGTTTGTCCATGCGCGCGACTGGCTCCAACCTTCGCATGGCACAAGCACAAGGTATCAACACCTCGTGGATGACTATTATCGGTATGGCAGTCTCTAATGGTTTGATCGCTTTAGCCGGAGCGCTGTTTGTGCAGACGCAAGGCGGTGCAGATATCTCTATCGGTATTGGTACCATTGTCATTGGTCTGGCAGCAGTGATCATCGGTGAGACCATTATTCCTGCCAAACGCATTTGGCTCATTACTTTTGCTGTAATCGTTGGCGCAGTACTGTATAAGTTGTTTATTCAGGTTGCGTTATCAAGTGATACGCTACGTAGTATTGGCTTTGGTCCACAAGATTTGAACTTAATTACTGCTTTACTCGTCGTATTGGCATTAGTATTGCCAAAAGCTAAAACTAAGTTTTTATCTCGTAGAGTTCGCGCTTGATGATGCTTAAGATAGCCATACAAGCTTGAAGAAGCTTTTAGCTTAAAGAGATGACAAGGAACCACGATTATGATGCAAGCCACAGATTTACGGTTAACTTTTAACCCAGGCACGCCTATCGAAAACCCTGCCCTACGCGGTATCAATCTAAACATTGCTGATGGTGAGTTTGTCACTGTCATCGGTACCAATGGCGCTGGTAAATCAACTTTTTTAAATGCAGTCAGTGGTACCACACGTGTTGATAGTGGTTCAATATTATTGAATGGCATTGATGTCACCAAAAAAACCGCTCATCAGCGCGCTCATTGGGTCGCGCGTGTGTTTCAGGATCCGATGGCGGGCACTTGTGAAGCCTTGACTATCGAAGAGAATATGGCGCTCGCCTATAAGCGCGGCGGCAAACGAGGACTGAATTTTGCATTGAACCAAAATAACCGTGACCTGTTCCGAGAAAAACTATCAGTCTTGAAATTGGGGTTAGAGAAGCGTCTAACCGACCGCATGGGACTGCTGTCAGGTGGACAACGTCAAGCGGTTAGTTTGCTTATGGCCTCATTGCAGCCTTCTAAGATTTTATTGCTAGATGAGCATACTGCTGCGCTTGATCCTAAGACAGCGGCGTTTGTTTTGGAGCTGACAGATAAAATCGTGACAGACAATAATCTCACGACTATGATGGTTACCCATTCCATGCAGCAAGCCTTAGCACATGGCACACGTACCGTTATGCTACATCAAGGACAAGTGGTCTTAGATGTTGCTGGCGATATTCGTCGTGGTATGACTGTCCATGATCTTCTCGATATGTTTGAGCAAACACGCGGTGAAAAGGTCGAAGATGATAGCTTGATTTTGAGTTGAACAACTCAGCTAAATAGTTTGGATTTAAAAAGTAAAAACGCCTGTCTAGTAGCAGGCGTTTTTTATTGGCTGAAAAATCTCAAGTTCTAATTGTATTTTAAGTTTCAACATACTCATTTTTCTACCTTTTTATGAGTTATAAACAGTTTATTAATATCTATCCAAATACATACTTCTTGAAGGTTTTTTGTTATCTATAGTTAATTATATACAAACTTCTCGTTAGTCACTATATAGTTGTTATATAAGCTTATTTGCCACCATTTACTATGAGGTTTGTTATGCGCAAAATTCCTATTTACTCTCATCCTGCTGCTGGTTGGCCAGCGCTCATTGCCTCTACTCGTAAACTTATGGATTATAAGGCCTTTGTGCGCGGTAGCTTAAGCATGTTGAAAAGCAATCAGCCTAAGACGGGTTTTGATTGTCCAGGCTGTGCATGGCCTGATCATAAGTCTCATAAAACACTTGATATTTGCGAAACTGGTATTAAAGTCATCGCTAGTGAGGCCATGTCTACTAAAGCAGATGCCAAATTCTTTGAAAAATATACCGTCAAAGAGCTCCAGAAATGGAACGGCTACGAGATTGAGCATAGTGGTCGTTTATCAGAACCGCTTCGGTATGATGCAGCGCAGGACCGCTATCTCCCTATCTCTTGGCAGGCTGCTTATGAGATTATCGCGAAAGAGTTGAATAAGCTTGACTCGCCAGATGACGCTTTATTTTATACCTCAGGGCGAGTAACGAACGAGCCTGCCTTTATGTATCAGCTGTTTGTACGCTGTTTTGGCACCAATAACTTGCCTGATTGCTCCAATATGTGCCATGAGCCAACATCCGTTATGCTGGGTAAGCAATTGGGTGTCGGCAAAGCCACGGTCATGCTTGAAGATTTTGAAAAGGCCAAACTGCTATTATCCTTTGGACATAATCCAGCCACCAATCATCCACGCATGCTTGAGATGCTGGCACACGCGCATAAAGAAGGCTGCCGAATCATCTCTATCAATCCGATGCGCGAACAAGGCTTAAAGGCTTTTAGAAATCCGCAAAAACCCACGCACATGGCAGCAGGTCAAAGTGATGAGATGACTGATGAAGTCGTCCAGATTCAAATTGGTGGCGATACGGCTTTGTTAGCGGGTATGGCCAAATGGCTGGTCGAGCATGACAAAATTGATCACAATTTTATTACCGAGCACACCTCAGGTTTTGAGGCATTAAAAGAATGGCTAACCGAGCAAACTTGGACAGATATTGAGCGCGGTAGTGGTATTGTACAAGCAGAGATTGTCAAACTGGCAAAATTGGTTGCCGATAGTCCAGCGACGATATGTACTTGGGGCATGGGCGTTACGCAACATGTGCAGGGCGAAGACAATGTGGCTATGATTACCAACTTGCTGCTGCTTATGGGCATGATAGGTATTGATGGTGCTGGCGCTTCGCCAATTCGCGGGCACTCTAATGTGCAGGGCGATAGAACCATGGGTATTCATGAACGCCCTAAGCAAAAACTTTTAGACAGCCTTGAGCGGGTGTTTGAACGTTCGATGCCGCAAGAAGATGGCTATGATGTTGTCTCAGGAGCAAAAGCTTTGATCGACGGCAAGCTTAAAGCTTTTATGGCTATGGGCGGCAACTTTGCAGTAGCAGCACCAAATACTAGTGCGATTCAACAAGCTTTAACGAACAACAAATTGAATGTTTTTGTTGGTACCAAACTTAACGGCACCATGCTGTATCCTGGTGCCAATAATATTATTCTGCCTTGCTTAAGCCGGATTGAAAGTTTAGTGACCGCTAAAGGCGAGCAGTTTGCCACCATCGAAGACTCTATGTGTCAAATTGTCGCGACCAAGGGCACTATTAAACCTGTTAGCGATACGTTAAAGTCTGAAGCGCAGATTGTCGCAGATATTGCGACACATGTACTAGGCTCGACAACCAATATAGATTGGCAAGCGATGAGTGAAGACTATGATGTGGTGCGTGATTATGTATCGCAAGCTATCGATGGTTTTGAGAACTTTAATCAGCGTATTCGTGATAGCGAGCGCGGTTTTCATCTATATCACCCAGCGCGTCATCGCGTATGGAATACAGATAGTGGTAAGGCTCAAATCGAAGTACCACAATATCCGATTACTTATGTTGCTGAGCAAATGGCTCAAAAGACTGCATCGACTGAACAGAAGGTTAATCCATCTCAAAATGAGCAACAAAAGGTTTGGCAGTTTACCAGTGTGCGTAGTCATGATCAGTTCAATACGATGATTTTTGGCTACAATGACCGTTATCGTCAAACCAACCGCCGTGATGTGCTCTTTATGCATCCTGATGAAATTAGCCGCTTGGGCTGGCAAAAAGGAGATAGCGTTATAGTGACGCGTCAAGACAGTAGCAACCAAGCACGTACTCTTGGTCCACTCGTTTTAACTGAGATGGATATTGCTTCTAATGCAATCGCTGCTTATTATCCTGAGTGTAATGATTTATTTGATTTAGACACTCATGCACCAGAGTCGCACATCCCAGCTTATAAATCCTCAACTGTGACTTTGGAGCGCGTAGCTGCTGATAGTCGCGAGCCAAGTAAAGTTGATAAGCAAGCACAAGTTAGTAGCGCAGATGGACTGGTAGCTTCGGCTTGATTTTTGCCATGGTCATTTTTTAGTTTAGATGGTGAGGCTTAAAATGAGGTAAATTGCGCTAAACAAAGAAGAAATCGTTATTAATATGAATACATTAACGAGGCTTTTGGTACTGTTTAGCGAAATTTATCTATTTTAAGACCGCTAAATGCATAAGTGTACTTATTGATAACACGCTTTAGGTTAAAAGCAGATTTTATGATAACTGAACATACCAAAGTCTTAGAAGACAATCTACTCGAAACCGTTGCGTCATCTGCTTCGGTATCTCATACAGTCTCCGATATAATTGATGAAGCTCAAGCACCTGTCTTAATTGATACTTCACTACCCTCGTCAGTCACACCGCTTTCACGCACTCATTTGGCACAAAAGCACTATTATCCATCAAATTATTATGACCATTACCATCCTTATATCGAAAATAAACCTGCAAGTTTGGCAGTAGAGGCTGCTGTTGCTATCGTCATCAATGGTGTGCATTATGCCGTATTGATGGCCAGTCCTTACCAGTTGGAGTATTTGGCCGTTGGGTTTTTGTTTAGTGAGGGCTTAATTCAGTATAGTCATGAATTGCTAGATTGGGAGGTGACTCAGCTTACCGATACAACCAACTATGAGAGCTTTATACAAGGCTCAATCGATAAAAATTCTGAAACAGAAATATTTGAACAAAGCGAAATACTTGAACAAAGCTTAGCACAATTGCAAGATTATGATGTTTATATAGTAGAGCTAGTATTGAATCAGCGTTGTCATCAGCGTATTCAGGCACAAAAACGTCAGCTAGCGGGCCGTACTGGCTGCGGCATGTGCGGTATGACTGGTCTAACACAAGCATTACCTGACTTGAGTGCCTATCATCAAAAGAGGCAGTATGTAAAAGACATTGTCCCACACCTCAGCTATCTGTTGTCAATACGGCAACGAGTAGATACTATGCAACACACTCATCAATTGACAGGTGCAGTACATGCAGCGGCAACGATGCAAGGTGATGACTTACATTTATTTGAAGATGTAGGACGTCATAACGCGCTTGACAAACTTATCGGCTGGCAACTGCGGAACAAAATGGAAGTTGAATACGTTCTTATGACGTCTCGCTTATCCATTGAGCTGGTACAAAAATCTATCCGTAGCCGCATACCTTGGTTAGTCGGTATGTCTGCCCCTACTAGTACAGCAGTTCGAGTCGCTGAACGTTATGGATTAGGGTTGGCTGGTTTTTTACGTGATAACAGAGTGACCTATTACACAGGTATTTAAAGCATTCAGCGAGCATAGCCAGTTATAAAAAAGAACAAGACATTAAATGCCTTGTTCTTTTTTTCGTACTTCTTTTATTCGTACTTCAGCACTTAATCAGATTATTGGGTAAATTGTGAATATTTTGCACAAGAGGCAGGTTGCCAATAGGTCTCTGTGGCATAAAACTCATCTTTACGCAGTATACCTTCGTAACTATCATCAAAGATGATTTTATAGCGACAGGTTTCTACGTTTTGATTGGT
This sequence comes from Psychrobacter sp. 1Y10, assembly GCF_052259005.1. Lineage (NCBI taxonomy): Bacteria > Pseudomonadati > Pseudomonadota > Gammaproteobacteria > Moraxellales > Moraxellaceae > Psychrobacter > Psychrobacter sp. 1Y10. Next base: position 602,739 of record NZ_JBQQES010000001.1, on the reverse strand, counting down.
ATCATAGAACTTGAGAATATAATCCCATTCACGGGAATTAAAACCTTCTTGAAAGTGCGGTGTACCAATAAGTTTATAAATCTCATTTTTGGTCGTACCGACTTTGATTTTGGCAACATCATTTTGCTCAACGATCCTGCCTTCTTTTTGCCATGCCTTACTTTGCTCAGGGAATACAAGATCATCAGGATGAACTGTCCCATGCTGTGCGCCAGGACTCACATGCCAAGTACAGCCAGTTACAGCAAATAATAAGGCAGTAGCCAATAATCCGTGGCCATAAGTAGATAAATTCATTGTTTATTCCTTAATGTGTCATGAGTGATATGACAATGTCTGTCAGAGTACAGACATCGTCAAAATAGGTTGGATTGGATTAGAAATGGAAGCCTGCACCAATAGCGCCGCCAGCATTGCCTTGAGTATCTGCTGTACCATTTATTTTCATCACCCAGCGACCGTTATCAGAGACTCTGGACACACCGATAGCAACTGCGCTTTCCCCGTTATATGATGCCACACCGCCACCTACCATCGATTTACCAGGAATATAAGCTTGCGGTAATGAAGACATTGCCATTGCAGCCGAGATACCTGCATTGGCGTCGTCTTCAACATCGTCGATTCTATAACCTAGCGAATCAACCTTGCCCTCAAGTTTTGAGTCCATATCAGCAATTTGACCATTGATTACTCTGTCAATACTATCAAATTGCTCATCAAGCTGACCTTTGTTGACAGCATCACTGTCATCCTCACCCCTAGCTACGTTGGTTATTTTATTACCACCGTTATCTAGACCGTTGTTGCTCAGTTTGACCTCTTGATTATCCCCACCTGTTAGGGTCAGACCATTATCATCAACAGTAGTATTGCCAGCGACCACTTTATCTGTAGTCACACTATCTACATTAATATTATTATTTAGATCGAATCTAATACTACTGCCTTGAGCAGTAGTGGTAATGTTGTTACCACCTACAAAGCCAAGTACGCTATCATCACCTATTGGTTTATTAATATTGTTACCACTATCCGCACCAAAGTTTAATCCGCCATCCAGTCGATTGGTATTATTAGTAATATTGGTCGTATTGTTAGCGATGTTAGTCGTATTAGTATTTACTTGAGTATTAGTGTTCGTCACACCTTGTTGTATAGATCCGATAGCGCCATCGATAGTATCTTGACCAGTACCACCAATATCAGTAGTCGTAATGATGCCGCCTGTGTTCACTGCATTGCCGCCGATAACGCTGGCAATAGCATCTGCTGTACTGTTGAGCTGATCGCCCGTTATGGCATCACTAGAACCTGCTGTTACAGTGCCATTACCGACGTTAGTGATCTTATTGCCACCATTATCTAGACCATTAGCTGAGATCACTACATCGCCAAAGGTGGCGCTGTCTAAATTAACGTCCTTGTTTAAATCAAAACTTACATTGTTACTATTGGCGTCTTTAGAGACCACAATATTGCCATCTTGATTGTTAAAATCAACAGTATCACCCGGTCTAACAGTACTTTCATTACCACCTTGGGCACTAACATTGAAACCTTGGTTAGCAGAGGTAGCACTGTCTCTAACCTCATTTAATTGGTCAACGTTGACTGCATCTGACCCCTCTGTGCCTCTACCGATATTGGTGATTTTATTACCACCATTATTAAGACCATTGTTACTCAGTCTGACCGTTTGGTTAGAACCACCAGTTAAAGTGACGCTATCCAAATCTACGTCTCTGTTTAGCTGAACTTGTACCCCATTAGTCGTTGTCGTAGAGGTTATATTTTCATCACCAATAACATTAATGGTGTCACCCAATTCAAACTTATTAGCTGTAGCGCCATTACCAAAGTTGATACCGTCATTAATTCTATTAGTATTATTAGTGATGTTAGTCGTATTACCAGCAATGTTAGTATTCAACGTATCTGCGACAGAGAATAGCTGGCTACCGTTGATAGCATCTGTGCTGGTTTCCATGACATCGCCTGCTGCCACGTTTTTAATTTGACGTTCTTGTCCGCTAGCACCCACAGAGATTTGATCTCCTGCGGCGTTAGCTGCCCCAGCAAAGTTATCAAATGTGACACCGCCTACAGTTGCGCTAGTGACACTATTTGCATCGGTTTGAGTATTAGACCCTCGACCTAATGCCACAGCGCCTTCAGTGCTAGCCTGCGCGCCACTACCTAACGCAATAGAGTCTTTTGCAGAAGCTGTAGTTTGGTCTACCGATTGATAATTGGCACCTAACTGACCAAAACTTGGCGTAGCATTCTCGATATCTGCAGCTCCAATAGCTATCGCTCGATAACCTGTTGCAGTCGTAGAGTGTCCTATAGCTAACGATCCATCGCCTGTAGCAGAAGCGACGTTACCCATGGCTTGTGAGTAGTCTCCTCTAGCAACTGATTGACGACCTATCGCTAATGCAGTATTGCCTTCAGATAATGAGCCAACGCCTATAGCCACACCAGCGCCACTAGTCGTTTTTGCATATTCACCTATTGCTACGCTAAATACATGCTCTGTACTTGCACCTGTTCCAATCGCGACGGAGCCTCCATTCTTCATCCCAGGCGTAAATTCATTATCAGTATAGTAAGGGTTGCCACGATCAGCGATTTGATATCCCTTGTTGCTGGTAGAAGATTCGCAGCCAATAGCGATATTTTCTTTATTAGTGCCTGAATTTGCTTGGCTATCATTAGTACATTCAGAAATAGCTGTACCACTTCCTGTACCGCCGTTCACTCCGACAGCAGCAATAGCTTGTGAAGACATACCGATTGCCAAACTTGTCAAGCCGACGGCAATAAGTGCTGAACGTAATGCATTTAGGCGTAGACTACGGCCGCTTTGTGTCCCTATATCAGTCTTTAGAGCTGAAGCACTGATAGAAGACTTTGATGACTTACCCTTCTCTTTGGCATTTTCAGCAACTGCTGTAAAGCATTGCAACGCTTCATTCCATATGACTTTATAACTGCGATTCATAATATATACTCCCAAATAGATCTATTAGATATAAAAAACAAAACCAAAATCTATGTTACAGAGAGTCTAAATAACAAAAGATAACGGGCCTTAGACTTACATATACGTAACATCTTGTTAAGATGTAACCCGTTATTAAGCATTAAGAAGCGAAAAATTTTTGTATTGTAAACTGACTGTTTCCATATATATTCATAATTCCGGATATATGCATTCATCTTAACGGATATACATATATAGAAACAATACCGTTAGGCGATTATTTACAACCGTTTATCCTTTTATTTACATATTAACAACAAAGTAAGTTAGTATTTTAGAAGTAATTCCTTAGATAAAATCTGATTAAAATAGAGATTTTGTATGGTGAAAGGCTATATGCACCGGCGATAGACATAAAAAAAGACCTCAAGTCCAAAATGACTCAAAGTCTTCTTTTTTATATTTTCTCATAGAGAATATAAAAGTTTGTTTTTACAATTAGTTATTTAAGCAGGTATGTTTGTTACTAATTTTAAAAATATAACCATATAATAGTAGTTTTTTTGATAGAACATCATCCTATGTAACTGTCAGTCAGATTATATTTCCTACAATATACAATAGATCAAAAAGTATTATAGTTCCTTATTGGTTAATTGCCCAAAAACGTCCATTTATCGGCTATTCAGACAGTTCACTATGGCTAACCTACAAGTTATGGTTTTTAATAACATTATTAAAAAATTCTTCGTTTGGCTTAAGTAGCGATAAGCACACCCTCTAGCATTTCAAAAAGCAATCACTGTGCAAAAACTCATACACCAAATAAAAAATTACTATTAATAAGTTTTCCTAATCAAATTATTTTATCAAAATTGCTATTCTTTTTTATGACTGAGCTCAAGATTGCTATGCAAATATTTCATAAAGTATGCTCTAAATTCACTGCCTTAATTAAACTCATACAAATAAGAAATAGTCAATAGAAATGAAATTATATGCTGTTAGTATATAAAAGCTTTTATCTACAAATTGTTAACTTTAAGAACATTTGTCTTTAGCTAACCTTAATTCGATTATTGAAGAATATTCAATTTATCAATTCTAATACAAAATACCACTACCATAAATTATAGTAGTGGTATTTTTAAATTAATGATTCTGTATTTACGAAATTAAGTAGGTATATAAGACAATGGGTTAACGTGCTAAATAAGCGGTCATGTCTTCTACTCCATGCAATGTCATAGGATACATATGATCATTAAATACCTTTTTAATTTCATTAATAGTTTGGGTATATTTCCAATAAGCTGGGGTTTCAGGATTTAACCAGGCGACTCTATCAAAGTGAGCCAGTACTCTTTTTAACCATACTATACCTGCCTCATTATTCATGTACTCGACACTGCCGCCGACTGAAAATAACTCATAAGGTGACATAGACGCATCACCGACAAATATTACTCGATACTCGCGACCATAGGTATTTAGTAGCTCAAAAGTTGGCATCGGTGCGCTATGACGTCGATCGTTGTCTTTCCAGACATAATCATAGAGACAGTTATGAAAATAAAAGAACTCTAACGTTTTAAATTCATTTTTCGCAGCAGAAAACAACTTTTCTAGTGCTTCCACATGAATATCCATACTGCCGCCCACATCAAATAGCATCAGTACTTTTACACGGTTGCGACGCTCCGCTTGCATATGAATATCGAGCACACCCTTTTTAGCAGTACGCTTGATTGTTTCTTTGATGTCAAGTTCATCAGCACTACCAGTACGCGCAAACTGGCGTAAATTGCGAAGTGCCATTTGAATCTGTCGCGTACCGAGCAGGTTATCATCATCAAGATTGCGATATTTACGCTGCTCCCAGACTTTGGCTGCACTACGCTTGCGTGACTCCCCTCCGACGCGTACGCCCTCTGGATGATCGCCGTAAGCGCCAAATGGCGAGCTACCACCTGTGCCAACCCATTTACTACCGCCTTGATGACGCTCTTTTTGCTCCTTTAAGCGCTCCTCAAGTGCTTTCATCAGCTCCTCAAGCGAGCCATATTTTTTTAATAAACGCCGCTGTTCATCTGTTAGGTTTTTGGGATCTAGTTTGAGATCGAGCCATTCTTTTGGAACATTCGTCAACTTTGCCATTAGCTCATCAATATCTAAGCTATCGATTCCTTCAAAATAATCTGCCATGGCGCGATCAAACTTGTCAAAATGGCGTTCATCTTTGACCATACATAGACGAATAAGACGATACATATCTTCTCGACTGGCAAAGGTAGACAGCGCTGGATTCTCAGGATGCGGCTGCATCATTAGACCCTGATCTAACGCGGCATTTAAATCCAGTAGCTCGCGCGTGCTGACTGGCACACCATAAGTCCGCAGGGTATAAAATAGTTTGATAAACATAGTGTTTAACCTTAGCGGCGCATCATATTTGCAAAACGCTGTAATAAATTTACATCAGCTTCATTCTTTAGCAGTGCACCGTATAGAGGCGGAATGGACTTCTCGCCGCGCAGATTTTCTTCTAATTCTTCTTGTGCCATATCATCAGCCAACAGTAAAGTTAGCCAATCAACCAACTCTGAGGTTGACGGTGGCTTTTTGAGACCTTGAATATTACGCAGTTTATAAAAGATATCGAGCGCATCATTGACTAACTTTTCTTGGATATTAGGGAAATGCACTTCAATAATTTGACGCATGGTTTGCTCTTCTGGGAAGTCTATATAATGAAAAAAACAGCGACGCAAAAAGGCATCTGGCAGCTCTTTTTCATTGTTTGAGGTGATGATGACCACAGGACGCTGCTCGGCAGTAATGGTCTCGCCTGTCTCATAAACATAAAACGACATTTTATCAAGCTCATGCAATAAGTCATTAGGAAACTCAATGTCTGCTTTATCCACTTCATCGATGAGGAGCACGCTACGATCTTTACTGGTAAAAGCTTCCCAAAGCTTACCAGGCTTGATGTAGTTGCCAATCTCATATACTTTATCATCCCCTAACTGCGAATCACGCAAGCGCGATACTGCATCGTATTCATACAGTCCCTGCTCAGCTTTAGTAGTCGATTTAATATGCCAGGTGATAAGCGGCATGCCTAAGCTGTTAGCCACTTCTTCTGCAAGTAGCGTTTTACCTGTGCCAGGCTCACCCTTGATTAGCAGCGGCTTTTGTAACGTCATTGCTGCATTAACTGCTAGTTGCAAATCATCAGTGGCAATATAGCTTCTGGTGCCTGTAAAGCTCGGTTTTGCAGTCTTATTATCAGTACTCATGGTAAGATCTCTGTCGTTGTTATCAATGTGAAATGATAGAAAATTAATGGTTTAGATTAGCACAGCGTATCTTAATGCCCAAATACTCATGCGTCGCGGTTACCAGTGAAGCTCAAATGTTTTATGACGATAAAACAAATCTATGACCATAAAAAAAGACACGCACAGGTGTCTTTTTTATGTCACTCAATATCTATCATGTAGTTATATATAGAGTTAGACTTCTACAACTTGTAGTCAGTACTAGCCAAGAAGCATCATCTCTTATCGTTATCGACTGAACTGCTTTTAGCAGTTTTCTCAGTTTTAGTATTAAGAGTACCTTTGGTCGTAGCCTTATCAATTACTGGAGTATTCACTGGCAAAGACTTATTATTTGTCTCACCTGCATAGTCTTTTTCGCCTATATAATTACCCGTTGCCAGCTGTAGATTGGCTTGTGTGTCTTCAGCGCTACGATGACGAGCCTTATCCAAACTTGACTCAAAAGCTCCGCGAATAAGCTGCCAGACAAAACCTAAAAACAACCCTGCAACCAACACCACTAGAATGGGTAATGCATTGGTAATGGCCCCTGTCATGTCTTTCATCATGATAGCGTAAACCACGCTGATGCTCGCTGGTGCAATAACACTAGGATCACTCAGTGCAGTTCCTGGAGCTAATAAAACTGCAAACAGAACCATCCAGCTCATGCCACCTAATGGACGTGGCAGCATACGCGCCACCAATATCCAAAGTAATAATACTATAATAGAACCACCAAGGTATGCGTACATTGGCAAGTCAGCAGGTGGCACGTCTTTGACCATCTGACTCCACCAAATAACAATCTCACCAAGAAGATCGCTCAGCTTTTCTAAAGGTAAGCTGTCTAAGATACTTTTTAACCAGTCCATGCGTGTTTAGTTACCTAAGTTTATAAGTTGCTCGGTTTATCAATCGCTTGGTTTGTAATTCGATGACAATGATCTTATCAACTGATAGCGAAATTGCTGACTACATGGTCTTTCAGTTGACCAGCAACTTGGCACCAATATACAAGTTTGATAAATGATCAGTTTATCACGATATAGATGCTCAATCGTAAATATTGTCTTGAGCCTCACGGGCACGTAGCGCTGCTTGACGACGCATCACCTCTTGTGGCGGCATCTGAACAAAGTATCCTTGTGATTTTAGTTTTGCTAAAACATCCTTTTTATCGACGCGAGCAAGCGTTGGCGTCGTCTCTAAATCTAAATGCATAACAAACTTGCTCACACCCAAACCGGCTCTAAAATCCTTTGGCAACACACTTAACCAATCTTTAATTTCGTCAGTGTCGTCAGGGTAATCAGGACGAGCAATATAGACATACATATCGTCATGTTTGGGGAACTTATAAATATCACAATGCATAAAACACCTATCTAACACTAAAAATGAAAGCAAATTACACATCACAATTGATATAAAAAATGCTTATGAATAATAGAATTATAGCCTATCATGGCATGCTCTGTTATCAATAGTGACTTTTAGTATTACAACTTTATTTGGTTTTTGCTGCTTGTCTCTATTAAATGTTAGGTTTTTATAGAATTGTTAATATTAATCCCATTGATGACTTGTAAAAGCGCGACTAACCTTTCATAATAATAGCGTTTTTCAGGAGAGAGTCGTTTAACAGTATGCGCCCTGTATTTATAAGGCACTATCAGTATTGTTATACGACCACCGAAGGCGCATCTACCCTGCCAATCGCTCAGGTAAAAGGACTGAAAAACGCATGTCCCTCGTTGTTTATTTGCACTTTTTATTTGAATTTTGCAATCATACACAAGCGACATAACAAATCTGGAGAGAGGTAAGGAGCCAGCAACGACGCCTTACCCACCGAAGGGGAGAAAATACGATACTGTATGCTCACATCGAGTCATAACTGCTAACATATAGCTATCGTGTTGAAAATCTCAGGTCACAGGACAGATAGGGCTTTTGTTTAAACTGACGTTATGCGTCTGTTTGGCTTATTGCTTTATTTTTTGCTACCCTTTGGAGCAATGTTTGCGCCTTGCAATTTTGCTTCTCTCTACTGTAATGACGCTCATCATCCTCGTACCTTTATAAAAGGCCGATAGCGTATACACAAGGATTTGTTATGACCGATACCAATTCTCAAAACTCCAGCTCTCAAGACAATACTAGCCAAGCTCCTCAGCGCACCCCTCTATATCAGTCTCACGTCGATAGTGATGGTAAGATGGTAGATTTTTCGGGCTGGGAGTTGCCAATTCATTATGGCTCACAAATTGAAGAGCATGAAGCTGTACGTACTGATGCTGGTATGTTTGATGTCTCACATATGGTCGTGACTGATATCAAAGGTCAAGACGCCAAAACATGGTTGCAAAAACTGCTAGCAAACGATGTCAATAAACTAAAAACAGTCGGTAAAGCTTTATACTCTCCTATGCTTAACGAGCAAGGCGGTATCATCGACGATCTCATCGTCTACTTAATAACTGCTGATGAGACTGAATATCGTATCGTATCCAATGCAGGTACTCGTGATAAAAATATCGCTCATTTTAATAAAGTTGCTGACGCTTTCGATATTACGATTACTGAGCGTTCAGAGCTTGCTATGCTTGCCGTCCAAGGGCCAAATGCAGTTGCAAAACTGGCTCAAGCCAAACCGAGCTGGAGCGCTATTCTTGACGAATTAAAGCCTTTCGTTGGTGCTGATCTTACCGACATAGAGGGTACAGATTGGTTTGTCGCTCGTACTGGTTATACGGGTGAGGATGGCGTTGAAGTCATTATGCATGCTGATGACGCGCCAGCTTTTTTTGAGCTATTAAAAGCCCACGGCATCAAGCCTGCGGGGCTTGGCGCACGTGATACGCTACGTCTAGAAGCCGGTATGAATCTTTATGGTCATGACATGGATGAGAGCATTAGCCCTTATGAATGTAATATGGGCTGGACACTTGCGCTAAAAGACGATCGCGACTTTGTTGGTCGTGAAGCCTTGGTCAACCAGCGCAAGCAAGCAAAAGAAGACGGCACTGCAATGAAACAAGTTGGTCTATTATTGACAACTCGCGGTGTCTTGCGTGAAGGGATGGAAGTGACCATTAACCAAGGAGCGGACAACGAGCAAAAAGGCATTATCACTAGTGGCACATTCTCCCCTAGCCTCAAAAACTCTATCGCTATCGCCCGTGTCCCAGCCAGCTTATCAGACGATGATAATGTGCAAATTGACTTGCGCGGTAAAGGTAAATTCGTAGATGCACGCGTCCTTAAGCTACCATTTGTACGCAATGGTAAACAGCAGTTCGACTGATTTTAATATTGACTAAATTAAACGAATACTGTTTGATTATGGGTTAATCGAGACTTTTGATAACGACGCCGAAAGTAACGCCGAAAGTGTCGATTGACCACAGCCTATTATTGGCTCTTATTTTTTATATGTTCTATTAACCAGCCTCTATCATTTAGGAGAGACACCATGAGCAATGTTCCAGCAGAATTGAAATACATCGCTAGCCACGAATGGTTACGTTTAGAAGAAGACGGTACTATCACCGTTGGTATCACTGATCATGCCCAAGACTTGCTTGGTGATGTGGTGTTCGTTGAGTTACCAGAAGTTGGTGACACTATCGTCGTTGATGATGAAATCTCGGTGGTAGAGTCAGTAAAAGCGGCCTCTGATGTGTACGCGCCTATCTCAGGCGAAGTCGTTGCTATTAATGAAAGTCTAGAAGATGATCCAGAAATCATCAACTCAGACCCTTATGGCGATGGCTGGTTCTTTAGAATGAAGCCTGACAACTTGGACGACTACGAAGCACTATTGACGGCTGAAGAGTATCAAAACGAGCTATAATTTTTTAAAGCTTTTATGCTGACCTACGTTAGCTATCAAAAACCTGCAGATATTGGCGTCAGCTGATGTCTGCTTATGTCTTATAAGACATAGTTAACCTTATCAAAAAACCAACTGGCTAACGCGTAACGCCATTTATACCATCCTATTATTACCTGTTTTTTTGCTTATATTTTTATCGTTTTTTCTATTAACGCGACGTTTTGGAGCTTTATATGAGTCAAGCAGATACTAACGACAACCATATCAATGTAGCCGACACGCCAAAGATTCGAGCAGAAAATCCCAAAACAGATAATCTAGCAACGCCAAGCCATACCTCGCAGCTACAAGCCTTTTGTGAAGTTGTAGAGTCACGTCGTTCGGTACGCCGCTTTACCGATACGCCTATTCCTGACGATGTGCTCGCAGACTGCCTACGACTTGCAATGCTAGCGCCAAACTCTAGTAACTTGCAACCGTGGGAGTTTTATGTGATTGATAGCGCAGATAGTCGCAAACGCGCTGTCAAAAACTGTATGAACCAAAATGCTGCAAAAACATCTGCTCGTTTGATTGCCGTTGTCGCACGTACGGATATTTGGCACGATCACGCTAAGCAGGTTTTGCGTGAGTATCCTGATAAGCCTGTACCCAAAAAAGTGACGGACTACTACACCAAAGTAGTCACAGCAGACTTTCTGCGTGGTCCGATAAACGCAATCTCTGTCGTTAAATGGGGCGCAACGCAAGTAGCTAGGCGAGTAAAAGGTCCAATAAAGTCGCCTTACTATACCTTTGAAGATGTCAAAAACTGGGCGACAAACAATACGGCGCTTGCCGCTGAAAACTTAATGCTAGCGCTACGGGCACATGGGTTTGATAGCTGTCCGATGGGCGGTTTTGATGAGCCCGCAATGAAAAAGCTGCTCAAACTTAGCGATGATCATCATATTGTAATGATGATTGGTGCAGGTGAGCGTTCTGATAAAGGTATTTATCACTCGCAGTTTCGCTTCGATCAAAAGCAGTTTGTTCACTATGTTTAACCTTATCTATTGTTGAGCTTTATACGGTCTATCTCGTATTTTTAACCCTTTAATAAGTGTCTGGTCTAAAGTTATTTTCTCAATTTTATGCCGTCTTTTTTGTCCTAACTTATTACTTTTTTACCAAGTCTATTAAGGATTTTCATGACTCATTCTCAAAAACCTACCTTTGATACTTTTAAAGGTTTATTTAATGAAACTGAATTTGTTTATCGTCATCTAGGTTCTAACGATGCCAAGCAAGCTGATATGCTAAGTGCTATTGGTTATAAAGACATGGCAAGTTTTATTAATGATACGGTTCCTGAACCAGTACGCATACATAGAGAGTTGGATTTGCCACTTGCGATGAGTGAGCATGCAGCGCTTGCCAAATTACGTACTATGGCAGACAACATTACCGTTAATAAAAGCTATATTGGTCAAGGCTACTCACCTGTGCGTATGCCAGCAGTGATTCAGCGTAATGTACTTGAAAATCCAGGTTGGTATACTGCTTATACGCCTTATCAGGCTGAGATCGCTCAAGGTCGTCTAGAAGCCTTGCTTAATTTTCAGCAAGTTTGTATTGATCTCACTGGACTTGAGCTGGCTGGTGCATCGCTACTTGACGAGGCGACTGCCGCTGCAGAAGCGATGGCTATGTCAAAGCGTATGAGTAAAAGCAAATCAAACCAATTTTTTGTTGATGAGCGTATCTACCCACAAACACTAGACGTTATCCATACTCGTGCTAAGTATTTTGGTTGGGAAGTTATCGTTGGTGATTTTGAACTGGCCAAATCTGGTGACTACTTTGGTGCCTTATTTCAATATGTCGGTGTCGAGGGTGATGTTAAAGACTTAACCGATGTTATTAGCGCCGTTAAGCAAAATAAAACCTACACGTCAGTCGTCAGCGACATCATGAGCTTGGTATTATTAAAATCACCTGCTGATATGGGCGCAGATCTTGCTCTAGGTAGCACGCAGCGTTTTGGTATTCCTATGGGCTTTGGTGGTCCACACGCTGCCTATTTTGCTTTCTCTGATAAAGCAAAACGCTCCGCACCTGGTCGTATCATTGGCGTCTCAAAAGACTCACAAGGCAATACTGCTCTGCGTATGGCGTTACAGACTCGCGAACAGCATATCCGCCGCGAAAAAGCCAACTCAAATATCTGTACCTCACAAGTATTGCTTGCCAATCTTGCTGGCATGTATGCCGTCTATCATGGCCCAAGCGGTGTAAAGCGTATCGCTACTCGTATTCATGCATTTGCGACTGCTTTTGCTGATGTTATTAGCACTGCAGATAGCGATAATCAACTAAACGTCGTTCATAAGCAGTTTTTTGATACCGTGGTAGTTGATTGTGGCTCAGCAAAGCTTGCCACGCAAATCTTTGAGAATGCAGACAATGTTGGCTACAACTTATGGCGTTTGAGTGAAAATAAACTGGGTGTATCATTTAGTGAAATTAGTGATGAAAAAGACTTTAATGTCTTAACTCAGTTGTTTGTCAATAAATCACATGACCTACCCGAAACGGCTTCTGTCTCTTTAGATGCGGAGCATTTACGTACAGACGATATATTGACTCACCCTGTATTTAACTCGCATCATACCGAGCATGAAATGCTGCGTTACTTAAAATCGCTTGAAGATAAAGATTTGGCGATGAACCGCAGTATGATTCCACTTGGTAGCTGTACGATGAAGCTAAACGCTACTAGTGAGATGTTACCTATTACCTGGCCTGAATTTGCAAACGTGCATCCTTTTGCACCGCGTGACCAAGTTGGTGGCTATATCGATATGATTGATAGCTTACAAGAGCAGCTAAAAGCCATTACAGGTTTTGATGATGTCTCTATGCAGCCAAACTCTGGTGCCTCAGGTGAGTATGCAGGCCTGCTGGCAATTCGTCGCTATCATGAATCACTAGGCGAAACAGATCGTGATGTTTGCCTCATTCCTCAATCAGCGCACGGTACCAACCCTGCGACAGCAATGATGATGGGCATGAAAGTCGTCGTGGTCAAAACAGATGACAACGGTAATGTAGATATAGATGATCTTAATGCTAAGTGTGAAGAACACAGCAAAAACCTTGGCGCCTTGATGATTACTTATCCATCAACGCATGGTGTATTTGAAGAAGGTATTCGCAAGATTTGTGACCTCATCCATAAGCACGGTGGTCAAGTCTATATGGATGGCGCTAACATGAACGCTCAGGTTGGTATCATGCAGCCTGCTGACGTTGGTGCCGACGTTCTACATATGAACCTTCACAAGACTTTTTGTATTCCACATGGTGGCGGTGGTCCTGGCATGGGTCCTATCGGTATGCAGGCACATTTGGCGCCATTTATGGCCAACCATACCATTACTCCAGTCCATAATGCGCAAAAGGACTGCTCAGCAGTATCAGCAGCACCGTATGGTTCAGCGAGTATCTTGCCGATTTCATGGATGTATATCGCGATGATGGGCCGTGATGGCTTACTCGAAGCGACCAATCTTGCGCTATTAAATGCCAACTATGTTGCCTCTCAGTTAAAAGGCCACTACCCTGTTCTATACACGGGTAAAAATGGTCAAGTCGCGCACGAATGTATCATTGATATTCGTCCACTAAAAGAAGAGACAGGCATCAGCGAGAGTGATATCGCCAAACGCTTGATGGATTACGGCTTCCATGCGCCAACGATGAGCTTCCCAGTATCAGGTACCTTGATGATTGAGCCAACCGAGTCTGAGTCTGTCGAAGAGCTAGATCGCTTTATTAGTGCCTTAAAATCTATCAAAGCTGAAGCGATGAAAGCCAAAGCGGGCGAAGATGGTTGGACGCTTGAAGACAATCCATTGGTTAATGCTCCGCATACAGCTTCTATGATCACTGATAGCGAATGGACGCATCCATACAGCCGTGATGTCGCTGCGTTCCCACTGCCTTATGTCCGTGCTCATAAGTTCTGGCCAAGTGTGGCACGCGTTGATGACGCTTATGGTGATAAGAACCTAATGTGCTCTTGCCCAAGTATCGAAAACTATATGTAGTATGTGGTAACAGGTAGTCGTCTTAAGTCTTTTATATAAAAACAAACCTTCAAGTCAGTAGCTGATTTGGAGGTTTTTATTTTGTACACTACTTACATATCTATTTAACATGAGCAATTAACACGATTATTTAACGATATACTAAAGCATATTCGTTACTTATTAATGTTCGTTACTTATTAGTAGGCACTGCTGATCTTTATTTAATGCACTTTTTGGACGATAAAATGCAACAAAAAAACCGCGTCATTCTTATTCATGGTCTGCATCAAACCGCATGGATTATGCGACCATTGGCCAAACGCTTGCAAGCCGCAGGCTTTAGTACTCATCAATACGGCTACCGTAGTATGCGTGACAGTATTACGACCAATAGTCAGCGTCTTAATACGTGGCTTGAAAACAACCATCATCCCGACCAGCCGTTAGATTTGGTGGGGCATAGTTTAGGCGGGCTGATTATTCGTGACTTTGTTTACCATTATCCAAAGTGGCAGATTGGACGCTGTGTGACCCTAGGTACACCGCATGTTGGCAGCGTTTGTGCCGATTATATTTGGCGATTAACCCCTGCTATTGTAGGCCGCTCATACGTCGATGCTTTAGATGGGACGGTGGCACCATTGCCACAACATATTACTTTGGGAGTGATTGCGGGTAATAAGCCCTATGGTTTAGGGCAACTGTTTTTGCAGTATCATAATCGAAAATTGCGTAAAGCAGACAAGTCAAGTCCCAAGCAAGCGCTTGTGCATGATGGAACGGTATATGTAGAAGAGACTAAAATTGACAAAGCCACCGATCATATCGTCTTACCTGTCTCGCATACAGGCATGTTAGTAAATGAAACAGTGGCTAAGCAAACTGAACACTTTTTGCAGCACGGAAAATTTAAACGCTGATATTTAACCAAGAAAAATATCCAAACATTTAAACATTGATACCCATCCCTTGCTGCAATTCAGTCTTATGTTGTTCAATCACTGGAATCAAAGTTTGCATCACCCATTCATTGCGCCAGCCTTTTAGACCTTCTGGTAATTCGGCCAAATCTTTATCGAAGGCAATAACCTCATAAAGCTGACCTAACCATTTTTTACGCATAAGCACGTTAGCCGGCACACCAAGCTCTTTAGCTTGCTCATCTACCGCTTGCTGTACCGCTTTTGATAGTACTTTATTTTTCGAGCGGTATGGCGGTAGTAGACACTCTGGATGCTCAGCAGGCGCTAAGTTTTTTGCCTCTTTAATGACCTTTAGCAGCTCCTCACCATAAAGGCGCAACATACTGCGGTGCATCGTCGTCTTATGGGCAAGCGCGCGCATACTGGTTGGCTTTTCGGTGATAATCTCACGCACCGCCTGTTTTTTAATTACAAAAGTACGCGGCTGGTTGGTCGAACGTGCCAGCGCTTCACGCCAAGTAGCCACTGCTTTTAGTATAGCCATCTGCTCTGAATTATAACGATAATCTGCCATCGTCAAATACATAGCTTCATCTTCAACATGCTGCACCTTGTATAGCTCATGAGCATAGAGCTGACAATCCGCCCATACATAATCATATAGACCTTGTCTTTTTAATTCGTACTCCAAACTTAGATACAGTGCTGGTAAAAAACGCACATCATCGATTGCATACTGTTCTTGTTCATCTGACAATGGACGTTGTAGCCAATCAGACTGGCTTTGTTCTTTGTCAATTTGCATGTCTAGCTGATCATCAAGCGCTTGCTGATAGCCCATTTGCAGTTGACCTGTTAAATAAGACAGCGCAATTTGCGTATCAAAAATATTGGTCAATGGCGGACAGCCAGAGAGTAGATAAAAAATACCTAGATCTTCTCCGCAAGCATGCCAAATCGCCACATCGACTTCAGTTAGGACTTGCCATAGTTCAGCTAGTTGCAGTTGCGGGGCATCTAATAAATAAATGTGATCGCCAGTATTAAGCTGCACTAAAGCAAGACGTGGATAGTAAGTGTCACGCTTGATAAATTCAGTATCTAACGCTACCCGCCCGCAAACTTCCAAGGCCTTGATAACCTCGTCCAATTGCGCTTGCTCACGTACCCAAGTGACAGATGCTTCATCTGCTATGTCTAGCAACGCGTCAATATCCGGCTCGGCAGGCATGTCTACCACATTAGTAGCTGCATATGTTTGACCACCGTCAACGCCTTCTTTTGCATCGGGTTGCAAAACATCGTCTTGAGACAAATCATCTTGCGAAAAATCAACTTGAGATAAATTGGTTTGAGCGCTTACATCAAAAGAGCTTAGATCAGACACGGGCAGATACCTGCTTAGATAGAAGAGAATAGAAGAAAAAAGAGCGCTATTAATAGCGCCTAGAGACAATAAAAGAAAATTATAACAAATTAGCGTTCATGTTTTGGAGCGTTTCGTATGACAGCGTCAAGTTTAAAGCCATTATTTACGAGACTAAAACATATAGCTTTTGTTTATATTATAAAAAGGAGCGATTTTGTAGTGCCTGTCCCAATGTCATACTATCTAAATATTCGAGCTCACCGCCTATGGGTACGCCTTGTGCCAAACGAGTGACTTTATTGACATGACGACTCACCGCTTCGCTGATAAAGTGTGCCGTTGTCTGACCTTCAACAGTGGTACCTGTTGCCAATATAAGCTCCTCAACCTGCTCTTGTTTAACGCGCCATACCAGCTGGTCAATGTTTAAATCATCAGCGCTAATACCATCAATCGGTGACAGATGCCCACCTAAAACAAAATAACGTCCACGGTAACCCGCTGTTTGCTCAATGGCCATGACGTCAGCGGCGGTTTCAACCACACATAACAATCCATCATCACGTCTTGGATCTTGGCATAGCGGACAAACCGCATCATCACTGAAGCTATGGCAACGCTGACACTCAACAATATCGCGCATTGCCTCATCAAGTGCTTGAGCGAGCGCCATCCCTTGCGGACGTTTTTTGGTAAGTAGGTGGATTGCCATGCGCTGGGCACTTTTTTGCCCAACCCCTGGTAAAATACGCAGCTGTTTAACCAGCTGATCAAATTTAGCTGTAAGCAAATCTGCTTCCTTTATCTGTAAACCGTAGATATAAAAATGGGGTCGCATCCTATAGATAACAACCCCATCATGGTCCACAAAATGTAGTAATTACAGCAAATTAAGACTTAGAATAAACCTTGCATACCTGGTGGCAGACCCATACCTGACGTCGCGCCAGCCATTGTCTCTTCATATAGCTCATCTGCTTGACGGACAGCATCATTAATAGCAGCAGCGATTAAGTCTTCAATCATATCAGGCTCATCTTCAAGCAAGCTTGGATCGATACTTAAGCGCTTGACCACGTGACGACCAGTCATAGTAACTTTTACTAGACCACTACCCGCCTCTGCTTGGACTTCTTTATTTGCTAGATCCTTTTTTGCAGTTTCAACATTGGCTTCGACCTTTTTTTGCATTGTCTGAGCTTGTTGCATAAGTGCTTGGATGTTCATAATTGCCTCTTTGTTTTATATTGATGAATGATAAATAGCTTTTGATCATAAAGTTAATACGATAACGTTGATTATACCGTCATCTTTATAAACTGTCTAAACCACGCGCCAAATCTTTGATAATGTCTTCCACATCTTCTAGTCCTACTGACAATCGAATAAGCCCATCTTTGACACCAGCCTCAGCGCGCGCCTCAGGGGTAAGCCTAAAATGAGTCGTGGTCGCAGGATGGGTAACGGTGGTTTTGGCATCTCCTAAATTATTAGTAATAGAGACCATTTGTGTTGAGTCAATGACATGCCAAGCAGCTTCTTTTGTGTCGCGATCATTGGCATGGTTGTTAGCAGCAGACGCTTTAACCTCAAACCCCATAATGGCGCCATAGCCATTCTTCATATGATGCTGACGCTTGGTAAGCTCATGAGAGGGATGATCTAAGAGCCCTGAAAAGTGCACTTTACTGACGTTAGTATGATTGACCAAAAACTCTGCCACTTGATTAGCATTGGCACAGTGCGCCTGCATACGTAATTTAAGGGTCTCAAGTCCTTTAGTAAAGACCCAAGCATTGAACGGACTCATGCTAATACCGCCTGAGCGCACAACGGTAAATGCTGCTTGCATCAGCTTATCACTACCGACAAGTGCGCCGCCCAGTACTCGGCCTTGACCGTCCAAGTATTTGGTTGCAGAATGAATAACCACATCAGCCCCTAAGTCTAATGGCCGCTGTAGCGCTGGCGTGGCGAAGCAATTGTCAACGACTAGTAATACATCATTGGCTTTACACAGCTGACTTAAATGACCGATATCACAAATCTGCGCCAAAGGATTACTTGGGCTCTCGCAATAAATCACTTTAGTATTCGGTCGTATGGCACTTGCCCATGCGTCATTGTCGAAGCAATCAACGTAGCTGACTTCAATGCCAAACTTAGCCATGTAATTATTAAATAAACCAATGGATGAGCCAAAGAGCTGGTTGGCTGCAAGCAGATGATCACCTGCTTTTAGGTAGGCCAAGCACATAGTCAAAATCGCACCCATACCTGAGGCTGTGGCAACCGCACGTTCACCGTTCTCGAGTGCTGCTAGGCGACGCTCAAAGGTACGCACGCTGGGGTTAGTATGGCGCGAATAAACGTTACCAGTCTTTGTTCCATTAAAATGCGCAGCGGCATCACTTGCAGAAGTATAGACATAAGAGCTGGTGGTAAAGATAGGTTCGGCGTGCTCTCCTTCATCAGTACGATGCTGCCCTGCACGAACTGCAATAGTCTGCATGCCGTAATCGAGGTCTAAGTCTAAAGCATCATTGCGCCAGTTTGGGTCCAATAGATTTGAATTGCTTTCATCATGCGCTTGCGACTGACTCATAAGTTTTCCGTTACTATGGTTGGTATTGACACTGCTGATTATAGTTTCCATGATACATAAGTCAAAGCGCTTATTATATCATGCTCCCATATATCAGACGTTAGATTTCAGGTATCGCTTTTACTTGTTTGTCTGTTTCAGATTTGAAACACTTAACGTTTATAGTCAGTTTTAAGCACTGACTATGGGTTGTTTTTGAAGGCCTTATGGTTAAATAATAAAACCTAGTCTCAGCTTAAGCTATTATAACAACGTGAGTGACTGCCAATCTAAGAAAAATAACGTATTTTTGATAGGCAGATACTGCATCACCTGCTAAGCTTGGCAGCATTTTTAACTAGGCTTTAAACGTTGCTATTACATACCTTATAAACAATGCTATTATTCCTCCACATTAGTCTATATAAATTTCAGTACATTCTAAAACTTATCAAGGTAAACCAGTTATGTCGATGTTAAGTAGAGAGCCGAGCAGCTTGTCACTGAGTCTAATACTTGGCCTAACATTAGGTCTTAGTGGATGCCAAAGCTTGCCAAAACAGCCGCATCTGCCTGAAAGCCAAGCGTTATCAGCCCGTGTTAATGCTCTATACCAACAAGACAGTAGTCTGGACAATACTCAAGGTAAAAACAGCACCAGCAGTAACAACGACTTAGTGGCATCCATCAGTGAACAAAACGACATACACCCTGAGCTATCAGGCTACCATCCTATTGTCACTGGTGCGAATGCTTTTGCATCACGAAGTATCCTAACTGATATGGCCACTCGCAGTATTGATGTACAGTACTATATTTGGCATGATGACCAAGCAGGTCAGCTGTTGCTAAAAGATTTGTGGAAAGCTGCTGAGCGCGGGGTAATCGTACGCTTACTACTTGATGATTTTAATAACAATGCAAAACTTGATCAGCACTTATTACGTTTTGCCAGCCATCCAAATATCGCTGTACGCATTATCAATCCTTTAATGCATCGTAAGGTTCAAGCGATGAACTTTGTCACCGGTTTGCCCCGTATCAACAGACGCATGCATAATAAAAGCATGACTTTTGATAAACAAATTACCGTTATTGGAGGTCGCAACATTGGTAACGAATACCTTAGTAATGATCAAAGCAGTCAATTTGCTGATTTAGACGTGCTACTTATTGGCAAAGTAGTCGCTGATATTGATAACAGTTTTATGAGCTACTGGTCAGCCCCTATATCCTTCGATATTGAAACGCTAGTCACTCTCGATAAAAACACTACCAGTAATTTTTTGACAGGATTAGATAAATTAGATGGAGATGAAAAGAGCCGTTCTAGCGACAGTTTAACTATTTATAAAGCAGCCATTGAAGACTCCTCTATCGATACTGACCTGATTAACAAGCGCGTACCATTTCGTTGGACAGATATGCAGTTCTTAAGTGATGATGTCGGCAAATTGACCAAAACCGTCCCCACTGACAGCAACTTAGTCCATCAGTTAAGAACCCTACTTGGAAGCCCCTCTGAAAAGCTAACCATCATCTCATCTTATTTTGTCCCAACCAAAGACGGTGTAGATACGTTAGTACAACTGGCAAAATCAGGAATTGATATAAAGATTTTGACCAACTCTTTTAATGCAACTGACGTAACTGCTGTTCACTCTGGTTATAGCAAGTGGCGCCCTCATCTACTCGGCGCTGGTGTTAAAATATATGAGTTAAAATCAACCGCTAGTGAAGAAAAGCGCGAAAACAAGTTATGGAAAGCGCGCAGTCAGTCGTCAACCAGCTTACATGCAAAGACTTTCGCTGTAGATGACCATCAAGTCTTCATTGGTTCCTATAATGTTGACCCCCGCTCAGCTAATATTAACACTGAAATGGGCGTGATTATCAATGACGATGAGCTGGCAAGACAACTACATGAAGCGCTCAGTGACGATCTGTTAAGTCAAGCTTATGAAGTAAAGTTAATAGATAACAATAAGTTACAATGGCATACGCTCGAAAATGGAGAAAAAGTGGTGTATGATTCAGAACCAAAAGTAGATTTGACTGATCACTTATGGCTAACTGTCATGTCTTGGTTGCCTATTGATTGGTTGTTGTAAATACCAACGATGTCTTCTTTTAACGTTATCAATATCATTGCTTATTACATAGTCCAAAAATATTTTTGTCAAAACCTTTTTAAATAAAACGTTCTAAATCATTCCTCTGGCAAACCAGCATCTACCCATGTTGGTTTGTCGTTTTTTATGATGGTCGGTTATCTCATGATGATCGTCTCAACAACCACTTTTATATGTGGATGCGTGATCAATTATGCCCTCTCGTTCTCAATATGCACTGATGTCCTCTAAAGACAAAAATACAGTCTTATTTGTCTGCTTTTGCAGCGCTGTTGCTTTTTTTGACTTTCTGATTTATTTATACATCGCAGACATCGTGTCGTCTGCTTTTTTTCCGACTAGTACCAATCCTGATATCCTAAGACTACAAGGACTTGGGCTTTTTGCAGTGGGTTATTTGGCACGGCCCCTCGGTGGCATTATTCTTGGACGTTATGGCGACATCAAGGGTCGCAGGCCAATTCTATTCATCAGCATGGCTATCATTGCAGGCAGTTTACTGACCATAGCATTTTTGCCCACGTATGCACAGTGGGGCATACTAGCTCCAATCCTATTTATCCTACTTAGACTGATACAGGGAATGGCATTTGGCCTTTATGTCCCATTGGCTTGGGTTTTTGTTGCAGAGCATGTACCGCGGCAGTATCTATCGGTTAGCTGTAGCTATGTAATGGCAAGCTTTTTTATAGGAGTGCTATTTTCTAACGCTTTTTTTGTATGGCTTACTGGCTCTATGACCCCTGAAGAGCTAACCAGTTACGGCTGGCGTTTGCCCTTCTTTATTGCAGCAATCTTGAGCTGTTTACCTTTATTAGTATGGCGTTTTATTGATGAGTCACCATTCTTTTTAGAAGTTAAAAAAGTAAAAACGAATAGTCATACCGCTCAGCCATTTACCTTACTTTTCAAACACTGTAAGCATTCAATATTTATCGGTTTGATGCTAAGTTTGATTATGTCTAGCATTACGACTGTCATCATACTGTTGCTCCCAGACTTGATTGAATTACGGTTTGCTTTAGACAAAGACTTATTTGGGTTTTCACACAGTTTGGGCATTGTGTTTATGATTTTTGGCTGTGTATTTTATGGAATACTATCTAACTACCAGAACTTTGGTAAAATTTTAATAGTCGGCTCCGTTTTACTGATTGCTCAGATGTTTGCGTTTTTCTACCATATGCAAGCTGGCGGTGATTATATCTTGATCATGTATGCACTCTTAGGATTTTGTGCTGGCATCATTGGCATGGTACCTGCTATCTTCGTACAGTTATTTCCAACCAACGTACGCCTGACAGGAATGGCGTTTTGCTACAATGTAATCTATGGACTTGTGGGCGTATCCGTACCTTTCGGACTTGGCTATGCCACTATGTTTGTAAGCTTTTCGCCTGCACTCTATATCGCTTTTATCGGCTTAATTGGCATCATCATGGGGTTTTATTTTTATAATATGCCTGAGTACAAAAAAATCAATCAGTTAATCTAGCAGTATGATTACTCATATTGTCTCGCGTCTGATGACCTACTGTTCTTGTTTTATAGATTTTTCAATCAAACATTGGATGTAATGAAACAGCTGTTTTATCACATCCAATACAAACTTCAAAAAATATTAAGGCTTAACACCCATGGTTGATATGACCAATAAGCGTTTATCAGTTGCTCCGATGATTGACTGGACGACGACGGATTATCGTTACTTTGCCCGTCTGTTTAACCCGCAAGTATATCTGTACACCGAGATGATTAGTACTGGTGCTCTTATACATGGCAACCGTGCGCGGCATCTACGCTTCGATGCATTAGAGCATCCTGTGGTACTACAGCTTGGCGGTGCTGATATCGCCGAGATGACTCAGTGCGCCGAATTTGCTCAGCAGCATAACTATGACGAAGTCAATATCAACGTTGGCTGCCCCTCTGACCGTGTACAGCACAATAAAATCGGTGCCTGCCTAATGGCAGAGCCTAACACTGTGGCCAACTTAGTAACGCACATGCAGGCGGCTGTAGATATTCCAGTAACCGTCAAACATCGCATCGGTATCGATGATTTTGACAGTTATGAGTTTATGGTGGATTTTGTAAAGACGGTAGCTGATGCTGGTTGTACACGTTTTATCGTACATGCGCGCACAGCTTGGCTACAAGGACTCAGCCCTAAGCAAAACCGTGAAATACCACCACTGCGTTACGATGATGTGTATCGACTCAAGCAGGACTTTCCAGAGCTTGATATTGAGATTAATGGTGGTATCGAGACTGTCGCTGATATTGCCACGCACTTACAATATATTGATGGGGTAATGATTGGACGGGCTTTTTATCATAACCCTTACTTACTAGCAGAAGCTAATAGTCTATGGGATCAGCCGATGCCTAAGCGTGCAGATATTTTAGCGCAGCTGTATCCATATTTAGAGGAGCAGCTTATAAAAGGTGAGACACTATCGACGATGGCGCGGCACTATTTGGGATTATTTCAAGGATTGCCCGGAGCTCGTAAGTGGCGACAAGCATTAAGCGGTAAACCGCAGCTGACACTCGATGATATCAAAAAAGCTGCCGACGAAGTTTTGCAACTAAACCCTAATGCTTAATTTGTTTTGATCGTTTTGGTCAAGTATCTTTTGTTCAACTAACTTGGTTTAGGTACTGCCACATAGCAACACCGTTATTGATAATATGTAACAACATAGGCAGTACTAGTGATCCTGACTTGATACGCGCGTAGCAAAATATAAATGCTAGTACCACGATAGTAGTGATTTCATAAATACCATATTGCAAATGAATCACAGCAAAAATAAAGCTGGTCACGATACTCGCTACCAGTGCTCCGCGCTGTTTCGAGCGTGGAGTTGCAGCAAACTGTTCTGCGACAGCCGACCACAAAATGCCGCGAAAAATTAGCTCTTCATATATCGGTGCGACTATCACCATCGCAAAAACGAGTAACCACACTGAGCTGACAGACTGATATAACGGATCTACAAAAACCAGTGGAGACTTATCCAACAAATAAGTCAATGCTTGGCTGCCAATCATAAATACTAACAATATTCCAAACATACCAATGCCAACTACTAAGGAAAATGGCTTGATCGCTAAGTATTCACGTATATCTCCAGATTTTACACGTACAACCAAATAACTCAGTGCCATCAGTAGTATGCAACTGATAATAATCGAAGCACTTACTACGGTTCCATCATTACTACCAAAAAAAAATACATCTCCTACTGTCGTGCTTTTGGTAGCTGGCAGCAATAATCTGCCTGCGACATAAACCCCTATCAACTGACTGACAAAAAAAGCAATGACCATTCCTATGACAAGAGAAAACGCACCTAAGCGTGAAAACAAAGCCGAGCGCTTTGGTTGCAGTGTCATTGTGTTATTCAAAGCAGTAGCACGGTTTGGCATAATAGTAATACTCAAAACAGTAACTTAATAATTCTCATAAATATTTATGATATACAGTATTTAATCACCAGTTAAGTTGACAGTTGCTGCTTTATCAATGCCAATACCTGCTGTGCGACAGATTCAGGATGCTCAAGCGGAAACATATGACCTCCTGCATGGGTCTGATAAGGAATACCCAAGCGCGTTTGAATTCGCTGCGGAAAACGGCGCTTTAAAAATATACTCTCCTCACCGATAATAAGTGTCGCTGGCGGCTTAGGCCGACGATTAGGTGACAGCCAGTACCAAGAAGGGTTGGTACGAAACACAGCAACCTCACTAGTTTTAGGAATGGCTAGAGTGACTTTGCCATCTGCACGCTCATACAAGCCATGCTGAATATAACCTTCAAAGCTACGCTCATCAAAATTCTTAAAAAACCCTTTATGACGCATTTTTTCGTAAGCATCTGCACGACTATCCCAAACATCACGGCGGTTCTTAGAAATACCAGATGGTGACAGTTTATCCATCAGACGATTGTCCATCAGAGGCAACTTGTCAGCTGTCTTTGCCACATGCCATAGTAAGCTTGACTTGCCATAAACCCAAGGCGGATCCATAAGTACTGCTTGATTAAATATTTTGGGAGCGCGGTACAACGCTTGTAGCGTACACATAGCACCAAGCGAGTGACCTACCGCAACCACTTGTGAGATGCCGTGCCTCTCACAGACAGTTTTTACGCTATCGATAACTTGCTGGGTAAGACTGCGCCAGTGATTGTCAACAGGATAGTCTGGGTCGCCCCCTAACATCGGTATATATTCAACCGTAAAAAATTCAGCCAATATCTCAAAAAATGGCTGGTAGACCGCACTTGGCATCCCGTTCGCATGAGCAAAATGAAGGACTGGCTTTTGGGTTATGTTCGATACAGGCAATGATGCAAAGGTCTGCAAATTGATTTCACTCATGACAGGCTCTCACTAATTCTTATAGAGGTTTGGTGCTCTTAAAGGCTCGGTACTTGATTTAGTAATTTATTTATAATTTAAACTGACTATATAACTGAGGCTGAGCATAGTTATATGCTCAGCCTCAACAATCATACACATTAAATATAATCCGTTCAAAATGAAAAAAGAACGTTTAACGCATCTCGATATTACCATCCTCTTGTGGCAATACATCAAGATTGATACTCGAGCCTACGCCTGCACCAAGCTTAACTGCGAAGCGATCCATGAATAGTTGGAACGGATCTAGTGGCGTGTAATTTACCACGTTATCTAATTCTAAATCTTTTTCTAAACTTGCAATGCTACCTGATCGGTCTGCCAGTCCCAGTGCGATAGACTGCTCACCGGTCCAAAACAGCCCCGAAAACAAATTGTTGGCCTCAGGGTCTTTAAGACGATCGCCGCGACCCTCTTTGACTGCATTAATAAAGTGCTTATGCGTATTATCAAGTACGTTTTCAACATGCTGTGTCTCAAACGTAGTAAGCGGACGCGACAAGCTTAAAATATCTTTGTACTCGCCTGCGGTGATGGTACGATCGGACACGCCTACTTTGTCCATTAAGCCTTCAATATTATAGCTTGGCATGATGACCCCAATCGAGCCTACTAAGCTTGATGGATTGACATAAATCTCATCTGCAGCAGATGCAATATAATAAGCGCCTGACGCACCAATATCACCAATCACCGCATAAAGCTTTTTGTCTGGATACTGCTGACGTAAGTTCATCATAGTTTGCCAGATCTCATCTGATTGTACCGGAGAGCCACCAGGTGAATTTATATCAAGTGCCACTGCTTTTGAGTTGTTATTTTCAAAAGCACGCGTCAACGCTTTACTAATATCGTAAGCATTTGCAGGATCGGCGTTACTTATCGTACCTTGTAGCTCAACCACCGCTAAATGCGGCTTACTGGTATCAATTCCTTCTAGCCCAGATGGCGCATCGTTACTACAGCTACGGCCTATCGTTAAGAATAATAACAAGATATAACCAAAGGTAAGTAGCTTAAAAAAGATGCTCCAACGCCTTGAACGGCGCTGCTCTTCTACACTGGCTAATAAAGTTTTTTCAATAAGACGCCATTCTTGTCCATTTGGCTGATTAGGCGATGTTTGTTGCAATGGTACCGGCTGATTTTCTAAATTATCAGGACGTTTGTTAGGGTCTGGCGGCCAGTTGGGCATATAACTTCCTAGGTAAAAAGCAATCTAAAACAAGTAAAAATGAGGATAGAAAATAAACACGATAAAAATTTGCATACATGAATGATTAGTATGACTAGGTCATTAAGTATGGTGGTATTTTACTCATGGTTCAATAGTGAAAACGTGAAATATCATTATACTACGATGTTGATAATAGGTATTGGCCGTATCGGTATCGTTTTTATGGTAAAGCATCAAAACGTAGCGCTATCTCTAAAGTTTTGCGATCGTATGTGATTATCTTATCAATCTGTTGTCGGCTTAATGCCTCTGTAGTTACCTGAGATGTACTGTGACCAAGCCACTGCGTAGGATAGTTTATGCTGGTACTATATGCAAACGAATCAGCTGAGCACAGCAAGGGCCACATTTGCCAGAGGTGATGGTGAGTGTCTGCATTTAAGACCACACGTGCTTCAAATGCCCCATTTCGATGGGTAGTTTTCTGACTGGTCTTTGATATCGGTGTAGGTGGAATAAACGTTTGAGAATCTGCCTGTAATGACTGCTGTGGATTGTTAGCATCATATCGAATGACACGAATGGGCTGTTTGCTAGCAATCGCTATAGTACAATCCCAAACGCTACTATCATCGATATCACGCCAGCCTGTCATTGCTTGTAATGCCATATCTTTATTGTCTAGCTGCCATGTTTTGCCTTGCTCACAGCTTTGAGCGGTAATAGTAGTTGCTCGCGCAGATTGTTTTTGCTCTAAGTATAACTGCTGATAAGCGGCCCAGCGCTCATGGCGTCCTGCTTGCCAGTACTGATTAATAGGCATCCTTTGATTTAATTGTAAGACACTCATCGGTAGTAGCTCAGATTTTTTTATATTGCTTTTAATCTTGCTATTGTTTTGTTTAGAAGAAAGAGTGTCGGTCAATATCGGTACACTGGTTTGTATGACAACACCTTCTAACTGGTCAATCGATAACGTTCCCAGCTGTTGTGCTAAGTGAGCAGTTATATCATCTGCAGTCATTGTGCTTGGCATCGTCCTGTTACCATAAGGTCGGTGGTCTGCTAAAAATAGCCAGTAAACAGCGCCTGAAACTGGCGCTCTTTCATTATTATTTTTAACATGACTACTGTTATCTATGTGTTGACGTACTATAGGATACTGCAATACCGTCGCGCTCAAATACTGATCGCCAGTTGGTAGCACGTATAAGGTAGGAGCTGTTACCAAGGACTGCTGATTGGCATAAACCGTCATCACTAACAAGCTTAGAGGTGGTAACGCCAGCCCGCGACTGATAAGCCCGCGTGGTAGCAACCATGGCATCATAACCAGTAGCGCCATCAGCAATATAGCCATATTCACTGACGTATACAGCCATGCGTCTGATAACGCTGGTAATGAAGTCAGCCATGCTATCAGCTTATGCAGGCTTGCAACTATGATACTTACCAATGCCCAAATACTATCTGCTACAGTAGGTAATAAAAGATAGCAGAGCCCTGCTAACAGATTCAAAGGTACGATGACCCAACCGAATAAACCGATAGCAAATAGGTTGATGAACAGCCCCCACAGCGAGGCTTTGCCAAACAATAACAACGTAATAGGCAACAATGCGATAAATAACCAAAACTGCAATTTAAATACGCGTTTACCAGTTAGCCCTATTTGGGTCAGTAAAGTACTACTTATATGGTTGTTATCAGTAATGTCATGACGATGCTGCGCTAAAGCTACGTTATCTCGCTGATATGATGTGTCGTCATATTTTAATAATAATGCCACCGCGACAAACGATAGCCAGTAGCCTGCTTGCCATAATACATAAGGATCAAACCAAGCCATGAGTACTGCTATCGCAAGTAACACACGCATGGTACTAATAGGCAGTAGCGTTAATCGCACCAACCCTATTGCTAGTAGCATCCATGCGGTACGGACAGCTGGTACATCAAATCCTGTAAATAACGCATAGATAAAAGCAACACCAATCATGACCCACCAACGTACCTGCCAGCGCGGTATATTACGATACAGCGCTGGCCACTGGTGGTTTACTAACCAAACTGCGGCACCTGCGAGTATGATGGCCAAAAACAAAACATGCGTGCCAGAAATGGCTAACAGATGCGAGATACCAGCCAACTGGTATAGATCCTTGGTCTCGTGATTGATTAAACTACGATCACCTGTCAGTAAACTTAACGTTACTGCTTTGGCTTGCTGCTCTGCTGTCGTTTGCTGCAGCCAATCTGCATAAAAATGCTGACGCAGCTGCCAACGCCACTGGTCAACATGAGTGCGCAAACTGTTAAGAAATGAGTCAAATGCGGCATTTGAAGCAAGCATTGTCGATGAGCTATCTAACACTCTGATAGGCTCGCCAGTCGCCATAATAGTAGCCATACCATCGATATGACGTCCCCGTAACCAGCGATAGCTGTCGAAACCTGTTGGATTGTTGAGTGTTTGTCCAGAGGTGACTAGAGGTACAAGCTTTAAAGTCATGAGCAACTGATCACCAGGCTGTAGACCATTAAGATCAATTGTTTGTGTGTTACCAGATGTTCGCTTAGGATAAGCACTGAGAAGCACACGATGCTCTAAGTTTTTGTCATCATTTATGTCTTTATTATACAAACCTTTACTACTTAGGCTATTATTAATATAGCTTAACGTTTGCGCTTGTAAATCCTGTGAAGTTAATTTGGACACCAACGGCTCAACTAATTGCAACGTTGCCACTTGTCGATAGCCACTATTTATTTCAGAATCATATACACTATCGCTAATGCCCTTGATGGTCACCCACGCACGTACCTGCATAGGCTCGGTGATTTTTGTCGTCTCTGCTTGCTGATAGGCAGACAATGCTTGCAGGGCACTTCCAAAAACCAGCACACTCGCTATGATCGTCATCAGTAGATAACGGATAAACTTAGAAGATATCGTATGATTTTGTGTTCGACGTTTATGAAGGGAGTAGTTGCTTATTGACGGCAACGCTGCACTGCGCTGGAGAAGAAAAAGGAAAATAATCGCTGTTACGATCAACAAGAGCCAAATAAGAGCGCTTGCTATAGACAAATCAAATGCTAATAACCTATCTTGAGCAAAGTCTACCGTCCCTATTGATAATGTGCCTACCATCGCTATAATGATTGAGATGCCAATCGTCCAATACATCAGCACTCCTTGCATGACGGCTTATTAAATATACACTTAACCACTGACGATGTTCTATCCACAACCTTCTACATAGAAGAATAGATAAAGTCGAAAAGATAGCGATCAATCAACTTTTATCATACATCATTTGTTTGGTTGTTTATTAACTAACATTAGACGACTAAATACCGATGATAGCATTATTAACGGTATTACCCTATACTATTTATCATATCGCGATTGCCTTTATTGATAGCCACTCGTCCTATTTTTTTATCAACACTTTATCTTTACTGACAATGTTTTATCAAAATTGTCGAATATCAAACGCTTATGCTCTACTGAGTGAACTGTAGATAACGATCAAAGGCAAACCTGTGCCCCAAAAACGTCTTAAAAACCTCCTACCCACGCCTGAAAAAATACTAGAGAGCCGCTCTTTAAAGCTGTTTGCGCCGCATTTGGCTGATCCTCGTTTATGGCAGTTTAATCGTCATAGTTTGAACAAAGCGGTTTATATAGGGGTACTTAGTGCATTTTTCCCCTTGCCAGGACAGATGCTGTTGGCTTTGATTGGTGCACTTATTTTTCGTGCTAACGTACCCATGGCGCTTGGCCTAACGTGGATTACCAACCCTCTTACTACCCTACCTATTTTTTATGCAGGTTATTACGTTGGTGCCCATATTATGGGTGAGCCCATGATTAGCTTACGGGTAATCGGAAGGATGATTGCTGATTTTAGCTTGTGGGTACTTGCAAATGGTGCCAATCCCTTTGTTACTTACCGCGGTACAGTATCGTTGACGGCATTTTGTTTAGGACTGGCGTTGTTGGCAGTAATTACTAGTATTATTTGTGGTTTAACCTTTAAAGCAATTTGGCGCTATAAAACAGTGACAAGCTGGCAAAAGCGTCAAAAAGAATCTTCAGATAAACCACCAAAGACGTAGTAGAACTCATCTGTATTGAGTGAGTTATACTTTTAAAAGCACTACCCTTCTTCTTGGTCTTTGTTTATAGCATCAACGACTTGGTCAGTAAAACTGTTATCCATCATTAAAATCTCTATTACTTCTTTATTTTTAAGTAATGTATAACGCTTCCCTGTAGCGCTATCTCGAGCTTTTAAATCATAGTCAGCACCAGCAAGCGTAATGGCGTCAAAAGCGGGGGTCAATAGCTCTATTTGAGCCTGTCGATCGATCGTTTCAAACAGCGTTGGGTCAATATAATCTTTTAGCGGATTATTGCCTTCTTCAGCGCTACCAAAATCAGAAACTGGATCTTTATTATCAGTCATAATATTTATCCTCATAAACTTTGCCAGACTTTAAATTATATAAATATAATTTGCTATCGGTACATGCCCAGCGGCTTAATACTCAGCCCAATGGCCATTTCGTAGCAATAATTGCCGATCAGCCAATGCAGCCAGATTACGATCATGTGTCACCATTAGTAGCGCTGTTTGCATCGTACTTTGTAATTCTGACAGCAAACCAAAGACAGATTGAGCATTGTCATAATCCAAGTTACCAGTCGGTTCATCCGCCAATATAAGCGATGGTTTAGTCACCAAAGCACGGGCAATAGCCACGCGTTGACGCTCACCCCCTGATAACTCTCCTGGTCTATGATCTAAACGATGACCCAAACCCACGTTTTCTAACAGCTCGACTGCTTGCAGACGCGCGTCTGTTGTAGAAACTTTTGGCCGCATTAATAAAGGCATGGCGACGTTCTCTACCGCAGTGAATTCTGCCAATAGATGGTGAAACTGGTAGATAAAGCCTAAATACTGATTGCGCATGGCGCCGCGCTGCGTCTCATTCATATGATTTAAGCACTTACCATGCAACCATACTTCACCATCAGTTGGTGTATCTAAACCGCCTAATAAGTGCAGCAAAGTACTCTTACCTGACCCGCTTGTACCAACGATAGCGATGCGCTCGCCTGCATTGACAGATAAATCCAATCCGGTCAGCACTTGCGTATGCACTGCACCCTCATCGTATACCTTACTAATGTTGCTTGCCTCTAAAATGGCCGCCATACCGCTTCCTTCACTCAAATTTTTGTCAATCAAACGCTGACACTTAAAAGTCTATAATTATATTTTTATACTGCTGCCGTATAACCGTGAATGTTACTACTCATAACGCAATGTTTGGGCAGGTTGAATTTTGGCTGCCCGGCGTGCAGGATAGATAGTGGCCAAAAAGCTCAAAATAAACGATGCGCCAGTGATTAGTACAACATCAACCAAGCGTAGCTGTGATGGTAAGTAGTTAATAAAGTAAGCATCGAACAGATTTAGACCAAAGCTTTGATTAATCCAACCTAAAATATCGCTAATACTTAAGGCAAAAACAACCCCAAGCACAGTACCAGCGACGGTACCAATGACCCCGATGACCACACCTTGCACCATAAATACTTGAGTAATCAGACGCGGAGAGGCACCAAAAGTCTTTAAGATAGCGATGTCTGCTTTTTTGTCAGTGACGAGCATGACTAAGCTTGAGACGATATTAAAGGCGGCGACAAGGATAATTAAGAACAATAATAAGCCTACCATCGCTTTTTCCATCTGAATGGCGCCGAATAGATTGCCATGAGTCTGTGTCCAGTCATTGGGGTACAGTTGTTCTGGCGCAATTGCCGCCGCTTTTTGCGCGGCCATCGGTGCATTAAATAAATCATCAAGCTTCATACGAATACCTTGCGCGCCCTCAGGAAGACGCAGCAATTTAGCAGCATCATTCATCGGAATAAATGCCATCAAGCTATCCACTTCTGGACTAATACTAAAAATACCTGTCAAAGTAAAACGCTTAAAGCGCGGTATGACACCAGCTGGCGATGGTGATGCTTCTGGTAGCACCAACGTGACCTTGTCGCCAATATTCAAACCAAGAGACTGTACCATCTCCTCGCCCAACACAATACTAAAGTCGCCACCTTTTAGAGTATCAATGCTGCCTTCAGTCATATGCTCATTAATGATTGAGACATTTTTTTCGTACTCAGGATCGATACCTGTGACCATAATACCAGCAACTTGACCATTAGAAGTCAGCATACCTTGCAACTGTATGAATGGTGCGACTGCTGCAACTTCTGGATCTTCTTGAATACGTTCAGCAAGCTGTTTCCAATCACCAATGACCTCAGGTGACGTCACAGTCGCTTGTGGAACCATTCCCAAAATACGGGTCTTTAGTTCGCGATCAAAGCCGTTCATCACTGATAGCACGGTAATCAATACCGCTACTCCAAGAGTTAGACCTATCATTGAAATGAGCGATATAAAAGAGATAAAGCGATTACTACGCTCTGCTCGGGTGTACCGTAAACCGATAAATAATGCTAAAGGACGAAACATATTCAAACTCTTTATTTTATCTAGGTGAGCAACTGTCATATAAGCACACTAACGTAAGCCAACAAGCTTTCCGTGCTTAACAAGCAACTGAGCCAGTACTGGTCATGCTTATATGAATATAACGCAGACATATAAACATGGTTTTAGACGTCCCAATCGTGGCTACCAAAAAAGTGGATAGTTTGACACAATTTTTCTAATATGTGCCAGTCATTCGTAAAAACTGCAGGTCTTTTTTCATAAAATACAGCGCTTCGTTATTATTTTTTTATGAGGGGCTTGCTATTAGTTGCGTCTATACCTATATATTGTATGCTAAGGACAATTGTCATTAACCCATCATTGTTGTTTGTTGACCCATTGCTGCTGCGCAAACATAGCACAATATTGAGAATGTATATAATATATTGCTTAGGTATTGGCTTACTGTGTTAGTAACAAATAAAAGCTTTTTGCGCTATTTGGCGTCCAAACTCCATGGCAGACTTAAGTTTGAGTATTTTCATGACTATTAATTATCAATATAAAAACGTACAATCTCCGACCAAAATTACTTTAACAGACGATCAAACGGCAGGGCACGCTGATCATTGGCGTATTTTGACTGATGATATGAGTCGTGATGTGCCAGAGTGGCTACAAAAAATGATTGAACAAGCGACCATGCCCAAGGGCCTTAATGCTAATGCGAGTGCTCAAGACGCTTGTTTGCTACTGTCTGAGGATCAGCCTTGCCATATCAATCAAGTACTTGCCATGAAAGATGGCAAACCTGAATGCTTTATTAACGCCTATCCATGCGTCAATGGTCCCTATGGACTGACTTGTACGATTGAGCGTATGATTGTCAGTGACAGCTCGCATGATGCAGTATTACGCCTGCGTAGTGTTGATGGCAGCATTATTTATGCTTTTGATCAGCTCTATACGGCCAATTGCCACTTATATCAACAAAGCACGCCTTATTTTGTGAATTTTAGCGCTTGGGCTCACGAAATCTCGATCAGCGATCAAGAGGAAGTCATTATGGTCGAGGATCAAGAAGCGATTCGCTATCATCGCGCTTTTAACGATATCGTTGCGGCCAATGATGGACAAGTACCAGAAGACATTCAAGAACAGATTAAAGGTTGGCAACCAGAAACCAAAGAACAGATGGCACCAGTAGAGATTAACTTGGGTCATATGTGTGCTTATCTATTTGGCGATACACTCGGCCAAGAAGACGAAGCATGGTGTCAGGGGCAAGTTATTGGCAAACAAGAAACGACGTTCAATGACAAGCCTATTATTTTGTTCGATGTGGTTATATTGCGTGAGCAGGATGCAGACCCATTTGTTGTGCGTATCGGCGCTCTGAGTACGGCAAGCACAAAGGCCATCAAAGTAAATAATTATGTTCAAGCAAATATCTGGCTACAAGCAGCGATTTATAAAGAAAATCAGGACTCTAAAAACACAAAAGTACAAATACAGACTCAGGCCAGCTGATATCTTTATAATAGTCTAAACAGACACACTGTCTACAACCGACATCTGGCACAAATAAAAAGCCTCTAATTTTAATTAGAGGCTTTTTATTTAAAGGCTTTTACTTACAGACTTTTTATTTCAGGCCAAAGAGTAACATCATTTACCTGACACCGTTTGACCAGTGCTCTAAGCCATAGTAGTCATGGACTTAATCTTTTTAAATAGCTCTTTTTGTTCTGTGCTTGGACGAGCAGTTTGTAATGCCATCAACTGTGACATATCCCCTTCAACACGAATCTTACCCCCCATAAAAGCACCCATAATCTCGTTCATGTCAAAATCTGTGATGATAGATTGTAAAGTATCACGATCAAGTAGCAGCGTAGTAGTAGCATTATCATTTAAACCTTGGTGAAGTAAGCCGTCTGAAAAACTGGCTTCGATATCTTGCTCAGCATCAGAAACTTTTAAATTGATAACCATGTCTGCCAATGCTGGTGGTAAATTCAACTCACCAGCTTCATTCCCTAACTGCGCTACCTGCTCAAACCATGCATCCGTCAAAAAAACTGCCATATTATTATCCTGTTTACGTTAAAAAGTTACGATTAATGTCATTGCTAATATTGCTGCGTGTCATTATGGCGTGATTTTATAATAAGTAAAACCCAAAAATATGAGATTTTTTTGAATTGTAACAAATGCTAGTATGGTTAGGTTTGTTTAAGACCGTCGCTGATCAACATAATTTAGTGCTTCACACTCAGTTTTAGCTTCTATGAAGCTTATAAGAAAAATCCTTATGTTTTGTATTGATATATTAAGGTTTTTTGTTATGATGAGCGCCGATGACTTTGAATAACTACATGTCATATAAAAGTTGTTGCTTTAATAAGCCAAAACAGTTACATAAGATAAAACGTTGATAAACTTCAAAAAATGTTCTTAACATATCTACTTTGTAAGCGTATCATAAGTTAAATCATATGGTTAGCGGCAGATAAGTTAATAGTATTAATAAAGATGTATGATGAAATTTAACACTATTGAACAATAGGGTAACTAGGTTAATTACTCTTTACTGTCAGATTAGAGCTACATCTATTTTTATCATAAATATAACGTTTTACAACCCTTTTACTTAGCCATAAGTAAAGGTTGTTAGCCG
Source organism: Psychrobacter sp. 1Y10 (assembly GCF_052259005.1). NCBI lineage: Bacteria > Pseudomonadati > Pseudomonadota > Gammaproteobacteria > Moraxellales > Moraxellaceae > Psychrobacter > Psychrobacter sp. 1Y10. Next base: position 566,685 of record NZ_JBQQES010000001.1, on the reverse strand, counting down.
TATGGTTTACCAAAGAGTTTGTATTTTGACGCATAGTTCTGATGATATTTTATTAAGATTGCGTTACAATACCTTAAACAGAATCAGGAATTTTAACTAAATATTACGTCAATATGTTTTTGTCAGCCGCCGCTCGCATACCTCTATCATTCACGCTTTGTAAAATAGATGTTTAATGCCTAAAGTCGGTTTGTTTTTGCATTAACTGTAACGATATATTAATTGCCTTAGTCTCGCTGAATAGTAGTCGTAAGCCTTGTTTCTTTTGTGCCATCATTACTAATCAATCCCCTGCGAAAAGTTTAATAAAGTAGTTAATAAACCCTTACGGTAATAGGTGAGTCGGACAATATCATGTGTCACGTTCATTATGTTTTATCATATACGTAACGTGGAGCGTTAGTTAGTTCTATTGATAATTCGGGCTGTAAAGGAATCATCCAATGAGTTTACAAAACACAGCAGTCGCCCCAGTTGACCGTGAATACGAAATTACTATCGTAAGGTTTTTTACGATTATGGCCGTTGCATGGGGCATCGTCGGCATGAGTCTTGGTGTGTTCATTGCTTCACAGTTGGCATGGCCAGCACTTAACTTTGACATTCCATGGCTGACCTTTAGTCGTTTAAGACCGCTACATACCAATGCGGTCATTTTTGCGTTTGGTGGCTCTGCCCTGTTCGCAACCTCTTACTATGTCGTTCAACGTACTTGTAAGACAAGACTATTTGCCCCCTATCTGGCTTGGTTTACCTTTTGGGGTTGGCAAGCGGTGATTGTATCCGCTGTAATCACCCTCCCTTTAGGTTTGACCTCTACTAAAGAGTATGCAGAGCTTGAGTGGCCAATTGATATTTTGATTGCTTTGGTATGGATCTCTTATGCCATTGTCTTTTTTGGCACCCTTATCAAACGTAAAACGTCACATATTTATGTGGCTAACTGGTTTTTTGGTGCTTTTATTATTACGATTGCTCTACTGCACATCGTAAATAGCATGGCCATTCCTGTTAGTGCATTTAAGTCTTACTCGTTATTTGGCGGTGCAACTGATGCGATGGTGCAATGGTGGTACGGACATAACGCGGTAGGTTTTTACTTGACAGCTGCCTTTCTTGGAATGATGTATTATTTCGTTCCGGTACAGATTGGTCGTCCGATTTATTCGTATCGTTTGTCTATCGTTCACTTCTGGGCGTTAATTGCTTCATATATGTGGGCTGGTGGTCACCATTTGCATTATTCAGCGCTTCCAGATTGGACGCAGTCTTTAGCAATGGTATTCTCAATCATCCTATTTGCACCTTCTTGGGGCGGTATGATTAATGGTGTGCTTACGCTATCAGGTAGTTGGGACAAACTGCGTACGGATCCGATTATTCGCTTTATGATTGTGGCACTGTCATTTTATGCAATGTCGACGTTTGAAGGTCCGATGATGTCGATTAAGACAGTCAACGCCTTATCGCATAACACTGACTGGACGGTCGGTCACGTACACTCAGGAGCACTTGGCTGGGTGGGTATGATTACTATCGGTTCATTATATGTATTGTTACCACGTATTTATAACAAACCAAAAATGTACTCAATCAGTTTAATCACTACGCATTTTTGGCTTGCGACTGCAGGGACAATTTTCTATATCGTATCAATGTGGATCTCGGGCATCGGTCAAGGCATGATGTGGCTTGCAACTAACCCTGACGGTACTTTGGTATATAGTTTCGTTGATACGGTTGAGTTTTCACATTTCCCGTATATTGGTCGTGCTTTTGGTGGCTTCTTATATGTATCAGGTATGTTTGTTATGGCATATAACTGCTATAAAACGCTCAAGATGCCAGAAGGTAAGCCTGTAGATGTCGCAGATCCAACGGATCATGAACCTAGTGTCGAAAAACCATCGACAGCTAACGTATAAGGAGCGATCATGGCTGGTACACCGCATGAAATTATTGAAAAAAATACAGGCTTGTTGGTCATCGGTATCGTTATTGCTATTAGCTTTGCAACGCTAGTTGAAATCGTACCACTAATTTATGATAACAAAGGTCCTGAGGATGGTGGGGTCAACGCTCCTCTTCCTGCTATGGAACCATGGACTGCATTAGAATTTGAAGGTCGTGACATCTATATTCGTGAAGGTTGTCATGTTTGTCATACGCAAATGGTTCGCCCGTTACGTGCAGAAGTTGAACGTTATGGACCCTATTCACGTGCTGCTGAGTCTACGTGGGATCATCCCTTCTTATGGGGTTCAAAGCGTACTGGACCTGATTTGGCTCGTGTTGGTGAACGCTACTCTGATGACTGGCAAAAGCAGCATTTAATCAATCCGCGTTCGTTGGTACCTGAATCTGTCATGCCAGGTTTCCCATGGCTTGCAACTAATGAAGTTAATGGTGATAACGTTCAAACTAAGATGCGTCTATTCCGTGATCGTTTTGGCGTACCTTACACTGAAGAAGACATTGAAGGTGCTCCTGATGCGGTACTGGGTGCCACAGAGCTTGATGCTTTAGTCGCCTACTTACAGCAATTGGGTACAGCGATGGAAGGACAGCGCTAATGAGTATTGGTGAACTACAGACCATTGCAACGGTTGCCGCCTTTATCGCTTTTTTGGGCGTTGCATGGTGGGCGTATTCGCCAAAAAACAAAAAACGCTTCGAAGAAGATGCACAACTTGCGCTTGATGATGAGGACAAAGAATCCTCATCTGACCAGCCGCGCAATAAGGATGAATGATGACATTTTTTTGGAGTTCTTGGATCACTATACTGAGCTTTGCGTGTTGGTTAGGTATTCTCGCAGTTTTACTAATGGTACTAAAGTATAAGCCAGAAGTAGAAGAGGACGGCACTACAGGACATGAGTATGATGGTATTCGAGAATACGACAAACCGCTACCCAAATGGTGGCTAGTAATATTTTTTGGTTCTATTGTATGGGCGGTCGCTTATTGGATATTTTTTCCAGCGATGTTCCCAAAACACTGGGACGGTATTGCAACAGTAGAAGTTGATGGCGAGACTGTACCATGGACTTCTCACAATGAGTTAAATAGTGAACTTGAAAGCAACAATAAAGTATTTACCGATAACTTTGAAAAAAGTATTCTGGTAAAAGCTGATGCCACTGATGCCGCTCAGACTTTAAGTGAGCTATCAGAGTTACAGAATACTTTGAAACGTAGTGACAACCCACCAGCGGATTTGCAATCTAAGATTGATGAAAAAATTACTGATCTTGCGCCTGCAATCGAAAAACTGGCACAAAACCCTAACGCACTAAAAGTAGGTAGCCGTTTGTTCCTGCAAAACTGTGCAGTGTGTCATGGGTCAAACGCTAAGGGTGCAACAGGTTATCCTAACTTGACGGATAATGACTGGTTATATGGTGGTGATGCGGCAAACCTACTCACCACGCTACACAAAGGCCGGGTTGGTGGTATGCCAGCATGGCGTGATCAGATTGGTGAAGAAGGCGTTCGCGCAGCTTCTGAGTATGTTCTATCATTATCTGATAACAACGGTCATAAGGACAACGGTGAGCTGGATAAAACTTTAGTCGCCCAAGGCGAGTCTATCTATGATGCGAACTGTGCTTTATGTCACGGTAAAGATGGCAAAGGTATGATTTCAACTGGTGCGCCTAATTTGACTGATAACATTTGGCTGTATGGCGGTGAGCGTGAAACTGTTCGCGATACCCTACGCTATGGCCGTGCAGGCGTCATGCCTGAATGGGAAACCAAATTGGGTAATGAGCGTATTATGCTTGTAGTATCTTATGTTTATTCATTATCAGACAGATCAGCAGCTACCAAGAACGGCGCTAATGTGACAGCTGCGGCTTCTATGCCAAAAGCGACCAATAGTGTTCCAGCAGTCAGCAGCAATTAAGTTCTTAATTATCTAGTCTGATTAGTAATGAGCGTTAACAAAGGAGAGCTGTTATGACGGCTCTCCTTTTTTAAGTTTAAACATTCATAATAAAAATATTTTATATTTGTATAATGATTGTTTTTTGAGCCTATCGCCTCATTTATACTAAGGTAAATGGTAAAATAGTCAGTATTTAAACCCGTTATTTACAATCAATCATTTGGTAGTTGGGCAGTTTTTTTATGCCATGTTTATGCTTTAACTACTTACTGACATTGATAACAATGCTAAGCTTTGCATCACTTTATGTATGTTACCCATGCCAGCGAACTGATTCTTTTTTTTAAAGAGGCAAGTTTATGTCAGCACCACAACCTAATAAAATCCCAGTACAACAAATAGATCTTGATGCGACAAAGCATCGTATACATCCTCGATTCGTCACAGGTTTTTATCAAAATATTCGTGTCATCAGTATGTATGCGTTTTTAGCGTTATTTTTAATTTTACCTTGGTTGCGTTACAACGGTAGGCAAGCAATATGGTTTGATGTGCCCTCACAGCACTATTATATATTCGGCATGACGTTTTTGACGCAAGATTTTTATTTTATTGCCGCGTTTGCTCTTATTGCCGCTTTTACGCTGTTTATGGTCACCGTTTATGCTGGTCGAGTATGGTGTGGTTATGCTTGTCCACAAACCATCTGGACGCATCTGTTCCAATATGTTGAGAAGTTGGTGATTGGCGATCGTAACAAGCGTATTAAGTTTGACAAAACGCCGATGAGTGCGAGCAAAGCATTTAAAAAGTTTTTGATTTATTTTATTTGGTTTGTGTTTTCGATGATTACTGCCACGACTTTTGTCAGTTATGTATCAGGAACAGAAGCGCTGTATAACAGCTGGCAGATGATAGGGTTCATCCCTTTTCCTGATTGGCCAACCTGGGTTTGGGTTTCGATATTTATTTTCGCTTTTTCGACTTATGCTAACGCCGGTTATATGCGTGAGCAGATGTGCATTCAAATCTGCCCCTATGGTCGTTTCCAAAGTGTCATGTTCGATAAAGACACTCTCATCGTATCTTACGACTATGAACGCGGTGAACCTCGCGGCGCACGAAAAAAAGGTACCAATCCAGACCATTTAGGCGACTGTATCGAATGTCAAATGTGTGTGCAGGTATGCCCTACTGGTATCGATATTCGAGACGGCCTACAAGTTGCTTGTATTCAATGTGCAGCGTGTGTCGATGCCTGTAATGAAATCATGGACAAAGTTGGCTATCCACGCGGACTTATAAGGTATACAACTGAGAGACAATTGGCTGAAAATGAGCCTAGCCGTGTCTTACGCCCGCGTTTGTTTGCTTACTTGACACTATTAACTGTGTTATGTGGGGGTCTTATCTATGCATTAACTGATCGCGTGCCATTAGAAATTGACATTCGCCGTGACCGTAACCAGCTGTCTTCTCTAACTAACCAAGGTATGATTGAAAACAGCTATATTGTGAAGCTAACCAACAAAACCCAAGAGCCTCACGCTTACAAAATATCGCTCGCACCGCAAGATGGTCTTAGCTTAGTGCTGCGTTTTAACGACGTGCCATTAGAAGCTGGCGAAAGCTTCGATATGCCTGTGAGCATTTATGGTGACCCTGATATTATTGAGTCTGGTCAAACGCCTGTTACTTTAAACGTGGTAAGTGAGGACGGTCAGTATAAAGTCAGTAAACAAAACATTTTTACGACTCAAGGCCAGTAAATACTTGAAATATAAGGTATAATCTATGATTGAGTGTCTGTATATTAGAGACTCAATCTAGGTAATAGCATATTGATCGGTTCATACATCTAATAGGTATTCTATGTCTACACCAAATTCTTCGCCAAGTTTTAAGCATCAAGATAGCCAACCATGGTATAAAAATTATATGGTGGTTATCTTTGTTATTGGTATGCCCGCTTTTGTGGTTATCGCTTGTCTTTGGTTTGTCTACTACTCTTATCAGATTCGTGACAGTGTGGTACGTGACGATTGGTATATGGACGGCAAAACGCTGTATCACGATGTATCACGCGATAAGCTGACATACGATTTAGACTTGAGTGGCAAAATGCAATTTAACTCAAATGGAGATATTACTTTTTATCTTGATTATCCACAGCAGAGCTTACAAACAGGCAAACTGTTAAATGGTAAACCACTTACCTATCCTGATACGTTAGAGCTTTCGATTTCACATGCAACAGATGTCAAAAAGGATCGAGACGTGGTGCTAGAGCATCAAGAAGGGAATAGATACAGTGCCAAAGTGGATATTGATTCAGTAAAAGCCAAATACTATTTGCAAGTGAGCAATGATGGTAAAGACGACTGGCGTATGCAAGACGTTGCAAAATTGCCTCGTCCAGAAGTCAGTTTTGATCCACTGCAAGTGTTTGCCAAAAGTTAAACCTTTTTGGACATAGTTTTCAAAATAACTCGTTTAAAACCATAAAAAACCAGCTTATTAAAAGCTGGTTTTTTTATGTACTAACCAATTTTACTTAGTTAAATAAGCAGCTAAAGAAGTGGATTAATCGTAGGGATTTTCTGTGTGGCACGGCTACTTTCTTTTCTGTTATCCAAAGCTGCTGACTGTTTATAATTATTATCAAACTTTGCATTAAAAGTCTGAGTCTTTGGCGCGACAGGCAGACCAATCTCAGCAAGACTGTCGGTCTGCCCTGCTTGGATATTATCCCCTTCAAATAGACGCTCATGGTTATCACGCTCTAAGCTTAGCTGTTCAAAATCAAATAATTCACGATCAGCTAATTGCGATGGCGCAACATTTTGCATGGCTTTAAATATCGAGGCCAGACGCTGCGGGTGCGCATCATCCCAATCGCGCAGCATATCGTTGATGATGGCACGCTGCAAGTTGGTTTGGCTGCCGCATAGATTGCATGGAATAATAGGAAATGCTTTTAAGCGGGCATACTCAATGATGTCTTTTTCTTCGACATAAGCCAATGGACGAATAAGCATATTTTGCTTGTCATCGCTCAGCAGCTTTGGCGGCATTGATTTGAGTGCACCACCATGAAACAGATTCAAAAAGAAGGTTGCTAACATATCATCGCGATGATGACCGAGGGCTATTTTGGTTGCACCGATTTGCTTAGCAAAACCATATAAAGAGCCTCGGCGCAGACGTGAACAGGCTGAGCAATAGGTCTTCCCTTCTGGCACGACGCTTTTGACAATACTATAAGTGTCTTTTTCTAAAATATAATGTGCAATACCTTGCTCATTCAAATAAGCAGGCAGGATATCCTCTGGGTAACCAGGCTGCTTTTGATCAAGGTTGACTGCGACAATATCAAAGCTGATCGGGGCAATACGCTTCAATAGCAGTAAAATATCTAACAGCGTATAGCTATCTTTACCGCCCGAAACGCATACCATTACGACATCACCATCCTCGATCATGTTGAAGTCACGAATGGCCCACGAAACCTGCCTGCGTAGCTTTTTTTGTAATTTGCGAAATAATGCAGACTCTGTAAGAGTTTGTTCGTCAGCTAAATCTTTAGAAGCAGATTCTGTAGCGATGTCATCAGCGTCATCAGCGTCATCAGCGTCATCATACTCCACACTATAAGCATCAGTTTCTAAAGTATGGCTATCTAGATGTGCTTTAGTAGACATCTTGTCAGACTCAAGCGTATTTTTTGGCGTGAATAAGGTCGCTACGGTCATAGATTACTCAGTATCTTTACAAAGGTGATTTGGCGATAAAGCAATTGATAGTAGAACAAGGTTTAATGACGTGTTACTACTAATGCACTAAAAGCAGCAGCGATTATAACAAAAAATGCTAACAGTTTGAAAAGATGAGATTAAATTGCAGGGTTTAAAGTCATAAAATTCAATACCCTTGTTATCCATATAGGTCTTATAACTTCTATGGTTATGTAATAGTAGCCATATTTTTGTTAAAATGGCTGTTTTTCGCTTTTCAATAATAGACACTACTATGACTGACATTACCTCGCAATCTGACTTTTTCAGCTCAGTATCCAAAACTCCTGCACATACGCTTCAACAAGATCAAAATGCTGTCGTCTTACTATCAGGTGGGCTTGATTCGGTCACTTGTTTGTACTGGGCAAAGGCTCGCTATGCTTGCGTCACCGCGGTAAGCTTCAATTATGGTCAGCGCCATAATAGTGAACTTGTTGCAGCAAAAGCGATTGCTAAAACTGCGGCAGTGAATCACCGCATTATTGATATTGATATTGCCCAGCTTGGTGGTTCATCATTAACCGATCACAGTATGACGGTGCCTGATGGGGATGCGGATAAATTCCCTGATAAAAAGCACGATAAGATTGATAACGATGCCATTCCAAATACCTATGTACCTGCGCGTAACACCATATTCTTGTCTTATGCGTTGGCAGTTGCCGAAGTAACGGCTGCCAATCATATCGTTATTGGTGTCAGCTCAGTAGATTATTCTGGGTATCCTGACTGCCGTCCCGAGTACATCGCCGCTTTTGAACACATGGCAAACCTTGCGACCAAAGCTGGCGTTACAGGTCATCATTTAAGCATTCAAACACCTTTGCAAAGATTGTCTAAAGCACAAACCATTGAGCTTGGACTTACGCTTGGTGTTGAGTACGGACAGACCATTTCTTGTTATCAAGCAGATAAAGATGGGCTTGCTTGCGGTGTTTGTGACAGCTGTGCGCTACGTCGTCAAGGATTTATTCAAGCTGACGTTGCTGATCCTACGCATTACCAAGCACAGTACCAACGTCCTGAGTAAATTCAAACATTTGAGTTTGCTTGTGTATTTAAGTTTATGCTTGAATGTCTTCATCTAAACACTGCTTTATGCTCAAAGCACAGACCATAAACGTGACAAACATAAGCGTAACATTTGATTGCATCAACACAGCAAGTACACAGTGTTCATTGATAGCTATAATTGTTATGGTATGAATCCTTATACCCCTACTAGATATCGTTTACAAATAACAGCATAGCCGATAGATGAAAAGCTTTTTAACAATATCTGGCTATCAACAGTATTATCCATTTAGCGTTTGTTTTATCGGCGCTGTGTTTATTTATAAGAGAGTGTATATGAAGCTATTAAAAGTACTACCCCTAGCATTAATCGGTCTGGTCGCTATGCCGCAAGCAAATGCTACTGATATCAAGCAAAACAATATTAATCAGTGCGTTACTGGTGCGGTCAAATATAAAGTCGCTGACAAGAGTACTGCCACTAAACTGTGTAACTGTACCATCGATGTACGCAGTAAAATGACGATTGGTCAGATGTGGGAAATTGAAAGCTACGCAAAAGATAAAAAAGACCCATCAGGCCTACCTTACGTAAAAACAATGCAAAAAGATTTGCAGCAATGCACTAAAGGTCTGGACTTAAAACAACCCCAAAAGCCTGCTTAAGTTATTTTTTAAATGCGTGTATTAAGAAGACTGACAATCGTCAGTCTTTTTTTTGCTAGTAAATAAACAATATACAAAATTTATCAATCGCTATTATTAATTTAACTATAATGAGTCAACTGACATCGACTATATTTTGAATTCAATAAGATGAGGAAGTTAATATGGCAAAGCCAGCAACAGAAAGTATTACCCTACCAGATTTTCCAGTAGCGATCGTTCGCAATTTAGATGGTCACTTGATTGATGATAGCATCGGCTTAAAAGAGCTTGTAGAGCATACCGACAAAGGGCTGATTCTTTACTTTTATCCAAAAGACGATACACCTGGTTGTACTACGCAGGCCACAGAGTTTACAGAACATCTACCTGTCTTTGATAAGCTTGGCTATGATATCGTTGGCGTATCAAGAGACAGCGTTGAGTCTCATAAGAAGTTCATCACCAAGTACGATCTACAAATTCCACTTATTAGCGATAGTGATGAAAAACTCTGCCAGTACTTTGACGTTATTAAAGAAAAAAATATGTATGGAAAAATCACTATGGGCCTTGTGCGTTCAGTATTTGTATTTGATAAGGACGGGACACTGACCCACGCGCAGCGCAACCTAAGAGCAAAAGGTTATACTGAGCGTTTGTTAGAGACGCTAAGTGCGTAATCACTCCGATTGATATTGCTTGAAGAACAAGTAAATGTTTAAAAAGCCTTCTTAGATTTGATAAGGACCATCGGTATTTATCAGAGCTATGAAGGCTTCTTTGTTTTTAACAACAAAAGACTATTTTTTCATAAATCCTAAATCTGGATTGTTAAAGTTGTCACACTGTCAGTCGCGTTTAACTCTTTAATAGCTTCATAGAAGCTTGCCAGCGCATCATCCACTAATGACATCTGTTTGCCATGTTGACTTAGTAAACTTAATTGTATATCAAAGCTTTTCGTAATCATTACTTTATTATTAGCACTTGCTATGAAACTTTCTGACAAGACAGAAACTATATTTATCATTCTCAATCAATATTTTTGTAAAAACATTTATGTCATCTAAGAAAATAATGACACATTTTTGCAACAGCTTGCTACGTATGCATAGGTGCATAACGTTTAGATAAGCTTTAGTATTAAAGCCCACTATTTAAAAAAATAAATCGTCAAATATAGATATAAATAATCAACTAACTGAGGATAATATGAGCAAACTGTCTGGTAACACTGACAAGAATGTCACTCTTAAGGTAGAGGTAGCAGTAATTGGTGCTGGTACTGCAGGTCAGAACGCGTTTCGTCAAGCCAGTAAAACTATTGAAAACATTGTTATTATTAATGACGGGTTTTGGAGTACAACCTGTATCCAAGTTGGCTGTATGCCAAGTAAACTTTTAATTGCCGCAGCTGATCGTGCTCATGACGCCAATCATTCTGAGGACTTTGGCATTCATGCTACGACTCAGATAGATGGTAAACGAGTAATGGAACGTGTCCGTGATGAGCGTAGCCATTTTGCAAGCTATATTAAGAAGCAAGTAGATAGCTGGCCTGAAAACAAGAAGATATCAGGGCGCGCGCATATTAATAAACAGGGTTTGATTGAAGTTAATGATGAGTTGATAAAGGCCAATAAAATTATCGTGGCGACTGGCAGCTCTCCCTATATTCCAGATGACTGGTCTGACAATCTTGGTGACACTTTATTGACGTCTGATACCGTCTTTGAGCTGACAGACTTGCCCAAATCTATAGCCGTCATAGGTGCAGGTTCTATCGGATTAGAGCTTGCGCAAGCGTTTAAACGCTTAGGCGTAGAAGTCACTTTATTCAATCGTGCTAAACGCGTTGCTGGACTTAAAGATGATGACATCAACAATAAAGCAATCGTTTGTTTAAACCGCGAATTGACCATGCATTTGGGCAGTAAGATCAATAATGTAGGTACGCAAACTGTTGAAGGAGAAGATAAGACGTCCGCCTTTATTGAGTATGAAGACAGTGCAGGTAAGATGCAGCAATGGCAAGGTGAACGTGTACTAGTCGCGACTGGACGTCGTAATAATATTGAACAATTGGGTATTGAAAATTTAGATGTTGAGCTTGATGACAAAAACCGGCCAAAACAATTAGATAAGAAGACGGGTCAGATTGGTGATCTTGATGTTTATATTGTTGGTGATGCCAATGCTAATATTCCTCTATTACATGTTGCTAGTGATGAAGGATATAGTGCAGGTAATATAGTATGCGAAAATAAGGCAGACGCTTATATACGTCCGCCAGCTATTCCCTTTTCTATTGTGTTTTGTTCACCGCAGATTGTCAACGTCGGTATGTCACTACCTGAGATACAACAGGATCCAGAGTTAGAATATGTCATCGGCCGTGTCAGTTTTGACAACCAAGGACGTAGTCGTATTATGGGTGTTAACTGCGGCCTATTGCATATTTATGCTTGTAAAAAAACCGATAGAGTTTTAGGTGCCAGTATGGTTGGTCCAGATGCTGAGTACATTGGACATATATTGGCGACCGCTATTACCAATGATATAAGTGTCAAAGATTTACTCGACACCCCTTTTTATCATCCTACTATTTTAGAAGGTCTGCGTACTGCTCTGCGCGATGTCCAGCATAAAATGGAGATACCTTATCAATCTCAAGATGCACAGGAGTATAGCTTTTAGTTGTCTGCTCAGTTACACTTTCAAATAAGAGATATGCCTTGTGCCAATCACTATTTGGACTGTTGATTGGCACAAAGCTTGTAGTAATTTGAGACTTAACTTTGCATGGACAAGATAATGGCAATTGCTGGTATTACTGATTTTTTTGAAGAGATTATCCGTGACCTACATACCAGTTTATATCTTGCGCTTGGTGGCTCAGTAGAAGAAGATTCTTTTGATTGGTCCACTCAGATAGTAGAGTTGGTTAGTACTGGCATCAAAATCCTGATACTGCTTGCAGTGTTAGGGTTTTTTTATTGGCTGGCGATTTATATTATAAAGCACAATAAGACACGGTTTCGTCTTAATGAGCGACGTAGTAACATCGTACGCTCAGTACTGCGTTATATATGGGTTGTCGCTAGTCTAATCGCTATTATGAGTCAGATTAACTTTGAGCCAGGTACTGTTAAAGCCACAGCAAAAGCCAGTATTTGGGCAGGTATCTACTATATATTGTGGACGTCATCAGGACAGATCATTCATAAAGTACTGCAACACTATGGTCTTAATGCCTCTATCGAGCAGCTACTCAAAAATATTTTATCTGTACTAATATGGGTGCTTGGACTTGCCAGCGTCATGGCCCAATTTGGCTTCGATATTGTATCTTTGGTAGCTGGTCTTGGTATCGTTGGCTTAGCAGTCGGCTTTGCAGCACAATCAACACTCGCCAACTTCATCGCTGGTATCACAATCTTGCTCGAACAATCGTTTCAGGTGGGCGACTGGATTCACATTAATGAAAACGAAGGTCGTGTGGTACTTATTGCCTTACGCACCACCCATATTTTGACGCGAGACAACATCACCGTTATCATCCCAAACTCTAACGTGGCCTCCTCTGAGGTGATCAACCTGACCTCTAAGAACTTTATACGTTTTGATCTTCGGATGCGTATCGCCTTCGAAGATGATATCGATACAGCTCGCAAAGAGATTTTACAAGTATTGACTGACACCGATGTCGTGTTAAGTCGCCCTGAGGCCTCAGCCACAGTCGATGAAATTGGTGAATATGGCGTATTCTTTATTGTGCGCTTTTGGGTGAAGCCTGCAGCCGTAGCACGTATGCCAAAAATTAAAGAAAACCTACAAGAAGATATCAAACGCGCTTTCGATGCTGCCAATATCTCAACGCCCTACCCGCATATGCGGTTGCTCATGCCAAAAGATGTCGACTACCCTATCGCTACCAAACCTTTTGCAACCACAACGCAAGTCATTGCAGAACCAGAAATAAAAACAGAACCGCTACCCTTAACCAAAAATGAGAAATAAAACAGTCGAGACGCGTTAGATATTGGGTATTGGTGCATATCATTAGTTAGCACACTCAAACACTTAGTATCGACTATATTGCTTAATACCAACCACTTTAAACCATCCTATCCTGAAATATGGTAAAATCGCGGGTTAAACATCGTAATTTATGATGCGCCTCATTTATCCATTTAGCCCACAGGTATCCGTATGTCCGAAACAGCCGCGCCCCTCTCTTCCACAGTATCTCCACCAGCGTTGTCGCTTGATCTTATCATCACCTGTGCCGATGGACTTGAGGTGCCCCTACAGATTGAGCTGACAAGTTTTGGTATTGCAAGTGACATCAAAAGTACGGGCCGTCTGGCAGTGACTGGTACTTTGCATGATCTATATACGATTTGCTTGTGGTCTCGTGTGGCTTCACGAGTACTAATGCTTATCAAACGTAAAAACATCAATACAGATTATGATGTGGCAGAACAGCTCTATGGCTTGGCAAAATCGGTCAACTGGACTGAACAGTTTAGCTTGGAGCAAACGTTTGCGATTCGCCTGTCTGTTGACAAGCGTGTTGCTGTCAGTCAACAGTTTGCGATGCTGCGTATCAAAGATGCGATTGCCGATACTTTTAATGAAGTTTATGACAGCCGTCCTAATGTCGATAGTAAAAATCCAGACTTTTCTGTATTTGCGACCGTCAATGATAAACAAGCTGAGCTGTATCTAGACTTATCAGGTACCAGTTTGCATCGCCGTGGTTACCGTGTGGCGATGACCGAAGCCCCATTAAAAGAAAACCTAGCAGCTGCCCTACTCTATAGTGCTGGTTGGCATAAGAAAAACGACGCTGGTAACGCACCTTTTTACAATGCTCTCATCGACCCTATGTGCGGCTCTGGTACGTTTATTATCGAAGCGCTTCTTATGCATTGTGATTATGCAGTCGGTATCGATAAAGCGGCCAATCAATTTGGTTTTTATGAATGGCAACATCATGATGATGCACTGTGGCAGCAAATGATTGATGATGCGCAGACACGTTTTCGCGACGCTTTAGCGATTGCTCATGAGCAGCCAGATACCCTGCCTCTTATACTAGGTTACGATGCAGATAGCGGTGCGACTCTAGCGACAGAGAAGAACCTGATTGCAGCAGGTTTGCAAGATTTGCTACCGCTACTGGATATAGAAACCCGCGCTCTTGACCAATTGAGCGGTGTGTTAAAACCACTGGTCGATGATGGTCGATTGAGCAACCCTTTAATCATCACCAACCCACCTTATGGTGAGCGTTTGGGTGATGAAGAGATGATAAAACCGTTATACCATGCGTTAGGACTCATCTTGCAAGATAGCTTTGCTGGTAGCGGAATTGACCCAATGCTTGGTATTTTGGCCGCTAATGTCGAACAAGTTGATATCTTGCCGATTAAAGCGCCTAAAACATTACGTTGTCATAATGGTGCTATCACCGTTTATTTCCGTTACGGAACACTCATCGCTGGGCAAACGGGCAACCTTGTTAGTCGCTTTGAAAAGCGTGAGATTGACGTAGAAGATGGTCAGGACTTCATCAACCGTCTGCAAAAAAATCTTGCTAAGCTTAAAAAACTGGCCAAAAAAGACAACGTCAGTAATATCCGTGTCTACGATGCTGATTTGCCTGATTTTAAAGTCGCAATTGATCTATATGGCGATTATGCGCATGTGCAAGAATATGCACCGCCCAAAACCATCCCGCCGGAAACTGCCAAAAAACGCTTTAATTTGGCATTGATGGGTATTCGTGAGGTATTTGATATCAACCGCGAGCAAGTCTTTATCAAAACCCGTGCACGTCAATCTGGCAATGATCAATATAGTAAGCAAGGCGACACTGAAAAACGTGGTAAGTTTTATGTCGCTCGTGAAGATGGTGCATATTTTTATGTCAACTTTACTGATTATCTCGATACTGGTCTATTCATTGACCATCGTAATATGCGCGCACGCATCAAGAGCAATAGTCGCGGTAAATCGGTATTAAACTTATTTGCTTATACTTGTACAGCGAGTGTGCACGCAGCCCTTGCTGGCGCGAAAAAAGTCACTAGCGTTGACTTGTCACAGAACTATCTAGACTGGGGCAAACAAAACTTTGTACTCAATGGTCTGGATGTTAGTCGTAACAAATATCAATTCGTTGCGGCTGATATCTTTGAGTGGATTAAGGACAATACTGAGCAATTTGATATTATCTTTATCGATCCACCGACCTTTTCAAACTCAAAAAAGTTTCAGGGTACTTTTGATGTACAGCGTGATCATGCTGCCCTTATCAACCGTGCTATGAATCGTTTGACTTCGGATGGCGTGTTGTATTTTTCAAACAACTTTACTCGCTTTGAATTAGATGAACAGCTGAGCGAGCGCTACGCTATCATTGATATTACCTCAAAGACTATTGGCTTTGATTTTAATATCAAAAAACCCATCCATCAAAGTTTTGAGATTCGTCATCGCTAGAGTTTAGATGTACTAAAGTTCACTGTAGTATTTAAATATTATCATTTGTAGTTCACCTTGTCATAAACACAACAATGACCTAATCTGCTTTGATTGGGTCATTTTTTGTTGTTATGATAGAACGTTATTACGTGTTGGTTTTGCACCATTTCTGATGCAATATTATTCTTCCTTGTATCGTCTCAACATCAACACGATTTTAATAAAACGTTGAACTTACTCTAATAATAAGGACTATCAAATGGCTTTATCACTTAATAAAGGCGGTAACTTATCGCTAACGAAAACCGATCCAAATTTATCCAAACTGCTTATCGGTCTTGGTTGGGACGAGCGCGCGACGTCTGGCGCAGAATTCGATCTTGATGCTAGTGTGTTTTTGTTAAGTACGGCTGGCAAAGTACGCGGTGATCATGACTTTATCTTTTATAATCAACTCAAGTCCGACAATGGCGCGGTTGAGCATACGGGTGACAACCGTACTGGCGAAGGTGACGGTGATGATGAAGTCATCAAAGTAAATTTGACCCAAGTACCTGCTGATGTCGATAAAGTTGTCGTTACCGTTACTATTCATGATGCTGCTGCTCGTAGTCAAAACTTTGGTCAAGTAGCCAACGCCTTCATCCGCGTCGTCAATGAAGAGACAGGTACTGAGGTCGTTCGCTTTGACTTAGCAGAAGACTACTCTGTTGAGACGGCCATGGTATTTGGCGAAGTGTATCGTCACAACGGCGAGTGGAAATTCCGTGCTGTCGGACAGGGCTACTCAGGTGGATTGCAAGCCATGTGTCAGCAGTATGGTGTGGATATTTAGAGTTGTCCTAAAATCAGTACTTATACTGCTATTAGAATAACTATCACATCCAAAACCTAAAGTATAGGTTGCTCTATTAATAGTAGTGAGTATAGCTACAAAACAGTCACTATTATTGGTAGCCAAACGACTGATAATGCTTTATGTTTCGATTAAAATTATGCATAAAAAGTGGTTAGCAATAGCCACTTTTTTGTGGTTTGTGTCTATAATAGGCCGACCTTAGCTTTACGCAACCAGACAGGATGTGTCATGAGACATTTTTATTTAGACTTTATCTTTACAGCCATTGCCTTAGCGGTAGCGGCGTGGTGGGGATATTCACATGGCGGTATGGGTGGCATGATAGCTACCTTATCTATTACTGCTATTTTGGCCGTCATGGAGATTTCATTATCGTTTGATAATGCGGTGGTCAACGCCTCAGTCCTCAAAGGCTGGGATGAATTTTGGAAAAAAATCTTCTTAACCGTTGGTATTTTAATTGCCGTATTTGGTATGCGCTTGGTCTTCCCTATCGTCATTGTCGCGGTTACCGCTGACCTTGGTATGATGGAAGTGATCAACCTAGCCTTATACAACCCAGAAGAGTACTCTGCCAGACTGATGGCGCACCATGCTGAAATCTCAGCGTTTGGTGGTATTTTCTTACTACTGGTTTTCTTAAACTTTATATTTGACGAAAAAGAAGTCCTATGGTTCCACTGGCTTGAAAGCCGTTTGGCAAAACTGGGTAAAGTTGATGCTATGAGTGTCTTTGTCGCACTTATTATCTTGATGATAGCGGTATCATGGGCTAGTACAGAGCAAGCTTCTGCTGTATTAATCGCTGGCGTTTGGGGTATTCTAGTTTATCTTGGTGTCCAAGTGGTATCTGGTATGCTCGAGGGCGATCTTGAAGAAGGTTTAGAACACGAAGATGGTATGTCGGGCGGGGAAGCGACCAGTGCCATTATGAAAGGCGGTATTATTGGTTTCTTATACTTAGAAGTCCTTGATGCCTCGTTCAGTTTTGATGGTGTCATTGGTGCTTTTGCTATTACCAACGACGTTATCGTTATTATGCTAGGTCTTGCTATTGGTGCGATGTTTGTGCGTTCTATGACCATTTTCCTAGTGGACAAAGGCACACTTGATGAGTTCGTTTATCTTGAACATGGCGCACACTATGCTATCGGTGCGCTAGCGATTATTATGTTGTTATCAGTGAAGCTTCATGTGCCAGAGCTGATTACTGGTCTTATCGGTATCGCCTTTATCGGCTGGGCGTTACTTTCTTCACTCAAATATCGTAAGCAAGCAGCAATTGAATAGGTCTCGATAACTCTAAGCTTAATGCTTAAATTGTTCTGAGCCGTTACACGACAGGTCATCGCCACTATCGGTTATGACCTGTTTTTATGTCCGTTTTTAGAGCGTGTTAGACATTTACGTATACACAACTTATTTTTTTACGCTCTACTTCCCTGCCAGCATCTTCTGCAACTTTGCCAATATCACACCATATAATGGTAAGAAAATAAATACACCCATTACGATCTTAAATAAGTAGTCCATCGCGCCAATCTCAACCCAGTGCGACGCCATAAAAGGGTCAGGACTTTTATAAAAGGCAATGGCAAAAAAGCACAAGCTATCGACCAGATTACCAATAAACGTCGATGCTAAGGGCGCAATCCACCAGACGCTAAGACGGCGTAATCTATTAAATACCTGAATATCTAAAAGCTGTCCGACGACATAAGCGCTAAAGCTTGCAAGAACAATGCGAAAAACAAACAGATTAAAATCCAGCAGGTGTTCATGACCAATAAACTGACCATTTGAAAATACTACTGAAAAATAATAAGAAATCAATAGCGCAGGCAGCATAGCAAAGAAGATAATGCGTCTAGCGAGATTTTGACCAAAGATACGCACGGTCAAATCAGTAACCAAAAATATAAAAGGAAAGGTAACAGCGCCCCAGGTGGTGATAAAGCCAAACAGCTCAACAGGTAATTGCACCAAGTAGTTACTACTTGCGATGATAAAGATATGTAAGCTGACTAGCCAAAATAAAGCACGGCTATGGCGAATGGGTTCAATTGGGGTTGTCAAAACAGTACTGATAGTCATAAAGCGGCCTTTTTTTACACCAGGGTAGAGGGAACCTGAGCGCGCTATTATAAATCATAATCAAATAAATAGCCAAAATGAGCGTAATATTGCAATAAAACCATTTTTTTATAAATAGAAATGTATATGTCATATAGTCACACAAAATTCGCCTTGCTTAGTAGGCAAACGCTTAGTATAGTAAAACGTAATGACATGCAGGACGTGACATACAGGTAGATATTTTTGATATTTACGTTGATTGTTAGACGACTGCACGATTTTTATTTCATTTTTTTGATTCTTTAATCCACTTAATTATTAATCTAAAGGATATTTATATGGCTATTAGCTTAACAAAAGGCGGCAACGTAAACTTATCAAAAGAAGCGCCAGGCTTAACCAATATCACCGTTGGTCTTGGCTGGGATCCACGCGCAACTGACGGTCAAGAGTTTGATTTAGATGCTATTGGCTTTTTGGTCAACGAAGCAGGCAAAGTACGTAATGATCAGGACTTTATCTTTTTTAACAACCTAAAGTCGGATAATGGTGCTGTTGAGCATACTGGTGATAACCGTACTGGTGAGGGCGACGGCGATGATGAACAAATCAAAATCAACCTTGCAAGCATTCCAGCTGACGTCAGCAAAGTAGCTATTTGCGCCATCATTTATGAAGGTCAAAACCGCAATCAAAACTTCGGTCAAGTTGGTGAAGCTTATATTCGTGTCGTTAACGACACTGGCCAATCTGAAATCGCACGTTATGACTTATCAGAAGATGGTAGCACCGAAACTGCAATGATTTTTGGGGAGTTATACCGCCATAACGGTGATTGGAAATTCCGCGCAGTTGGTCAAGGCTTTAGCGGTGGTCTAGGACCATTAGCTGCCTCTTATGGTGTCAATGTTTAATCATTGATTTTAACCATTTATGAGTAAACGTAGTCAATCAGATGTCTGATTGTATTTCCCCCTAAGCCATCAAGTGTATTGACCACATTTGATGGCTTTAAATATAGATGATTACGTAAAATATTTGAATATAATTGCTTAGTAAGATGTTTATAATCAATATAGAATTAGAAGGATTTTTCATTCATGACTGCTACGTTTAGCTTAATCGGAACTATCGAACCATTTTTGCATTGTAACCTTAAAAAAGGCGATTCGATTTATTGCGAAGCCAATGCCATGGTAATGATGGAGTCCAATCTTGAGCTAAAAGGTAAAATGCAAGGTGGATTGATGCAATCGTTAATGCGCCGCTTTGCTAATGATGAATCACTGTTTCAACAACAGATAGAAGCGGTCAATGGTGAAGGTGACTGCCTACTTGCGCCAACACTGGATGGCGATATGCAGATACTGGACGTCGGTACTCAGCAGTATACTCTGAGTGATGGCGCCTTTGTCGCCGCACAGACAGGGGTCGATATCAGAGCAAATATTCAGCGTAACCTCGGCGGTGCGGTGTTTGGTGATACGGGCGGCTTTATGGTCATGCAGACCCAAGGTAAAGGTCAAGTCGTTGTCTCTGGCTTTGGCTCCTTGTTTGAGATTGATGTGACGCCAGACAAAGATGTCATTATCGATAATGGGCATGTAGTCTGCTGGGACTCAAACCTTGATTACAAGCTGTCGGTCTCAACCAGTAAGAAAAAAGGTATTATGAGTAATATCATCAATTCAGTCACTAGTGGTGAAGGTATGGTGCTAAACTTTTCAGGCACTGGTAAGATCATTATTTGTTCACGTAATCGAGACAGTTATCAGGGCTGGCTACAAAGTATCTTAGGTAGCAGTTCGGGTGGTCGCGGCGGCAATGGTGGTTTTTTAGATAACATCTTATAAGCAAACTTTATAAGCAAAATGAATGGCTAACTACAGTAATCAACATTTAAATATTCCACTTACAATTACTAAAATACTATCGACAAAAATGCGAGTAGCAAGGAAAATAAGTGTCCGTACTATGCATCGTAGAACTACGCATCATAGACTAAGCAAGTTTGACGCAGCTAATCATAATTTTTGAGAGGGTATAAGGATCTCATCATGGCAGTTAGTTTACAAAAGGGTCAAAAAATATCCTTAAGCAAAGAAGCTGGCGGCAACCTTACCCAAGTCAAGCTAGGTCTTGGCTGGGATGTCGCACAAGGACCCCAAGACAAAAAAGGTGGCTTCTTAGGTAAGTTATTTGGTGGCGGCACTGGCGGCGACTCAATCGATTTGGATGCCTCATGCATTATGTTTGATAACAACAAACAGCCTGTCGATGCCATATGGTTCAGTCAGCTTAAGTCAAAAGATGGCAGTATTGTTCATACTGGTGATAACCGCACAGGCGACGGCGACGGTGATGACGAAGTGATCAACGTCGATCTTGCAAAAGTTCCTACTAAGGTAGTATCACTGGTTTTTACTGTCAATAGCTTTACTGGACAGACATTTGAGACAGTAGAAAATGCCTTTTGCCGTATCGTCAACGCTGACAACAACTCAGAAGTGGCACGTTATAACTTGTCTGCACAAGGCAGTCATACAGCGATGATTATGGCAAAAGTGTATCGCCATAATAATGAATGGAAGATGCACGCTATTGGTGAAACTGCTTCTGGTCGTACCTTTCATGATTTGATGCCTGCTATCACGCCACATGCATAATAGGTTTAAGCACAGTCTGCTATAATTGTATTGTGATTATAAAAAAACAGCCCGTATGCTATGCATAGACGGGCTGTTTTTTATTTAAATATCGGGGCTAAATATTACTTACGCCCGCGCTTCCAACTAAAGCCCCAATTAAAAGCTTTGTCCATTTCTTGATGACCTTTAAAATATTGATTGATGCGTTCAACGTTAATACTGCCTTGCTGGTTTACCAAACGCGCAATAGCACACATTGGTAGATTACCAGCGCCTTCGGTTAAGCGAGTTTCAATCGGTGGTTGTTCTGGCACATGTATCGTCGCCACCCCATCCGTCTGCGCCCAGTTTGGTGCGCCCTCATAGATAAAGGCAAAAATAAACACCTCTTCGATTTGTGCCCATTGCTGACCATTAATATCGAGCCACTCGCCACCACTTACCTGTCCAGTTCTGTCGTCAGCACGCAACAATACATAAGGCGCTGATTGCAAACTACCAAAACGATTGCCTAGTGCTTGAATCAGTGTTTTTTCGCCATTTTTCAGATGAATCATCGCACCGACATCAAGATCAATACCGCCTTTACCATGCTGCTTAAATAGATCGCCTAGTAAGCCTTTTTTGGGCGCTGCCTTATCCGTATTTGGGCGCTGATTCCAATCCAAATTAACTGATATTTTACCAAAGTCATCGCGTTTTTTGAGGTTAATGCTGGACTGGTTTTTGGTTAAGGTAATTTTACTTAAATTGATTGCAGGACTGGTCTGAATCGGCGGCGGTATGCTTGCTTGACTTGCACTACCCGCTTTTTGGGTGTTGATAGGTCTTTGGGTATTGATAGATTGTGATTGACTCTGTGGTTGATTTTGTGACTGGTTCTGAACTGGCGCTTCATCTGCAATCTCAACACCGAAATGCTCGGATAATGGTTTTAGTCCACCTTCAAAACCTTGAGCAATAAAGCGAAATTTCCAGCTACCTTGCCTGCGATAGCATTCTGCCAGAATGATGGCTTTTTCATTACGTCCAGCGCTACTAAGCTGGCAAGTCATCAGTACCTGACTGCCTTGCAATACTTGAATGTCGACATCACCCAGTTGCGCCAGCGTCTGCCCACTAGAAAATGCTAAGGCTATTTTTTCGATGCTTGCAGGCTGCGCAGGCAAATTGATATCAAAAAACCCATCACTGTCATGACCTCGAAAGCTGACGCTATTATCATCACTACTTTTTTGACCATAAAACACCATATCGCCATCACCGCGGACTTTGCCGCTGTTTGTCAGACGATAAGCGGCACAATCAATCGCATTTTGACTCAAAATTCTAATACTAATATTGTCATTTGGTAATGGCGCATTGGCACCTGCAACTAGGGTTTGACTCATGATTTATCCTTTATATGGTTATACAGTTGAGATATTTTTAGCCTTATTATCGTCTTATAGTAGCATGGATATGACTCAATTTTTAGCAGCTGCTGAATGAGAATACGCTTGTTATGGTTAAGCTTGAAATCTACTACATCAGCTGTCGTGCATTACTTGCATAATGATTTATAATTTGCCACATTTGTATATAATGACTGTGAACATAGTACGCCAAACCAAACGACGTTGAGAGATTTATGGACAACCAAGACAATGAATATCAGTATGATTTAAGCGCGGCTTGGCTTGCTGAAGGACAATCAAGCCAGCGCGATATGTTATCTAGCTTACAAACCCTAAAAACTCGTTCTAACACCCCATTTGATGTGATTGCCTCACATCGACATCATCGTCCTGAGATTTTTGAATTTGCTGATTTGACTTATCAAGAGCCTACTGGCGTGTTAATAGATGACGATCAAGACTCAGCCTTAAAACCTGACATGCCGCGTTGGCAATTTGTATTAGAGCATGCAAAACAACACAACGTAAAGGTGCTTTTGACTGGTCGTAATGGAATTGACTACGAAGTGCAGCGTAAAGCATTTGACACAGCAGGTATTCGTTTATTAACGGGTGCAACCAGCGTAGAGGCACTAGCGTCAATTGAAGATAAATTTGCGTTTATGCAGCAGTGTCATACGCATGATATCCCCGTGGCAGACGCTTGGCGCTTTGACACTACTGATGAGCTTGAAGCGTTACTGGCTAAACATGGTCATCAACCACTATGTGTAAAACCGGTTACTGGTATTTTTGCTCAAGGATTTTGGCGATTAGATACTGGCAAAGCAGCTAACGAACAATATGATAGTTTTGAGCATCTGTATTTTACAGACAGTAAGAAAATCAATATTGAACAGTTTGTGAATGCCTATACAAACAGTCAGATGGTGCATGAGCGTCCTATTCCTATGTTACTGATGCCTTACTTATCAGGGCAGGAATATTCTATCGATGTGGTCTGTGAATATGGCGAAGTCTTAGCCGCAATCACTCGCCATAAAACAGGGAAAATCCAGCATATCGGCTACGAGCAGTCAGTCATGGACGTCGTTATGCCATTGATTAAAACTTTTGGTTGTGATGGTATTGTTAGTGTACAGACCAAGGCGGATGATAATGGTCAGCACCGTGTCCTTGAGATTAACAGTCGCCCATCAGGTGGTATTAGCTATACGGCTCATAGCGGTGTAGATTTAACCCAAGTAGGGTTTGCCTATTGGTTAGGACTAACAGCTAAGCCAAAATTAGCTGACATCATCGAGCAGATTACCCCCTGTCAGGTGCGCTCAATTACGACGAGTGTGAAAGTTTAGAATGAGTTAAGACATCTAGTATTACTCGAAAATATTGGGTTCGGCGAGAAACTGCTTCCGCATCAAGATTGTATTCCATAAAATCTACTATGAAAAGACGTCAACACAGTACGGCAGAGGTGAGAATAAAGACAATGATTCAGATCATATAGTCAGTTGAAAATAAAACTGTCATAAGTTCAAACGTGATACTGGGATAAATTTTCCTTGCTTGCTGCGTTCTTAGAGACTGCGCAAAATTCATCCCAGTATCGCTGCAACACGTTTAAGTTAAACCTACTATATAAGAACAATGTAAAAAATCCTAAGCCTATAACGTCAATTTAAGTAGTCTTTTATTTAACGCGGCAACCTTAAAACAGTTTCACTTATAACCCTTTTACCGTATAGCTAAAGCTGGCTTAAGTATTCAGGCACAAAAAAAGGTTTCTAGATATAAATCTAAAAACCTTTTTTATGGTTTAACTATAAGAGTGTTATTAGCTTGTTATTATTCGCCAAACACTAGTGTCGCTTTTTTAGGTGCGTTATAAGAGGCAGCAGCCCATAGTAAGCTTAATACAATGACTGAGCTAATAAAGATAGTCAGTGATGAGGTGAATGCACCTGAATTGGTATAGCCCATAGACATCATATCGCCTGTATGGGTCATTTCCATCGCAGCCATACCTGTATAATGCATACCGCAAACCGCGATTCCCATAATGAACGCGCTACCAAAACGTTGTAAGTTACCGCGTAAGTTAAACGCCAACCATAGTGCAGCGGTAGCAGCTACGATAGCAATAATAATTGAAGCGATTAGAAGTGTTGTATTATACGACATGGTCGCTTCCATCTGCATTGATGCCATACCAGTATAGTGCATGGCTGCAACACCAAGACCCGCTAGTGTGCCACCGCCTAATAACTTAGCAATACTTGGTGTACCGCGACCTACAATAACGATTCCAATTGCAACGAACACAAACGCAAGTATCATAGAAGCAATCGTCATACCTACATCATAAGTCACTGGCATCTGCATATCGACTGCCATCATACCGATATAATGCATTGACCAGATGGCACCACCAATAGCGATGGCAGATAAAGCTACCCAAAAATACAGATCTGCGCCTGGCTTTGCAGCTGGAACACGAATAGCAAGGTTTAAACCAACATAAGAGCCAAATACTGCAATCGCGTATGAGACAAACACCAAAAGCATGTCATATTGAACTTCAATCATTTTTTTATCCTTCATATGTAATAAAAGTTGAGCATAAGACCATGCTGGTTTGGTTGAACCGAGGTGCTTAATACATCTACTATTTTTGTTTATAGCGGCTAAACTAACTATGAGCGACTATTTTATCTAATGTTAAACTCACAAGTATTGTTACCTCCAGCTCCACAGCTGGTCTCCTCAACACTTGCTTTACCTACTGCAGGATTGGCCGTTAAAAAGCCTTCTATGTAACCTACTACAAAGTCACAACTTGAATGACTGCTAGTTGACGAACCACAAAACGGACATCTAATTAAACTAATCATGTTTTCATTAGCTTTAACTTTAGCAAAACTTTTCAACGCTGGAACAAGCTCTCGACTGATGGCAACAGATTTTTTTAACGGACTCCCAAGCGCATAATCGCGTTGATAGATACCACCGCCAACCTTACGGCCTAGTTCGTGTAACGCAGTCGCACGCTTATTGTCTGCTAAACTGTCAGCGTATTGGTTGACCACATTAACTATATTGGGATATTGAGCACCGATAGTCGCCAAAACATCTTTTTCATCCATCGCTTTTTTGGTTGGTGCTTCAGTTTCTTCGTCAGAGATTTCTAAATTGAAGAGCGTACAGCCTGCGATAGAGGATAAGTCGTCGACCAGATCAGCTTGTGTTTTTGATCCTTGACTTCTAGCGACCACATGAATAATATTTCCACCGTTTTCTGATGGTTCTTGTTTTTGCGATACTAGTTGATAACCTGCTTTAATAAGAGGCGAGATTACGTTAACTAGGCGAATGCGTTCAGATGACGTTTCTAATGCACAAGAAAATTTCAAAGACCACTCCTTTTTTTGTAAATATAGCTAGACTTTTTAGTACCAAGCTATTTAGACAAAGTTCATAGTCAAAATAAATGGCATATACGGTTTATAGTAGCATTATATATTTGGTTTATAATTTTTATAAAAATTGCAGTATTTTTTTATAAAAATTATAATTATATCTAGCCAAAACCTTCGGTTTTATAAGTTATAATATATAGTCATTCCATAGTTTCTTTAGTCTAACCTTATGAATTCTATCTACATAAACGTAGGCATCAAACTAGTTTTAAAGATATAGAATTACTGATTTAACAAAGTGAGTATCAGCTATAAATATTAGCTTACAGATTAAATTGTTATATATTCTCTCTACTAATATTTATTTTCAAATTAATAAAGATAGTAGTTATGTTTTTATTAATTTGAAAAATATTCTTTTATCTTTTCTTAATATTACTAAAAAATCTAGCATCTGTTCTATGGAATGGTTTTTCAATATTATTACTGAAGGAATAAACACTAGCAAGCTTTAGCACAATATCATCCGATAAAGGGATGTTTCTTCCGATAAATGACATTCGACTAATAAAGAAGCCAAAATTAAATAAAAACTAATGCCTATTTTATTTAAATTCGTTAATCCGAATAAACGTAATAGGCATTTAGTTTACTAATATACTTATATTTATTTTACTTCTGCTGTTATTGTAAAAAGTATAAAACTTGCGCGTTATAATGACATTTTAGTTATCATATGCCCCAATCGTCGCTCTACAAAATTGAAAATTTAAAGGAACATCAATGTCATCTCAGCAGCAGCATACAACCATCGCCCTACCTCGCGGTACACTAAGTTTGACCTACCAAACTAAAGGTGTGACAAGTGATAATGACTTAGAGCAAAACGACCATTATCAGTTAGAAGATTTACTTGGATTTGCGCAGCGTATCAATCCAAAGCGTGCATTTTTGTTTGTATCAAAAGTCTTGGGGCGTCATATTCCAGTTGCGCCTACTACCATGCGCCAAGCGTTTACTGATTTGGCAAACTCAATTCCTAGTGACTTGCCTGAGCCAATTTTAGTCATTGGGATGGCAGAAACTGCCGTTGGTTTATCTGCTGGTGTTCATCAAGCGCTACAAACGCGCTATCCAAATGCCTTTCTGCTAAACTCTACTCGTCATGCACAGCATGCAGACGGTGACGAAAACGCCCTCTTAACCACCTTTAGCGAAGATCATAGTCATGCCAGTCAGCATCTGATCTATAAAAGCGCTGATAAAGCCATACAAGCACAGCTACTTGCCAGCAGAACACTTGTCATGGTTGATGACGAAGCGTCGACAGGCAATACTTGCATTAATGTGGTGACAGCTTTACGCAACTCAGGACTCTCAAAGCTAGAACAAGTACATCTCACCACGTTGGTTGATTGGTCCCTAAATCAGACCCAGACTGCAACTGACGCAGACGAGCCAGTCTCTGATCAGGTATCAGCATGTCTACCTAATATTGACTTCCAACGTCATCATTTGCTGTCAGGTACTTGGCAATGGACAGATACTCCTAACCCTAGAGCAATTATCATGCCACCGGTTGACACTACTGATGCCGGTAGTCAGCCTTTAGGAAACACTGGTAATTGGGGACGCTTCCCGACCCTCGATAGTACAGATGGGTTCGCTGACTATCTATTAAAGTTTCAAAAGGCATTCACTCACTTTAGTGGTCATTTACAGTTTGAACAAAAACAGTTGCCTGAGCGGATTTTGGTTTTGGGCAGTAATGAATTTGTTTGGTTGCCGTTTTTATTGGCGGAATGGCTTGAAAAAGAGACACAAATACAAGGCTCTGAAACAGTACCAGCCGTCAAATTTAGTGCATTAACACGCTCACCCATTGCGCCTGGTGGTGCGATTAGTACAATGATGAGCTTTAACGATAATTATGGGCTTGGTATGACCAACTTTGTCTATAACGTTGAGCCAAAAGATTGGGACTTGATTGTACTGTGTGTGGAGACACCTGCTGATAGTGTCGATGGAATGTGGCAAAGTTTGGATAATGTGTTGGTGGTGAGTCCTACGTTTTAGACTACTCTCCAAGTTGTGCTCTGACTAGGTTATGTTCTGATTTTCACACTCATCATTTACGGACACTTTTATGACTATCCCGTTTTTTAAGACCAACCCTGACATCATCAAACCTTATACACTTATGGATTTGGACGATACGCTGTTTCAAACTCAGCGTAAAATTGATGCGTGGGGTTTACCCACTTCTGAAACCGAACACTTAGTATGCGCCGCGGTCAACAAACAAGACGCATCATTGAGCTTTATGAGTCAGCGCCAAGCTAATTTCTTTAACTGGCTACTTGTGAGCACTGACTTAATAGTCGTCACTGCACGCGACCGCTATGAGATTAAACGCGTTAAATTGCCTTTTAACAGCTGGCAAGTCTTAACTCACGGAGCGATTATTTTAACTTCTGATGGTGAGCTATTAAGCACGTGGCAGCAGCATATGTATAACGAGCTTGTACCCTTACAAGATAAACTGCACCAATTAAGCCAAGTATTTGCAAACCATAGTAAAAACGATGACAGTCAGCTAGTATTTACACCGCATATCGACAGTTTTAGTAATGGGTCTGTTAATGAAGAGCTGACCATTTATCTAGCGATTAAACATGCACAAAAGGACCATCAAGCATTGGTAGAGTTGGCCAAGAAGCTGCCTACATTGATACGTGATTTTGAGCAAGATTTTTATGTCCACGTAAATGCTAACAATCTTGCCATACTGCCGCATGCAGTGCATAAGCGTCATGCCGTACAGTTTTTACTAGACCATCATTTAGACAGTCAACGACCAAGTTTTGGTTTTGGTGATAGCTTAGCCGATTTGCCGTTTTTACAGCTATTAGATTGGTACGGTATGCCCAATCATGGTCAGCTGCACGACAATATCAGTTCTCAGTAATTATAATAACAATAGCTTATACGAGAAAAAACCTTCTATGACCCACCCCAATATTCAACAACTAAAAAAATACAGCTCAGGCAGCTATCTTGCCAGTGATGTGACGGTACTGCTTGATATCGTCGATAAAGAGACGGTGGCCGATGTGCCAGTCAGTCAAAAAGAAGCCCTTATTCAAAGTGGTCAGCGTCATTATTCAGACATGCTAACCCTAGAGCAAGCACCGACCGCCATGCATGAGCAGCTATACGCGCAAGCCCTAGCTCAAGGCACAAATAGATGCGCGACTGATATTGCTCATTTGGCCCATACGCTACATCATACTTTTCAGCACACTATTCATGATGAGTGTCCGTTAGTACTGGTCAGCTTGGTACGAGCAGGTTTGCCAGTTGGGGTATTGTTGCAGCGAGCCTTAGCCGATGCCAATAGCAGCTATGCTTTGTCCAGTGTGCATTATGGCGTCAGCATCATTCGTGATCGCGGTCTTGACTCAGTCGCACTGCAGATGATATTGGAGGCTTATCCAAACAGTCCCATCGTATTTGTCGATGGCTGGACGGGTAAAGGCGCCATTTACCAAGAGTTGGCGCACAGTTTAGAAGCCTTTAGTAACCCCAACCATCCATATTTTGCCAGTATTTATCATCAAGGTAAGGGCACCATTCCTTTATTAACACTGGCTGATCCAGCAGGAGTCGCTTGGCTGGCAGCCAGTACTGATGACTGGCTAATCCCATCAGGATTACTTAATAGTACCGTATCGGGGCTGATCTCTCGTAGTTTGTATACCGAGCCGCAATCAGGGCTACATCGCAGCGTGTTTTATGATAATTTGGTAGAGGCAGACCATAGCCTAAAATTTATCGAGCAAATCGATAACGCGCGACGAGCACTGACGATAGCAGAGCAATGTTTGCCGACGTTTACGCAGCCCCGATATCAGACCGCCGAGCTGATAGATAAAATCGCAGCGGACTATGACATTGCCAACCGTAATCGCATTAAGCCAACGATTGCAGAGGCGACAAGAGCGATATTACGCCGCGACCCTGAGCGTATCTTGTTAGCAACTGCTGAGCACCCTGACACGGTGCTATTACGTCATTTATGTAGCGAGCGTAATATTGCTATCAGTGTTTTAGGTGCTAAAATACTGCCTTATCAAGCCATCACTCTTATTAAGCAGCGCGGCAAAGACGATTAGCGCCTTGTAATCTTCTACTCTTTGTCACCTTTTATACTTTCTCATTTATCCTTATTTACGATGCCAACTATGTCAGATACGCCAAACAACGAAACAAATATTTATAGCCACACACAGTCTTATGAGCATCTGATCACTGAACGTCATGCTATGATCAAGCCGCACACTTATCATCCCTATCAGCTTGGCGCAAGCCTTTATATGCCTGCTACCCGTCAAGACATTTGGCAAGTCATCAAGCGTGATAAATTACCGACGATTAATAGCATTATTATTTGTTTAGAAGATGCCGTTAGCCATAGCGATGTCGAGTTGGCACTTGAGCGCTTGCAAGCACTACTCCATACGTGGGCATTACACGTCGATGGCATTAATAAGCCTTCAAGACAGACGGATATTCAAACGCAGCAACCAACGCGGCCGCTAGTCTTTGTACGCCCACGTAATCCGATGATGCTACAACAACTTGCAGATTTTGCTCATATTGATCTTGTCGATGGTTTTGTCATGCCCAAAGTCGATATGTATAGCTTGTCGAATTGGCGTATGTCCTGCCAAAATGTCAGCACGGAGCAGTTATTGATGCCAACTTTGGAGACTGCCGCTTTATTTAATCCGCATCACAATCAAGAGTTGGCGATTGGTTTTAAAGAAGCCTTTAATCAGCCCGTCTATGCCTTACGCATTGGTGGCAACGACTTGTTTGCCGCGCTGCGTTTGCGCCGTCCAAAGGACAGTGTCGTCTATGATACTCCGATTGGTACGCTCGCTTATCAACTGCTTGGCTGCTTTGTACCGCATGGTTTTTATCTTAGCGCGCCCGTGTTTGAGTATTTAGATCAACCAACGCTGTTTATGCAAGAGCTGACACGCGATGTCAGCTTGGGCTTAGTCGGTAAAACCGTCATCCATCCAAGTCAGATTGCTTTGGTGCAGCAAGCTTACTGCGTGCCGCTTAGTATGTTGGATGAGGCGCAAGCGATACTCCATAGTGAAGCAAAAGCGGTATTTAAATATAACAATACGATGTTAGAGCCTGCGACACATCGCGCTTGGGCGCATGAAGTGGTGAATCGTGCCGAAGTGTTTGGCACAATTAATGATGGCAATAGTGACTACAAACCCCGTTTATAAGATTGATGATTTATACGGTACATTAACCTAAAAAAACCGCTACCCCGTTAGGGCAGCGGTTTTTTTAGGTTAGACTTTATATACTACACGCAGCACTCTAAAAACTTACTTATCACAGTATTTACTTGCTCAGGCTCTTCTACAGTCGCTGTATGACCGGCGCGCTTAATGACTGCAAACTTAGAGCTTTTAATGGCAAAGTGCATGCGCTCAGACTTTGAATAAGGGGTTGCAGCATCTTCATCACCGACTACGATCAGTGTTGGCGTAGTGATACTTCCCAGCTGCTCATAGGTTCCGTTACGTTCGATGACGCCCATTGTGGCCTTACTCACCCCAACCTTATGATTGTCTTGAATCTGCGCAAGCCACTCTTTGCATTCAGATTTGCGCGATTT
This sequence comes from Psychrobacter sp. 1Y10, assembly GCF_052259005.1. Classification (NCBI taxonomy): domain Bacteria; kingdom Pseudomonadati; phylum Pseudomonadota; class Gammaproteobacteria; order Moraxellales; family Moraxellaceae; genus Psychrobacter; species Psychrobacter sp. 1Y10. Next base: position 534,740 of record NZ_JBQQES010000001.1, on the reverse strand, counting down.
ATCTGCCAAAAAACTACTGCCAAACATAATAGGCAACGCTTTTTTACTGACTCGTTTCATCCCTAACCATCGGATCGCGGTAATGAGTTTACGGTACTGCGGGACATTTTTGGGATCTTCAGGATCAGATGATGTCTCAAGTAGTATCAAAGAGGACAGAAGTTCTGGACGGTTTATAGCGATTCGTTGCCCAATAAACCCACCCATTGACAAGCCTACGAAGTGGCAACTATCAATATCAAGAGCGTCCAGTAGCGCAATGGTATCATCAGTTAAAGAGTCCATATCATAACCAGTTTTGGTGACCTGCGACTGTCCCTGCCCGCGAAAATCAAAAGCAATACAGCGATAATCTTCTTTGAAATAAGCGACCTGCTTATCATACATTCGTGAGCTCCACAGCAGACCATGAGCGAATACCATGACCGGTTTATTCTGATCGTTGGGTGCACTGTCCTCGTAATAAATATCGGCATTGTTGATTTGTATATGTGGCATAGAAGCGTCCTTGTCTGATGTAGTCAATTAACTATAGTTGTTTATAAGCAAAAAGCGATTGGCTTGTTTGTGAGTATTTTTATATACAGGTTTTTATGCTTCAGCATAAGACACAAACCCTCTGTCGCCTAGTAGGGTTTTTCGTAATGAATGTAAGCAAATTTAAATAAATACATTGTTTTTATCAAGTGTTGAGACTGACCCCTGATTCATAATCTTCTATATATTATTTATCTTACTGTGGCTTTAGCGCTCACAGAACCTGCTTTTATAATCATAGCAAGCTGCTATAGTAATTGGCATTAGTAGAACCGACTTATTATCTTCTCTTTGTATTGACTGCTAATAGATATAAACAACTATATAAGACAAGGAAATCCAAAATGCTCCAATCTCTCGTTGAGTATCAAAGCGAAAATCATATCGCCACTATTACCCTAAATGATCCAAAGAGCCTAAACGCCTTTAGTACCCCTCTTAAAGAAAGTGTACTAACAGCGCTTAAGCAGGCCGACGCTGATGATGACGTTCGGGTAATTATCTTACAAGGTGCTGGCGGTAACTTCTCAAGCGGCGGTGATATCAAAGAGATGCTGTCTGAAGGCATCGACAAAGAGGTAATTTCCAATAAACTAAAAGGTATGGTCGAAGGCGCAGGCGAAGTCAGCTTAAAGCTGCGTAGTATCCCCAAGCCTATTATCGCCAAGCTCGAAGGTGCTGTCGCGGGCGCTGGCATGAACTTGGCGCTTACCTGTGATTTTCGTATCACCGCAGACAACGCCAAATTTGTCCAAGCGTTCGTCCATATTGGTCTCATACCTGATGCTGGCGGTGTGTACTTATTAAATCAGCTAGTCGGTCCTGCCAAGACTACCGAGCTTGTCATGCTGGGAGATAAAATCGGCGCACAAGATATGGCTGACTTAAATCTAGTCAATCAAGTTGTCACTGCCGAGGCGTTAGATGACGCAGTACTAAAGCTCGCCTCTCGTCTGAGTGCCTTGCCCGGTAAAGCACTGTCTATCATGAAAGACTCTCTTAATACCCATGCCTATTCTGGCCTACACGAAGCCCTAGATAGGGAAGTACAGCAGCAAGCCATGCTGGCCAAAACCGATGATTTTATTGAAGGGGTAACCGCCTTTATCGAAAAGCGCAAGCCAGTTTATCAAGGCAAATAACACCTCTTTATATCTGTATAAATTACTCAAAAAGCTGCCAATAATAGGCAGCTTTTTTTGAGCATAGTTTATAAATAATAAGCAGTACTTTGATATATTGGTGCTGTTTAAGAAGCAGGGGCTGGCTTATGATGGTTTGGTAAGGTAAATATCTTGTCAAAAATTAAGGTAAAAACGAAAGTGTAAACTAAGAAGAAAAGCAGTAATGCCACCTCCATCATGAAGGCTTCTAGCAAACCAACATCGTACCAAATCATATAAATCGGTAGGCAAACCAATACCAAGCCGCCTTCAAACCCCAATGCATGAATACTGCGGATTAATAACGTACGCTTTGCCACCTGTTGGCGCCGCTCCCATGCTTCAAAAGCGGTGTTATATATAAAGTTCCAAATTACCGCTGCCAATGACACCATCACCGCGACTGGCAAAGACTCTGCCGCATTGCTACCGCTAAGTTTCATCAATACATAAGTGGACGAGATAATAGCGATAATTTCAAAGATAACCACATAAACGATGCGACGTTTGAGAGGGGATAAAGTAATCAACCAAGACTCCAAAGCACCTGGATTATAAGTGCATAATTAAAGTATCGGTCCGTCCCGAGATAGAAAAAGTAAAAAAGTGCAGAGCCACGGTTTCCGCCTGCCCTTATATTATACAGAAGATAACTGGGAAAATCAGTTAGTGCTTTTATCGTTAGATAAGCGCCAGTAAAACGCTTACTTTGCTGGTGGACCCCATTGATTGGTTTCATGCTTGGTATCGCTTGCCATAAACACTAATAATATGATACCGCCTATAAGCGGCACAAACGATATCAAAAACCACCATCCTGAACGACCAGTATCATGTAATCTGCGCACAGTCACCGCCAAACCTGGCAGAAACAAGCCAAACGCTACTATAATATAAAACAGTCCCGTCTCTGAACTAAATATTATGGCATCTACTATCATTGCAAGGATAGTTAAACCCAATTGTACTAAGAAAAAATACCAAAATTCTTTACGGCGAGCACGGCCCGAGAAATTGACATAATTTCTCAAGGCTTTTTTAAACCAATCAATAATTCCGTAGTTCGCTTCGGCGGCATTATTATTGATAGTATTCTGTGGTAAGGGTGGCGGCGTCGCTTTATTGAGCATATTTCTATTTTCCATAGGGGTTGTCATCATTTATTTGTAACGGTAGAATCGGCAACTCAAGATTTTAACTGGCTCCTTAAATTATAAACACTCAATAAAAGTTTGCAAACCGTTATTAAAGTATTTTGTAGTTATAAAAAAACCCCGCATCATTTCGATACGGGGTTTTCTTTCAAAAGATTAAAAAGCTTTCAAATGAAAAACTAGGTCAACTGAGCAACGTTAATTTTATCCGCTTCTTCAGTATACTCTTCCATACGATCGAAGTTCATATATTGATAGACTTCATCGCCCATGCTATTTAGCATACCAGCGTACTGCTGGTACTCGTCGTTGGTTGGCAGTTTACCCAGTACCGCAGCGACCGCAGCAAGCTCAGCTGAAGCCAGATAAACGTTTGCGCCTTGACCCAAACGGTTCGGGAAGTTACGAGTAGAGGTCGAAACGGCAGTAGACTTCGGTGCGATACGCGCTTGGTTACCCATACATAGTGAACAGCCTGGCATTTCAGTACGAGCGCCTGCTTGTGCGTAGATGTTGTAGTAACCCTCTTCCATCAACTGGCGCGCATCCATCTTAGTCGGTGGCGCAATCCATAGACGAGTCTTGAGACTACCTGCTGGTACGTCTTGTAGCAGTTTACCTGCCGCACGGAAGTGACCGATGTTGGTCATGCACGAACCAATGAATACTTCATCAATGGTATCGCCTGCCACATCTGCCAAAGTTTTGGCATCGTCTGGATCATTCGGGCAGCACAGGATCGGCTCTTTGATTTCGTTCATATCGATAGTCATATCGATAGTATATTCAGCGTCTTCGTCAGCACGCATCAGGCTTGGGTTGGCAAGCCAGTCTTGCATCTGTTCGATACGGCGGCTGATAGTACGCGCGTCGCCATAGCCTTCTGAGATCATCCACTTAAGCAACGTGATGTTTGAGTTTAAGTACTCAGTCACTGACTCTTCAGATAAGGTAATGGTACAACCAGCAGCACTTCGCTCAGCGGAGGCATCAGATAGCTCAAACGCTTGCTCAGCGGTTAAGTCTTCTAAACCTTCGATCTCAAGGATACGACCGTTAAACTCGTTGATTTTGCCTTTTTTGTCGACCGTCAAGTAACCTTCTTTGATCGCTTGATAAGGAATGGCATGCACGAGATCACGTAGTGTGATACCAGGCTGACGCTCGCCAACGAAGCGGACACGCACAGATTCAGGCATATCTAGAGGCATCACACCAGTCGCAGCAGCGAATGCAACCAAACCAGAACCCGCTGGGAACGAGATACCCATTGGGAAGCGCGTGTGCGAGTCACCACCAGTACCAACGGTATCTGGAAGAAGCATACGGTTCAACCACGAATGAATAATACCATCGCCCGGACGTAAGCTCACACCGCCACGGTTCATGATAAAGTCAGGTAGAGTATGCTGAGTCTCAACGTCAACTGGCTTTGGATAAGCGGCGGTATGACAGAATGACTGCATGACGAGGTCCGCTTGGAAACCCAAACATGCTAAATCTTTTAGCTCATCACGAGTCATCGGACCAGTAGTATCCTGACTACCAACTGTGGTCATTTTTGGCTCACAATACATACCAGGACGTACGCCTTCTAGACCACACGCTTTACCAACCATTTTTTGCGCAAGGGTAAAGCCTTTACCAGTATCGGCTGGCTCTTCAGGCTTAGCAAAGACATCTGAATGACCAAGACCCATGTACTCACGAGCGCGGTTGGTTAGACCGCGACCAACGATCAATGGAATACGGCCACCAGCACGCACTTCGTCAAGCAACGTTGGTGAGTTCAATTTAAATTCAGAGATAACTTCATCTGAGTCATGCTTAGTGATTTTGCCATCATGTGGATAGATGTCAAACACATCGCCCATATTTAGGTTATCAACCGCCACTTTCTCAATTGGCAATGCGCCAGAATCTTCCATAGTGTTAAAGAAGATAGGAGCAATGTTGTTACCTAATACTAGACCGCCACCACGTTTGTTGGGCACATTCGGAATGTCTTCGCCCATCAGCCATAGTACTGAGTTGGTCGCAGACTTACGGCTAGAACCCGTACCAACCACGTCACCAACGTACGCAAGTGGGTGGCCTTTTTCTTTCAGCGCTTCGATTTGCTTCATCGGACCAACAACGCCCTCTTCGTCAGCATTGATGCCGTCGCGAGAGTTTTTGTGCATGGCTAATGAATGCAGTGGAATATCAGGACGGCTCCACGCGTCTTGCGCAGGAGATAAGTCATCGGTGTTGGTTTCGCCTGTGACTTTAAACGTCGTATAAGTTGATTTCTTTGGTACCTCGGCGCGGTTCAAGAACCATTCAGCATCCGCCCAAGACTGTATGACTTCTTTGGCAATATCGTTGCCGGCTTCAGCTTTTTCAGTCACGTCATTGAACGCGTCAAATACGAGCAAAGTCTTTTTTAACGCTTCAGCAGCATCTTGAGCAACTTCGCTATCATCAAGGGCAGCAACCAATGGCTGTACGTTATAGCCACCTTGCATCGTACCTAAGATTTCAACCGCTTTTTTCTTATTGATAAGCGGTGATGAGGCTTCGCCCTTTAAGATAGCAGCTAAAAATGCGGCTTTAACATAAGCCGCTTGGTCAACCCCTGCTGGAATACGGTTTTCTAGCAAGTTCATTAAGAAATCATCTTCGCCTGCTGGTGGGTTTTTTAATAGCTCAACCAACTCTGCTACTTGTTTTTCATTTAATGGTAGCGGTACAGTTCCTAGCTTGGCACGTTCTTCGACATGTTTACGATAAGCTTCTAACACAATAGTCGTCCTCGTTAGTTGGGAATTAACACAATACGTGGGTAGTCAGTATGACTGCCTGCGTCTATGTACTTTATAAAATAATTTCGGTGCAATCATAGCTTAAAATGCTCTCAATGTTAATGGCTATGGCTTTAAAAGGTACAGAATAAAGCCATATTGGACATTTATTATAAAAATAGTACTATCAATTGTATGATTAACTACCCTCTCATGATGCTAAAAATAGGCGCCTATTTTTAGCATCATAGTTAGATATATAAATGGGCGATAGTCGATACTAAACAAAATAGATACACTGTATGAATACGCTAAACTAACTTGAAAAAGCAAATTTTATTCATAAATAAGAACCGTACAAAAGAAAAGATCTATAGGGAATAATGACATTAAAAACAATAGGAAGGAGCTTAAAATGACAGAAAATGTCGATTATCAAAATGGTCTACAAGTGCGCACTGAAGTAATGGGTGAAGCACATATTAAGCGCTCGCTTGATAGCGCGACTGGCTTTACTCAGCCGTTACAAGACTGGATCATTGAACACGCTTGGGGCAGCACATGGCAAGATGACTCAGTACTACCGCGTAAATATCGCTCTTTAATAACCATTGCTTTTTTGATCGCGCAAAAAAGTCCGACCGAGCTCAAAGGCCATATTCGCGGTGCCATTAATAATGGTGCTAGTGTCGCTGAGATTCGAGAAGTATTGATGCATAGCTTGCCATACTGCGGTGCACCTGCCACTCAAGAAGCGTTTCGCGCTGCCATAGAAATCCTGAATGAGTTGGATATTGATATAGATATTTAAAACTATGGTAGTCAAACAATTCATAGTAGTCTTAAGAATATTCACTAAAAATTAAACCCTAAATTTCTGCTATAATACCGACACTTATCAAACATTCTGATCATTCCATAAACCCTTATAGTATAAAGGGTTAAGAGATAACTCCATTATGACAACTGCCGTACAAACACATGTACCTGCTGCGAAGGTCAAACCCAAGAAAGCCATTCAAGGCGAAAAACTGCGTGGCTACGACAAAGTTGCGCGTATCCCAATTAAGGTCATCCCGACCGTCGAGGCGAAGAAAAAGCCAGATTGGATTCGGGTAAAGATGTCGTCGCCTGCTGAAGTCGCGCGTATCAAAGCCACCTTGCGTGAGCAAAAGCTTTATACCGTCTGCGAAGAGGCGGCCTGCCCTAACCTGCCGCAGTGCTTCGCTGATGGTACAGCTACCTTTATGATCATGGGTGATATCTGTACCCGCCGCTGTCCGTTCTGTGATGTGGGCCACGGTCGTCCAAACGAGCTAGATAAAGATGAGCCACGTCACACTGCTGAGACCATTCAAGGCTTGGGTCTTAAATATGCGGTCATTACCTCTGTCGATCGTGACGATCTAAAAGATGGCGGCGCTGGGCATTTTGTAGAAGTATTGAATGAATCGCGCGCGCTAAGCCCAAACTGCTTGATCGAGATATTGGTGCCAGATTTCCGTGGTCGTATGGAGATTGCGTTAGACTTATTGACTGAAACACCGCCAGACGTCTTTAACCACAACATCGAAACCGTGCCACGTCTATACAAAGCCTTCCGTCCAGGTTCTGACTATCAGCATTCGCTAGATTTGCTTAAGATTTATAAAGAGCGTCGTCCTGATATCGCCACTAAGTGCGGCTTTATGGTTGGCCTCGGTGAGACTGAAGAAGAAATCTATGCGCTGCTCGATGATCTAAAAGCTCATGATGTGGATATGATCACTATTGGTCAGTATCTACAGCCGAGTAAAAACCATGCGCCTGTCGATCGGTATGTCCATCCAGACGAGTTTCAGCGCTATATGGACTACGGTAAAAAGATTGGCTTCTTTAGCATTTGGGCAGGTCCAATGGTACGCTCAAGCTACTTCGCTGATCGTCAATATTACGGCGAGGACTGCCCTGCGCCGGTTCGTAGCAAAAAGGCATTGGCAGCTGAAGGTAAGCTTGGCTGCTAGTCTATGATTGACTATGCTAGTGATAGAAAGTTAGTTATACATAAAAAAGAGACCTACTATTGGTCTCTTTTTTATTGGATTTTTATAAAAACCATACTACTTTTTCATACAGCGATTCTAATGAGCCTTAGAACTTGAAAACTAACTTATTGAAAAATTAAACTATTAGTCAATTTTTCTACTCAAAGTGACTACATTAGTACGTTAAGATAGTGCTATATTTTGCATTAATAAATGATGCTAACTCTCTTACCCTCTTATTAATGAAGGACTAACTAATGAGCAGCGAATTTACCCCACAAGATGGCTCTTGCTCCTGCTATAGCAATACCTATACGATCACCCATACGCCTATTGCGCGCTTTATTTGCCACTGCACTATTTGTCAGGATTACACAGGAAAGGCATATAACGATGTTACAGTTTTGCTAAAATCGGATATTAGCGAATTAGAGATAAATAAAACGCGTTTTCGCCGCTGGAAACTACCGCCGAATATTAGCCGCGGCCTTTGTAAATATTGTCACAAACCCAGTATAGAAATGGCGGTAGGTGGTAACCTTGTATTAGTACCGACGGACAACTACCCAGATATCGACGCCTTGCCTCAGCCGTCTATGCATCTGTTTTATCATCGCCGCGTTAGAAATGCGGATGATAATTTGCCAAAATACAACGGCTTTGTGCAAAGTCAGGCAATGATCGTTAAAGCGCTTGCCCAGGGTATATTTGAAAGAGTGGCGAGTCGTTAGTGTCTGTGTTTAGGATCTAGGTTTAGAACTCAAATTCAGAGCCTAGAAATCATCACTAAAAACAGTCAGCTGAGAATATAAAAAGGGTGAATAACAGATAATCATTATTCACCCTTTTTTATGACTTTAATAAATCTGTAAAGCCTTCAAACCTAACGCTTTAAACAGTTAGAGTTGGCGTTGGCTTATCAGCTGTTTTTATATTAAATACCGCCACGATTAATACTATTACTCCCCCGATTAATCCTGTCGTAAGCTCAGGATAAATCAGTAGTAACGCGCCGATGGTCAATACGCCACGCGTGAGTGGACTCATAGCACCTTTAAAATACCCTTCTAACGCGGCCCCTAAGGCAATAACACCTGTTACCGATGTCAATACGACTGTCACTATGTCAAAGATAGGTGGCAGCGGAAAGTCTTTTGCTGTAACCGCTAGACCAGTTGGATCTATCATCAGCATCGTCGGACTATAAATAAACATAAACGGCACGATAAATCCGGCCAATGCTAACTTTAACGATAAGAATCCTGTCTTCATCGGATCACCACCAGATATCCCCGCCCCAGCAAAGGCGGCTAGACACACAGGCGGGGTAATATTGGCAAAAATACCAAAATAAAACACAAACATATGCGCTGACAAAATCGGAATATCAAAACCTGCTAGCGCAGGAGCTGCCATCGTTGCTGTAATAATATAAGCAGGAATAGACGGCAAGCCCATCCCCAAAACCATCGAGGCCAGCATGGTCAAGATTAAGGTGAGGAACAACGACCCCGCTCCTAATGTCACGATGGATGAGGTCATCACCGTCCCAAAGCTGGTCAAGCTGACCACACCAATAATCACCCCGACGACCGCACAAGCAGCCATCACAGCCAGCGACTGACGAGCACCATCTTCTAGTGCGCCTAAAATATCGGAGAACCCCATTCTGGTCTCTTTGCGTATCATACTAATTGCGACTGTAAAACCGATGGTATAGGCCGCTGCATAGCCGACCGGTACGTTTTTGATTAATAAAAATATTAGAAACACAATCGGTAGTAGCATATGGCCACGCGCTTTTAATACCTCTTTGACGGCTGGTAAGTTTTCTTTAGCGATGCCTTTTAGGTCGCGGCGCCCTGCACGAAAATGCACTTGGGCAATGACACCCAGATAATAGAGTACTGCGGGTAATAGAGCGGCTAAAGCAATGGTACTGTACGGCAAGCCTGTTGTCTCAGCCATAATAAAAGCACTGGCTCCCATAATAGGCGGCAATATCTGTCCACCAACCGACGCACTTGCTTCTACTGCCCCTGCAAAGTCTTTATGATAACCGACCTTTTTCATCAGCGGGATAGTAAACGCTCCAGTACTAACAACGTTCGATAACGCTGAGCCATTGATACTGCCCATAAAGCCGCTAGAGATAACCGCGACTTTTGCAGGTCCGCCTTTTTTATCACCAGCTAGCGCAAGTGCCAAGTCATTAAACAGCTGACCCATGCCCGAGCGCGCTAAAAATGCCCCGAATAGAATAAACAAAAAGATAAACGTTACCGATGCGCCAATCGCGACAGAATATAGACCTTCAGTTTTTAAAAATAATTGACCAAAAATATCGCCCATATCATAAGGACGCGTGAGCAATCGATCAGGCATAAAATCTAGATGACTGATAAATGGATAAGCCAAAAATATCGACGCCAGTATGGGCAGTATCCAGCCTGTGATACGTCGACTACCTTCGAGTACACAGATGACCGTAATAATAGAAAATATCACATCAACCTGATTGGCCATGCCGCCACGTGAGGTCACAATGTCTTGATACTCGTATATCAGATAGGCCATCCCTGACAAGGACAGCATAAACCATATCCAGTCATACCAGGCTACGCGCTTACGGCTGCTTTTTTTACTCGCTGGAAAGATAAGAAATATCAGGGCAAATCCAACTCCGACGTGTACAGAGCGTTGTAGCAATGCTGGCATCGGATTAAAGGTGATATACAAATGAAAGATAGAATATAAAATGCAAATTCCAGCGATAAAATACTTGACTGGACCTTGAGTGATTTGACGGGTGATTGACTCTCGATCATACTTTTCTAATATGGCTTGATTATGAGCTTGCGCGTCAAGCTCAGCATCTACATTGGTATCAGCATGGGTGTTGGCATGTATGGGCAGATCAGCTTGATTGGCTGATATCGTTGTCACATTATCGTGATCCGTCACTTGAGAGTTCATGACAAAAATCCTTTTTTAATCTATCAATTAAATGATACGCTTTGGGCGTAATCGTTACTTCAGAATAATCTGGCGCCCATTCGTGAATTAAAAGCCGATGGTCGGCATAATTTAGTTCACCCTTGGTCAGCCTAGACACTACCCAATTCAGACTTGGCATTTTTTCATTGATTTGATAACCCAAATAGCCAGGTTTTTGTATGGGGGCTAGCGCTTCAGTCGAAGGCGTACCTGCGCCAAACGCTTCAAAATAAGTGGTGGTCAACAGCAGACCATCGTCTGTGCGCTGATACTGCTCCTCCCACCACTGCTTTTCTACAGAATGAATCCAGCGCAGCTCAAAGTCGGGTTCAGTAAAATAACAAGTCACTGTATCAACTTGCACTTCGATGACGGACTGACGTGATAAGCTGGCCCATAGCACAAAAAAAACTAGCGCAGCAACCAGTGCCGCGCTAGTTAATAGCCATAAACGTTTATTTGGCTGCTTGCTCATCGTAGTACTTTTTAGCGCCAGGATGAATCGGCGCTACCATACCGGTATTAGCAGACTCTAAGCTGATATCGTTGGCCGCTTGATGCGCTGTTTTTAGACCATCTAAATTTTCAAACAAAGCCTTGGTGAGCTTATAACCATCGTCTTCAGATAAGTCTGAACTCACCAATAATGCATTCATAATCGCTGCAGTTGGTATCGCAGTATCGTTGCCATAAGTACCAGCAGGAATCTCAAAAGTCTTAAAATAAGGTTTGGTTGCGATGATGTCATTCAGCTTGTCTTGATCGATCGTGATCAGCTGCAAGTCTAAGCCTTGCTCTAACTCCATCAATGACGAGTTTGGTAGACCACTACTAAAGAACGCCGCTTCGATTTTACCAGCCTTCATACCATCAGCTGCTTCAGCAAAGCCTAGATAATCCACATCGATATCATCATAAGTAATACCAAAACCTTCTAATAGGGTTCGAGCGTTGACTTCTGTGCCTGAACCTTGATCGCCTACTGCGATACGCTTACCACGCAAATCTTCGATATTCTTGATACCTGACTTTTGAGACGTCACGATCTGAACCACATTCGGGTATAACACAGCGATCTGTTGAATGTTGTCAATTGGCTGATCAAAGTTGTTTTTACCTTCAACCGCATCGGTGACGACATCACTCAGCGCCAGTACCATATCAACCTTGCCTTGAGTCAATAGGTTGACGTTTTCAACTGAGGCGCCTGTCGTCTGCGTCTTTGAGTTAACGCCAAAGGTTTTGGCATAAACCTCAGACAATGCAGTGCCAATGATATTATAAGGGCCAGATGCGCCGCCTGTGGCTATGGTGACAAACTTTGTGTCCAGCTTATCATTCGCAGTAGCCGCAGTGGTTTCTGACTCGCCAGAGACCGCTGAATCCTCAGCGCTTGCTGTTTCATTTTCTGTATTAGAGCATGCTGTGAATGCCAAACTAGAGGCAACCATTGCTATCATTAGAGCCGTCTTACTGGTCAATTTCATTGATTTCTTCCTTGATGGTTAAGACTATTTTTGGTTATCAATTAATCTAATTGCTTCATAACCTTGTAAGCATACCGCAACTCACTCCAAATAAAAATGATATCTAACGAATTTTTCGTGTTATACCTATAGGTACTTAGTAATAGTGATTTATTTTTTGAAAAAATATAGGTTATGCTGACCCCACATTGATAACCAATTGGAAGCCAATTAGGATGAGCACAATAAAAGATAGCCAAGTTGCAAATAAAGCGTATTTAAACGACCGCACCTCTACAACTATTCAACATTCCGCTGATATCGCCATCATCGGTGGTAGTGGTCTGTATCAGATGCAAGATTTGACTAATAAGCGCAGCATTGTTATTCCAACGCCTTTTGGTAAGCCATCTGATCAAATTGTATTGGGTGAAATGAATGGCATAACGGTCGCATTCTTAACGCGGCATGGTCAAGGACACCGATTATCCCCGTCAGAAGTACCCTATCGCGCCAATATCTATGCGCTAAAGTCCTTAGGCGTACGCTATGTCATCTCAGTATCAGCGGTCGGCTCATTGCAAGAAACACTAAAACCTCTAGATATGGTCGTCCCTGATCAAATGATTGATATGACTAAGCAGCGTGTTAGTACGTTTTTTGGTGATGGTGCAGTCGCTCATGTATCGATGGCTGATCCATTATGCTCTAAAGTAGCAGATATTTTGCTGCGAGCTTATAAAAAAGCGCATATTGTCGATGGACAGTGCCACTCAAAAGCGACCTATATATGTATCGAAGGGCCGCAGTTCTCCACTCGTGCGGAGTCACACTGGTATCGGCAAATGAATGCTGACATTATCGGTATGACCAATATGCCAGAGGCAAAACTTGCGCGTGAAGCCAGTATCGCCTATGCCACCTTGGCACTAGTGACCGATTTCGATAGCTGGCATCCTACCGAGGAAGCTGTCAGTGCTGACTACGCCATTCAGAACCTGATGAAAAATGCCGACAATGCCCAGCAAGTTATTAAGCAAGCAGTCGCGCTACTCGCTGCTGAACAGCCTAAATCCATCGCCCATACTGCGCTTGCCCAAGCGTTAGTCACGCCCGTTACAGCAATGGATGAGCAAACCAAAACAAGACTGGCAACGTTACTTCCTTAATGGTTGAAACCTTAAATTTATAGGTTTTTTGTACACATAAAAGGCTATCAAAGCATTTGATGGCCTTTTTTATCTTTGGGAAGTCATTGTAGGCTGGGTTTTTAACCCAGCGCTCTACTTATGCAAAGTTAAGATGCTGGGCTAAAGCCACAGCCTACGAAAAAATATTCAAATAGTCATAAATTAGCTATTAGTCACTCTATAACCGTCCAGCCAGCCTACGGGCAGGTATTTTAAATCCGCAGGCTCATCAATATCGTTTAATGGCTCTAATAACGCCAGCGACCAATTCAATGCTGTAATACGCTGCTGCGTCACCGTAGCGACACTAGCGGTACTCCACTCGATATTTGAGAATAGACTGGCACAAGCTTGCTTAAAACCAAAAAGCACATAACCGCCATCAAAGGCTGGGATTATTACGCTTTCAAACGTTTTTAACTGCCGCACGGCCCTTCGAATTTGAGTCGTGCTAAGACTAGGACAATCAGTGCCAATTAATATAACTTGCTTAAATTGAGCTAAAGCTTGCTGGCTAGCAGTTAACATACGTTTCCCCAAGTCACCCTCTGCTTGCCCTGACCACTGTACTGACCCGGGTAAATTAAGCGTTTGCCAGCATGAATCGCTTGGTGATGGACTCACGCAAAGCTCAACGGTTAGACCAGTAGCGACGGCTTGCTCTATGCTGTGTAAAAGCAACTTGCGCGCTATTTGCGCAGCGCCTGCAACCCCAAGCGCCGGTTGCAGACGGGTTTTTGCCATACCCTGAGCAGGAAACTTGGCAAAGATAATGATAAGGGTGTCTTTTGGCATAGGATATGTATTGTCATCTAGTTTTTGTAATAACGTCGCCTTATGCTATCCGCCGAAACACCGCGCCAATAATCGAAGCGTAATCGCCACATTAGTAGTATCGTGCGCCAAGTGCCGTTCTGCTGCCAGCGCCGTGCTGAAGTCACGACCTTGCTGGTTAAACAAGCAGGTTTGCCGATGGCTTTTAGACGTTTGCACAGCTCGATATCTTCCATCAACGCTTGATTGGGGTAACCGCCAAGCTGCTCAAAAATTCGTCGCCTAACAAATATTGCCTGATCGCCTGTGGCAATGCCACTGAGTCGTGAGCGTAGATTTATCATACTGCCAACGAGTTTCAGCAGCAGTTTATTACTGTCCAAATGCACATCAAAACGTCCCCACTTAGCTTGTGTAATAGCCAATGCTATCTCAGTCATAGCGTGGTCTGGCAACTTCGTATCTGCATGCAAAAATAGCAGTACATCACCAGTAGCCAATGCCGCACCCCTATTCATTTGCAATGCACGACCAGCGCTAAAAGCTAGCACTTGCCAATCGATAGCTGACTGCTGAATCGTTATCATCTCTGTCATGAGACTTTGAGCCAGTGTAAGAGAGCCGTCTATCGATCCGCCATCAACGATGATGATTTGCTGCGGTTTTGCAGTCAATTGATGCAAATGCTCAAACAACTTTGGTAAATTGTCCGCTTCATTTAATATAGGAACAACAATAGAAACAGTAGGTGTGGCGGTCATAGTTAGCAGTACTCAACCTTTTATCTCTTATTTAGGTTCCAATTATAATTGGTGTAGCTTATTTTGGTTTTGCCAGCTTTTAGGTCAGCAGTTTGTGATTTATTAAGACCCAAAGACGAGCTATAACGGGCCAAAAACCCTTCTAAGTCGTTAGTACCACGCCAGTTCGTCTCAAAGTCCTCTTTATACCACTTAAATATCGGTGACACCTCAAGCGTACTACCTTTAAGACGATTGCGACTGCTGTCTGCTAAGAATTTATTGGTGACTTGCTCTAACTGTCTTTCTAGCTTCTTGCCGGTAAAAGCATCGTCCAATAAGGCTGGACAGCCAATGCTGGCGCAGTTGACCGCAAAATGAATGCGCGGTTCGTTATAACGTTTTGAGCCGCGTATAAGGTTATGCTCAATATCATCTAGCGAACGGGTTTTGCCAAGTAGCGGAATAAAGTCTTGCTTCCATGGTGAGCTTAGTAGTCCACCGATATCTTTAATGGATTTGATATTAGGGTATTTTATGAGCACCAGCTCTATCGTAGCAGCATTGTAGACATTGATTAAAAAGGCCAATTGCTCATCTTTATTCCAGCGGTTAAATTCTGCCTGACTGACTTTGCTTGTGGCATTCAAATAGCTACTCAACTTGCCGTTGTCTGCTTTCATGCCAGCATAGTTGACCACAGACGCTTTACCGCCATTGGTCATAGTGACGTTTTTGTCCAGCAAACTATCCCAGCTACTGTGATTAAAATCAGCGTAAGCGGCGCTCGATAGCATAATTGTGGCAGCGAGAAGAGCTTTGGTCGTTGAGACCATAGATATTGAGGTCATAGATAAAAGTGCCTTATTGGTAAACATGGAACGCGCTCCGTAGCTACTGACATAGTAGATTTGGTCTAAAAGTATTACATTGCTACTGATGTAAATTTTTTTGCTTGCGGCGCATTCACAGACAGAGGCTACAAAAAATTTATAACAATCGCTTGGAGTAAAACTCGTGAATTTTTATTTAAGAATGACTGAGGTGTGTTGAATAAAAATGGTTAAAAATAATCTTAAACTACGTTTCTTTCTCTTCTTCTAAAGCACCGCCACAACTACTACCCTGTCCTGCAGTACAGCCATAACAGTGATCGGCAATAGCGATATCATCACCAGCAGGGTATTGCGTTAATAAATCTCTAAGATGACGACGAGACTTATTCGGTACTGGTATCTGTAGCTGTTGGTTAAAGTCACAATCAAACAACTCACCCAGCCAATTGACACTAATCGTCGAGCGACACATGACGTCATTTAAATTACGAGCGTCATAATTGTCTTTGAGTAAATCCATATAAGGATGAAATTCGTTCTTAGCCAATAACACCGCACCGAAGCGCTGGATCGGCATATTGGTTAAGGCAAACAGCTGATTAAACTCAATATCGAAATGTTCTTTTAACTCGCGCTTATAGTCCGCTTCTAGTCGCTGTTGATTGGGCGGCAAGCTTGCGCCTTGCGGGTTGTAGACAAGATTGAGCACAAGGTTGGGGTTGTCTTTGCCATAACCGAGCGCATTTAACTTATGCAGACCTAAGATGCTGTCATCAAACGCGCCTTTGCCACGCTGTTTATCGACGTTTTCTAGCGAATAACAAGGTAAGGAGGCGACCACTTCAACCTCATGGTCTGCCAAAAACTGAGCGATATCCTCATATCCCTCTTCCATCAAAATTGTCAAATTACAACGATCAATCACTTTGACACCAAGCTTGTGTGCCGCCTTGACTAAATATTTAAAGTCCTCATGCATCTCAGGGGCGCCGCCAGTCAAATCCAGCGTATCGATATTTTGTGTTTGTAGCACTTTTGGAATAAGCTCAATCAGCTCACGCGACATCATCTCCGTTCGGTACGGACTGGCTGCAACATGACAATGTACACAAGACATATTACATAGATAACCCATATTAACTTGTAGGACAGTAAGTCCTCGTCTTTTAATAGCAGGAAAGTCAGTGTCTTCGAGTAATTCAATGGTAGATTTCATAATGATATAGAACCCAATTGTCAGTCCTCTTTAGTATAAATAGACATAGCTAAGATTTTAACGTCACAAAAATAATCTTATAAATTCACCGTCAAAATAAAGTTAATCTAATCAATAATACCTTATTTTCTTTTGTATATTTTCATTAATATGTTTTATATTTTTATCAGCATTAGCGTTTGTTTCTCACTGCTAAATGCTTATCAATATTGTAAAGTAATATAAATAGCCAAATAACATTGACCATATAAGGCTTTATCGTTAGATTGGTTACATTCATCCAGCTATATATTTAATACAATTAGGAACAGCATAATGACCACGAATATATTTATAAAACCAACTTTATTAAGCCTTGGGATTATGGGCATCATTGGCTGTACTGTTAATCAGAATGTTGATAATCAAAAAGCCAATCCGGCGGTGGTACAGACAACAGCTGCCCAAGCGACTGTTTACTATAATGGTAATATTATTACGATGGAGAGTGATAAGCCACGAATGGTTGAAGCTTTAGTTACTCAAGCAGGCAAAATTGCTTATGTTGGAAGCTTGAATTCTGCCCAATCAAAATATAAAAACGCAGCACAAGTAGATCTAAAAGACCAAACCTTACTACCAGGTTTTATCGATCCGCACAGCCACTTTGGTATGGTCTCAAACACCATGGGACAAGTGAACCTCAATCCGCCGCCCGTCGGCAAGGTTGATAGTATTGATAAAATGCTAGAGGCTTTAAGCGCTTATAAAAAAGACAACAATATCGCTGATGGCGAGTGGATCTACGGCTGGGGCTATGATGAAAGTCAACTTGACGAGGATCGTCACTCGACCAAAGATGAGATCGATAAAGCGCTACCCAACAATCCCGTTTATTTGCAGCATACCAGCGGGCACATGGGCGTTGCCAACTCAAAAGCGCTTGCGGCTATGGGTATTGACGCTGATAGCGAAGCCCCTGAAGGCGGCAATATCGCTCGCGTAAAAGGCAGTAGTGAGCCCAATGGCTTGGTGCAAGAAACCGCCATGTATCCGTTTGTGCGTAAGATGCTAGAGGTCCTTGAGCCTAATCAGGCAGAGTTTTTTGAGCAAACCCAAGATTATTATGCTCAGCATGGCGTCACCACCGCGCAAGATGGCTCAACCACGCGCGATGCGATCAAGTTTTTTCAATCGCAAGCCGATGCCGGTAAATTAAAGATTGATTTGGTGTCGCTCGCTGGCGTCAGCGACTTGGATGAAAACTTAGCCGATAAAGACCTTGTCTGGAAAACCTACCAAAACGGCTTTAAGGTTCAAGGCACCAAAATCATCGCCGACGGCTCACCGCAAGGCAAGACGGCGTATTTTAGCCAGCCGTATCTGACCCCAGTACCCGATTGTGAGTCAGACTGCCGAGGACTACCAAGCGTGAGCCAAGATGCGCTGAACGAGATGTTTGCTAAAGCCTATGCGCGCGACAACCAATTATTTATTCATAATAATGGCGATGCGGCGACTGATATGATCATCAAAGCCCACGAATATGCCGCAAACAAAACCGGACAACCACTAGACAAAGATCGCCGCACCGTACCCATTCACGCGCAATTTGCCAGAATGGATCAGCTAGAGGCCTTTAAAAAATATAACATGCTGCCGTCATTTTTTACCAATCACGCCTACTTTTGGGGAGACGTGCATGTCAAAAATTTAGGGGAAGCGCGCGCCAACTTTTTAAGTCCACTTGCGACCGCTGATAAGATGGGGCTGAAATTTACCAATCACTCAGACGATACCGTGACTCCAGTCGATCCATTATTCGCCGTATGGTCAGCGGTCAATCGCACCGCGCGTAGCGGCCAGATTATCGGTCGTGATGAGCGCGTCAGCCCCTATCAAGCGTTAAAAGCCACCACTTCACATGCGGCATATGAGTACTTTGAAGAGGACAGCAAAGGCACTTTAACGCCAGGCAAATTGGCTGATCTGGTCATTTTGGACGCCAATCCATTGACAGCGGCGCCTGACAGCATTAAAGATATCGAGGTAGTTCAAACCATCAAAGAAGGCAAAACGATTTATCAACGTTGAGCCAATATTTAAGTATAATGACGCTTATTTTTACCGTTATGTCTTAACACGTGACGGTATTGTCGTCATCTTTATTGTGACCTTTTTGACCTATTTGATTTATCAGGGAATTTTATGAGTACATCGACGCCGATCACCTCATCTGACAACAGCCATTATCTGCACCATACGTTTTTTGAACCTAAAGACGACATCAAAGCGACTTTATTAATCGTACACGGTATGGCAGAACATAGCGGCCGCTATAGCGATTTTGCGCAGTTTTTAGCCGATCACGGCATCGCAGTTGCCACTTATGATCAGCTCGGTCATGGTCGTACAATTAAGTCATCAGACGAGCTAGGATTTTTTGGTAATGAACATCCAGCACAATCATTATTAAAAGATGTCATCATCATGGCAAACACCTTAAAAGAGCGTCATCCTGACGTCCCGCATTTTATTATGGGGCACTCTATGGGCTCATTTATTGTGCGTGTGGTACTTAAACATCATGCGCAAGACTTTACAGGTGCCATTCTTATGGGGACTGCTGATGCCAACCCACTTGTAAAAGTACTGCTGCCGTTGAATGCTATTCTTGCCAAAACAGCCCCCAAAAAACAAAACACCGTATTTGCTGAAATTATGAATAAGGTACTTAATGCCAAGCTTAGTGAACGCCTGTCTTCTTCTCCCTTTGCTTGGCTAAGTGAAAATACTGACAATATCGAAGCTTATGAGGCCGATCCGCTAACTGGCTTTGAATTTACCAACAATGGCTTTATGACCCTGTTTGCGTTGATGAAGGCTGGACTACATAAACGCTGGGCATCCACCATCAACAAGAGCTTCCCCATGTTATTTGTCAGTGGCGAAAACGACCCCATCGGCAATATGGGGCGCGGTATTCGTAACATCACCAAAAACTTAAACAAGCAAGGTTTTCAAAATACTGACGCGCGTTTATACCCTAACATGCGTCACGAACCGCTACATGAGCAAGATCATAGCGTGGTCTATCATGATATTTTAAATTGGATAAAACATTTAAGTGCGTAATGAATACTGACTTGGTTTGCTAAAATTCGCTAAATTAGCGACAATACGGCAAGTATGTTTTTTGTCTAAGTTAACGTCCTTATTTCCTTACAAACTTTCCCTTTTACTAATTTTAGGAACCCTTTATGTCATTACAACAAACCATCGAGCAAGCTTTCGAAAACCGTAACGAATACAGTCCAAGTACGATGCCACAAGACGTACGCACCGCCATTGAGCAAGTGTTAGAACAGCTTGATAACGGTAGCCTACGCGTCGCTGAAAAAAAGGATGGTGAATGGGTCGTCAATCAATGGGCCAAAAAAGCGGTCTTGCTATCATTCCGCCTTAACGACAACTATGTCATGCCAGCTGGCGAACATGTACAATTTTATGACAAAGTACCCACTAAGTTTGCCGATTGGACTGAAGCGCAGTTTAAAGAAGCTGGCGTTCGCGTTGTACCGCCAGCAATCGCTCGTAAAGGCTCATTTGTCGCTGCAGGTGCGGTACTGATGCCGTCATATGTCAATATCGGTGCTTATGTCGATCAAGGGGCGATGGTTGATACATGGGCAACGGTTGGCTCGTGTGCGCAAATCGGTAAAAACGTGCATCTATCAGGCGGCGTAGGCATCGGCGGCGTACTTGAGCCATTACAAGCCAATCCTACTATCATTGAAGACAACTGCTTTATCGGTGCGCGCTCTGAGATCGTTGAAGGCGTGATCGTCGAAGAAGGCGCTGTCATCTCTATGGGGGTTTATATCGGTCAGTCTACGCGCATTTATGATCGTGAAACTGGTGAGACTTATCGCGGCCGTGTACCAGCAGGTTCAGTTGTTGTACCAGGCTCACTACCTTCTGAAGATGGTACATATAGCTTATATGCCGCTATCATCGTCAAAAAAGTAGATGCGCAGACACGTGCTAAAACTTCAGTTAACGAGCTATTACGCTTGGCATAAGCGTTTTTATAAAAGCATTTAACCAGATAGCCAAGAGAAACACCAAGGTGCTGAAGATAAGCTTCAGCATCTTTTTTGCAGCTTAATAAGCCATCTTACGCTATAATTCGGCATAAAATATGCCTATCCTATCTAAAAAGTAATACCCAACTTGCACATGTCACTTGCCAAGTCCCTAAACTTGTCAGCTCTCTTGTGTCTTATTTTTATATTGTCTGATAACCATATGGTAACAGCCTCTCTGATTTAGCCTATTTTTTATTTTTAGTTTGTATATTTGAGACATTTAACCACGGTATCGACATCTTATTCTGTTTGATAATACTATGAATGAGTCTTCTCTAAGAAACACTTATATTCCCGTCACTGATCCGACCGCAGGCCTGCGCTTGACAGAGATTTTTTACTCTCTACAAGGCGAGGCGATTACCTCCGGCTTACCGACGATATTTGTGCGCCTGACTGGCTGCCCGCTACGCTGTGTCTACTGTGACACTGAATATGCTTTTAGCGGCGGTGAACGTCAAGCATTAGAAACCATTATGACCACGATTGAAGGTTATCCTTGCAAGCGCATTTGCCTTACTGGCGGCGAGCCTTTAGCGCAGCCAAATGCCATTGAACTGATTAAACGCCTATTAGACGGCGGCTATGAAATTTCTCTTGAAACAGCAGGTGCGCTCACGGTAGAAAACGTACCGCCAGCGGTCAGTAAAGTCATGGACCTTAAGACGCCAAGCTCAGGGGAGGTTGATAAAAACCTATGGTCAAATCTTGACCACTTAACTCAGCATGATCAAATTAAGTTTGTCATTATGAATCGCACTGATTACGATTGGGCAAAGACGATGCTGCTTGAGCATCAGCTTGATACATTGGTCGATACCGTTTGGTTTTCACCTATGTTTAATGTAGCAGATGATGCCAGTGAAGAGGCTAGCCCTGACGTGCCAGTACTAGCTCGTGAACTGGCAGAGTGGATGCTCGCTGATGCACTGCCAGTACGCTTTCAATTGCAATTACATAAGATAATTTGGGCAGATGCCAAAGGTAAATAACTCATAATTAAAGCCTACTGTAAGGACACAGGAATGGTCAGATTGATTTTGTTAGGCCTACTGGCTGGTGCGTTTTTTAGCTCAACGTTTGTGTTAAATGAGCTGATGAGTGCAGCTGGTGGTCATTGGTTTTGGTCAGCCAGCCTGCGCTATGTATTTATGCTGCTATTGCTAACAGTAATGATTGCGATTCAGCACGGCATGGGACGCATCAGCGCGCTGTGGTCAGTTTTTCGACAGCATTGGGTATTTTGGTGTATCACTGGCAGTATCGGCTTTGGTGTGTTTTATACAGGCATCTGTTATGCAGGTGACCATGCCAGTGGTTGGGTAGTGGCCGCAACCTTTATGTTTACGGTGGTATCTAGCCTGTTGGTGTTACTGGCATTTGGTCAGCGCTTTGATAAAAAATTTGTCGTCTATGCGCTGGTAGTATTTGCTGGCGTGGTGTTGGTTAATATCAGCGAAGGTCTACATGCCCCCAATAATGCCAATACCATCCCGTTGACACAAATGTTGCTGTACGGTGCGCTCCCAGCACTGATTGCCGCGTTTAGCTACCCCATTGGCAATCAGTTGGTCTGGCAGGCTTCTTATAATGCCAAGCAATACAAGGCCAACACGCAAGCTGACCAGCAGTCATCACATCCTATGCGTGCTGAGACCGCCCTATTGGCCAGTGCTCATGATGATTCGAGCGCTCTTAGTGAGCATGGCATCAATCATGCCCCTACAAAAACCTCCAATCTACAAACCTTGATGGGCTGTATTCCGGTTATCGAGACAGACCTATTACAGAATGCATTTAACAAAGTATGGTTAATGACTGTGGGTAGTTTGCCATTTTGGTTGGTATTAGGCATTATAGTGCGTCCTGAGTTACCGGGTGGCGCGCAGGTGTTTAATACCCTACTGGTTGCGCTATTATCAGGCGTAGCGGCGACCAGTCTTTTTTTGTATGCGCGCGAACAAGCAGTCACGTCAAGTGAGGTGGCGGGCGTTGACTCAACCCAAGCCAGTGAGATTATTTTTGCTCTGATCGGTGGTATGATCTTGCTGGGTAATCCGCTGCCATCAGCCATGGGCTTGTTTGGTATTGTGCTTATTATCGTAGGTTTGATACTGTTTGCTAAAGATGGCTAAACGACGATCTAATATGAGGCGAATTTCGTTTAAATCATATATAAAACAACAGCTCAAAAAACATCCAACCATTTTGATGTTTATGATTTGGTAATATAACCATGGTTAATGATTTGATTTTTCCTGATATTTTATTATATTTATTGGACATGGTTGGTATTATCGCCTGTGCGATTGCAGGAACCTTACTTGCACAGCATAAAGGCTTCGATATTGCTGGTTGCATCTTGGTATCGATGGTTAATGCGATTGGCGGCGGTACAATACGTGACATGGCATTAGATCGCCATCCTTTATTTTGGATGACCGACCTCAATTATGTGATTGTCATTACCGTGACGTCCTTGATTCTACAAATCTTTTTTCATTTGTATCATAAGATCGATAACGCGCTCAAGCTCTTCGATGCCATTGGTTTAGCCGCCTTTAGCGTCATTGGTTTTAAAGTTGCTTTACACCAAGATGTGTCTCCGATCGTTGCCATTATGATGGGAGTTTGGACCGCCATTATCGGCGGTATGCTACGTGATATTATTTGTAATGAGATACCACTGGTGCTACAGCGTGAGATCTATATCTCTGCCAGTATCGCCGGATCAGTAACTTATTTACTACTTGAGCGCCTAGGTGTAGATGCAGGACTCAATGAATTTATCATGCTTGGTGTTATCTTTGCAGTACGGATGCTAGCATTGCGCTTTGATTGGCATCTGCCTTCTATTCGTTTGGTTGATTAGAATGAATTTTAGTGAGATTTTCTCATGTTAACGATAGCATTGGACCCTACGGAACTGATTACCACTTTTGACCCACGCTCTTTGATATATCTGTTTGATATGATCGGCATTATTGCTTGTAGTATTTCTGGTACGATACTGGCCAAACATAAAAACTTCGATGTATTTGGCTGTTTACTGGTATCGATAGTGACGGCAATTGGCGGTGGTACGGTACGTGATGTGATTTTGGATCGTCATCCGTTATTTTGGATGGTGGATATGAGTTACCTTACGGTTATCACTATCTCTTCATTAGCGATGCAAATATTTTTCCATCCCAATTCAAAACGGGTCGATAAGTTTTTAAAACTCTCTGATACGATTGGTTTATCAGCGTTTACTTTAATCGGTATCAAGGTTGCCGATAGTATGGGAACCAATGTCCCCGTGGCGTTGTTACTGGGCGTCATTACAATCATTGTCGGCGGTATCATTCGCGATATGATCTGTAATGAGATTCCGTTAGTGCTCCAGCAAGAGATTTATATTACTGCTGCATTGACGGGCGGTATTCTCTACTTTGCGTTGCAGAATCTAGGCGTAGCTGATTGGGCTGCTGATATCTCTGCTATGACAACTATCTTTACCTTGAGGATGCTTGCCATTCGCTATGACTGGCAGTTTCCGACCCTCGAATGGAAGTATTAAAGATATGCAATGACAAGCTTATTCAATACCCTAGCCTGCTTCTACCGTCTCTTTTACAAGTGCCAAATCTCTCACCATAAGCTGCAAGCTTTGTTTGCCATTCCATTCATTAATATCTAGCTGAAATAACAAATGCACTTTTTCGGCGCGATAGTCCCAAGCGCTGCTATCAAAGTTAAAATAAATCGCCTCAATCGGATATTGCACTTCAGGATAACGCAACGACAGTTTAAGGTGCTTGTCTTTTAAGATTTTGAAGCTTAACACTTCAAATACACCATCAAATATCGGCGGTACAAACCCGTGACCCCAAATACTGGCATGTGCTAAATGCTCTGCGAACCATAAACTAAAATCGCCTGCCTGTAATGGCCCATCGGTGAATTTTTGCTCGGCGAATACTGTATTGTCCACCTCTGCCATGACTTCATTGAACGCCGTCACAAAACCATCAAAGTTGCTACGTTTGATAGTCAAACCTGCCGCCATCGCATGACCACCAAAATGACTGATTAAATTAGGATAGCGCTCCGCTACTTGCTCAATGGCATCACGAATATGTACGCCAGCAATTGAACGCGCTGAGCCTTTGATCGCATCATCATCTCCAGTACGCTCTGTATCCGCTGGTGCGAAAACGATACTGGGCAAATAATGACTTTCTTTTAAACGTCCAGCAACGATACCGATGACGCCTTGATGCCAATCGTCTTGATATAAAATAATACTACGCTTGCTAGAGCGGCTAGATTTGTTGTTAATAGGGCTACCAGAGTGAATAACTTGATTGTTATCTTTATCGTTGTCTGTATCAGCCGTCAATGCCTGCACAATGCCATCAGCTTGCGCGCGCATCTCGCCTTCTACCTGACGTCGCGTACGATTTAGCTGTTCAAGTTCTTGCGCTAGGCGCTGGGCAGTGCCCCAATCCTCAGTCAATAAACATTCAATACCGATACGCATATTGTCCATACGCCCAGCGGCATTAATACGCGGACCCAAAACAAAACCGAAATCTTGTGCATGTAATTGTTTAGGGTCACGACCCGCTTGCTCAAGCAGGGCTAAGATACCTATACAGCAGCGCCCTTGACGAATGGCATTTAGCCCATGATGTACCAAGATACGGTTATTCTTATCAAGCACGCCAACATCGGCGATCGTACCAAGTGCCACTAAATCTAAATATTGACTGACTTGGATGGTAGATTTGTCAGCTTCACGCCGTAGTTTTGCCAAACGTCCAAGTACATAAAACGCCACGCCGACCCCTACCAATGCTTTGCTGCTAAAATCACAATCGAGTTGATTAGGATTCACTACGGCCTCAGCAGGCGGTGTCTCTTTGGTCGTAAGGTGATGGTCGGTAATAATGACGATAATGCCCTCAGCCTGCGCACGGGCAACCCCTTCATGACTTGAGATACCATTGTCAACAGTAACTATCATATCGGGCTTATAAGTCTCAATACCCAGCTCGACAATCTCAGGTGTCAATCCATAACCATATTTGAAGCGATCTGGTACTAAGAAATCAACGACCGCGCCCATCTTGGTGAGCGCACGCATCATCAGCGCAGTACTGGTCGCGCCATCACAATCAAAGTCGCCAACGATAAGAATACGCTGACCTTCATCAATGGCGATATCTAATAAACGCACCGCTTCGGTAACGCCGTGCAACCTCTCAGCTGGTAGTAGTCCAGACAAACCCGTTTCAAGCTCATCAAGCGCAGTAATACCGCGCCCTGCATACAAACGTGCAAGCGTAAGCGATTGAGTAGCAAGGGGTTGCAAGGCAGAGGGCAGCTCGTCGATGCGAGTGCTGGTATAACGAGGGGTCAAATTTAGCATAGCCGTATTCTACTGGCTTTCACAAAGGGTCACAACGGGAATTTATAACGATTGAGTACATAATAAATAATTATAGCAATTTATACGCTTTAACTTGCCCATGCTCTTTAATGATTTTAACCCAAATTTATATTTCAGAATTTACGTTTTTACAAAAACTGTGCATAGTAAGTGTGTTTTTCTGCATTTTGATACAAAGCAATGATTGTAAGCTGACTATAAATCCATAAAATGGTAACCATCTGAGATATTTGTTATCTGTTAAACTTTTCATTTTTTATAAGGAAGCTTTATGAAAACCACTCCAGCAGCTGAAAAACTACCAAATACCATCGATCCAAACTTAGACTTAGAACAAGTCAAAAAAGAATGTAAAAAATTGGTCAAAAAGCGTGCCAAATACTCTGCTGGTGTAGCGGTCGTCCCTGTGCCATTTTTTGATGTTGCAGTTGATGCTGGTATGCTTACCCAGTTGTTACCTGAAATTAGCGAACGCTTTGGTCTGATTGAAGGACGTGAGTCAGCGGTAGATTTAGATTCACGGGCAATCCATTGGAGCGCTTTAAAAGATCGTACTGTTGATTTTGCAGGACTTATGGCAACGCGCGGTATTGTCAAAAAGACCGTACAAGGCTTCGGTGGTCGTATTGCGGCGAAACAAGTCACTAAGTTCATTCCACTTGGCGGTCAGATGGTAGCAGCTACGATGGGCTACATGATTTTCAAAAAAATTGCGACTGACCATATCAACGAATGCTACAAGCTGGCAAAAGATATTCAGAATAAACAACACGGTAAAAATGTTTAAAACCATTAGAGACTGTTGAATACTCAACTCACTGTAATGATGAAATAAAACCAGTTAAGATACTTTATCTTAGCTGGTTTTTTAGTTCTTAATCAGCCAAAATATATCGTTAGGCTTTATTAGTGATTCATAAATGCAGTCTAACGTGCCTCAATTTAGACCCTACTAAACACCTTGAAGGAACAATCATGAAAAAAACCCTAGCCTCAACTGCGCTTCTTGCTTCACTGACCTTGGCTGGATGTACAACAACAGGGACCAATACCAATGCAAACACTGCAATAGGTACCGCCAATGAAATCGGTATGAACGTGTTTAAAGCCGCTATTGACAACCAATGCCGTAGTCAAATTGAAAATCAAAGTGCTTGGCGTATTGCAAGCGCAGCTATGACTGAAACACAAGAAGAAGCGGTAAAAAGTAAGGTTTGTGGCTGCGTCAGTGAGCAAGCTCCGCAGCAAGTTACTATCGTTGAGTTAGGTAATGCTGCCATTGATCCTGCGTACCGAACACAGCTGGTCACACGTGTGGTTGCCAAATCGTTGCAGTCTTGCTACGCAAGCTTCACTCAATAAGTGTTCCATTCATTTAAGCAAAAAACCCAATGTGTTCTATCAATAAGCACATTGGGTGTTGGCAATGACTAGCGTTTAACCTCTCTAGCATCTGATACTTCTAACGTCTATTCTGTTTAGCTTTTACTGTCTAGTATTTATCAGCATCTGTAATTACCCCGTCATTACCTAAAGAAGCACCCATAGGCAAGACCCTAGACGGACGGAAATATTTAGAATGGCTGCTGATAATGTCGTTTACGCCATCGACTAAATCTTCAATCACATCATCATAAATACCATGATGCAGCTCAGTTTCAAACGCAGTAAAGGGATGCTTTCGCGCTGCGGCCCGCACATCTGTAATGCCTTCTTTGGTATAAAACATATTTACAGAGCCATCACTGTTCAACACGCAATTGAGCTCACCATTATCAATAGCCATGTCAATACGTTCAGGCGTAAAGATGTAATCTTCTACATCGAGCAGCTGTTTTTCTACTTCTTTTTTGAAGATGTCTTTAATATCCATCTGTCAAATACTCCTTTGTGTCTATTGTCAGTAAAACGGTCATAATCATAAATACAATCATGACCCAAACCGTGTCTTATTTTTTATATTATAAGATGTCTACTTTGTTTTTAAGACAAAAAATGTAATTGTGCGTTTGCAGTTGGTAATGGTGAAAGGCAGTCGTTAGCCTTGATATTAAAGTAGGTTTACAAATGTTAGCTTATAGAAGTCAGATGAGTTTAGTCAGTATATCTATCAAATAACAACTACATAAAAAAGGCGAGCTGCAAACCATGCAACTCACCTTTTTAAGTATTAATTTTAGTGCTAATTAATCTCTTTTACATCGTCAACTAAATCCAACCTTTCTCACGAAACGACTTTAATACCTCAATGAACACCGCCATCTCATCAGGTGTGCCAAGTGTTAGGCGGCTAAAACCTTCAATTGGTGGAAACTCGCGTCCGACCACAATGCCATGCTCTCGCATTCTGTCCATGTAGACTTTTACATTGCCTTTAACTTCATGAAAAATAAAGTTGGCTTGTGAAGGCAAATGATGCAGACCCAGCTCATCTAACGTCGCCTCAACCATTTCACGTGATTGATTAGTAATGCGTAAGCTGCGCGCCAAGAACTCTTCGTCATCTAGGGTCGCAATGACGGCCACTGCACCTGATAAATTGGTGTTATCTATGGACATAAAAGCTTCGATAGCAGCGGTCGTTTGCGGATTGGCAATGGCATAGCCCATGCGCATACCTGCCAGCGCACATAGTTTTGAGAAAGTACGAACGACGATCAGATTAGCTGATAGCTCTTGCTTTACCCACTCAACCCCACTCTCAAAACTTGGGTCGGTAATGTACTCTGAATAAGCTTGATCCAGTAAAAAATAGTGATTCGCTGGGGCATCTTTTATCCAGGCTTTTAGCTTGTCCGTTACAGTGATAGTTGCCGTTGGATTATTAGGATTGCAAAGATAAAACAAGCTGATGCCATCGAATTCATTAGCTGCTTTTTGCAGGTTGTCAAAATCTAAATCGTAATTGTTAGGCGTTAGTGGTACTTTTACGACAGACTCGCCGATAGAGAGTGCATACAATTCTGCATAAGCAAAAGTAGGATCAGGCACGATGACTTGAAATTGCTTGCCTGCTTTTAAAGCTTTGGTTTGTAGCATTTGCACGACGGCTCGGATATTTTCGCTGGAGCCGTTGCCTAGTGAGACCTGGCTTTCTGTTACGCCGTTGACCTCAGCAATTTTATTAATAAGAGCTGCGCGCTGATCGTCTGGATAACGAAACCCGATATCAAAAGATTCTAAGATAGCTTGTTTGGCAGAGTCTGCCATGCCAAGTGAGTTTTCGTTAGAGTTTAACTCTAGTAAGTTATAAGTATGCACAATGGATAATAGACCTGATTTGAAGGTGGGTGATGGGGTGAATGGGTGTCATATTAAGTGGCATTACATCTGATTACAAGGTTTCTTCCTATTGATTTATTTTAAAAAAATTGAGTGCTACTGGAAGCAATTTTACCTAGCTTCTAGAGTAACTAATATGGTCAAAAGAGCATTTTTTAGTTTTGAACACGCCATAAAAAAGGTGAGACGCAACTTATGCACCTCACCTTTTTCAATATTGATTGGTCCTGTTAAACGCACTAATCTTTTAAACCATTAATCACACCCAGCCCTTTTCACGAAATGACTTTAGTACTTTAATAAATACTGTCATCTCATCAGGTGTGCCAAGTGTTAAGCGGTTGAACCCTGTCACAGGAGGAAACTCGCGACCTACTTTGATGCCACTATCACGCATCCTATTGATATATGTGCGCAAATCTCCTTTGATTTCATGAAAAATAAAGTTGGTCTGTGAAGGTAAATAGCGAAGTCCAAGCTCGTCTAATGCTGCTTCAACCATCTGACGGGATTGTTTAGTTGTGCGTGAACTTAGCTTCAAAAAATCTATATCATCTAAGGTCGTAAGAGCAGCGACCGCACCTGACAAGTTGGTGTTATCCATAGACATAAACGCTTCAACAGCAGCGATAGCCTGCGGGTTAGAAATCGCGTAGCCCACTCGCATACCGGCTAAAGCATATAACTTTGAAAAAGTATGAATGACAATAAGGTTATCTGACAATCCTTGTTTTACCCACTCAAATCCACTTTCAAAGGTTGGGTCTGTCACGTATTCTAAGTACGCTTGATCCAATAAAAAGTAATGGTTGTCTGGTGCGTTACTTATCCAAGTTTTAAGCTTGGCCGTTGAGGTAATAGTCCCTGTCGGATTATTAGGATTACAAAGATAAAGTAAACTAATTCCATCAAACTCATCAGCAGCTTTTTGCAGATTCTGTAAGTCTAAATCATAATTTTCGGCCGTTAAAGGTATCTTGACTACCAAGGCGCCAATAGAATCTGCGTACATCTCAGCACAATCAAACGTTGGCACAGGAATTACCATTTGGAACTCTTTGCCCTCTTTAAATGCTTTGTGTTGCAGCATTTGAATGGTAGCTCGCATATTTTCAGTCGAGCCATTACCTAACGAGACTTGGTTTTCTGCCACATTATGCATAGTGGCAATTTTGTTAATGAGTGCAGCACGTGGATTGTCTGGATAACGAAAACCTGCACTTAAAGACTCCGTAACGGCCTGTTTGGCAGAATCCGACATGCCGAGCGAGTTTTCATTCGCGTTTAACTCCAAAAATTTATTATTATGCATAGGAACGATACGCCTAAATATCAGTGGAAGATAAAATCAAATTTGATGATTGATATCATATTAAGTGGCATTTGGTATGATTACAAGTTTTCTAGACCCCAAACATTAGTTATTAGTTATATTTCACAAAAATCTTTCTACTTTCAAGCATTTAGCAGCCAATAAAAAAGGATAAATTGCAAAGATGCAACTTATCCTTTAACCGCTAAATAAGACGGATACTCACTACGGTTTAAATAAACTATTAGATTAAATGCGCTTTTAACTCTAATACCTTATCCCTTGTTTTCGCTGCATCCTCAAACTTCAAATCACGAGAAAACTGCTTCATAAGCTTCTCAAGACGATTGATTTCTTTAGCCAGCAGATCAGGACTGCGCAAAATACTGATATCGACATCAGGCAGATGACTCTTAATTGGAATCACTTGATTGTCATTGGCATCCAAGCTTTCGCCCGTGTCAATCTTGTCCGTGATACTACGGCGCGCGCCTTTTGGTGTGATGTTGTGCTCAAGGTTAAAAGCAATTTGCTTATCACGACGACGATCCGTTTCGTCTATCGCCGCTTGCATACTGGGCGTAATACGATCAGCATAGAGGATGGCTTTACCATTTAAATGGCGCGCTGCACGACCAATAGTCTGAATGAGGGAGCGTTCAGAGCGCAAAAAGCCTTCTTTATCGGCGTCAAATATCGCAACCAACGACACCTCTGGCATATCCAAACCTTCACGCAATAAGTTAATACCGACCAACACATCGTGTACGCCAGTACGCAGCTCGTGAATAATTTGCATCCGTTCAACCGTATCAATGTCCGAATGCAGATAGGCAACTTTGACATCATACTCTTTAAGGTAGCTGGTCAGATCTTCTGACATACGCTTGGTCAACGTCGTAATCAGTACGCGTTCATCTTTTTCGCGGCGTTTGATAATCTCCGATAACACATCATCGACTTGCGTGAGCACGGGACGAATTTCAATCTCTGGATCAATCAAACCCGTTGGGCGCACCACTTGCTCAACCACTTGTTCGCTGTGCTCAAGCTCATATAACGCAGGCGTGGCACTCACATAAATGGTTTTGGGCTTGATACGCTCCCATTCTTCAAACTTCATCGGACGATTATTCATCGCACTTGGCAGACGAAAACCATAATTGACCAAGTTTTCTTTACGCGATCTATCGCCTTTATACATCGCGCCAATTTGCGAAACGGTCACATGCGATTCATCGAGGAACAATAACGCATCCTCTGGAATATAATCAAATAAAGTCGGCGGCGCCTCTCCTGAGGGGCGACCGGAGAGGTGCTGCGAGTAGTTTTCGATACCATTACAGTAGCCAAGCTGCTGAATCATCTCAAGATCATACTGGGTGCGTTCTTTGAGACGCTGAGCTTCAATCAACTTATTATTATCACGGAAATACTCTAAACGCGGCTCAAGCTCCTCGCGAATGGTATGACTGGCTGCTTCTAATTTATTACGAGGGGTTACGTAATGAGATTTTGGATAAATAGTGATGCGCGGTACGCTACGTACGGTTTTACCTGTCAAGGGATCAAACCATGTGATTTTTTCGACTTCATTGTCAAACAGATGCACACGCACAGCCAACTGCTCAGATTCAGCAGGATAAATATCTAATAGCTCACCGCGCAATCGATAAGTACCACGTCCAAAGTCTAATTCATTGCGTGTATATTGCATCTCGACCAGACGCTTAATGGTTGCAGTACGGTCTATCTTGTCTCCAACCACGACATGTAACAGCATCTTTAGATAGCTTTCTGGATCGCCCAAACCGTAAATACACGATACTGAAGCCACAATAATAGCATCACGGCGCTCAAGTAGCGCACGTGTCGCTGATAGACGCATCTGATCAATATGATCATTAATGGCGCTGTCTTTTTCGATAAAGGTATCGCTCGCTGCAACGTAAGCTTCAGGCTGATAATAGTCGTAGTAGCTGACAAAGTACTCAACCGCGTTATTAGGGAAAAACGCTTTGAACTCACCGTATAGCTGGGCAGCCAAGGTTTTGTTGTGTGCCATGATAATGGTTGGACGTTGGCATTCGGAGATGACCTTAGCCATGGTATAAGTCTTACCAGAACCGGTCACCCCAAGTAGCAACTGCTCATCCATACCCTTATCGATACCCTTGACCAGTTTTTCAATCGCTTGCGGCTGATCACCCGCTGGCTCAAAATCGGTGACCATCTCAAAGGCGCGACTTGATATTTGCGTCCCAGACGCATTGACACCAACGATTTCAGCTTCGCCTTGGAGCTGAGTGGCCAATTGGTTTAACTGACGCGACGAGCGCGGTTCAGGCATTCGCATAATGGCTTTCTTCCTCGTTAAGTTTAAAATAATATGGGGGTTAAACTGCTCTTTTTAAAGGATAATAGTAAGTTTTATCCTTAGTTATAGATAGCAGGTGTACTAACATTATGATTGAGCAAACTGTTAAAAATGGGCCTCGAAGTATCAACTTTCGACAGACTCATATTCGTTAATAGTAGATAGAGAAAATTTGAGCTGATAATGCTAGTCACAGTACCTTTAATTACGACCAAATTTACAAAGCTTTTCACGATTAACAAAGTCATTACACGACCACTTAATAAAGCATAACGCTTGAGGGTTCAATCATTCATGTAAACTGCTATCATCGTTTATGAATTGACTGGTAACACTCAAGCGAAGCGTTAGTCATTATCTTATTAATAGATTGTCACAAATCAATCGTCACAATCTTAGAATTATTTTTAGATAAAACACAAAGGCTAACGTGAGACAGCTGTTTAAGAAAATATTAATAAAGAACAATTCGTCTTAAAATTTTAAACTCAGCAAAATAAATTTAAATAATGGAGTAAAATATGAGAGAACGTTACGCAAGCGGTATTACTGATGATACAGCGAAAAAAATGGTAGATTTGCTAAACTCTAATTTAGCCAATTTGATCGACTTGAGCATGGATAGCAAACAGTGCCATTGGAATCTACAAGGTACTGGCTTTATCGGTGTGCATCAATTGTTAGATGACACCTACGAGCGTTTAACAGAAGCATATGACACTGTAGCCGAACGTATTGTTATTTTAGGTGGTAAAGCGAACGGTATCTCAAAACGTGTCGTTGAAGACTC
Source organism: Psychrobacter sp. 1Y10 (assembly GCF_052259005.1). NCBI lineage: Bacteria > Pseudomonadati > Pseudomonadota > Gammaproteobacteria > Moraxellales > Moraxellaceae > Psychrobacter > Psychrobacter sp. 1Y10. The sequence goes on along the minus strand of NZ_JBQQES010000001.1, from coordinate 500,535 downwards.
TGTACTAGAGACTTACCCTACTGATATCACTGAAGTTGATCAGCATGTTCGTGAGTTGACCAATCGTTATAAGAAGATTGCAGAAGAGCTGCGCAAAGCCATTGATACTGCTGGAGAAGCTGGTGACGAAGATACAGCGGACTTATTTACTGAAGTCAGTCGTATTATCGATAAAGATGCTTGGTTCATCGGTGCTAACGCACCAAAAAAATAATATTTAGCATATAAGTATTATCTTAAAGTTAAAAGGGTCACTTTAAATAAGTGACCCCTTTTTTTATATCTACCTACTGAGCGTCAGAGATTCATTAATTCGTCATTCGTTGTGAGGCATTAGGAATGCGTTGTCACTCGTTATGAAAGTTATCAGAAATATCAAACAGCCTCACTATTCTCTAAATTCAAAACTTCAGCGTCAGGTACTGATAAGGTTAAAATAGCCTCTTGGAACAGTGGATTGGCTCGGAATTGATTTTCGATAGTTTCAAACTTACGAGCGAGAGATTCTTCGCGTTGATTGCCTGCAATATCTACTGCTGCCACCATAAATATTTTTTTGGGACCGACCCATTCCAAATGTAAATACGACACGCTATCGACATCTGGATGTTCAAGTAGTTTGCCTAGCACATAACGATGCATTTTATCAGAGACTTTATGGCCTACTAAAAAGTCACGGTTACGACTGATTAAAAATATGGCGACTGCGCCCAAAAGCAAACCAACAATGATAGAGCCAAGCGCATCCCAAAATGGCTGACCAGTATAGGCATGCATACCCATCGCAGCAGCAGCGACAACCAAACCGATCACAGCTGCCAAGTCTTCAAAAAACACGCCGCGTAGCGTTGGGTTCGACGTATCAACGACATAACCAATCGCACTTACATCAATTGCTTCACCATGTTTTTTACTTTGTAGATAAGCCTGTACTAATGAAAACCCCTCAAGTACAAAAGCGATCGCCAATATAATAAAACCAATGGTATAGTTGGTCTCACTCTCCGCTGCATTCCACTCAGTGATACCTGTATAAATAGATACAATAGAGCCTGCCATAAAGACACCAAAAGCGGCAATCATCGACCAGACATACGACTCTTTACCATAGCCCAAAGGATGACTTCTATCAGCAGGTTTCACTGCTTTTTTTTCAGCGACAATCAATAGTGTCCCATTGCCCGCATCTGCCCAAGAATGCGCTGATTCCGCTATCATCGATGCAGAACCAGTCATAAATGCCGCCAACGTCTTCGCAATAGCGATAATAAGATTTGCCCCAACTGCGATTAGTACTGTCGTCAGCGAACTTGAAGACTTATGCTCGGATGCAGAAGTATTATCATCAGACTTCCCAACACCGCGTGTGCGCGTACTTACTATGTTGGGATCATCAGTAGGATGGGATTGTAGGTTGGTATTGGGCGGCTCTAAACTCATACTAAACTCAATAAAACGATACGTGATAAGGCATGTGCACTTTATAGGAGCCATGCTGTTTATGGTAGGTAACAGCTTAGCTTAAAATAGGGCCTTGAAAATATCAGTAGCTTTTTAGTGAGTCATGTCAAAGGGCTTTGAGCTGAGGTATAGGCTTATTTAGGTTTACTGTTAGTCGTATTTTCTGGACTTTCAATCATGTTGTTAATATCGCAACTAGGACGTTGTGAGCTATCCATCCGCAAATTTTTACGCGCCAAACCTGCATCAAAGCGACACTGTTGCATAGAGTTTTTAATGTCAAGCGGTGGAACTGGATTGGGTTTGCCATTGTCATCGATAGCAACCATTGTGAAATAGCAGCTATTGGTATGCCGGATAGTACGTGCGCGCACATCCTCTGCCTCAACACGAATGCCTATCTCCATTGAGGTGGTACCCACATAGTTAACGCTTGCAGCAAAAGTGACCAGCTCACCCACATAAATGGGCTCACGGAACATCACTTGGTCAACAGAGAGCGTCACTACATAACTACCGCTATAACGGCTGGCGCAAGCATAAGCAACTTGGTCAAGCATTTTTAGCAGATCGCCACCATGCACATTACCAATGAAATTGGCCATATCAGGTGTCATCAGTACTGACATGTACAGCTCATGATTTAGAGGCGCTTTTTTGGCTGTTGACGAAGTGTTTAGTTGTGGCATAATCTTCCCGTTTCGCTATGAGCAGTTAAAAGTAGTATAGGTGATTTGCATTAGTGTAACGCAAACCACCTGTTTTGTGACAGCCCTTACCCTCATAACAATGTTTAACTTAATAACATTTATCACATGGAGCCAAATCAGTCTCCCATCCCCTATTAACCATTGAGACAGCACAATATCAGCATGCTACAATGCTAAAAGCAAGGTTATAAGAGCTTATATAAAGGGTAGTATATTCTTTATTTAACATGCTTTTATCTTGTATTGATAATAATTACAACACCATACAACTAGTCTCGATCAACCAGTTTCCCTCCCAGTTAAAAAGGATCTCCCATGAGTGAATTGCAATTGTCTGACCGTGTCAATAGCATCAAACCATCACCGACTCTAGCGATTACCAATAAAGCCAAAGAGCTAAAAGCGGCTGGCAAAGACATCATTGGCCTTGGCGCTGGCGAACCTGATTTTGATACGCCAGAGCACATCAAAAAAGCGGCCATTGATGCAATCAATGACGGTTTTACCAAATACACCGCTGTCGATGGGACACCAGAACTCAAAAAAGCCATCATCGAGAAGTTCAAGCGCGATAACGACATCAGCTATGAGCCAAATGAAATCCTAGTGTCAGTCGGTGGTAAGCAGTCTTTTTTCAACCTTGCTCAAGCCTTTATCAATCCAGGTGATGAAGTCATCATTCCAGCGCCATACTGGGTCAGTTATCCTGACATGGTTATCATCGCAGGCGGTAAACCTGTCATCGTCGAATGCCCAGCGTCGCAAGATTTTAAAATCACAGCTGAGCAGTTAGAAGCCGCCATCACGGACAAAACCAAACTATTGGTATTAAATAGCCCATCAAATCCAACAGGCATGATTTATACTTTGGATGAGCTAAAAGCCATTGCGGAAGTATTGAAGAAGCATCCACACGTCTATGTGGCCTCAGATGATATGTATGAGCACATTCGCTGGACGGGTGATAAGTTCTACAATATCTTAAACGCTGCACCTGAGCTAAAAGACCGCGCAATTATTTTAAACGGCGTCTCAAAAGCCTATGCGATGACAGGCTGGCGTATCGGCTATGCAGGTGGCCCTGCCAAACTCATCGGCGCAATGAAAAAAGTTCAGTCACAATCAACCTCGTGCCCCGCTTCTATCAGCCAAGTCGCCGCCGAAGCTGCTATTAGCGGTGACCAGAGCGTACTTGCGCCAATGGTAGAAGCTTTTGAGAAACGTTGTGATTTGGTCGTCAATGGTCTAAATGCTATTAAGGGCATTACTTGCCTGCGTCCTGACGGCGCCTTTTATGTCTATCCTGAAATCAAACCACTTATTAAAGCCGCTGGTCTGTCATCATGTACTGAGTTTTCAGCATGGTTATTAGATAAGGTTGGCGTAGCTGTCGTACCAGGTGACGCCTTTGGCCTTGGCGGCTATATGCGCATCTCTTACGCAACGGACGAAGCGACGCTAAAAGATGCCTTATCACGCATCGAAAAAGCAGTGGCTGATTTAGACGTTACTGAATAAATTGCAATGAACAGCTGGTTCCACTATTGCTTCTACAAAAAAAGCCGCTTATATACTCTATAGAGTGGCTTTTTCATGGTATTTTTTGATAAAAACCCTCTATCACATCATTAAAATGATAATTTTTACTAATTATGCAAAAAAAGGCTTGACGTATTTTTTATTTTTGCTAGAATACGCCCCACTTAGCAAGAACTCGTTAGAGGATTTCTAAGCTTGTTGTAAGTCATTACATACTTACAGCCTATTCTCCAATAGCTCAGTTGGTAGAGCAACGGACTGTTAATCCGTGTGTCCCTGGTTCGAGCCCAGGTTGGAGAGCCACATTTTAGTAGTAAAATCTTGAATTGTTTGTAATTCAATTATGGCATTTGCCAAAACCCTCATCGATTTGATGAGGGTTTTTTTATGAGTGTTCTATCTATAATACTAGGTCTTATGTTTATCATTGACTAAAACAGCTTATCAGAACTGTCAAATACGTCGTACAGTACCTCTTAAATCTCATTAAAAAAGAAATTATAATAAATAACCATGATTAATGATTTATTTGGTTGACAGTCTACAGCTACTTGGCTAAAATGTGCCCCACATAACGCAAACGAGCTTAGTGCTTGCTATGTTAGACACGTACAGTAGGTTTGCCGTTATCACAGCTTATTCTCCAATAGCTCAGTTGGTAGAGCAACGGACTGTTAATCCGTGTGTCCCTGGTTCGAGCCCAGGTTGGAGAGCCATATAATGAAAACCTTCATCAATATTAGATGAAGGTTTTTTTATGGTTGCTATTTTTACTACTGTAGTGTTTTTTGCAGTGGTTTTGTTGTATGGTAAGTAGTATTGATAACTGTTTGTTTATGACAGCTATCTAAAATGTTTATAAGTAACGACTTCAAGCACTTATTGCAAATGAATAGCTACTATCATTCTCGTTGAAGTTCTTTGTTTTTAGTCACTAAAAGTAATGGTTTATTATGATACCTGTACGCATAAAAAATAAGTTCTCTGATCATCCGCAAAAAATCATGCGCCCAGTCAGCATTCGTCTTTCTGAAGAGATGATTGAGCTACTAGAGGCAACCTCATCAGAGCTTGGGTTCAAACGTATTCAAGGGCTAATCCGCTTGTATATTCGCCAAGGTCTTGACCGTGATCATCAAGATTATACTTTAGCGCATGATGAAGTTTTCATCGAGACTCTGCGTAAGCGTGGTGTCAGCCAACGTATCATCGATGAAGCGATCGTGGTTACGCACAATAATAGTATCACGCATCCGTTGACGGAATTACAAAACGACGACTAGCACTGAGGTTTTTATCGAGCTGATCGTTGTTATTGATAGTTTAAGATAACCCTAAAAAAGCCAGTCGCTAAGTGTATTTTAGTCACTTAGCGACCGACTTTTTTACTTAAAGTATTCTACTTACTTTATTCTCCACCACTGTCTTTACCATTCACTTTGCCATCCCACTTTGCGATATTTTGCCTCTTATTTCCCCTCATTGTCGCCTTCTTTTTTATTATATAAGTCACTAGTATTAAGCATAATTTAACACAATAGCTAATGATGGCTCCTAATACTATTTACCGAAGTAAGGTATATTCTAATTGACGTCGATTATAGAGTTGATTAAAAAAATATAGTCAGTCCTAAGTAAAAGCTGTACAAAGATTAAAAAACACTGTTGAAATTATTTTTTTGCTTGCTATGCACACGCAGCTCGTTGCTGTATATAACTTATTTTAGTGGCTTTTGTTTATTTTATAGTGGATCGATTATAACAAGGAGGTAGATCATGGTAAGGCCTTTAAAGAAGCGCATGATAGCGAGTACACTCATTTTATTCCGTAGCTTTGACTTCCTGCCCATACCTTATAATAAGCACTTTTATCAGCGCTTAGGTACCGCTATGTTGCTTGTTTTGTCACTAGTGGCAGCGGGTTTATTGAGTGGCTGCTCACAGCCGCCAACTGACCCGAGTAAGCAAACCATACCGACGAACTCTGATCATTGGCAAAAAAAGCTAGGCGCTACTTTTGAGCAATTGCCTGAGAGTGATAGACAGCTTCTTAGCCGCTATATGCTACGGATGAAGCTTAGCGATGCTTACGAGTCTGGCGCCATGCCGCGTATAACGATTAAGCAAGCACTAGTACAGCAACGTGAATATGAGCGCCTGCACCCTAACAACCCGACTGGCAAAAAAAGCCCTGTTACGGTCAATCAGCAGATAGATGCTATGAATACGTTGACTTACCCTCTCGCCTTGTTACCTGTAAAAAGTAGTGATAGTGACAGCCTAAATCAGGTAAAGCTGCAGTTTATGCTATCCAATCATGGCTCGGTGCCTATTGAAAGCTTTAAGGGGACTTTGCTGATGAAAAATGCAAAACTGACAGAAGGTAAAAAATTCAATGTTCCGCTTACGCAGTTTAAACCAGCTGTTGAGCCTGAGCAGTCAGGTAAAATCGTCATTGAAAGTAGTATTGAGGATGTGAATGTCATGCGTGCGATTAGGAACGCACAAGATGTTACGATAGAGATTAGTGAGGGTGTTCTACTTTTAACTGATGGTCAGCAGATTGAGTTTAAGGAGGCTCCTCTGGAGTAAACAGCGCTATAGTCAGCACTAAACAAAAGAAGTACAAAGGTTATAACTATATAAAAAATAACCATAAAAAAAGGCCCCAATCAATTAATGATTGGGGCCTTTTAAATTTGGCGGAGACGGAGAGATTCGAACTCTCGAAGGGCTATGAACCCTTGCCGGTTTTCAAGACCGGTGCATTCAACCGCTCTGCCACGTCTCCATTGGTGCATCATTATATAGATATCGTTTCATATTGCAAGCGCATATCTAAAATAAATTAAATTATTTTACTTCTTATTGTTTTTTAGTGAATGTCTGCTTGCTAGAAGCCAGGTGCAAACACATATCAAGTAGCCTATTGGCATAGCCCCACTCGTTATCGTACCACGCAAAAACCTTGTATTGATCATCCACTTGCATGAGTTGCTGCCCATCGATAATAAGTGATTCTGTCTGATGGATGAAGTCACTTGAGACCAATGGTTCATCAGTATAGGCCATAATATCTAGCAAATGCGCTTGACTGGCGGACTTGAGTACTTCGCGTATGGCATCGATACTGATGCCCGATGCGTTAAATACAAACGTTACATCGATTGCTGCGACATTAATGGTGGGCACACGAATAGAATGTCCATTAATCTTGCCCATCATCGCTGGCAACACGCGTTCTGAGGCGGCAATACTACTAGATGTTGTAGGAATGATATTATGACCAGACGCTCGCGCGCGTCTTGGGTCACGATGTGCTTGATCAAGGACCGTTTGATCAGCTGTGACAGCATGAATCTCAGTCATCATTGCGGACTTGACACCAAAGGCCTTATCGAGCGTATCAATCAGTGGCACTAGCGCTTGCGTGGTACAAGAGACACCTGAGACAATCGGTAGCTCACGCGTCAGTAGCTCAGTATTAACACCCATTACGATACAAGCGTCAACATCGTCAAAGGGTGCAGCACCGATGATAACTTGTTGCGCACCTGCTTCAATATGTAGATTGGCTTGAGCATAAGAGCGAAAATGTCCTGTACATTCCAATACCACATCGATACCAAGAGTGTCCCAAGGCAGCGTTTTTGGATCATGCCTTGATAATAGACGAATACAATAGGTTAGATTGTTTTTTGTTAGGCACAGCTGGATGTCACTTTTTGCAGTAGCAGATGGTTTTTGTTCCTTATCAGTGATGCCGTCCTGAACAATTTCGGCACTGACCCCCAGTCTGCTCAAACGCCCATGCGTGCTATCAAATTTCAATAAATGCAACAAAGTCTCAGCTGGGGCCAAATCGTTAATAGCCACCACATGAATGGCGCGTCCAAGTACCTCAAAGCGCTCTAGCAACGCACGTAATACGTTACGACCTATACGTCCAAAGCCATTGATGGCGACTCTCAATGGCTGTGTGTGCTCGCCAGCAGCATGAGTCGTCGCTCTTATAGATTTAGAGTTTAGGTGGTAAGTGGTATTAGAGAATTCAGGCATAAAAAAGTATCGCTATAAAGGTAGGAGATGATGTAGGAGCGAAAATAGTAAGTCTATGGTGTAATAAAAATTAGCGCCAATCTAATGGTATTATAATCAATACTTTGCTTAAGACTCTCGTAAATAGGCTTAATTTTTACACTGCCATTATCGTTAAAATCATTAGGATTGTTGGCCACTTTGATTGCCACATAAGCATTACCTACTGCCATCATTGTATCGTCATCAGGACGTAGATGATCACAAGAAAGACTTGGGTCTTGACGTTTTAGATCACTAATATGGCGCATAATCGTTGACTGCGCAAGCTCACGTGTCTGAGCAATATCAGCGATGGACAAGCTTTCCTCTAACAATAGTCGCGTTGCAAGCAAGGTGCTCTCTGACTTATCTGAGACTTGATTGCCCAACTTTAGCTTCTTATCTTGCTGCACTTGCTGTTTTTCGCGGCGTTTTTTTTGTAGGCTTGTATAGGCATCAATCACAGACTGGCTCAGCGTACCGCCCGACTTTAAAACAAACTTATCATGCGCCTGCTTCATGCTTTTTTCATCAAGCATCGCATAGTTGGCATCGGCTTCCTCAGATAGTACCAAAAACCGCTTGTCGGCGCCACGCGCTAACGGATCAAGCTGTAAACTCATATCATTCATACCTAGCAGTTGTAGCCCTGCCAGCGATTTTAATCGTGACAAAGCTACATAGCCTTGCCCAAGCTCAAAGGTACGCGACAAGTCAATCTCAGCAGCATCTAATGTCATTCCTTGTGACTTATGAATGGTAATCGCCCACGCCAGACAGAGCGGCACTTGATGGTAGCTTGCTAGTACATCTCCCGTTTCATCTTCGATGATCCATTCTTCAGGCTCAGCGATGACCTCACGACCAGAATTGAGTCTCACCACGGGCATTTTTTGCATGATAGTTTTTTTATTTTTTGATTGCTCGGTATCTGTATCTTTTTTCTTACTGTTTTTGGTTTTTTCTTTAGCAGTCTTAGTTTCATTATCGCTATTGGTTTCATCGTCTTCAATCAGCGTATCATTATGGTCTTTACTGTCGTCAACTTTGACAGCGGCAAAGCCTATTAGCTCACCCATCGTACCATTAGAGACGCCAAGTTCAGTATTGTTTTTAATAAACATCACCTTAGCGCCAACTTTGAGAATCAGCTCATCTTGAGTACGTACGGTTTTTTTTAGGGTCTCAACCAACTTGTTATCGCCCGTAGAGGTAGCTTCAAAGCGCATCATATCGCCATCTAACGCTGCTAGTTCTTTGTCGTTGATTTTATTGACGTTAAGATTATGCGTATAGAGACGAGTGCGCTTAATATCGACGTTTTGATCAAAGGTGGCCTCGAGCGCAGCAATTGCTTCAAAAGTGACTTCTTGCCGACGAATTTGGTTCAAAATGTCATCCAAATCAAGACCGCCATTAGCCACCTCGCTCACTTGTCGATGCTGCTCTGATAGATAGCAAATATGAAACTTAGCATCAAGCCAAGCCTCCGACATAAAAGCAAACTTCTCACGATTGCTCTCGCCCTTACTTCCAATCGGTGGGAGCTGAAAAAAATCTCCAGCGACGACGACCTGAATACCACCAAATGCCTTGTCGTTTTTGCGCACATATTTGAGGACCTGACTGACCAAATTGAGCTGCTTGGCATGGAGCATGGATATCTCATCTATGATTAGCACCGCTGTATCTTTTAATCTATCTGCCAAAAACTGCTTGCGCGATAAATTGGTTAAATCACGATCCGTCAGCTCATCCTTAATACCGATACCCGACCAACTATGGATAGTCGTGCCGTTCATATGCGTTGCTGCAATGCCTGTACTTGCCGTAACTGCTACTGGTACGCGGCGTGCACGCAGATAATTGATATATTGGTTGAGCGTATAAGTCTTACCTGAACCTGCTGAGCCTGTCAAAAAGACATTTTGACCTGTTTTTAAAATATCAAGAGCAGAAGATTGACGCATATATTCAAACCAATTAAGTTAACAATGAGAAAAAAGTATAAGAAATAAAGTCACCGATTGTATACGTATAATTGAGGCAACTTAAAAAAACAAGAAAGTAAATGCGGCTGCATATAAAAAGTACACTGCGCACACTGGACAAGATTGAAGCCCATACAATGGATAAGTGCTTTGAAGACAACCGCTTAAATTACTTGGCAACGATTATAACAGTTACGCCAGTTTTGCGAACCACTTTAATCTTCAGCGCTTATATAACGTAAAGTTATGCGATACAGAATATATCATTATAAAAAGTCATTATCACTCTGTCTTAAAGCTAAGTACGATAGAGTGAGTAATTAGTCAGGAAGACTAATTATGAAACACGTAAGTATCTATTTTTTATAATATTTTATAAAACAATAAATAAACTTTCCTGTGATCTCTCTCAAACAACACAACAAGGAGTCGTTGATGCTATACGCCTACCCTAATACTGAAGACAGTCCTGTCCAATTCCGCGAAAAATATGACAACTTTATCAACGGTGAGTGGATTGCACCCGTTGATGGTGAGTATTTCGATAATCCAAGTCCTATCGATGGTAAAGTCATCTGTCAGGTCGCTCGCTCAAAAGAAGCAGATATCGAAGCCGCGTTAGATGCGGCTCATGCTGCCAAAGACGCTTGGGGTAAGACCAGCGTTGCTGAACGCGCAAACTTACTACTCAAAATCGCCGATAGTATGGAAGCCAATCTAGAGTCTATCGCTATTGCCGAATGCTATGAGAACGGTAAGCCTGTGCGTGAGACTCTCATGGCAGATATTCCATTAGCTATCGATCAATTCCGCTATTTTGCCAGCGCGATTCGTGCCCAAGAAGGTGGTATTAGCCAAATAGATGAAGACACGGTTGCTTATCACTTTCATGAGCCGCTTGGTGTCGTCGGTCAAATTATCCCATGGAACTTCCCTATTCTGATGGCAGTATGGAAAATTGCCCCAGCTCTTGCTGCTGGTAACTGTATCGTCATGAAGCCTGCTGAGCAAACGCCAGCTTCTATCTTGTTCATGCTAGAAACCATCGGCATCGCTGATATTTTGCCAAAAGGCGTACTAAATATCGTGAATGGTTTTGGTGTCGAGGCAGGTAAACCATTGGCTTCTAACCCACGCATTAATAAAGTGGCTTTCACTGGCGAAACGACCACCGGTCGTCTTATCATGCAGTATGCTAGTGAAAACATTATTCCAGTAACGCTTGAGCTTGGTGGTAAGAGTCCAAATATTTTCTTTGCCGATATCATGGACGAAGATGATGATTTCTTAGACAAAGCAGTAGAAGGCTTAGTGATGTTTGCCTTGAACCAAGGTGAGGTCTGTACTTGCCCATCACGCGCTTTAGTACATGAAAGCATTTATGATGAATTTATGAAACGCTGTATCGCTCGCGTCGAAGCTATCAAAATGGGCAATCCATTAGACACTGACACCATGATTGGTGCGCAAGCCAGCTCAGATCAATTAGAAAAAATCCTCTCTTATCTCGATATCGGTAAAAAAGAAGGTGCAAAAGTCTTAGTGGGCGGCGAAAAAGCTAAACACAATGGCGATCTTGGGGAAGGTTACTATGTGCAGCCGACTATCTTCGAAGGTACTAATGACATGCGCGTGTTCCAAGAAGAAATCTTTGGACCAGTACTTGCCGTCACAAAGTTCAAAGACGACGACGAAGCGATGAGCATTGCTAATGACACGTTATATGGTCTTGGCGCTGGGATTTGGACACGCAGTGTACATAAAGCGTATCGTTTCGGACGTGGTATCCAAGCGGGTCGTGTATGGACCAACTGCTATCACATCTATCCGTCGCATGCTGCTTTCGGTGGTTATAAACAGTCCGGTATCGGCCGTGAAAACCATCTAATGATGCTCGATCATTATCAGCAAACCAAAAACATGCTGGTGTCTTACAGTCCTAAAAAAATGGGCTTCTTTTAAATCTATCCCTCAATGCACTTTATGGCAAAGCCGTAAAGTGCGACCTTGATGCTTACCAAGCATCTACATCTAACATAATTGGCGGTTTGAACGATTGAGTTGAGCGTTAGTGACTGCTAGTAATAAGGAGTTACACCATGAGTAACAAAATGAAAGCTGCGGTTCTGCATGAATTCAACCAACCTCTGCAGATTGAAGAAGTAGACATTCCGACCCCAGGTGCCGGTCAAATCGTAGTCAAAATGCAAGCATCAGGTGTCTGTCATACTGATTTGCATGCGGTTGAAGGAGATTGGCCAGTCAAACCTAGCCCACCATTTATCCCCGGACACGAAGGCGTAGGCCTCATTACCGCTGTTGGCGAAAACGTACATCATGTCAAAGAAGGCGACCGAGTCGGTGTCCCTTGGCTCTACTCTGCTTGTGGTCACTGCACCCACTGCTTAGGCGGTTGGGAGACTTTATGTCTAAAACAAAAAAACTCTGGCTACTCAGTGAATGGTAGCTTTGCAGAATACGTATTGGCAGATGCCGACTATGTTGGCATTATCCCTGAGAGCGTTGATTCTGTTGAGATTGCACCAGTCCTATGTGCAGGTGTTACCGTGTATAAAGGTCTAAAAATGACCGACACCAAGCCGGGTGATTGGGTCGTTATTTCAGGTATCGGTGGACTTGGTCACATGGCGGTACAGTACGCTATTGCTATGGGATTGAATGTTGCCGCTGTCGATATTGACGATGAAAAGCTTGAATTTGCCAAAAAACTGGGCGCAACAGTTACCGTTAATGCCAAGAACACTGATCCTGGTGAGTATCTACAAAAAGAGATTGGCGGCGCTCATGGGGTGCTCGTAACTGCCGTATCCTCTAAAGCGTTTGATCAAGCTTTAACTATGTTACGACGCGGTGGTACTTTGGTATGTAACGGCCTGCCAACGGGTGACTTCCCTGTTTCTATCTTTAATACGGTACTAAACGGCATCACTATTCGTGGTTCAATCGTTGGTACGCGTCTTGATTTGCAAGAATCGCTAGATATGGCAGCGGAAGGCAAAGTGAAAGCGACCGTAGCTGCTGAGCCGCTTGAGAATATCAATGATATTCTTGAACGTATGCGCCAAGGAAAAATCGAGGGTCGCATTGTGATTGACTACGCTATGTAGCCTTATAGCTTTGTGACATTTTGACATTGGTTTAATGGTTATCGTCTTTAATCATTAATAACAGGTCGTATCATTTCAACCATGCGTTACTAGCAATTTGAGTTGAAGGGATACGACCTTTTATTTTCAGCTTTCAGATGTCAGTTGTTAATAATTTTTAATGACAAGTTATTTACAGTATGAGTTAGCAGTACCCTCAGTTTACTTATAGTCTTTATGTAGGGGAATAACATGACAAGCACGCCTAACGATCATAAGAGCGCGGTCTCTGGCAGCACTCAAGCTGAAAAAGATTATTTCGCCAAACGTCAACTTAAAGAAGGCGCGGTTGGTTGGGTTTTATTAATAGGTCTTGGCGTCGCCTATGTCATCTCCGGAGACTTTGCTGGTTGGAACTTTGGCCTAGCACAAGGTGGTTGGGGCGGGATGTTTGTGGCCTTGATAGCCGTAGCTCTCATGTATCTGTGCATGTGTTTATCGATGTCAGAGATGTCCACCATGTTGCCTACAGCAGGCGGTGGATATAGTTTCGCCCGTACCGCTTTTGGTCCTTTAGGAGGATATTTAACTGGTACTGCGATTTTGATTGAATATGCCATCGCACCAGCCGCTATCGCAGTGTTCATTGGCTCATATTGCGAGTCGTTATTCGGTATCGGAGGCTGGATCATATATTTGACATGCTATATCGTCTTTATAGCTATCCACTTAAAAGGCGCAGGCGAAGCATTAAAGCTTATGTTTGGCATTACCGCTGTTGCCTGTATTGCCTTAGTGGTATTTATCGTATCGATGTTTCCTCATTTTGATAGTAAAAATCTATTTGATATTGCCGTTGGTACACAAGCAGGAGCAAGTCCGTTTCTACCCTTTGGTTATATCGGGATTTGGGCTGCCGTTCCTTATGCGATTTGGTTCTTTTTAGCGGTTGAGGGTGTGCCTCTAGCGGCTGAAGAGGCTAAAGATCCTGCTAAGTCATTACCACGTGGGCTAATCGGTGCCATGTTGATTTTAGCGTCATTCGCGCTGCTTATTTTATTCTTAGGACCAGGTGCTGCGGGTGCAGATACCTTAAAAGATTCAGGAGCGCCTTTGGTTGATGCCCTAATCGCCGTATATGGTGAAAATACGTGGTTGGCAAGTTTTGTAAACTTCGTTGGTCTCGCAGGTCTGATCGCCAGCTTCTTTTCCATCATTTATGCCTACTCTCGGCAGATTTTCGCCTTATCGCGTGCGGGTTATTTACCCAAAAAACTATCGCTAACTAACAGCAATAAAGCCCCCTATTTGGCTCTTATTGTTCCTGGCATTATAGGTTTTCTATTATCACTTACTGGTGAAGGAGATCTTCTTATTCTAATGGCGGTATTCGGTGCGACTATCTCTTATGTATTAATGATGGCCTCTCATATCAAGCTGCGTTTATCGCGTCCTGACTTGCCGCGCCCTTATAAGACACCGGGTGGCATCATGACGTCAGGTATAGCACTTGTGCTCGCCTTTTTTGCCGTAATCGCAGGGCTAATGGTCGATCCCAAAGTTTGGTTTATGGCGGCGGGGATTTATATCGTATTTATTCTCTACTTCGTCATATTTAGCCGTCATCACTTAGTGAGTGGCACGCCAGAAGAAGAGTTCGCCGAGATTCAAGCCGCGTCAGATGATTTAAGTTAATAATGTTTATAGAGCTTATATTTTATAGCCTATAAAATTGATAGATAGAAGGTGAACAAAATGGCTTATCAACATACTGTAGGGCAGAAAACCTACCAATTTGAGAGTTTAAAAGTGTTACTTGCCAAAGCATCACCGCGACGCTCAGGTGATGAATTGGCTGGGGTTGCAGCCTCTGATGCCACTGAACGTGTAGCCGCGCAAATGGCTTTAGCCGATTGTTTATTAATCGACTTTTTAGATGACATCACCATCCCCTATGAAGACGATGAAGTAACTCGGCTGATTATGGCACAGCACGACAAACAAGCCTTTGCCAAAATATCCAGCTTTACCGTTGGTGACTTAAGAAACTGGTTATTGGGGGAATCTGCCACAAGGGATGAAATAGCCCAATTAAAATATGCCTTTACTCCAGAGATGGTAGCTGCCGTTAGCAAAATAATGCGCGTGCAAGATTTAATTCTAGTCGCCAAGAAATGCCAAGTCGTTACTAAGTTTCGCAACACTATCGGTCTTGATGGTTGCTTGTCTACGCGCTTACAGCCCAATCATCCTACCGACGATATGTTGGGTATTTCTGCCAGTATTATCGATGGCTTGATGTATGGCAATGGGGACGCTGTGATTGGCATCAACCCCGCCACTGACAATCTACAAAATTTATCAGAACTACTTAAGCTGCTAGACCATGTGATATCTGAATATCAAATTCCTACTCAATCTTGCGTATTGACTCACATCACCTCCGCTATCCAATTGATTGAGAAAAAAGTGCCCGTTGATTTAGTCTTTCAGTCAATTACTGGCAGTGAAAAAGCCAATACTAGCTTTGGTATAGATTTGGCCCTATTGAGAGAAGGCTATGAAGCGGGGCTCAGCCTAAATCGTGGCACGGTCGGGCAAAATGTTATGTATTTTGAGACCGGACAAGGCAGTGCGCTGTCAAGCAATGCGCATTTCGATGTCGATCAGCAAACAATGGAAGCAAGAGCTTATGCAGTGGCTAGAGAATTTAATCCACTGTTAGTAAATACGGTCGTTGGATTTATTGGCCCTGAATATCTGTTTGATGGCAAACAAATCATTCGCGCAGGCCTTGAGGATCATTTCTGTGGCAAGCTGCTTGGCGTCCCTATGGGCTGTGATATTTGCTATACCAATCACGCCGATGCCGATCAAGATGATATGGATACCTTATTGACCTTGCTTGCGACCGCTGGAATCAACTTTATTATGGGTATTCCAGGCTCCGATGATGTCATGCTCAATTATCAAACTACCTCATTCCATGATGCCCTCTACGCTCGGCAACTGCTTGGGTTGACCCCTGCCCCTGAGTTTGCGCATTGGCTCAGTGAAAACAGCATTTATACTCAAACGCAAAACAGTATCAAATGGTCAGACAAGCCATCGTCCCTGCTTTCTGGCATTATGTAAACCTATAATAATGATTAAAATAAATCTATAAAGTCACGCAATACCGAATCATAAAGGAGAATGCTATGTCTGTGAATGATTCGCAAGTTAAGCAGTCGATTATTGACGAAGACAAACCCAAAACGAGTCAACGATCTGAATTGGTTCATCTAGATCCTTGGCAAAAGTTAAAAGAATATACAGACTCTAGAATCGCGCTAGGACGAGTTGGCTGTAGTATTCCTACCAAGCCTTTATTAAAGTTTCAGCTTGATCATGCCGAAGCCAAAGATGCGGTACTACAAGACTTAGATATCGAACGCTTAGTTGATGATTTGTCTACACAATGCCATCTTACTTTTAAAGATATGGACACAGAGAATGCAACAGAGGATTCAAAGAAAAGTAACGAGGAAGCTCTAGAACAATCAGATGAGGCATGGGAGCTATTCAAAGTAACGAGTCAGGCAGAAAACAAATCTGACTATCTTAAACGTCCAGATTGGGGAAGGCTATTAAACACTGAATCTTCTGAAAAATTAGAGTACTTTTTAGAGCAATCAGGCACGGATAAATCTTATGATGTCATCATCGTGATGGGAGATGGTCTGTCAGCACGGGCGCTAGAAGAAAATGGACCAAAGCTGGTCGCGGAGCTATTGCCATTATTTAAAGAAGAAGGCTGGAGCATCGCGCCCTTAGTCATTGCAACGGGCAGCCGTGTGGCTTTAGGCGATAAAATTGCAGAACGTCTCAAGGCCAAAATGCTGGTAATGCTTATTGGTGAGCGACCCGGTCTTAGCTCCCCTGACAGCTTAGGTATTTATTATACTTGGGACGCGCATACTGATAGCCATGACGCCATGCGCAACTGTATCTCTAATGTGCGAGCTGCTGGACTGCCCATTAAAATGGCAGCGAATCGACTATTAGCACTAATGAAAAAATCTTGTGAACTTAAACTATCCGGTGTTGATTTAAAAGATGAGCAAGAGCTGCCAACCCTAGATCAAAGTCAACCAGCGATAAAACTGCTATAAAATAAATTGCATAAATTATTGTCATGACAAGGAGTCCGACATGAAACTTGAAGCGACAAAATCCTGTAAAGAATTAATTGAACTACTAAAATCTAAGCACGGTGACCTGATGTTCCATCAATCTGGTGGTTGCTGCGATGGTAGCTCACCGATGTGTTATCCGTTGGGCGAGTTTAAAGTTGGCGGGCAAGATGTGTTAGTCGGTGAGCTTGCAGGCTGTCCATTTTATATGGGTAAAGCACAATATAAACTATGGCAGCATACCGATCTAACTATCGATGTGGTAGACGGTCGCGGTGCGAGTTTTTCACTTGAGATACCAGAGGGCAAACGCTTTATCGTGCGCTCGGAGATATGTGAAATATAAGTGATTCAATAACTTGGCTCATTATGCCTGTGCTGTCAAAGATGTACTAATTAATTAATACGCCTTAGTCATTTTTATTTATTTATTTTGATTAAATATTGGTTACTGTTTAGTTGTTTATACTCAATTAAAAAACAAACGTTCTTAATATAAGGCAGTGTTTGTTGAATTTAGTTCACAGATAACTTGCATTACTGCTGTTTGAAAGAGTATATTCAAACAATTTATTTATATTTGTTTTCTTGCATGCTTGACCTAAAGTGGTCAAAACATTACTCTTGTTCTGCATTGCATATTAAAAATATTATATTGATAAAAACTTTAAAGGGAATTAAGAGTTTGCCAATTGTGTTTATGGTTTAGGTATGAACCTGTGCATATATTGGTAAACTTCTTATCATTTACATAGGATGTAATAATGCAAAAATCACTCTTCAAACTTACTTTGTTGGCTACGGTTATTTTAGGTATTAGCGCTTGTAGCGGCGACAACAAAACCACTGATGAATCCGCTGCCAGCTCAGATGCCAAAGCAGCTAAAACATTGCTTTATTGCTCAGAAGGCAGCCCTGCTGGCTTCGATCCAGCACAGTATACTTCTGGTACTGACTTTGATGCCAGCGCCTACCCTATCTATAACGGCTTGGTAGAATTCAAAAGAGCTGACACCGAGATTCAACCAGGGCTGGCTGAAAGCTGGGATATTAGCGAAGATGGCAAAACCTATACCTTTAATCTACGTAAAGGGGTCAAATTTGGCAAAACAGACTACTTTACCCCAACCCGCGACTTTAACGCTGATGACGTTGTCTTTACGCTAGAACGTATCACCAATCCAGACTTTGAATTCAACAAAGCCTATCCTGCTGAATTCCCATATTCGGTTGGTATGGGGCTGCCTGATATCATCTCTGATATCGAAAAGGTTGATGACTATACGGTAAAAGTTACCCTTAGTGAGACCAACGCACCGTTTTTACAGAACCTAGCAATGGCCTTTGCTTACATCAACTCTGCTGAATACGCAGATCAGCTAATGGCTGCAGATAATGCCGCTGATATCAATACTAAACCTGTTGGTACCGGACCTTTCGTCTTTACTTCCTATCAAAAAGACGCGCAAATTCGCTACACCAAAAACCCAGACTATTGGAACAAAGACGATATTCACATCGATAATCTAGTGTTTGTCATTACTAAAGATTCAGCGGTTCGCGCCCAAAAAGTTCAAGCTGGTGAATGCCATGTGTCCGCCTATCCTAAGCCTGCTGAAATCGACTCTGTCAAAAAATCTGGTAAGGCCACGGTGCTTGATCAGCCTGGCTTCAACGTCGGCTATGTGGGCTACAATGTTGAGAAACCGAAGCTTAGTGACCTAAAAGTTCGTCAAGCATTGGATATGGCCATCAACAAAGACGCTATTATCAATGCGGTTTATCAAAGTGAAGGACTCAAAGCGACCAATCCTATGCCGCCAACACAGTGGGGTTATGATGAGTCGCTTAAGGACGCTTCTTATGATGTTGAAAAAGCCAAAGCGCTCATCAAAGAAGCCGGCGCTAATAATCTTGAAATTGACCTATGGTATATGCCAGTTCAACGCCCATACAACCCTAACGCCAAGCTAATGGCTGAGATGCTACAAGCAGATTGGGCGAAGATTGGCGTCGATACCAAGCTTGTCACTTATGAATGGGGCGAGTACCTGAATCGCGCTGCTAAAGGTGAGCACGATGTTATTCTAGCTGGTTGGACCGGTGATAATGGGGACCCAGATAACTGGCTTGGTACGTTATTATCTTGTGATGCTGTCGGTGGTAACAACTACTCACGCTGGTGTAATAAGGACTTTGACACTTTAGTGACCAATGCCCGCCAGATTACCAATCAAGATGATCGCGTTAGTGATTATGTACAAGCTCAGCAGATATTCAAAGAGCAGCTGCCTTGGACGACGATGGCACATTCGGTGGTGACCGTATTCACAGCACCAAACGTTGTCGATTATAAGATTAGTCCACTGGGTTCAATACGCTTCGATGGTGTCAAGGTTGAATAACCTGAACTGATAAAGTCCGGTACGACATACATGATTGTTTAATTCGTATTCGGCTAGGTCAGACCCTCTGCTCTAGCCGATTTTATATAAACTAACTGTTTTGTCACGGGCACTCTTTTCACTGTCAACACTCTAATCATTGAACCACAACTATTGAGCAGCCCATGCTACTTTATATTTTGCGCCGTATTGCCATTTTAATTCCTGTCTACCTTGGCTTAACGCTATCAACCTTTACCCTGATTCGTCTCGTCCCTGGCGATGCCGTTGAGATTATGATGGGTGAGCGTATGGTCGATCCAGAATTACATGCCCGTGCCTTAGAAAGACTTGGTTTAGATAAACCACTCATCGTCCAATATTGGGATTACTTAACCGGCATCTTGACCGGTGATTTTGGTCAGTCCTTTCGTACACGTACTCCAGTATTACAAGACTTCTTTGCCCATTTTGTCCCAACCTTAGAGCTGGCTTTGTGCGCCATTGTCATTGCTAGTGTCATTGGTGTCAGCTTAGGTATCTTCGCCGCACTCCGGCGTGGTACGTGGATTGATTACACTTTGATGTCAGGGGCGCTAGCAGGATACTCTATGCCTATCTATCTATTGGGACCTATCCTAACAGGTATATTCGCCCATTATTTAGGTCTTTTACCAGTCGCTGGAGTGATATCTGTCGCTCAGTTTTTGGATGTTCAGCCCTTGTATGGCTCATGGCTATTGGGTTCTTTGACGTCAGGAGAGCCTGGTGCATTTTGGGATGTGGTAAAACACTTTATTCTGCCGTCTATTGCCTTATCAACCATTCCTCTAGCGATGATTGCGCGGATGACGCGCTCTGCAATGCTAGAGGTGTTAGATGAGGACTATGTACGTACAGCACGAGCCAAAGGCTTATCGCCGCGCCGAGTGATATTAGTGCACGTTATGCGCAATGCTTTAATTACGGTAATTACTGTCGTTGGCTTACAGATGGCCACATTACTTGCTGGAGCCATTATCACTGAGACTATCTTTAGTTGGCCAGGTGTTGGTAATTGGCTACTTGATGGGTTCTTTACTCGTGATTATCCAATTGTGCAAAACGGTATTTTACTGGTCGCCACCGCCTTGATCTTGGTTAGTTTATTTATTGATATTTTGTATGGTCTTATCAATCCACGTATTCGACATACTTCTTAATTTAACATTGATAAATAATTATATTACAAATAGTGATGATTGGCGCTTACATGCTTTAGAGCAATTTTAAAATTTTAAGTATTTTTTAGGAATAAGACTCTAAACGCTTTTAAAGTGCTGACCACTACAGGAATTGCTCATGAAGCCTTCTGTTCTTCCCTCCGATGTCAATCTAGCAGCCACACCGCCCTCGTCTTGGCAGCTGTTTTTATCGACATTTTGCCGAAATAAAGGCGCTGTACTTGGTTTTATTGTACTCGCGTTAATGGTCATTATTGCCATACTTGCGCCCGCTATTGCGCCTCACGATCCTTATGAGCTATTCACCGGCCAAGAGCAGCTCCCACCTGCTTTCTTGGACGGTGGCAATGCAATGTTTTGGCTCGGCACTGACGATGCAGGTCGAGATACTTTGTCTCGGGTGATGTATGGCGCCCGTTACTCATTGTTTATTGGTCTAAGTGCCACTACCCTCGCTATGCTAGTCGGTGTTTCATTAGGACTTAGCGCTGCGTTTTGGCCAAAAGTTTGGGGCAAAGCGGTGATGCTAGTCAATGATATTTTGATGTCTTATCCAAGCTTGCTATTGGCTATCATCATTGCGGCTATCCTAGGCCCTTCTATGACCAACACTATTATTACCATTGCCTTGGTTTGTACGCCACCTTTTATCCGCCTGACACGTGCTACCGCGATGGTAGAGCTACAACGTGAGTATTTTGTTGCCTCACAAGTGATGGGTGCTGGCGTGTTGCGTTTATTGTTCGTGACCATTCTGCCCAACTGTATGGCCCCGCTCATCGTACAAGCGACGATGATTTTCTCCTCTGCTATTTTAGAAGCAGGTGCGATTGGTTTCTTAGGTTTTGGCGTGCAACCGCCAGATGCAGAATGGGGCGCGATGCTTGGTACAGCGCGTCAGTATATTCAAAGTAATGTTTGGCTAGCCATTTGGCCAGGTGTCGCTATTTTCTTAGCTGCTTTGTCAATTAATTTAACTGGTGATGGCCTACGCGATGCGCTAGATCCCAAATTGAAGCAGGTGACCTAATGACAGAGATTTTGAACAATGCTGCTGTAGTAAATTCAACAGATACTGCGGCAACCAATACCCCATTACTGCTAGATATTAAAAATCTCTCGGTAACCTTTGGTGAAGGGGCGCGTGCTTTTCGCGCAGTAGATGATGTGTCGTTAACGATTAGGCAAAGCGAAGTTGTGGCAGTAGTTGGTGAGTCTGGTTCAGGAAAGTCCGTCACTATGATGGCCTTAATGGGACTGTTGCCGCCCTCTGCAACGGTTCGTGCTAAGCGGGTGATGTTTGATAATAAAGACATGCTGAGTATGTCAGCCAAAGAAAAGCGTGGCATTATTGGCAAAGACATCTCGATGATTTTTCAAAATGCGATGTCTTGTCTAAATCCAAGTTTTACGGTTGAGATGCAACTGGGTGAAGTACTACGCAAGCACCTTGGTCTGCGCGGTTCAGCAGTCCAGACACGTATCTTAGAGCTGCTTGAATTGGTTGAGATGCCTGACGCCAAAAACCGACTTAAGGTCTATCCGCATCAGCTATCAGGTGGTATGAGTCAGCGAGTTATGATTGCGATGGCGATTGCTTGCGAGCCAAAACTCCTTATCGCTGATGAACCAACCACCGCTCTTGATGTCACGGTGCAAGCGCAAATCATGGACTTGCTTAGCCGACTACAACGTGAAAAACAAATGGCGATGGTACTTATTACCCATGACCTAGGCCTCGTCGCACAAAATTCACGCGATGTCGTCGTCATGTATGCCGGGCAAGTGGTTGAAACCAGTACCGTGCCAGAGATCTTTAAAACCCCTGCTCATCCTTATACTGAAGCCTTGCTACAAGCCATCCCCGAGCTGGCTATCGGTCAAGATAGACTCAATAGTTTGCCGGGTGTCGTACCCAGTCAATATGATCGCCCAAGCGGTTGCTTATTGTCTCCGCGTTGTCCTTATAAGGAGCCAGCTTGTGAAGTACCACCGCCCATTCTGGAGACGCCTAATGGCAACGTACGCTGTATTCACTCAGACCTGCCAAACTTACCTTCTCGCACTTCTATCGCTAACACTGCTACTGTGGAGTCCCAGTTATGAGTAATAAAGTGGTCTTAAAAGCAGTGAATCTACACAAGCATTACCCAGTATCGCAAGGTTTGGGCAAACCTAAAGCTTATGTTAAAGCCTTAAACGGTATCTCATTTGAGCTTGAAGCTGGCAGGACGCTTGCGGTCGTTGGTGAGTCAGGCTGCGGTAAATCGACTCTCGCCCGCCAGCTCACACTTATTGAACAGCCTACTGATGGCGAGTTATTTATTAACGATGAGGCGACGACTGGTTATAGTAGAAAAGCATTAAAAGATTTGCGCACCGAAATCCAAATGGTATTCCAAAACCCTTATGGCAGCCTCAACCCGCGCCATACTATCGGTTATCAATTGACTGAACCGTTAGATATCCATACCAAGTTATCAAAGGAAGAAAAGCGTAGTAAGATAAATGAGATGATGAGGCATGTCGGTCTACGTCCCGAACATGCTGGTCGTTATCCGCATATGTTTTCAGGTGGTCAGCGTCAACGGATTGCCCTTGCCCGCGCGATGATGCTCAATCCAAAGATTGTCGTCGCTGATGAGCCTACCTCAGCCCTCGATGTCTCGATTCAAGCACAAGTATTGAATTTATTCATGGATTTACAGGACGAATACCATACTGCTTACGTCTTTATTTCGCACAACCTCTCAGTGGTACGCCATGTCGCTGATGATGTAATGGTGATGTACTTAGGTCAGGCGGTCGAACACGGTCCTAAAGAAGCCATTTATAATGCACCAAAACATCCTTATACCATTGCTTTATTAGCAGCAGCACCGACTGTAACTGGCCATAAAAATGACTTAACCTTACATGGTGAGCTTCCAAGTCCACTTAATCCGCCAAGTGGCTGCGCGCTACATAAACGCTGTCCTTATGCCAAACCTAAGTGTAGCGAAATAGAGCCCAAGCTGCGAGAGTGGGACGGTCGATTGGTCTCTTGTTTACGGTTGGAAGAGATTTATGGTTGATATAAATAATCGCCTAGTCTTTAGTTTGCAATACAATGTTAAATACGAGATAAAAAAAGACTTAGACGCGCTGACATTAAAGTTTTTATTTACCGACTAAGGTAATATTGCAACTATAAAGTCATACACATCTAAGTCTGAATGAGTGCTACCAAATTTATATTTATTTTGGTACTTTTATATATTACTTAGTACTGCCATGGTTGGTCTTGTTCTATACCAGCCGTGTCTAATTTATTTCTTTTTTTCTTAATTTTGGTATCTATTTTTTCCTGTTTTTTACTAGCTTTTTGATTGATATCGTCAATTAAGCCTTGAATCATCTTATCTACTTTGCCTTGCTCTTTTTGACGTTTCTTATCTACTTTACCAAGCTCCTTTTGACGCGCCTTGTCTATTTTATCTTGTTCTTTTTGACGCAGCTTATCAAGCTTACTCAGCTGCTTCTTAACCTTTTTACTGAGTGTGATATCATCTTTTGTATTATTCTTAGCAGATTTGTCTGACATAAGGCAACTCCTCAATTGTATTGTATAAATCGTTTAAATACTTGATGTTAAGTTAATATCATTGTCTAATCAACGTGTTAGTACAAAACAAATACACATCGCAAAGCGCCCTTGAATTGGTAGACCAAACATAATATTGATCGTTATTCATCATGTAGTCGTTACTAAATATAGTCGTTACTAAATAAAACCAATACGTTGTAACGTGATGCGCAACTGGTATAAATTTTTCTTACTTACTTTGTCTACGCTGGCAGAGGCTACAAAAAATTTATACCAGTCTCGTTGTATCGTTTTATAGCAGATTAACTATAGAATAACCGTATTAAGCCCTATTAGCATCAAATGATTAATCGGTGTTTATCACACCGCGACATTTAGGAAACTGGCTACAACCATAAAAAACTTTACCTTCGCGCACGCCTTTTTTAGCGGTGCACTGAGTCATCTTACTGTTTCATTTTGGGCAAACTGGTGTTTGATCTAAGATTTCTATTATCTCAACGGCTGCCGTTTCAGGCGTTTTTGGCTTAGACTCTACAAATTTATTGTTAGGCGACTTACTTGGGTTGCTATGTTTATCTTTTAAATAGGCTTTATGCTGACTGTTAGTTTTCCAAGATTTGCTAAATCTATTATTTTCAATCTCCTCGACGATAGCTTTGACTTCTTCATCGTTTAATATCTTATCTTGCTTTTTCTTCACATAAGACACCATGCCGCTCGTCAATACGTGCTCAGGTAACTCATCACGGGTTTTTAGCTCACACTCACCGATGAAAGCAATCATCGAATGAAAGTAGTTCAATTCCAATCCTAATAAATCTGCAAGCGTCTTGATGTGCAGATAATTTTGGCGCAATGGGTTTTGGAATTTGAATTTCCTTCCATTTGGGAAGGCTTGCGTCCACTGTCTTTGCTTCTCGCTACCATATATCCAGCCTTTATAATTTTTGGTTTCGATGACGAAGATGCCATAGATCGAGACGATGACATGGTCAATCTGGGTGCTGCCGCCATTGTCTCTTGGCAAGGTAATATTGTTTAAACGGTGATAGATCTCTTTATCAAGCTTTAGCCACATAGCGACGTTGATAATGGTTTCACCTAGGATACCTTTAAAGCTAGAGATAAGGGACACTTTTAACTACCTATTATTTATTGAATTATCATAGTTAATAGAAAGTTAGCAAAAAACATACCTGTTTTTAAAACTTGAGATAAAAGCACCATTTAATAATTTTGAAAATATAGAGCACTCATTATCGGTACATTGAGTTTAACCTACTGGCTTTTATAGCCGAAAACAGCTATCCAACCGGCACTTCCATCACCAATACCTGCGCCTTGCTAATCACGTCCATCGTAAACTTATCAGTCTCACTAATACCTAATCCATCGCGCTGCTGTAAGACATTGCCATCAATGACCACACTGCCTGAAATGACAAATACGTAAACGCCGTTGCTAGCATCATTTAACGTATAGGTTTTAGTCACGCCTGCATCAAACTCACCGACACTAAACCATGCGTTTTGATAAAGCCATACGCCAGCATCATGCATACTTGGTGAGAGCACTTGATTAAACTGATTACGGTTTAATAGCTCAACCAAGCTGACTTGCTGATAGCGCGGTGTCACATCTTTTTTGTTTGGCTCAAGCCAAATTTGTAGAAACTTAACAGGTATCTCTGAGCTGGCATTGCTCTCAGAGTGCACTACCCCTGTACCTGCGGACATTATCTGAATCTCACCACTATTGATGACACTTTCATTACCTATATCGTCTTTGTGCAAGAGCGTACCTGACAACGAGATACTGACAATCTCCATATTACGGTGTGAGTGTGAGCTTAAGCCATGACCACCCTCGATATGATCATCATTAATCACCTTGAGAACGCCGAACCCTACCCGCTCACGGTCATAGTAGTCGGCAAAGCTAAAAGTGTGCTTACTCCTGAGCCAACCATGATACGAGCCGCCGCGTGTATTTGCTGGATGATGGATGGTTTTCATCATGAGTCCTCGTTTGGTTTGAATTACTAAAAAAACGATATTCCACATTTTATCTCATAAAAAAGAGTTGCCAGAATACTCTAACAACTCTTTTATGAAGACGACTAATCAAAAAGCTTTCTAAAATGACAGTTTGATTCAATCGCTAATTACCACATGCCGCGGCGATGGTTTTTCACCCAGCGGTGCATACCAAGCGTGTTCAGTGTTTTCATGTTACTAAAGTTGGTCCAGCTTTGTACTTCTGGGCTAAACTCAACATTGCGATATAACTGATCCCAGCTTTGTCCAGCACGTTCAAGAGTCAATACTTGCTTATGCAAATCAACCATGTAATCGCGCAGTGCGACTTGCTCAGCTTTAGTCGCTGGGGTGTAATGACCGATATCGATAATATCAACGTCTTGCTCAATCACCCAATCTAAAGTGTTGATCCAGCCATCATAATAGAAGTCTAAGAAATCATTGTAAGGCATGGTTTTGTTTTGGCAGACGTCGGTGCACTGTAGCGCTTTTTGACGCGGGAATAGCACCATGGTCATACTGTTTGAATGACTAGGATCGACGCGGTGTAGCTCAACCGTCTCACCGCCGAGAGTAATGGTCATGTCTTCGTCGAACACTCTATCAGGGATGGCATAAGGCATTCTTTCCCCAATCACAGGCTCAATCACATTTCTGTGTGCAACGATGGTCGCGCCTTGCTTTTGAAATACTTGGCTACCTGCCATGTGATCCGCATGAGCATGGGTTAAGACATTGTATTTGACAGAGACACCAAAACGACTTTTGATCTCTTTACTGAGCCATTCTGTAGCACAAGTTGCGCCGCCATCAACGACTAGTGCGCCTTCATCGGTAATCATCACGATACCACTATGTACAGCCAAGCCTGAACCATTGGTATGACGATATAAGTTGTCTTTAAGCTTCGTTAACGTTGGCGCTGCATCATCGCACATACCTACCGTAAAATCTGGCAATACAGCACGCTTAGCAACTTTTGATTTATCAACACTGATACCCGTATCAGAAGCAGCAGTTGCCGCCACAGATAAGGCAAGACTGGCAAGCGTCAAGATGGATTTTTTGAATAAATTCATTATAAGCCCCTCATGTTATTGAAATAATATTGGTATTGACTTAACCCTAAAAAAAGTTAGAGAATAGAAAAGGTAAGTCACAAGACGTTACTAACTCGTAATAATATATAATAAACAGAGGGCTATTTAAATTTTAAATTAACTTTATACGTTAATAATTAACAATAATTTAACAATAAACAATGTTTTTTATAATAATGTGTTCATAAATACTCATACCCATAACTGACTAATAAGAGGATGAATAATGGAACTATCAGTGAACGACACTAGCAAATTAACCAAAAAAACCATCTCAAGACGTAAGTTATTAGGCGCAGCTGGCATCGGTCTTAGCGCCTTGCCATTGATGAGCACGCAAGTATTTGCAGCAGCCAATGACGCTAGCAGACCATCAACTCCCTATCTCGCCAGTACCGCAGAAAAGAAAATCAACATCATCAGTCTTGATCGCTTAGAAGTCGAAGCACGCGGTGCGATTCCAAAAGCAGGTTATGAATTTGTCTCAGGCGGCGCAGGTGATGAGTGGACACTACGCGAAAACCGCCGTGCCTTTAATGATTATCGTATTGCAGCCAAACGCCTAGTTGGCTTATCTAGTAAAGATATTGATATCAAAACGCGCTTGTTAGGTTTAGACATGCCATCTCCTATCATGGTTGCCCCCATGGGCGCGCATGCTATGGTGCATGACCAAGGAGAGAAGGATACGGCTCGCGGCGCCAGTCTTGCTAAAGCTTTGTATTGCTCATCAGGTGCTTCAAACGCGACGCTAGAAGAAATCGCTCAAGCTACCAGCGGTCCAAAATGGTTTCAGCTCTATTGGAACAACGATATACAAGTCACACGCTCACTATTAACACGTGCCAAAAAAGCAGGCTATTCGGCAATTATCCTAACGGCTGATGCCCTAGGACCAGGACAGCCTGATGACTTCAAAGCGATGGGTAGCCCGTTCCGCCCCGACCGTAACTTTGGCAACCATGATCCTAAAAAAGGCGGCTCTGGTGACTTCTTTGATCAAAAAACAGCACTCACGCCTAAAGACATTCAGTTCATCAAACGACTCACAGGACTGCCGGTCATTGTGAAAGGAGTATTACGTCCAGATGATGCTGACAGATTTATCCGCGCGGACGCTGATGCCATTCAGGTCTCCAATCACGGCGGTCGTCAAATCGATGGCGTTCCTGCCAGCATGACCGCGTTGCCGCCTATCGTCAAAGTCGTTAATAACCGCGTACCCGTGATCTTAGATGGTGGTATCCGCCGTGGTATCGATATCGTCCGTGCGATTGCGATGGGTGCCGATGCGGTAGCAGTAGGTCGTCCTATGCTGTATGGCCTAGGTCTGGGCGGCGCACAAGGTGTAGAATCCGTTATTAACTTCTTAAATGCGGACTTAAAAAACACGATGCTATTATCAGGCGCTGCAAAATTATCTGATTTGAATCCTGACTATATTGAGATCGTCGGACAAAATGAAGAATATAGTACGTTTAAAGGTTAGGGCTTTTTGAGGTTTTAAATCCAACTTTTAGAGATGCGAAAAAGAGCGACCAGTGATGCTGGTGGCTCTTTTTTTTGGTTTGGGGTTTGGTTGTATTACAGGTCAGAAAAAAATTGGCCTCGATATCTGAATGGTTTAAGAGTGAGGAAATATGCGAATCATGGCTCAGTTTTCTTTAAAGGTTTATTCGTACCTTCATTTAAGCATAGCTTTCGTCTTGTCGGCTGTTTCTAGTTTAGAAGTCAATATTGGTACATTAATTGCATTTTATGAATCAGTTAATAATAGAACTAACAGTTTTAATTCAATGGATTTTATTAAACGCTTTTAGCTAATAGTAAAGGTAGAACATAGTACTTTCATGGCGTGGTTACGGCTTATTAACTCTTGTCTTTTGAGCCTTTTCTTTTTTGATACATTTATCGTTTTTTGGCTGGGACGCTGATATTGGGTTCACCTACGCTTTTCTACTCATATTATCCGCTGGCGTATTATGGATTATTGGTCATAAACTTAACGGTGATTTAGAGTATTATGATGCTCCGCATGCTTTTATGCGTGTTCGTTTACAATACTGTGGCTTATTCTATCTAATAGCCGTACCTCACTATTTTATTGCTTAGTCTGTAGGCTGGGTGGAGCTTGCGACACCCAACGTTCCGCTTAACAAGTCGTTGGGTCTCGTACTTCGACACCAACCTACCCATCGATTCATTTTTAATGATTTAAAACCAAAAACCAACCAAAAAAAGAGCCGCCAGATTTCTCCAGCAGCTCTCTTTCGTGCAACATTATTAACTTAACTAAAAATCATAGCTAAATGCTGGACTAAAGCCGCAGCCTACGATCTTTCTAAACCAAACTATCTACCGCCTCAACCACAGCGTCAGTTGTAATACCAAACTCTTTATATAGATCGCTAGCTGGTGCTGACTCACCATAAGTGGTCATGCCAATGACTTTGCCATCTAGGCCGACGAACTTATACCAGTAGTCGACATGGGCCGCTTCGACAGCGACGCGAGCACGGATATTGGCAGGTAATACAGCGTCACGGTAGCTAGCATCTTGCTCCATAAAGATTTCTGCACACGGCATAGAGACCACACGGACGCCAACGCCATTTGCGCTCAACGTTGCATACGCTTCCATAGCTAAGCCAACTTCTGAACCGGTCGCGATAATGATTGCTTTTAACTCGCCCTGTTCTTTCGCTAGTACGTAACCACCTTTAGTGATATCGGCAACTTGCTCAGCATCACGTGCTTGATGCGGCAGGCTCTGACGGCTAAAGATGAGCGCTGACGGATTATTTTCTGACTTAATCGCTTCTACCCAAGCCGTAGCAGATTCAGTCGCATCACACGGACGCCATGTACGTAGGTTTGGCGTAGTACGTAGGCTAGTCAATTGCTCAACTGGCTGATGCGTTGGGCCATCTTCACCCAGACCGATAGAGTCATGCGTGTAGACGTGGATGATACGTTGCTTCATCAATGCGCCCATACGGACGGCATTACGTGCGTATTCCATGAACATGAGGAAGGTTGCAACGTAAGGGATAAAGCCGCCATGTAGCGCGATACCATTGGCAATCGCGGTCATACCGAACTCGCGCACGCCATAGTAGATATAGTTGCCATCAGCATCGGTTTCGATGCCTTTCGCGCCTTTAAATAGTGTGAGGTTTGAGCCTGCTAGATCCGCTGAACCGCCCAACAATTCTGGTAATAATGGCTGCAAGGTATTAATCGCGTTTTGACTGGCTTTACGGCTGGCAACATCACCGCCCTGCTCTTGAGTTTGTTGGATATAATCCTGCGCTTGCTTATCAAAATCCGCTGGCAATTCACCATTTAAACGGCGCAATAGCTCACTTGCCAGTTCTGGATAGGCCTTTTTATACGCTTCAAAGTCCGCATCCCAGTTCTTTTGTTGGACATCGCCTTTGGCTTTGGCATCCCATGCTTCATAGATTTCATCATCTAATTCAAACGGTGCATGCTTCCAAGATAACGCATCACGAGTCAAGGCAATTTCATCATCACCAAGTGGCGCACCATGGCTAGCGGCTAGACCTTGTTTGTTCGGGCTACCAGCACCGATAGTCGTTTTACAAATGATTAAACTTGGACGAGTTTTCTCTGCAATCGCTTGTTCAGTTGCTTGCGTGATCGCATCAGTATCATGGCCATCAACTTTGATGACTTGCCAGCCGTACGACTCAAAACGGGCCTCAGTATCATCAGTGAACCAGCCTTCGACATCACCATCGATAGAGATACCGTTGTCATCATAGAAAAATACCAATTTGCCAAGCCCTAACGTACCCGCTAATGAGCAAACTTCATGACTGATACCTTCCATCAAGCAGCCATCACCTAAGAACGCATAGGTATGGTGGTCGACGATGTTATGACCGTCACGATTAAACTGTGCCGCTAAGGTCTTTTCAGCGATAGCAAAACCAACCGCATTGGCAATACCTTGACCGAGTGGACCAGTCGTGGTTTCTACACCTGGTGTATAGCCAAGCTCAGGATGGCCGGGGGTTTTTGAATGTAGCTGACGAAAGCCTTTTAAGTCGTCAACGCTAACATCATAACCTGATAAATGTAGTAACGAGTAAATAAGCATCGAGCCATGGCCGTTCGATAACACAAAGCGATCGCGGTTGTGCCATTGCGGGTCAGCAGGATTGTGCTTTAAAAATTTGCGCCACAGAACTTCAGCAATATCAGCCATACCCATCGGCGCGCCTGGGTGTCCAGAGTTGGCTTTTTGAACCGCATCAAATGAGAGTACACGGATGGCATTGGCTAATTTACGTTCGTTAATTGGGGTGGGCATAGAGTGTCCTAATATTCGAATGAGAAGTATGGAGGATAAGAGGAAAATCGATTGAACAATGAAATAAAAGCGCGATAAACGCTCTTGCTAATAAGGTATTTAATTAAGGTGCAATATTAACATATTTGCCATGAGCCAAGCCAAAAACGGCATCATAAAAACGTTCGTATTTAACTTATGGCTTATATTGGTTTTGTCAAACAACCTTTAACAATCGGCTAAAAGTAATAAATGACAAGTTATCATGCTAACTTGCCATTACTACAGTAAAACATTTATTAAGCTGATATAGTCTCAGCACCGCCCATAAACGGACGCAATACTTCTGGAATAGTGATACTACCATCCGCATTTTGATGATTTTCCATCACCGCAAGTAAGGTACGGCCGACTGCCAAACCTGAGCCATTTAACGTATGCGCAAGACTGGTCTGCTTGCCGTCTTTGACCCGCGTGCCCATACGGCGTGCTTGGAAATCACCGCAGTTAGAGCAACTTGAGATTTCACGATAGGTCTCTTGACTTGGTAACCATACTTCGATGTCATAAGTCTTTTGCGCGGCAAAGCCCATATCGCCAGTACACAATTTGACCGTGCGATATGGTAAGTTAAGCTGCTGCAAAACATACTCAGCTTGTCCCGTCATCGCCTCTAATAGCTCATCTGACTGCTCAGCTGAGGCAATATTGACCATCTCAACTTTCTCAAACTGATGTTGACGGATAAGACCACGAGTATCGCGGCCGTGTGAGCCGGCTTCACTACGAAAACAAGGCGTATGCGCGGTGAACTTAAGCGGTAGCTCTTTGATATCTAAACGCTCGCCGCGTACCAAGTTGGTCATCGGTACTTCCGCCGTTGGAATGAGATAAAAATCCATCTCATCATTATTGGTATGATTGGTCAATTTAAACAAATCATCTTCAAACTTTGGCAACTGACCGGTGCCAGTCAGGCTCTCAGAGTTGACAATATAAGGCACATACGTTTCTGTATAGCCGTACTTAATGGTATGCGTATTGAGCATAAATTGAATCAAGGCACGGTGAAGCTGTGCCAACTGACCTTTTAATACATTAAAGCGGCTACCAGTAAGCTTCGCTGCGGCTTCAAAATCAAGCATACCGAGCGTCTCACCAATGTGAGTATGGTCTTGAATCTCAAAATCAAACTCGCGTGGCGTGCCCCACTTGCGTACTTCGACGTTATCATCTTCTGACGTCCCCACTGGCACATCTGCTGCTGGGGTATTTGGGATTTGCAGGGCAGCTTGATTGATACGTTCTTGTAGAGTGCGCAGCTCGTCTTCTGCTGCCTTAATCTCACCGCTGACACTTTGCATCTCAGCCAATAGCTCGCTGGCATCTTCGCCTGATTTCTTTAGCGCGCCTACTTGCTTAGCACCCGCGTTACGGCGCGATTGCAACTCTTCGGTTTTGACTTGTAGCGATTTACGCTCATTTTCGATGGTTTGCCAGAACTCCATATCAAGCTCGTAGCCACGAGTGGCCAGCTGCTGTTGTAAATCGCTCAAATCGCCGCGTAAGAGTTTCGGATCAATCATAATAGTTGCCTGTAACGCTGAGTGTGAATAAAAGGTTTAAATAATATTATTAATATAATAATCGAACAGCTGAGAGTGAGAATCAAATTTGATGACAGCTGATTTAGTTATGAGAATAAATAGTAGTCGCTATAATACCAAGACCTAGCAGTTTTGACCATGTTTCGACCCTGTTTAAACTGAGTTTCGACCATTTTTTAACAAGATGATTAATTATTATTTGCAGTACATTACCTGCAGCACATTATTTGAATTATTCCAATTGCAGCACGCTAAAATGCAGTGGTTTTATACTACCCTTTTGACACGTAGAGCTCACTATTTAATCAATTGAGCTATAAATACGTGCATTAATATCATTAATATGGCATCTATCAGTGAACAGATATCCTTATATGTTCCATTTAAGAGTACTTTTCGGTAAGATAAGCGCATACCTTTATTCCACTTTCAGCCAAATATGCGTAGCTGCTTCGTTTTGGCAATTTCAACCCAACACTTTTAATATAAGTATTTGAGAAACCTTTATGGCCCTGTACCCCTACACGCTACAACCTGTCCCCCTAAACCTGACTGAGGCTGAATTTCATCAAGCACAGTATGAGCTATTTGCCAGTGCCAGCCCCTCTTTCGGTCTAAAAAGCATCAAAATGAAAGAATGGATTATTATGGCGGTGGTCGTCATACTGGCGGTTGCAGGGCTAATATTCGTGACAGGCTATTCCACTATTATATTTTGGGTCATGCTGGTCTCGGTCGTCATTTACCTATTGGTTCGTACTTTAGGCTTTAAATGGTATGTTAAAAAACAGTTTGATAAACAAGTCGCTGAACAAGAGATGCCAGATGAGATGCGTCAAATGAAGCTTGGAGTGCAAAAACACGGCTTAGTCATGGCAATGCCCTCCAATCAGCCAGACTTGATGAACAGTAATAAGATGCGCGGTATGCAGATGCGAGCTGGCGCTACCCAACAAGCGGTCATCCCATGGACTGCCATAAAAAGCTGGGATGAGACTGATGACTATATCTTTATGATGTTTGAAATGAAAGGGCAACAAGGCAGTCAAATTGTACCCAAACGTTTACAAGCACAGAAATTCCCTATCGATACTGTCCGCCAGCACTTACAAGAAGTCGTGCCGATACGCGGCTTAAACCCTGAAAGCTTACAACCACCTTCACAGTAAGGTTTTATAGAATAAATCATATAGTTATATTTATTAAAATTAACTAATGCATCATAGTTTGCTATTATTATAAGCATCAAAGGAAGAGATAGAGTATATATTGATGGATATAGATGAACGACGAAGTATTTTATCTATAACCAAATTTAGTAGAACACCTGCTCTTCTTTATTTATTATCGTATAACCACACTCACACTATAAGGACGATACTATGAGTAATTCTAATAACGCTACTAATCAGATCGGTCTAGAAAAAGCAGACATGAGCGCAGTCATTGCACAGTTAAACAATCTACTATCAACGTATCATGTATTTTATTTAAACGTACGCGGTTATCATTGGAACGTAAAAGGCGAGCACTTTTTTACATTGCATCCTCAATTTGAAGAATTATATACGTCGCTACAATTACAGATTGACGAGATTGCTGAGCGTATCTTGACCTTGGGTGGTACGCCACTCCATGCTTATAGCGATTTTACGCAGCATACTAGCATCAGTGAAGATAAAAACGTTAAAGATGGCACAAGCTGCGTTAAAGGCGTGGTTTCAGGGTTGCAAGCATTAATCGCAGAACAACGCAAAGTGTCTTCACTAGCGGCAGAAGGTGAGGATCAAGGTACTGCTGATTTGATAGATGCATACGTACAAGAGCAAGAAAAACTGATATGGATGTACAATGCATTCTTAGGTTAATAGTCTGATTAAAACATATAGAAATCAAGACACAAAAAAGCACCTATCATTAGGTGCTTTTTTATTACTTATTTTTATAATAGTGAAGCTTTTTAATACTAAGACTTTATTTTTGGATCCATTGACGCATTTTTTCGCGCTCAGCAGGGGTTGCATTAAGCCAGATCTGCATAAAGCTATCAAGCGTATTTGTAGTCTGTGCTGTAGTTGTAGAGCTTATCGCGCCAGTGTTTACTCTAGGCTGTGTGGTCACAATTTGTGATGTGCTTGGCTGTTCTATTGCAGCAATGGCACGCTGATTTTGTAGTTCAGCATCATTGCCACCACCGAATACGCCGCCTAGAGCCTTACCGATGCCTGAGAGTAAACCACCGTTATTCCCACCAAGACTTTGTTGACTAGCAATCACTGTGTCATTGCTTAGTATCGCCAGTGTTGGACGCTCAGCATATTCTTTGGCGGCTTTATAGTCTTCTGGTTGATTGGGCATAGCCAAACGGTATGTTTGGTTGTCAGCCAACCCTGCTGTTACGCTGATGTTGCCTGAACGCAAATAATCATGCTCATCATGAGATAATTTATATAAACGGTCGTATTTAGCAGTAATAGCATGTTGACCCGGCTGCAAAGTAAACGTCTTCGTTAAAGGCTGAAATGCACTTTGTTTGACTTCCTGTCCGTTGATAGCCGTTACTTTGATATGATCATCAACGTTTAAAGTAACCTCTGCATGTGAGAGCATAGATACCGCACCTACGCTTACAAATAGCATACTGGTGGTCATTTTTTTGAGCAAAGAAGCAGAGATTTTCATAAGACATCCTATCCACGATAAAAAATTTAGTGAGAAAATTAACAGTTACAGCATCAAGCTATCTATCTTTAATGAGCTTACCTTAGTGAGCTTTGATATCTAAAAATCTAAGGGTATTGTATGATTATCATTATTTGCCGCTTCACTATCGTCATGGACTTCTTGAGCAATGTCTGCAAGCTCAGCGGCAAGCGTTTGCTCATCAATAGTACGCAAAGCATCGCTTATGACTGCTTTTGATATATTGCTACGTCCAAGATTAGAGAACATCGGCTGAATATAATTGAGTACTTCCATCATTGCACCGATACGATGAGGACCATCGGTAAGCAGATGATCAATAATACGCCCATCGAACTGCCAACCTCGCCTGCGTAATATAGATTGTAATAATGCTTGACGATCAGCTAGCTCATGACCATTAGGTACTTTAAAAGTAGGCGCTTGTGCTAAACGTGTCAGTAAGTCAGTCAGCTGAAACGGCAGCTCACTGGCTGGTCGATTGGCAGCAAATAGCAACTGCCGCTGCCCTTCTCGGCTACGGTTTATCAAATGGAATAAGGCTTCTTGCCATTGACTACTATGTTCTAATACTTCCAAATCATCAATAGCAATAAGATCAAAATTTTCTAGAGATGACAGTACATGGACATCTGTATGGATCAATTCATTGAGCGATAGACAAATTGCAGTCTTGTCCATCTCAATAAATGACTCACAAATAGCCGATAATAAATGAGATTTGCCAGTAGCGGGGCTACCAAATAAGTACAGCTGACCTATCAGGCCGACATGTAGTTGCCGCACTGCATCAATAATCGACATCCAACCTGGACCTGAAAAGTCACTGAGGCTTGCATCGTGTTTAATGTCCAGATTAAGACTTAGCTGTGCTTCTGCCATGAATCATCAACTCGTTTTGCATCGTACAAAAAAAAGAAAAAACCACCTGATTAATGACTTTCTTTTAACTGACTTGAATACTGTGTAACATGAATTTCCTGCTATTGACTGTGACTTTTCTAACCGACATTTTGTTAATGAATGTCTTTTTTTAAGAACAATGAATAAGCAATTACTCTAGTCAATACTGCGCCTATATATAACATATTTATAAAATGACTGACAACTCTTTTACTCCCTAACCTACATTAACCATTTGTATGCAGACTGCTGTCCGACTACTGCCATCAATGTAGGCTATGAGCTCCGGTACTATATGACTTACTTTTTTTCGAATAAATTTAACTGTTTACGTCCTTTATAAAGATCCGTAGAACGGTAATAATCATATAAATGATGAAACAATACGTTTAGTACAGCGGATACAGGTAAGGCAATCAACATACCAACGAACCCTAATATACTTGCGCCTGCTAATACTGCAAATATCACCCACAGTGGTGACAAGCCAATCTTATCACCCAGCAACAACGGCTGTAGAATATAACCTTCTGCTGCCTGACCTACCAAAAACGCACCCACTATTAAAGACAGATAAGTCCAATTTAAACCAAATTGGAAGAGACAAGCGATAACGGCAGCAATAAAACCAAGACCAAAGCCTAGATAAGGAACAAAGCTTGCGATACCTGCTCCCATACCGATGATTATACCAAGCTCAAGCCCAATAAGTTGTAATTGTACAGCATAAATGATTCCCAATAATACCATGACCAACAGCTGACCTTTGATAAAAGCCATCAATGCACGATCACACTCTTGAGCAACCTCAATCACTGTTTTGCAATAAGCAGTGGGGATGGCAACTTTCCAGCTAAGTAAACGTTTGTCCCAATTAAACAAAAAGTAAAAAGTCAAAATGGGCACTAGCACAATAAGTCCAGCGCTATTAATAAAATTCATACTTGAGGCGATTATTTGAGTCATCCAAGTACTGGCGTCTGAAAATCTATAATGTGTTTGCATATAATCCATTAATGTCTCAGACAGCCCTTTCGCCTCTAACTCTGGTAGACGAAAACGAGTATTAGCACTAAACCATTCGCGCACAACCTCATCATACCAACTTAAAATCTTTGGTAAATATTCCCAAGCTGCCTGCAACTGATGCCATAACGTTGGCACAATCCACCAAAGTAGCAGTATCATACTCAGCGTCAATATGGCATAAACAACGATAATCGCTATCCAACGTCTAACATACTTGGATAAACGTCTAACCAATGGATTTAGTAAGTATGCCAATATAAAAGCAATTAAAAACGGTATAATAACTGGCAACATTAAATACAACAGAAATAAGGTTATAACAATAGCAACGACAATAAATAAGCGCCGAAAAAATGGATCTATTGGTTGGTTTATCATTAAGGACAATCCTACAATTAATCTGATTTAAAAATAATAACGTTACCAAGTTTGGTTATGTCATTTATAGAATAATTTACTATAGCAGCCATCATTAGTACGTTAATTTTATAATGACTTAGGCGTCTTATTATCGCAAAGTACAGTAAAAAAGCAGTCATTTTTTGTGTCTTAGCTTTTTATTTGTGACTTATAGCGAATCTTGGCTAAATATTGGTAAGTTGCTTTGCGAGTATGGTCTATTTTTGGGTATAATGCGCGCACTACATTCAGATTCTGTAACACTGACTACAACTATTCATTTTGATGAATAACTTCAATTATTGATTCCAATTATCTATCCCCAATTGTGAGATGACTATGAGTGACAAGCCTTCTTTAAGCTACAAAGATGCCGGCGTTGATATTGATGCAGGCGATGCATTGGTTCAACGAATCAAATCCGTAGCAAAAGCCACTACTCGCCCTGAAGTTGTGGGTGGTCTGGGCGGTTTCGGTGCGTTATGTCGTATCCCAACAGGGTATACTTCTCCGCTACTGGTATCTGGTACTGATGGTGTTGGTACCAAGCTTAAATTGGCTTTACGACTAAACCGTCATGACACTATCGGTATCGATTTGGTTGCCATGTGCGTTAATGATTTATTAGTATGCGGTGCAGAGCCGTTATTCTTTTTAGATTATTATGCAACTGGTAAACTAGATGTTGATGTGGCGGCAACTGTGGTCACTGGCATTGGTGATGGTTGCAAACTTGCTAACTGCGCACTTATCGGTGGCGAGACGGCTGAGATGCCAGGCATGTATCAAGATGATGATTATGACTTAGCAGGTTTTTGTGTCGGCGTAGTCGAAGAAAGCGAAGTTATCACAGGTGAAAACGTCAGCGAGGGCGATGTATTAATCGCGCTTGCTTCAAGTGGCGCGCACTCAAACGGCTACTCTCTTGTACGTAAAGTTATTGAGGTAAGCGGTGTTGATGTCACTAGCAGCAATGAGCAGCTAGATGGTCAGCCTATTCAAGATGCCCTAATGGCACCGACTCGTATCTACGTAAAAGCCATTAAAGCTTTGCAAGATACGCTTGGTAGCTCGGCTTTACATGCAATGTCGCACATTACTGGTGGCGGCTTAACAGACAATCTACCACGCGTATTACCAGATAATTTGGCTGCTAGTATTGATACGAGTAGCTGGCAGTTCTCAGAGCTATTTACGTGGCTACAAACCCAAGGTAATATCGAGCAAAGCGAGATGTATCGCACCTTTAACTGTGGGGTTGGTTTTGTTATCGTAGTACCAAAAGACAAAGCAGATATCGCTATTAAAACGTTGAACGAGGCAGGTGAAAACGCTTGGCAAATCGGTGAAATGGTTAGCCGTGAAGCAGACGCAGTGGTATACCGTTAATGCCAGACAGTCATAAAAAAGATAGTCATAAAAAAGGGAATCATAAGCCATTGCGCGTGGCTGTTTTAGTATCAGGCAGTGGTAGCAATTTACAAGTTTTAATAGACGCGGTACAAGCAGGTACACTACCAGTTGAGATAGTCGGGGTCATCAGCAACCGCGATGACGCTTATGCCATCACACGCGCAAAAGATGCTTCTATTCCAGTAGCAGTGTTGTCACACGTTGCGAGCGGTAAACGCATGGGGATTAAGACTTTTGAGACTCATGCCAGCGCCCAGTTAGCGACATGGCAACCTGATCTGATTGTATTGGCGGGCTTTATGCGGGTGCTAGGCGCCGAATTTATCGACAATATGTCAGCGCCAATGATTAATCTACATCCTTCTTTATTGCCGGCCTATAAAGGGCTTGATACGCATCAACGCGTCATACAGGCAGGCGAGCGTCAGCATGGTTGTAGTATTCATGTGGTTACAGCTGAGCTGGATGCTGGTGCTGTTTTGACCCAAGCAGTGCTAGACATAAATCATAAAGATACTGCTGATAGTTTGCAAACACGTGTGCAAACGCTTGAGCATCAATTGTTACCTTGGACAATTTTGCTAATATCCAAAGGTGTCTTGTCGTTGAACAACGAGCAATTATCAAATCAGAAACCTACCTATATGCCGACATTACCTTTGAAGCTATATTTAAACAGTTAAAGCAATGGCAAGAAGCAAAAAAAGATATTAACCATTTAAAACTATCGATCATAAAAAAGCCCAATCATTCATACTTTGAATAACTGGGCTTTTTACTGTTCACTTTTAAAGAGTATTTAGAGGGTTTTAGCTCTCAATACTTTTATGCATTATTAACCTTTATGGACGTGTACACCTTTGATGTTAACAAACTCTTTAATACCAAAGCCACCATGTTCACGGCCATGACCTGAGTTTTTTACGCCGCCAAATGGTAGTGCTGGATTGGCAAGACCATAGCCATTGATATATACCATACCTGTATCAAACTCTTCATTGGCTAAGCGAATAGCTTTGTCTTCATCTTTAGAGAAAATTGCACCGCCCAAACCATAACGGCTGTCATTAGCAATACGTAAGGCATCATCTTGATCTTTAGCACGTATTAGCGATGCTACTGGACCAAATAGCTCGTCGTCATAAGCTGGTTGGCCTTTTTCAACATTTTCCAAAATAGTCGCTGGATAGAAGCTGCCCTTACCTTCTGGTAATTTACCACCAACAGATACAGTAGCACCTTTGCTTACACTCTCTTCTACTTGCTCATGCAGTTTTTCTTGCAGATCTTTGCGCGCTAGCGGACCAAGATCAGAGCTATCATCCATCGGATCGCCTGCTTTTTTGCTTTCAAACTCTTCAACGATGCGCTTACGGAACTCGTCATACAAACTATCAACAACGATAAAGCGTTTTGCAGCAACACAAGTTTCACCATTATTAATAAGACGCGCGAGAGTGCAAGTTTGTACTGCAAGCTCTAAGTCAGCATCTTCCAAAACGATAAATGCATCGTTTGAGCCCAACTCTAGGACTGCTTTCTTGATTGCTTTTGCTGCTTGCTGACCGACGATGCTACCTGCACCATCACTACCAGTAAGCGTCACACCGCGTACTTTATCATGGCCAATTAGAATTTCTGACTGATCATGATCAATTAGAATAGTACGGAATAAGTCGTTCGGTAAGTCAGATTCATGGAATATTTTTTCAATTAATAAGCCAGAACCAGTCACGTTTGCTGCGTGCTTAAGCAGAATGCTGTTACCTGCCATCAAATTGGCGATGGTATAACGGAACACTTGATAAGCTGGGAAATTCCAAGGCTGCATACCATAGATAACACCAATGGGCTGATAA
Organism: Psychrobacter sp. 1Y10; assembly: GCF_052259005.1. NCBI lineage: Bacteria > Pseudomonadati > Pseudomonadota > Gammaproteobacteria > Moraxellales > Moraxellaceae > Psychrobacter > Psychrobacter sp. 1Y10. Next base: position 458,906 of record NZ_JBQQES010000001.1, on the reverse strand, counting down.
GTGACAACACCTTTTTTGAGACCTTCAATGTCACGTTCATCATCAGCAAGCGCGGCCACACCCTTCTCTGCGGTGTAATCACAAATCGCTTTACATAGATCAATTTCTTGTAAACTCTGACTATAAAGTTTACCGCGCTCCTCAGTCATAAGTCGAGACAGCTCCTCTTTGTACTTCATCAAGGTCTCGCCAATAGAGTTAATAACCTTCGCACGCTCTTCATGGCTAGTTTTGCGCCATTCTAAAAACGCCTGATGTGAGGCTTCAACAATCTTATTGACCTCTTCATTACTCATATAGTTATATTCTTTAATGTCTTCGCCTGTTGCTGGGTTTACAGTAGTAATATCTGCCATGATTATTAACCTTATCTATTTGTTTAGTTAATTGATAAATTGCTTAGATGACACTAATTATGAAAAATATATTTCTTAGCCTGATCATCTAGGCTTAATTAGTTATTATTTTGAAAATATTCGTTAGACGTTCATTTTAAATATCTTCTTGCTTAACGTTTAACTTTTTTAAGTTGGAAGTATCATAACAAAACTATTTGGCTTACAGTTTTACAAGATATAAAGAAATGTGCTAAATATGTTAAGAGTGTGACTGTCTTATTAAGAAATACTTAACCAATGCCAGGTTTAAGCAAATAAAAAACCAGCACGGTAGCTGGTTCTATACTGTCTCTTTTCTAATAAATATATGAATAAGAGATGCTTATTCGTCATTTTTTTAGAACAGATGATTAATAGTAGGTATTTCTTGCTCCTGATTCTCTTCATCAGCAACCACTTGCCGTGCGACATGCATAATTAGTTGCCGTAACCAGCGATGAGCTGGATGATGCTGTAGTAACGGTGACCACGCCATTGTTAGCTCAAACTCAGGAATAAAAAATGGTGGCTCTTTCATCATGATGCTGTCGTTGTTAGCCTGCATGCGTGCAACTCGTGTCGGCAATGTGGCAATCAAATCTTTATTTGCTGCAAGCATCGCTGGCATCTGATAATGACGAGTAAAGACGCTGATCTGTCTTTTTTGTCCCAAACGTTGCAATGCTTGGTCAATAGAGCCAAGTCCCCCAGATTTTTCTGGATTGACACCGAACCCCACGCCCATACCAGTTTTAGACACCCATACATGTTGCGCTTTTAGATAGTTTTTGAGATTAAAACGATTGGCATAAGGGCTTTCTGATGCTAGCAAACAGCTAAAAGTATCACGCCAAACCAATACTTGATGAAAGCTTTGTGGTATCTCATTAAAGCGGTTAATCGCCAAATCGACTCGGCCCTGCTCCATATCACGATAAGACACATCTGATGGCGTTAAGAAGTCCAAAATGACATTGGGTGCTTCAGAGCGTAAGGCTTTGACCAATTTTGGTACTAATGTCGCTTCGGCATAATCTGAGGTCATAATACGAAAGACACGTGATGTGCTATACGGACGAAATTCTGTACGGGGTTCTAGCACTTGAGTCAAATCAGCAAGTATTTCGCGAATACGCGGTTGTAACTCTAAAGCTCTCTCAGTCGGCGTCATGCCTTCAGATGAACGTACTAACAATGGATCATTAAACAGTTTGCGTAAACGACGCAGTATATTACTCATCGCAGGTTGAGTAATGCCAAGCTGCTCAGCTGCACGAGTAACGTTTTTTTCTCGTAGCAACACGTCTAAATGTACCAGTAAATTCAAGTCTACCCGCTGCAAATTCATATATGTGTCTCTTTACCTTAGAATAAATACCACTATAAACGCGGCACTTTTTGTCCTGTTATTGAGTACAAGCCATCTATATTAAAATGAAATAAGGATAATTTTGGAGTGGCTTTCTTATTATATACGCATTATAACTTAATTCATCTATCATAAATCGTTGTTTTATAAATACTATCATCATAAAAAATACCCAAGATAATAATCATAAACTAGATAAATCAAGATAACCTAGCTATAGTGTTTAGCAAGTGCTTAATTAGTTTTTGTTATTTATCAGGCTATCACTGTGAACTTAATAGATTAGTTACAACGTGTATTTTATCGCATTTTCATGCGGAAATACGGACATAACATTTATTACCCCTACTTATTTTTTGCTATTGTTTGTTCTTAAGCTTGGATTAGGTATCTGTATCTTTCAAGATAACAAGCACTTTGTCCATCGAATAAGCCTTATAAAAGAACCCATTTAGCCTGAAATAAAAAATAAACAATAAAAGCTGACCAAATCGACAGGTTTTATTTGCTTTTATGATAATTTTCTTATAGTTTAGTAGAGCTTGCTAACGCAAAAGGTTTATATTTTAATTTTTACTTCTGCCAGCATTTTTCTATACATACCAAAATTATTCCAATACTTCTAACTTACTGTTTTACACCCCACCAAGGAGATTATAGATGTCAACTGCTTATAAATCAGCGATCGATGTAGTACGTGAACTAAAACAAAAACACGGTAACTGGCAAAATATCAGTGAAACCGATGCGGCGCGTATGATGTTACAAAACCGTTTTAAAACAGGTTTAGATATCGCTAAATATACTGCAAAAATCATGCGTCAAGACATGGAAGAATATGATAATGATACCTCTCAGTACACCCAGTCTTTAGGTGCTTGGCATGGTTTTATTGCTCAACAAACCATGTACGCTAAGAAAAAATACTTTGGCACGACTTCTAAAACCTATATTTACCTATCTGGTTGGATGGTTGCTGCTCTTCGTTCTGAGTTTGGTCCTCTACCTGACCAATCTATGCATGAAAAAACCTCAGTTGGTAAGCTAATCGAAGAAATCTATACCTTCTTACGTCAAGCTGATGCTAAAGTATTGAACGACTACTTCCGTGAGTTAAATGCAGCTGAAGAAGCGGGTCAAGACACTAAAGCTATCTTAGAAAAAATCGAAAACTTTGATTCACATGTTGTGCCAATTATTGCTGATATCGATGCAGGTTTTGGTAACGAAGAAGCGACTTACTTATTGGCCAAACAGCTAATCGAAGCGGGTGCTTGTGCGCTACAAATCGAAAACCAAGTATCTGATGCAAAACAGTGTGGTCACCAAGCTGGTAAAGTAACTGTCCCTCATGAAGACTATATCGCAAAGTTAAATGCTATTCGCTATGCATTCTTAGAGCTTGGTGTAGAAGATGGTGTTATCGTTGCTCGTACTGACTCTGAAGGTGCGTCTCTCACGCAAAAAATCCCAGTATCAAACGAGCCAGGCGATCTTGCTTCTAAATATATCGACTTCCTAGAAATGGAAGAAGTGAGCATTGAAGAAGCCAACGAAAACGACAGCTTACTCAAGCATGACGGCAAATTAGTACGTCCAGTACGTATGCCAAACGGCCTATATAGCTTCCGTGAAGACACCAATATCGATCGCGTGGTACTTGACTGTGTGACGGCGCTAGAGAACGGTGCGGATTTATTATGGATTGAAACCCCAACGCCAAACGTTGAACACATCAAAATGATGGTCGATCGCATTAAAGAGCAGCAGCCAAAAGCGAAGCTTGTTTATAACAACAGCCCATCGTTCAACTGGACGCTAAACTTCCGTAAGCAAATCATCGCTCAGTGGGAAGATGAAGGTAAAGACATCTCTAAGTACAATAAAGATGACTTGATGAGCGCTGATTATGATGGTACTGAGCTTGATACAGCAGCTGATGAAGCAGCTAAAAACTTCCAAAAAGATGCTTCACGCGAAGCAGGTGTATTCCATCACTTAATCACCCTACCAACTTATCACACTACAGCATTAAGTGTACATGAGCTTGCTAAAGGCTACTTTGGTGAAGAAGGTATGCTTGCCTATGCTGCTGGCGTCCAGCGTAAAGAAATCCGTGAAGGCATCTCTTGTGTTAAGCACCAGGCAATGGCAGGTTCTGACCTTGGTGATGACCACAAAGAGATATTCTCTGGTGACAACGCGCTTAAAGCTGGTGGCGGTAAAAACACCATGAACCAGTTCTAGTAACCCACTACCTATAATGGTATTTTATAAATACCAGTTATAAAAAAAGCCGCTCTGCATTATGTAGGGCGGCTTTTTATTGCCCTCTGTTAAACCAAGCAAAAATAAATTTTTACTTGTTATTCAGCGATAGCTTTCATACGATGGTAGTCACCTAGATAATAACTTATATAGTATTAAAATAATCGGGAGCCATTATGCAAGAGATTGAGCTAAAGTTTTTGGTACCAGAGTCGCGACTAAAAGGTCTAATGCGTCAAGCGCAAGTTAAATCCTCAAAGCATATGCAACTGGCGGCGCATTATTACGATACGTCTGATCAAAAGCTTGCGCAGGCTGGCATTGGTTTACGCATCCGTAAAGAAGGCGATACTTGGGTGCAGACCATCAAAGCTGGTGGTGATGGTATTGCTGCGCGCCTAGAGCATAATGCTGTATTAGATAATGAGCAAGTACAGGCAATGCTAGATAGCGACACACTAGTGCCTGATTTAACAATTTACAAAGATACCTCGGTAGCCCCTGCTCTTGCTGCTTTTAAACTCAAAAAGTTGGCTAAAAAACTTACACGACTATATGTGACCGATGTAGAGCGCATCACGCGCTTATTAATACAAGGCAATAACGATGAAGATGGTAGTAGCATTGAGATGGCATACGATCATGGCGAGGTCATCCATGGTCTTGATGATACTCAGCGAGACTCTATTCAAGAAATCGAGTTTGAACTGGTAACAGGAGATGTAGATTTTTTGTTTGCGACAGCCAAGACATGGTGCAAACGTTATAAGCTTTGCTTGTCTACTGTCACCAAAGCTGAGCGCGGTGGATTACTGATAAGAGGACAAAACCACAGTGCAGCGGTTAGTGCTGACCTAAGCCAGCTAGCCGTCAATAAAGACAGTAGCATGCCTGCATTTGTGCGCGCAGCCGTGCACAACTGTCTATTACATATATTACCAAATAGCAGTGCTATCGTAGCGGGTAGCATTGATAATACACATGTCTTGCAATTGACTATCGGACTCACTCGCTTGCAAGCTGCCTTGACAGTGTTTGCTGATTATTCTGATGAGATCAATCCTGATTGGCTACCAATATTAACACAAACCGCAGCCTTACTTAGTGACTACCAAGAGCTTACTTACCTAGCCGCTCACATCGAGCCCAAGCTACAAAGTTGCGGCGCACCTAGCGTTGATTGGACAGCAGATATCGATACACTCAAAATTCAGCCACTTGATGTCGTAAGCGCCAATGACTTTCAACTTACGTTATTAGAGCTGATTGCTTTTATAATGAGTGATCCAAGTCTCGAACCAAAAGCAGATAAGCCTGCTGTCGACAAATTGGCGAAGACTCTATCGAAGCAGTATACAAAATTTATTGAAACTGAGCGAAGATTACAGGATAAAAATGCAGCCAACGACAATGGGCCTTATAGTGAAGACTCAAAAAGCGTTAATCTAAAAAGCAGAAATCATAATCAGGTCCAAGACGACTTATATTGTCAGTTAGTAAACTTGCGTTATGCCAGTGAATTTGCCTCACGCTTATTGAATAAGAAAAAAGCTAAAAAGAAAACCAAACGCTGGCTAAAACATGTATTAAAAGCACAAAAAGCAATGGAGAAATATCGTAAACATGCACTATATCAACAGCGTTATCAGTTAAAATCTGCAACAGATATTAATGCGCTATATGGTGCAGGATGGTTTGCTGCCACGCTAAAAAAAGACGTTAAACGCGCTAAAAAACGCTTGGCTAACGTTCAAGATAGCCCCACCTTTTGGTAAACGTGCTAATAACGGTATAACAAAGATATAGAGTAAAAAAGACAGCCCTATTGGTAGGTGCTGTCTTTTTAAGCTTTAAATGAATAAATATAACGTTATCTATTGTCTACAAAATCATTCATTAGCTTGCAACTATAGTAACGGCATCTCCCTCTTCAACTTGATCAAATAGCTCAACGATATCCTTGTTACGCATACGTACGCAGCCGTGTGAGAGGGGGATACTCATAGGTTCAGTATCTGGTGTACCATGAATATAGATGTAACGCTGATAAGTATCACAGCCACCCTGGTTATTATGGCCTTTATTTACCCCTTCTTCTAGACCACTTAACCATAATATACGGCTCAATATCCAGTCGCGATTAGGATTTGATATACCAAGAGCTGCGTTGTATACCTCGCCTGTTGGCACACGTCCAACAAACACAGCATTCATAGGCTCACTACCTCCTATCTTTTCTGCAACGATGTGCTCGCCAAGTGGTGTACAGCCACTATCTTGCTGACTGCCAATGCCGTTTTTTGCCGTTGATACCGTATATTGAACTGCAACTTCGTGCTGCTTGTATAGAGTCAAAGTCTGCTGAGCAATGTTAATAATTAGCTGTTTATCAAGACTTGCGTGATTGTTCATAAAAGCATCCGATTGTTATTCATGACATGACCAATAGCGTTATGATTAAAATTGGTCAAAATTTCTATTATTAAGGGATTGTATCAAGACATTTGGCACCGTAATATAGAGGCACATTCTTTGATGCTAGCAGATTATGACGACTATTTCACCGACACGTGTGTCGATGTATGACTTTTTATATCAAGATATCCAGCCGATGATATCATTATTAGCTGATGTGTCTCAGCTATCATTACCGCAGACGCGTCTTGCCGTTGGTTCTGGCTTACAAGCAATAGTATGTGCTTTACTTACGTATCAGCAGCGTTATCAAGGACAGTCGGTTAGCAAAAAACTATTCAATCGCAGTGCTATAAAAGAGCTGCGTCGATATAACTCTATGAATTTTGCGACTATCGATGCGACATTATACTATCGTCATGATACTGCTGATACTGTATTTAAAGACAGCACTGATATTATTAAAGCTAGCGATCACATTGCCAGTCAAATTGATGCTACTACTGTGCAGGTACAAACATTACTTAAGTGCTTGTGCATTATTGCTCTACGCGAACTTGCGATACTAGCAGACTATAGTCAACTTGATTATGATGAGATAGACAAGTGGTTCGCCTTACAGCCTCAGTTTTTATCAGCGGAGCGATTTACCACTACTGTGTCAGACATTATCCCTACGAATGTAGAACCCACTACTAGTAAAGCACCTAATATAGAAAATACAGAGACCGAGCTAGAAAACACAGAGTTAAAACGTTTAAATAACGAGCAGTTATCAACTATGCCACCAGCCTTTGATCCCTTTTGGTATGAGCTGATGGCATTTACCCCGAACAATAATGAATCTGCACAAGACATGCAGCTTGCAACCGGTAATTATTTAAAGGCAATTGGTCGTTCATCTGAAAACATACAGCAAGGCGGCCATAATGATTTACTTATGTTCGCAGAGATGTCCGCTGTTACGTTACCACACCAGCGCTGGTTACTACAGTTGGCTAAAATTTCAGAGATTTACTTGCAGCGTAATCGTCTGCGTATTACTTCTGAACCCGAAAATCCACCAAAACCTCCGTTGGTTAGCTTAGGGGTTATGAACGGCAATAGCGATAATACTCCAGCGACCATTAGCGAAAAACCGATTGAGTATGACGCCCCGGCTCCTATTTGGAAAAATCCTGTCATTTTAATTGTTATTCTTGTCATCGGAAGTCTTAGTGCTCTTGCTACTTTGAAATATCAGATGCAAAAGTCTGCTGGTGTCGTCTCTGCAACAGAAGAGGTATTGGCTCAAGATTCTGTCAAAGAGCGTCAGCAGCAGGATGTCGCTATTGTCATGGTAAACGATGACGAAAATGAGGCTAAAGAAACCGCTACAGCTGAGTAAATAGCAACTAGGATTACATAGTTTTAAATGCTGTGCTAGAACACATTTATAATAAAAAACAGAGACACTACGAATATAGGTCTCTGTTTTTTACGCTTTAGAGGGTTATTTAACTATTAAAGATAGTTTCTTTTGATTATTTTGATAAGTCGCGGCCACGACTGGCTTCGATAGCCAAGCGCAACCCATTTAGACGGATAAAGCCTTCTGCATCTTTTTGATCGTAAGCACCAGCATCATCTTCAAAAGTTGCAATTTTTTCGTCAAATAACGAATCATCAGACTTACGACCAACGACGCTGACACTGCCTTTATACAGCTTCACACGTACCGTACCATTGACGTACTCTTGTGATTTGTCGATTAGCGCTTGTAGCATCATACGCTCAGGGCTGAACCAATAACCGTTATAGATGATTTTTGCGTAGCGCGGCATCAGCTCGTCTTTTAGATGGGCAGCTTCACGATCTAGCGTTAGTGATTCAATACCGCGATGCGCTTTTAACATGATCGTGCCAGCTGGCGTCTCGTAACAACCGCGTGACTTCATACCAACGTAACGGTTTTCTACAATATCCAAACGGCCGATACCATGTTTACCGCCAATCTCATTGAGCTTAATCATGACTTCGTAAGGCTTAAGGGCTTCACCATCGATAGCAACGATATCCCCTTTTTCATACTCAAGTTCTAAATACTGCGGCGCGTCAGGCGCTTCTTCTGGGCTCACTGACCAGCGCCACATATCATCTTCGGCTTCTGTATACGGCTCCTCTAACACACCGCCTTCATAAGAGATGTGCAAAAGGTTGGCATCCATCGAGTATGGTGACTTTGTCTTTTGATTGGCATAATCAATGGCAATGTCGTGCTCTTCGGCGTACTGCATCAAGCTCTCACGGCTAGATAAATCCCATTCACGCCATGGTGCAATCGTCACAACATCTGGAGACAAGGCAACCGCACCCAGCTCAAAACGTACTTGGTCATTACCTTTACCAGTCGCGCCATGGCTAATTGCATCAGCATTGTGTTCTTTGGCAATTTCAACCAAACGTTTGGCAATCAATGGTCGTGCAATAGAGGTGCCGAGTAGGTACTCGCCTTCATAAATAGCATTGGCACGGAACATTGGGAACACATAATCGCGAGCAAACTCTTCACGTAAGTCTTCGATATAGATGTTTTTGATACCCATCGCTTCAGCTTTAGCGCGTGCTGGCTCAACTTCCTCACCTTGACCGATGTCAGCTGTGAAAGTAATCACTTCAGCATCATAAGTTTCTTGCAGCCATTTAGCGATAATTGAGGTATCAAGGCCACCTGAATAGGCTAATACGATTTTATTAATATTTTTTGGGTCAAGCTGAGCCATGAACAACTCCTAATATAAGAATGTAGTTATCAGAAAAAACACTGACAATGAATCGAAGTTTAAATTGCTTAATCAGTGTACATCATATTCACAATTGGCAAAAGGACAACGACTTTGTAAGCGATGATTTATCAGATATATCTGTCATATCTGCTAGTAACGCTATCATGTTTAAAAAGCATCACTATTAATAGCAGATTACGCGGTTATATTCGGGCATATATTTAGTCCAGCGGTCAAATCTGCTATGATGGTTAAGGTTCATACAGCATTATAAATAAACAGGGTGATGAACACACAGCGTTGTGTAAAGCAGGCCATTTGATCACACGTTTTTATAGCTAAAATAATTGCACACAAGCTTTTGCTCAAATCAAAGTGGCCAGGTCACAACGTTTATACCTTAGTATGTTTATACCTTAGTATATTTTACACTCCCCTTTTTTCACTACCTCAAGACATAGAACACTATGACTCAAATTACTGATTCCATTAAAGAGCTAACCATTCTGCAGCCAGACGATTGGCATATTCATTTGCGTGATGATGACGCGCTAGCGACTACTGTAAAACACGCAGCTGCAAGTTTTAATCGCGTTATTTGTATGCCAAACTTGGTACCCCCAGTCAAAAACGTAGATGATGCCCGCGCTTATCGTGAGCGCATATTACAACACCTGCAAGCCAGTGACTTAGAGGCGGGACGCAAAGCTGCCTTTGATCCGCGAATGACTTTATATCTAACCAATCAAACCACTCCAAAAGATATCGAATTAGCTGCTCAGTCTGGTATCGTACAAGCAGTCAAGCTTTATCCTGCAGGGGCCACAACCAACTCTGCTGATGGGGTAACTGACATCAATGCTTGCGTTAATGTGTTTGAAGCCATGGAAAAGCACAATTTACCACTGCTATTACATGGCGAAGTGACGCACGATCATGTCGATATTTTTGACCGTGAAAAAAGATTTTTAGAGGAAGTGCTTGGACAAATTATTGCCAAATTTCCTACCCTTAGGATTGTGATGGAGCATATTACCACTAGTGACGCCGCTGACTTTGTCTTGGCTCAAGGCAATCAAGTAGCAGCTACGATTACCCCGCAGCATTTGATGTTCAACCGTAACCATCTCCTACTTGGCGGTATTAAACCGCACTTTTATTGTTTGCCTATTCTAAAACGTAAACAGCATCAAGAAGTACTGCTCAATGTGGCTACTAGTGGCAGTCCAAAGTTCTTTTTAGGAACGGACTCAGCGCCACATGCTAAGGATAAAAAAGAGGCTGCTTGCGGCTGTGCTGGTTGTTATAGCTCATCAATAGCCCTACCTTTATACGCAACCGCATTTGATAGTATTGGCAAAATTGACAAACTAGAAGGCTTTGCCAGTCGTTTTGGTGCTCAATTTTATGGCCTGCCAGTCAACGAAAACACTGTTACTCTAACCAACAACCCTATGCAAGTGCCGGCAGGTTACCCTTATTTTGATGGACAAACGCTTACCCCACTCATGGCTGGTGAGACGCTACCATGGTCTATCAAAGCTTAAACCGTACTTAAAACTCTTAATGCGACTGAGATGCTGTGAGTGTTCCATTACTATTACGTTAGTAGTATTGGACACTTTGAGCATGTCAATGTATTTATATCATCGATAAAAGTGACTTAACTTAATATGACCATTCAAAACGACGCTACCTTGTCTAATGATGATTCATTACACATTCAAACTAATAAGCCTTCATGTAATCATAAAGGTATAGACTTACCTACTGACTCTAATGCCAACCAAACCCATGAGGAGACCGAGCAAGACTTGGCTCCCATGACTATGAAAGAGCGCTTTCGTAAGTTTATACCCGTCATTGTAGATGTCGAGACGGCTGGATTTAATGCACAAACCGATGCGCTGCTTGAGATTGCCTGTATTCCAATTCTGTTAAACGAGCAGGAAGTATTCTATCCAGGAGAAGCGCTTAATGCTCATATTGAACCTTTTGAAGGAGCCAATTTGGAGCCACGCTCATTGGCCTTTACCGGTATTGATCCTAACAATCCTATGCGTAAAGCGATTGCAGAAGATGAAAAAACTGCCCTGCGTCGTATATTTAAAGGTTTAAAAGAAGTGCGCCGTGCTGAAGACTGTCGTCAATGTGTGCTAGTTGGTCACAATGCTCATTTTGACTTAGCATTCTTAAATGCCGCAGTCATGCGTACTAATAACAAAAACCATAATCCATTTCACCAGTTTTCAGTATTTGACACAGTCACTTTATCAGCGCTGGCTTTTGGTCAGACGGTACTTGCACGGGCTTGTAAAGCCGCAGGACTTGAGTTTGATGGCAATCATGCTCACTCAGCGCTCTATGATACCCAAAAGACTGCTGAGTTATTTTGCCATATTCTAAACCACTACCCTATGTTGCCAAATGCTTTACATACTGAGCAAACAGAGGTAGAGTTGAATGACAACGATGACGAATAAACAGTAACGGACGAATATTGTTACCTTTATGAGCCAGTGAGTTGATTTCAATATTTAGATGACTTTACCATCTTGATTTTATAATCCATAACAAAGGTAACTGTCTATTAAGGTTCATATATTTCACGGCATAAACACAATTGATAGGTTCACTTCTCTTTTTTATTCTTATCCATATCAATATAGAAATTTTCTATAGATGATCTAAGTTGCTCATATTCTATACCGCGTATGTGATACCTTATATAGGAACAACGGAGGGACTTTATAATGGATCCACAATTCAAATTATGGGCTACCATTCTTGGTTATATGTTATTGGCTGTGACTATTAGTGCTTGCACATCACTGTGGATTCGCCATCATTTAAAAAGTAAAGACTTGCATCCCCGCCGCGCTATCAAAAAAAGATATTTAATTTTAAAAAGACGAAGAAAAAGGCTTGACACAAAGCGTCGACGCCATTAAAATGTGCACCACTTCAGCATAAACGGTGAAAGCAGCTGAAGCGTAGTACCTAGTCCCCATCGTCTAGAGGCCTAGGACACCGCCCTTTCACGGCGGTAACGGGGGTTCGAATCCCCCTGGGGACGCCACATATTAAAACGCTATAGCAGTTAATTTAGCGTTTTTTAAGCCCATAAAATCTAATAGATTTTATGGGCTTTTTTTATGTCTATTTTTACCCTAATAGCTTTATTATTTTAGACATAAAACATAAAACATAAAACATAAAACATAAAACATAAAACATAAAACATAAAACATAAAACATAAAAAGCCAGCAGGACGCTGGCTCTTTGTAAAGCATTGAAGATTTATCTATTATTAGAATTTATCAGAGAGCATAAACCATAACAATGCCAATATAATAAGTGCACCCAATACAGTTTGGATTAGGAAAAAGGCTTGATGCTGCCCCACTACTTTCCCTAATGTCAGACCTAGTGCATTGTACTTAATCGGTTGAGCATCGATGTCGCCTGTTCCCTCTTGCTCTTTATAATAACCTTTTAAAATTTTCAAGAATTGCTTCCATTCATTAGGGGCCCAATTGTAGGGCTTAAAAGGCATAAGTGCCTTCGCTTTAGGATCGTTAACCATCCAACGTTCAAGGATGATGGAGCGTAACGACCAGCCAGTAAATCCGCGCTCACTAATCGCCGAAAAGTCTAGAGTCTGTATATCTTTATGTCTATCATCTAACAAAAGACGGTTTTTCAAGTTGGTTAATACTTGCTCCGTCCCTTCCACACACTGAAAAAAATAACCGTTGCCATAGCAGAGTACGCCAGTAATGTTATCGCTCTTATTATTCTTTATAGAAAATTCAGCGATATCATTTAGGGTACTCGCGCCTGATAATCCAGTAGAAGTAATTCGGCTAACATATACAAACTGATAGAGTTCTAATTCTTCTGATGTATTCATAGTAGTAACGTCTGACAATCAATTGCCCCTTAAAGTCAAGCGAATGAACGCCTATTATTTTTAAAATAAAAAAATATGATAAAAAACAAGACTTCATACATTGTCATAGTATTGATATTATAAGTTTTATTATTTATTGTATGAACTTGGTTACATAATAAGGCAGTTTGGTCAACTAAGCAACTTAATATGTAACATGGCAACAAAGAATTGTAACCAGACAATGTTCTGTATTTTGCTTTATATTCGCGAATGCAGATATATAGAGGGCTAAAGTCATTTAAGATCAAAAAAGAGGTAGAATAAAAACGTTCTACTTCATTCTCTTTGTTACTGCTCTATGCCGATAAATATTTATAACGACGAAAATGAGTATTATTAGAAAAGTCAGTAGCGTACTAAGATTGCTACTGATAGTCATAGTGATGTAAAAAGAAGGAGGGTATTAGTTTTGAGCAGTTAGGATAGCGGCTAGCAATATAATATCGTCAGGATAAGTAAGTTTGATGTTTTGACGACTGCCATCAACCAATCGAATAGGAAGGTTTAGATGCTCAAAAGCACTGGCTTCATCTGTAATCACCAGCTGATGTTCAGACACATAAGCCAATACTTGCTGCAATTGACCTATGCGAAATACTTGCGGCGTTTGCGCTTGCCACATATGACTACGATCAATCGTACGTTTGATGTAAGAGTGCTGATTGTTTGTACTTACAGGTCTATCTGTGGGTTCATATTGATCGTTAGAGTCAGTAGACACTTTAAGCGTATCAGCCACAGGAGTGGCTAGAATCGCGCCATAAGGCTCCAGCATTGCCGCTTCAATAACTTTATCAATATCAGAACGTGGTACAGCAGGACGCGCAGCGTCGTGAATAAGAACCAGATCTGAGTCCTTAGCACCCGCGTTAGCAATAGCCTCTACGCCTGCTTGTACTGACTGCCAACGCTCGTTGCCGCCTATAGCATAATCGATAGGAAGCGCAAAATCTAAAGTCTGTGCCGTGCTGTCATCTGCTGATATAACCAATAAGCACTTATCAATATAGGTACTACTAGCAAGCCTTGCAACGCTGTTTTGTAGTAGCGTCTGCCCTTGCAATTTTGTGTATTGTTTAGCGACAGATGCACCGAAACGGCTACCGCGACCTGCAGCGACAATCATCGCGTGTACACTAGGTTTGGTATTCATAACGTGCTACTCATGATTTAAGCCCATCACAACGTTGCTTAAAAAAGACAAAGCTTGAAAGTTACTAAAGAAATAAAGAGAATCGTCGTTATATAAGAAGGATTTGATGAAATATCAAAAAAGCTACTGACGACTATGAGTGTTGGGTGCAGTTGATACTTGTACAAAGGTCTCGTTTGGCTTAATTAAGCCTAGGTCTAAACGAGCATGCTCTTCAACTGCTTCAAGACCATTTTTTAGGTCATGTACATCAGTGCGTAACAAGTTATTTGCCGCCACTTGATTGTCGTTTAGGCGCTGCTGATCTTCAATTTGAGTAAGCAGTTTATTATGTTCAAATCGACCATTTTCACCCAACCAATACTGATATTGCAACCCTAACAGCACTGCCACAGCTAAAGCGAGTAATATAAATTGGCTGAAGTATTTCATAAAACAATAACGCCAAATAATCTAAAGAGGATAAAAGAAAGACTAACTAAGCTGACTAGACAATATATAAATTTCTATATACCGTCTAGCACTAACACTTAATATAGCTTTATAGCTTAAACATTAACCACGTAGACCGATGAACTCTTCACGGCCACGATAGCTTGCGCGTACTTGTTGCTCGATACGTAATAGCTGGTTGTATTTTGCTACGCGATCTGAACGACACAATGAGCCTGTTTTGATTTGTCCTGCCGCTGTACCTACTGCCAAATCTGCAATGGTGCTGTCTTCAGTTTCACCTGAACGATGCGAGATAATCGTTGCGTAACCGTTTTTCTTCGCCAGATAAATTGCATCTAGAGTTTCTGATAACGTACCGATTTGATTAAATTTAATCAAAATTGCATTGGCGATATTTTTATCAATACCTTCTTGCAAGATGGCAGGATTGGTCACAAACAAGTCATCTCCGACCAACTGAACCTTATCACCGATTTGCTCAGTCAAATATTTCCAGCCATCCCAATCAGACTCATCAAGACCGTCTTCGATAGAGATAATCGGATACTGGCGCGCCAACCCTACTAGATAATCTGAAAAACCTTGGCTATCAAAGGCTTTATTGCCCTCGCCTGCTAAGACGTATTGACCATTTTTATAAAACTCAGTAGCGGCGCAATCCAAAGCTAAATGAATGTCGTCACCAGCCTTATAACCAACTTGCTCGATCGCTTGCATGATGACAGTGATGGCTTCTTCGTTGCTACGTAAATTCGGTGCAAAGCCGCCTTCGTCACCGACCGCTGTATTTAGACCTTGTGATTTTAGGACAGATTTTAAGCTATGGAAAATCTCAGTGCCAGCGCGCAATGCTTCTGAGAAGCTTGTAAAACCAACTGGCTCAATCATAAACTCTTGGATATCAACTGTGTTATCCGCGTGCTCACCACCGTTTAAGATGTTCATCATCGGTACAGGCATCGTTAAAGAAGTCTGATTCCGCAAGTCAGCGATGTATTGATGCAATGGCAAATTTTGTGATTTAGCAGCAGCTTTAGCAGTTGCTAGAGAGACGGCCAACATGGCATTAGCGCCTAGATTGTCTTTGTTTTCTGTCCCATCTAGCGCAATCATCGCATCATCGATGCTTTGCTGCTCAGTGACATCTTTGTCCATTAATGCACTACGAATTTGACTGTTGACATTGGCAACGGCTTTTTTGACGCCTTTACCCATGTAGCGATCTTTGTCGCCATCACGTAGCTCAAGCGCCTCACGTGAGCCAGTTGATGCGCCACTTGGAGCAGCAGCACGGCCAACAGTGCCATCAGCCAAGATAACATCGGCTTCAATCGTTGGGTTACCGCGCGAGTCTAAAATCTCACGAGCGCGAATGTCTTTAATTGCGGTGACGTTGGTAATTTCTTCAGCGTACATAATGTCTGTTAATTCCTTTGGTCATGCCAAGTTTGTGGGATAAAAAACGGCAACTAGAATACAAAAAATAAAGAAAAATATCTGATAGCTCATGCATTTGCAACAATGATAAACCATCATACAACCAGCTGTTTTTGAAAGTCATTGAAGGTCTATTCGTTACAATAATACTCGGCTATAGTGCTTGGCATCATAGCATATATTTAGTTAAACTTCCCTTATCTTACACCAACTGGCGTCCATAAAACCAAACATTTATATAACGCTTGGCATCATTGTCTCGTTTAAGTGCATATATTATTAAAAAAATATATTATTTACGTTTTTGCTGGGTTCTGGCTGTTCATATTAGACGCAGATACGGTGTTATTCAGTTCAACCTTTGTCTTAAATTGTGTTAATCGTAGCGCATTCATTAATACTGAAATAGAGCTCAGCGCCATAGCAGCAGCAGCGATCATAGGGTTTAAAAAACCAAAAGCGGCAAGCGGTATACCTAAGCAATTATAAATAAAGGCAAAAAACAAGTTTTGTTTGATATTGCGTAAGGTTGCTTGAGCGATCTTTTGCGCAGCGTCAATATGCATGAGCGACTCGCCCATCAAACGTGCAGACGCACTATGCTGAGCCACATCTGTTCCCTCAAACATGGCAAAACTGGCGTCAGCGGTTGCCATCGCTGGTGCATCATTAACCCCATCTCCTGCCATCGCCACTTTATGACCCGCCGTTTGCAGTACAGCAATTTGGCTGGCTTTATCACGAGGACTCATCTTGCCATAAGCTTGCCCAATACCCAGCTGTCCTGCCACATGATCGACGACAGACTGTTTATCACCACTCATCAAAATAACATTGATACCAGCATCTTGTAGTGCAGTAATAGCCTGCGGAGTATCCGTCTTTAGATCATCAGCAAGGGCAAAGGCGCCTAAGGGTTCATCATTAATACTGACAGCAACCGTACTGGCGATTTGCCACACTTTTGGCATCAGCTTAGGTAAATTTAGACTGGCAAACTCTGCCGTACCGACTTTAACCAAACCAAGACCTTCTATATTTGCTTGTATACCAGCACCTCTAATGACGCTAATATCAGTGACCGTCAACAACGACAGCTTGCGCGCTTTTGCTGCATTGATAAGCGCCGTTGCCAGCGGATGACTGGCATGTGCTTCAACACTTGCAGCAATTTGCAACACATCATCTATTGGTAAAGATTTATCGACCATCACTTGATCAACGATCGTCGGTTTGCCAACAGTTAAGGTACCGGTTTTATCCAAAACGACAGTATCAATATTACCTGCTGCCTCAAGGCTTTGCGCGTCTTTAAACCAGACACCATGACGCGCAGCGACACCCATACCTGCCATAATAGCCGCCGGCGTCGCCAAACCAAGGGCACAGGGACACGCAATCACCAATACTGAAACTGCATGCATTAAGGCCGTATCGATCGCACCGGTCAGCCACCATGTCAGCGCAAAGGTGACGATAGCAATGGCCACAACAACTGGGACAAATACTGCTGTTACTCTATCAGCCAGACGCGCCAAATTGGCTTTGGAGCCTTGCGCATCGCTAAGCGCTTGCACCATATCACCAAGTTTGGTATCGCTACCTTTTGCACTGACGCGGTATAATAAGCTACCATTCTCGACCAAAGCGCCTGCAAGCAGCTCACCTCCTTCTTCTTTTTTTAGGGGCACAGACTCGCCAGTTAAATGACTCTCAACGCACCAGCCACTACCATCAATGACCACGCCATCGGTGGCAACGCGACTGCCTTGTTTGGCACGCAGGATATCTCCGACCTGCACGTCTTGCAGTGCGACATTGTGAAAGTCGCCATTTGACTGTTGTTGTTCGACTTCATCTGGCGTCAATGACAACAATAGATCGATACTATTAAGACTATGCTTTTTGGTACGTTCCTCTAAATACTTACCCGTGCGGACAAAAGCAATGACCATCACCCCTGCTTCAAAATATACAGCTGGTCCGTGTCCACTACCATGACCGCTTTGCAATAGACTGTTTAACGTACCATCGCCATGCGTGAGCCATAGATACGTTGAATATGCCCAAATAGTGACCGTACCAATGACCACCAGCACATCCATATTGGCAAGACCGCCCTTGATGGACGCCCAAGCACTTTTATAAAACGGCAACGCCAAGCCAAATTGTACAATGGTTGCAAGGATAAATTGAATCCAAACAGGCGGCATCCACGCCATACTCTGTCCAAAGAGCATCCCCGCCATACCGACCAAAAAAGGCACCAAGCAGACCCATAGCGCAATCAATCGCCATGGATACTCTGTCGCGGTGTCTGTATCCGTCTTGGCAAACAATCTATCTCCTGCCTGCACGTTTGCGACAAAACCTGTTTTACTTACCCACTCTGTGATTTGTTCAGGCGTCGTCTGCGCTGGATCATAATCGACATTGGCAGTCTCACCTGCGAAGTTGACATTCACCTCATAAACTGAGGACTTCTTGTTAAGGACTTTCTCGATTCTAGATGCGCAGGCCTGACATGTCATACCATCAATGGCTAGTTGCAAGTGCGCACGCTGAGGCTCAAGCAGCGTATTGGACTGAATGTCAGTATCGACATCATAGGATTGGTCATCGGCAGTACGGATAGAATCATTCATAAATAAAACTCGTTACAATGTTTATGGAGAGCGTTTATAGAGCATTTATAGATTGTTATGAGCTATAAAAAAGGCTAACTGTTATGCAAAACTTTAAGCGTATCAGGTAGCTTAATCAGTCTGGTAGTTTAACTGGGTCTCAGCATAGATATCTGATCTGTAGCCCCGAATAACCTACATATTATTATACTAAAATACATATTGATATACATAGTAGATGGTTGTGGTCACTAACATTTCAAGGGCATTCAATTAAACAGCATGAACATAGATGATAGATAAATCATAGTGACCAGCTACAAATTATAATCGTTAAAAACTACTAAAAAGATAATAAACGACCATTAAAAAAACCAGCTATGATAGCTGGTTTTTCTGTAGAAAAAAACTTAAGAGTTGGCGACTGTGGCATCAAATCCTGCCTCATCGATAGCAGACGCAATAGCCTCTGCGCTGGTCTTACTATCGTCGAAAGTCACCGTTGCTAGATTGTCAGCAAGATCGACAGAAATAGTGTCTATACCATCAATACTGTCAGTCGCAGTATGCACACTTGCCACACAACCGCCGCAAGTCATACCGTCGATTTTGATAATACGTGTTTGGCTTGCCATGTTGAGCTCCTTATTATTATAAATTAATGAATTGCTTGTATGAAAATCTAGTAATTAACTATTAAAGACTTATCAAAACAACGTTCGACTAGCATAAGCCGAATCATCGTTAACAACAACACCTTTTGGTTATCACTTTATTAAAGAATAATAGCTTTTTGCTAACATGATAAGGTTATTTAATTATCATAATTTGGATTTTGCGGTGCATCAATAGGATATGGCTGGGTCACATAATCGACCGTACTAATCGCAGCTGTTAGGGCGTGAATACTGGTATCGGTATCATCGTAGCGCACGGTTGCGATGCTACTCGCTGCATCAAGATCTATCGCAGTGACCCCTGTGATGTTCTTTAACGCTATCATGACACTGTCTAATCCTTCAGCGTCATCGATATTCTCAATACTCACTTGTGCTGTCTGAATCGCCATTGTGCTGCCCTCTTTGTTACTTATCCATTAATGAGTATCTAACACCTCAAAGCTTTTTACTAAATCATCCACTTGCTTTAACTGACGCAAAAATGGCTCTAATTGACTGGTTCTCAAGGCGCATGGCCCATCACACTTTGCCGTTTCTGGGTTTGGATGCGCCTCTAAAAATAGCCCTGCTAGTCCGGTTGCCATACCAGCACGTGCAAGGGTTGTGATTTGCTCACGGCGTCCGCCTGCACTGTCACTACGTGCCCCTGGCTGCTGTAGACTGTGGGTCACATCAAAAAACACTGGTATATTCATCTGCTTCATCGTATCGAACCCGAGCATATCGACGACCAGGTTATTATAACCAAAAGCACTACCACGCTCACATAGAATAAGTTTATCGTTACCTCCTTCAAGACATTTATTAACGATATGACGCATCTCATGCGGCGCTAAAAACTGCGCTTTTTTGATATTAATAATCGCATCAGTCTTTGCCATCGCATGCACTAAGTCAGTCTGACGCGATAAAAACGCCGGTAACTGAATAATATCGGCAACCTCAGCGACGGGTGCTGCTTGATACGGCTCGTGCACATCAGTGATGATCGGTACTTGAAACTTTTCTTTAATTTGACCGAGCCAATCGATACCTTGTTCCAATCCAGGCCCACGATATGAGTGTAAGCTTGAACGGTTGGCTTTATCAAAGCTGGCCTTAAATACATAGCCAATCCCTAAACGCTGGCATATCTCGACATACTGCTCAGCAATCTCAAATGCCAACTCTTTAGACTCCAAGACGTTCATACCGCCAAACAACACAAACGGCTGATCGTTACCAATATTAATCGTATTATTGTTAGGAGTAGTAAGCTGAATATGCGATTGAGCTGTAGATAAATTATCCATGAAACAGTGATCCTCTTTATAGTTATCGATATCTCTATCCGCTATTGTAACCGATGGCTCAATTAAAAAAAGTATCTAAGCGTAATTAGAGGCCACAGACAAATGGTAGATGGACAGATACAAATATTGTGAAAGTTCAGCCAACTATCAGCTCATAAAAAAAGACCAATCCGAAGATCAGTCTTTTAATTAATATAATAGCTGTAACAAAAGCCTAAAACCCTATTTAGCTTCGCTATAGTTCTTCGCAGCTTTCACAAAGCTGTTGAACAGTGGATGACCACCGCGTGGCGAGCTGGTAAATTCGGGGTGGAACTGTACCGCGATAAACCAAGGATGATCGCTAATCTCAACCGACTCGACCAGATGCTGCTTGGCTGAATAACCTGATATAGTCATGCCTGATTGCTCTAATGGCTCGATATAACGGTTATTCATCTCATAACGATGACGATGACGCTCTGTGATATTACTAGCACCATAGATTTGGCTTAATTTGCTACCAGAAACCAGTTCAGCTTGCTGTGCACCCAGACGCATCGTCCCACCAAGATCTGAATCATCGCTGCGAATCTGTAACTCGCCGCGCTCATCTAACCACTCAGTAATCAGACCAATGATAGGCTCTGCAGTCTTGCGATCAAATTCAGAAGAGTTAGCATCAATTTTGATTACATTACGAGCATACTCAATCACTGCCAGCTGCATACCAAGGCAGATGCCTAGATATGGGACGTTGTTTTCACGAGCATAGGTGATGGCTTGTATTTTGCCATTCGTACCACGCTCTCCAAAACCACCTGGCACTAAGATGGCATCAGCATCATTTAACTGTGTCAGTAAGCTCTCATCATCTTCTAAATGCTCAGCATCAATGTAGTTGATTTTGACATCTGCTTTATGAGTAATACCAGCGTGTAGCAATGCTTCGTTGATAGACTTATAAGCATCAGGCAATTCGACATATTTACCCACCATTGCTACTGTAACAGTCGATTCAGGGTTTAGCTGAGCCTCAACCACCTTGTCCCAATCGCTCAGATCCGCTTCAGGTACATCAAGACCAAAACGCTCACAAATCAAATCATCAAGGTCTTGCTCATGAAGGGTACGCGGTATCTGATAGATAC
This sequence comes from Psychrobacter sp. 1Y10, assembly GCF_052259005.1. Lineage (NCBI taxonomy): Bacteria > Pseudomonadati > Pseudomonadota > Gammaproteobacteria > Moraxellales > Moraxellaceae > Psychrobacter > Psychrobacter sp. 1Y10. The sequence continues at coordinate 436,984 of NZ_JBQQES010000001.1, read as the reverse complement.
TTTGGGCATCTTCACACATAATGACCGCACGCTCTTCGACGTTGGTAAATAGTGCAATCTTACGGCGGTTGTCTTGAGAGATATGATGGTCAGAGCGGCAAATCAAAATATCAGGCTGCAACCCAATAGAGCGCAGCTCTTTCACTGAATGCTGAGTGGGTTTGGTTTTGGTTTCACCTGCACTGGCAATATAGGGCACGAGCGTTAAATGCATTAGCATGGCGCGATTACGACCAAGCTCTACTTGCATCTGACGTACCGCTTCCATAAAGGGCAGTGATTCGATATCACCGACCGTACCGCCAATCTCGATAATAGCGATATCATAGCCTTCGCCACTGGCTAGAATCTTACTTTTAATCTCATCAGTGATATGCGGAATCACCTGTACCGTACCACCAAGATACTCACCGCGGCGCTCTTTATTCAGCACGTTTTGATAGATGCGACCACTGGTAAAGTTGTTGCTCTTACTCATCTTAGAATGACGTAAAAAACGCTCATAATAGCCTAAATCTAAATCTGTCTCCGCCCCATCTTCAGTGACGAAAACTTCACCATGCTGGAACGGGCTCATCGTCCCTGGATCAACGTTTATATACGGATCCATCTTGGTCATGGTTACACTCACACCGCGCGCTTCTAATATCGCGGCAAGGGAAGCTGCGGTAATACCTTTCCCTAGTGAGGACACTACCCCACCGGTCACAAATATAAACTTGGTCATAGTACTCTATCGGTAATTGGTAAAAGAGGATTTTACTAAAAATACGCCATAAAATATAGGGTAAAAACTCAAAGTCTCTTAAACTCTTAGGTTTTACTGGCTGTTACCCTATTAAAGTTGGCACAACGAAAAAACCCACCCCGAAGGATGAGTCCTTTAACATTATATAGTTATGATGTTTAGCTATCACTTGGACGATTTTACAATACAGACTACTTAGATAAAAGCCACTAGAACAGATATTCCAAACCGCCACCAACGGCGAAGACCTTAATATCTGCGACAGAGTTGGTAGGATCTAAAGGACTGGTATAATCGGCTGAGTTTTGACCAACATAAGCGTGAGCGATCACATTATCTTTCAACTCGTATTCACCGCCCAATACAATCTGATCCGAATTATTATTGTCGATACCGTTTAGATTGTCTGTTTTGTTATATTGAAGATAGACAGAAGCTGGGTGAGCAAAGTTCTCTAATGCCATTTTGCCACTAACTATCAGGCCTTTTTCTTTATGAGAGCCTACAAAGTCATAGTCAGCTTGCTGATATACTGCCCCTAAGGTTAAGGGAGTTGACATATCTATATATTCATCTAAATCGACGGTTATCGTACCGCGAAAGGCATCACCGCCATAATTTATAAGACCTTCAGCATTATCATCAGTGACAAAGTCTAAGGTATTGATACTACCACTTGCCTCGATATCCTTACTATAAGCGATCGCAGCAGTGTAACTATTTTTATCTAGCTTGAGTGCAGCCCCATAGCCATCTTTGTCTTTGTTGTCATCAGAACCCTCATCAGCCACATACTGCACTACCAGCTGCAAGTCTTTATATTCAGGGGCAATCCACAACACCGAGCTATCAGAGCGCGTGTAGTCAAGCATATTTAGTGCAGCAACTCCGCCATTGTCATTCAGGGTTCTTTTCCCTAGATTATCCCAGTAAGCTCTTGCAACCATCGGATCGTACACATACCCTAATACAGAGGTATTACGGCCAACGCGAAACTCGCCGTAGTCTTTATTTACTAGACCTAGATAAGTATCACGACTTGTAAAAGTATTACTGTCATCGCCATCGATATCAATGCCATACTCTAATCGATATATTACATCAGTATTTGCAGTAATCGCTTCAGAACCTCTGAGACCTAGTCGTGAAAAGTTTGAGTTAATTTGTACTGAGTCCACATCAGAGTCCTCAGGGGCATCATCTACACGATTAGTGTAATCCGCCTCGTCATTAATATAATCAGTGGTCAAGAATGCTTTGCCATAGATTTCTGGGGCTGCTTGCGCAACTGGTACAGATACAATAGCAATCGCTGATGTTAAAAGGAGTTTTTTCATCATAAATATTCACTCTAATACTTGGTCATTCATTAAGCAGGGTATTAAATGCACAAAGCCTAGAATGGCCTTGCGTTTTTACGTTTTTTTCTGTCTGTTCTAAAGCAAAATTAACACAACAAAAAAACCCACCCCGAAGGATGAGTTTTTTAGAAGCAAATTCTAGTTCATACTAGAATAAGTATTCTAGACCAGTACCAACTACGATTACTTCCGCGTCACCTCTTGGTGCAACTTCAAGTTCAGCTGGATTATATGGTACGTTATCAGCTTTATTCATACCAGCATAGGCATGAGCGATGATGTTATCTTTATAGAAGTATTTACCACCAACAACAATCTGATCTGAATCAGCATTATCAAAGCCGCCTAGGTTTGACGTATTGTTGTATTGCGTGTATACAGACGCTGGACGAGCAAAGTTAGTTAAGCCCATTTCAGCACTGATTACAAAGCCTTTTTCTTTTGATTCGCCGCCATCGTAATCACCTACTTGGTATAAGGCACCTAGATTGACTGGATAAGCCATGTACTTACCTAGATCTACAGTTGCTGTACCGCGGATGATGTCACCGTCGATGTTTTGATCTTTGTCATAAGCAATACCAGCGGTAAAACCAGTACCTTGATCAAATAGCGCTGCTACACCAAAACCTTCGTTATCATTGCCATTTGCATCGTCAGAGCTGTACATAGCAGACAGTTGTACTGGTAGACCTTCATACTTTGGTGCAGTCCAGATAACTGAACTATTGATACGACCACTATCAGCCATATTTAACGCTTCAACAACCTCACTTTCATTTTGAGTTTGACCTAAGTTATCCCAGTAACCTTGGTTCACTACAACGTTGTCAATACGCGCTAGGCTAGATTGGTTTTTACCAACACGGAACTCACCAAATTGCTTGTTGACCACACCAAGATAGGTATCACGGTTAGTGAAGGTAGCATTATCACCATCAATACTTGTGCCATACTCTAACCGATAGATCACATCAGTATTCGCAGTCATGGCTTCAGAACCTTTAAGGCCAATACGTGAAGCATGAGAGTTAATCTCTAACGTATCTTCGTCGTACATGTTACCAGAAGGACCATCAAACTCAGCGTTTTCGTAGTCAGCGGCTAAAAAAGCTTTACCATATAGAGTTGGTGCGGCATTAGCTGCAGATACAGATAGAGCAGCAACTGCTGAAGCTAAAAGTAGTTTTTTCATGGGTGTATCTCCACTTTACAATTTTAGTAATGAGCGAGCTGTTATTAGCTAATGCTCAAAAAGGTATCGTCACAAATCCTCAAAGATATAATGTGTAACTGGCTACCGAGATTAGTCAGAAACAAGTGTGGCGAAGTTCTATTACCGTAAGATGAAAAAAACCATGACTTACATAACTGATACTAACCGCGTAACCACTATGTAAACTTAGGTCTTTAACGCTCTAGTGTGTAACATCCGTTACCAAACTCATACTTCGCCTATAAGCATAACAACTCTGACATAATTTGCAACATCTTTTTTACTGCTTAATCACAGAATGTTGCTCAAATATTTATAGCACAAAATTCGAGAATTATTTAGTAACAACAAATGAATATTCATAAAAAAACCACCAGCCTTTGAAAAGACTAGTGGTCATGCTTATAACCATGATTAGCAAAGCTACTTATTGACAGCCTAATAACCTCTAAAAACCTTTCAAAACACCCTAAAAAATATTCTTAATTTTTATAAAAATAGTGAGTATTTTGATAAAGAATGTTCCGTTATAGAGTAAATAATGGCCAATTTTGCTATTTTTTGCTATTTAATGAGGTTATACGTTGGCTTTTAGGTCCAAACGAGCTTGATGCAATAATGGCTCGGTATAGCCACTTGGCTGCTCGCGTCCTTTGAATACAAGATCACATGCCGCTTTAAATGCGTAAGAATCTTCAAAGTTAGGAGCCATTGGCTGATAATCTGGGTCATCTGCATTTTGCTCGTCCACAACTTTTGCCATGTGTTTCATCGCATTCATCACTTGCTCTTCGCTGACGATATCATGATGTAACCAGTTGGTGATGTGTTGACTTGAGATGCGTAAAGTAGCACGATCTTCCATTAGACCCACATCATTGATATCTGGCACTTTAGAGCAGCCAACGCCTTGGTTTACCCAGCGTACGACATACCCTAAGATACCCTGAGCGTTGTTCTCAAGCTCTTGTTGCTTCTCTTCTTCTGTCCAGTTGGTATCTTTGGCCAATGGAATGGTCAAGATATCATCTAAGCTTGCACGCTGGCGCGATTTTAGACTGTCTTGGACATCAGCGACGCTTACTTGATGATAGTGCATGCTATGCAAGGTTGCGCCAGTTGGAGACGGAACCCATGCAGTATTAGCACCCGCTTTTGGATGCGCCGCCTTGGTATCCATCATCTCTTTCATTTCATCAGGCTTTGCCCACATGCCTTTACCAATCTGAGCATGACCTTGCAGACCTGTCTCTAGCCCGATATCAACGTTCCATTGCTCATAGGCTGGCTGCCACGCTTGTGACTTCATCTCGCTTTTAGGGACGAATGCTCCTGCATTCATGCTGGTATGCATCTCGTCACCCGTACGATCCAAGAAGCCTGTATTGATAAAGATAACGCGCTCTTTGGCTTGACGAATCGCTTCTTTTAAGTTGACCGTCATACGGCGCTCTTCATCCATAATACCGATTTTAATAGTATTGCGCTCTAAGCCTAACAAGTCTTCTGAGGCGTTAAACAGGTCATTGGCCATTTTGACTTCATCAGGACCATGCATTTTTGGCTTGACGATATACATTGAGCCTGTGCGCGAGTTTGACAGCTGATTTCTGCCCTTGATGTCATTTAAAGACAATAACGGCGTGATTAAACCATCCATTAACCCTTCAAATATCTCTTCAGACCCCTCGCCTAAGTCGACTAAAATGGCAGGGTTTTGCATTAAATGACCGACATTACGAATAAGCAGCAGTGAGCGACCTGGTAGGATCAGCTTACCGCCCTCTGGCGTGGTATATTCACGGTCTGGGTTTTGTTTGCGCGTACGAGTCTTACCGCCTTTTTCAAAGGTTTCTTGTAAGTCGCCATTCATAAGACCAAACCAATTACGATACACCTCGACTTTTTCTTCTGCATCGACAGCAGCGATGGAGTCTTCGCAGTCTTGAATAGCGGTAATGGCAGACTCTAGCAGTACGTCTTTAATATATGCAGGATCGTCTTTGCCTACTGGATGACTGCCATCGATCTGAATCTCTACGTGTAAATTGTTATTTTTTAACAAAACACCTGATGGACTGTCAGCCTCACCAACGTAACCGACGAATTTTGCTGGATCTTGCAATTGCGTACTGCTCTCACCCATCGCAACTTGAAGGTTGCCATCGACTATTTTGAATCCTGTGACATCACTATAAGAACCGGATGCCAATGCAAAATTATCATCTAAGAAGTCTTTGGCATAAGCGACGACTGCAGCGCCGCGAGTAGGATTGTAACCACCTGTGGCTTCTTGGCCATTGTCGTCACTAATCACATCAGTGCCGTACAACGCATCATAGAGACTCCCCCAACGTGCGTTAGTAGCATTTAGTGCATAACGAGCATTACGTACAGGTACAACCAGCTGTGGCCCTGCAATATGAGCAATCTCGTCATCGACGTTTTGGGTGCTTACTTTAAAGTCTTCGCCTTCTGGTAATAGATAACCGATCTCTTTTAAAAAAGCTTTATAAGTAGGATAGTCAATCTCACCATCTTTAGCAGGATGGTCCAAATGCCATTGATCAATCTGACTTTGCATTTTGTCACGGATAGCTAGTAGCTCTTTATTACGCGGAGTAAACTCTTTGACAACCTTTTCAAAACCTGACCAATAACTATCCGAATCAACGCCAACTTTAGGTAGTACTTCATTTTCAATAAAGTCGTACATCTCCTGGTCGATTGCGAGAATACCTTTTTGGATACGATTAGAGTGAGAAGTCTGGTTCATAGTGGTGTCCTTATCTGTGGATGATGGAATTCAATGATGATTTATTATAATAGCGGTTACGCTTGAGAGATGTTTAGCACCTAATATCTGATTCAGATATGAATACTGTGCTAAGTAAGTATTATAGAGCTTGCTATAAACAATATAGCTTGGTCATGCCCAACTAATAACAGTTAAGGTAGCGCTACCTATATAGTAGTGCTGACAGTCAATGTTAGAGTAAAGTGTCTCTAAGATAAAATATTATCCTACTATCAAATAGTGAAATAAACAATAACGAGACATTCACCAAATAAATATTTGAGTTGTATAAGAATGATACTGTAGAGGACATAAGCCTTAGACGCTATAGCTGATACTACTCAAGAAGATGACTCAAGGGTAAGTATAAACTGTAAGCAATAATTACAAAATAAAATCTTAGTGTTATTAGGCTTAGCAGCCTTGCTATTTGCGTTAGGGGTTAGTGGTTCATGTAAGGACAGCCTACTGTTATACTATGCGCGCCAGCAGGTTGAATCGCTGATTTTTTATGCATGCTTAGTGCTAGCTATAATAGCGCTAACTACAGTCAGTTCAAAATAAAATTGAGATGTTAATAGCCAGTAATCGAGAACCTCATGAGTGATGTACCAAATAATATAGACAATGATATTTTGCAGGACCCTGATAATCAAAACGACGATAGTATTGATGTGACTCAACTACGAACACCTATAAAGGTAGATCTGTCCCCTATTTACGAATTCTTGGGTAGTCGAACCACACAAAGTTGGGTAGACGCTGCCATCACGAACTTGCCACTTATCATTCAAGACCATGCCAACTGCGAAAAAAAAGCAGCAGGGACTGCCATGAACTTGTTGTTTCGCTACGAGTTTTCTTATGATTTACAGCGTAAATTGGCACAGCTGATACGTGAGGAGATGCTGCACTACGAGCAAGTACTGGGTATTATGAATGAGCGTGGTCAAGACTGGATATATCTTAGTGCTGGCCGTTATGCTAAAGGTCTGTTAAAGCATAAACGTACCTATGAGCCAGCTGCTATGGTAGACGTATTGATCATTGGCGCATTTATAGAAGCGCGCTCTTGTGAGCGTTTTGCTGCTCTTGCTGAGGTCATTAACGATGAACGCTTGGCCAAATACTATCGTTATTTACTTAAATCAGAAAGCCGTCACTTCGAGGACTATCTGGCCCTCGCACAGTCATTATGTGATGACAATATCGATGAACGTGTGGCATTATTTAGAGACGTAGAAGCAGAGTTAATATCTAGTCCAGACACTGAGCTACGCTTTCATAGCGGTGTACCGATACCATAACGGAACGGCCTATAAAATATGGTCCTATAGATATAGCAAAAAGGTACTATTGCTGATCAAAGTTATCACTTGATTGGCGATAGTACCTTTTTACTTTGGTCTATTATTTACTTGCTTTACCTTTATAGCTTGTAAAAAAGACGCTATTTGTCATCTTCCATGAGTGGACTATCGTATTGCTTGGCATCTTTTGCAATATGGTGCGGATCATGATCCTCACTCTTTCGCTCAGCAGCAGCTGGATTCGCTTTTTGCAGCGCATCATCAGGTACGATACCTTTATTGTCGTCTGCATCTTTCAACTCGTAGTCTTTATTAACATCATTATCTTTGGGAGTACTCATTAGTCTTCCTTTTTATTATGAACATCTAAGTTATATCCAGACCACTATATGTAGCACTTGTAAATATAATCGATACCAAATAAAATCGATACGTTGTAACGTAATGCGCAACTGGTGTATCGTTTTTATAGCGAATTGACTATACAACGAATATTGCCAATTATCATTGCACTCATTGACAGTTTTTATCGAATTGAATTCTTTTCATCTGGATTTAAAGTACGAGATTGTGCATTGGCGATACTCGCATAGCGGTTTTCATCAGTGACCTCTTCGCTTTTAGGCGCTGTACTACCAACTGTTTCTTCATTAACGTTTTCATCAAATGCTGTACTGCCTTCTTGATCACGTCGATCAGGCTGGCGTGCTGGATTGTCACCATCATTTACATGCTCTGAGTGAACCACCTCTTCACCAAAGGTATCAGTCCCTTTATTGACTGAGGTAGTGGCCTCAATTTCATCACGACTGTCATGAAATTCTTTTTCGTTAGCCTTGGCTGATTCTTCTGACAATGGCTGATTGTTCATATTATCGCTGTCTAAATCATTACGCTCTACATCGTTATTACGTAAATCAGTATTAGCTGAATCATCATCTGTCATGAGTGTCTTTGTCAGTGCAGGATCTTTCGTTTCCATGAGTTTTTCCTTATATCTTTATTATAAATACATTAAATCGGTCAAACGATAATTGTAGGACTAACAATGATCTACGGATTATTCTTTTGACTTAAATCGTAAGCGTTTAGGTCACCAACGTTCTTGCCTCCTGGAGGTAAGTCTTCTTCTTTACGAGGATCGACATATACTTCATCTGTTTCCTGAGACGCTTGCTCTGGCCCATCTATATTTGGCTCATGCTTACGCCCTTCATAACTGTCTTTGGGATTCTCAGAACGTACGGTCGCAGGATCATTCATCGGCACCGCTTTTTCGTTGTTTGGATCAGTATTGTTTGGCATGAAATGTCCTTTATATTTACAATTTAAAAATATCCTTAAGATACCAAGCTTATAGCACTAATATGCTTATTCCTTTAAAACGTAGATTATTTGTCAGTACGTAGCTCATCTTCGATAAAAGGAGTCCGCTCTTCTTCACTCAGCTCTTCGGCAATATTAGAATGAGAGGTATTTTTTAAGTTGTTATCAATCTGTTGGCTATCTACCTGCTCTGCAGCTTGCTTAATATCTGAAACAGCTTTGCTCATGTCGCTCATAGTCAGCTCCTACTTTTATGATGAGATTATAAATTTTATTATTGGTATACGAAGTTATTGATTTATAAAGTTGTCTTTATTGTTCAGCATTACAATGATTATATGTCCCATATTAGTGATAGCACTAGTGTACTGCCGTATCAATGTGTGAATAAATGTGATATTAAAAGACAGTTTGTAACCTTCGTCAGTGGACGATTGATATAGTTTAACTATTTAATTATTCACATCTTATGTATATTTTATGCAATTTGGCAGAACTCACGACACGCGCTAACAAAATTTGCTACCATATATTTTTAAAAACCATATATCCTTAAAAAAGTGACTCATTATTTATTGTCTAGGTAATCAAATTATGGCCAAAAATGCCCTACAAGCTCAACTATTAAAAGCTGGCTTGGTTGATAGTAAAAAAGCTAAAAAATTGAGCAAACAGTCTCAACACGCCAAACGTACTGGTGACGCATCAAATATTGAGACTAAAAAAGCATTGGCAGAAGCTCAAGCAAAAAAGATAGAAAAAGATCAGAAGCTTAATCAAGAAAAACAGCAGATTTTAGAACAAAAAACGTTGCATGCTAATATCATTCAAATGATTAAACAGCATCAAATCAAAGAGACGGTCACGGGTACGGAAAATGACGTTAGCTATCAATTCGTTGATCAGTCCAAAATAAAAAAGATCCATGTCACCCAAAAACTGTATGACCAAATAGTGGCTGGTCATGTGGTCATTGCACGACTAGAAGAGGGATATGCGCTACTTCCCCGCCCGTTAGCAGATCGTATAGATGCCAAATTGGAAGGGTTTATCGTCGTGTCCAACGACAAGTCAGACACTGAGCAGGATGATGATGACCCTTATGCAGCCTATGTGATCCCAGATGATCTGATGTGGTAGGGATTGTTAGGTTTTTTCACCAACGTGATTGATGGTTTTTAATAAATGCTCTTGAGCAATGTGCTGTGGCTCGTCTGTTGCTGGCTGGACTTGCTTCCAGCGTCCCTTGCCGTCAAGCGTCCATGCTTGTACGTTGTCTTGTAGATAGCTTTGTAAGCCGTCTTGATAAATTTGAGAAAATATTTTTTTGTCTTCAATAGGGAACGCAACTTCGACCCGGTGGAATAAGTTGCGATCCATCCAGTCTGCACTGCCACAATACATCCGCTCATCACCCGCATTATAAAAATAGTAGATGCGGGTATGCTCTAAAAAGCGTCCGATGACTGAGCGCACCGTAATATTTTCAGACAGCCCTTGTACTTGCGGACGCAGACAACACATAGACCGTAAGATCAGCTCAATCTTAACCCCTGCTTGCGAGGCGTCGTATAACTTTCCTATCAAACGACGTTCGGTCAGAGCATTGGCTTTGACAATGATATGCGCACGCTTGCCTGCTTTGGCATGAGTGATTTCATCATCAATAAAGCTCATCAACTTTTCATGCAAAGTAAAAGGGGCATGTAACAGCTTTTTGAGATTGGCAGGTTTGCCCATCCCCGTCAGCTCCTGAAATATCTTGTGCACATCTTCTGAGATATCAGCGTCAGCGGTAAACAAACCGTAGTCCGTATAGACCTTGGCATTAGCGGCATGGTAGTTACCCGTCCCTAGATGCACATAACGACGGATTTTGTCCTCTTCACGGCGTATGATGAGCATCAGCTTGGCATGAGTTTTGTAACCGACGATACCGTAGACTACGACCGCCCCTGCTTCTTGCAAATAATTTGCAACCGCAATGTTAGATGCCTCATCAAAACGTGCCCGCAACTCGATAATGGCGGTCACTTCTTTACCGTTACGAGCAGCAGCTGCGAGCGCTTGTACGATTTCTGAATTGGTGCCTGAACGATACAAAGTCTGTTTAATCGCTAAGACTTTTGGATCGCTGGCAGCTTGCCACAATAGATTTACCACAGGCGAGAACGCATGAAAAGGATGATGCACTAGGACATCACTTTTACGCATGGCAGCGAACATACTCGTCGCCTTTTCAAGTTTGTCGGCCTCCCTACGAAAAGCCTTTGGCACGACATGGGTAAACGGCTGATAACGCAGCGCTGGAATATTAAAATCAAAGAGCAGACGCGTTAGGTTTACTGGTCCATTGACACGGTACAATTGATTGTCATGTAACTCAAATTCATTGAGCAAATAGTCACTGATGGGCGTTGGGCAATCGGTGGTGACTTCAAGCCGCACTTTGTCGCCAAAACGGCGGTTTTCAAGCTCACCCTCAAGCGCTTTGGCGATATCTTCGACATCATCTGCCAAGTCCAAATCTGCATTGCGCGTCAGTCGAAACTGATGACAGCCTGTCACATTCATCCCAGGGAATAGCTCACCAATATGCTCATGAATAATAGCTGAGAGCATGACATGATGCTCTTTGCCGCCAGTCAGCTCATCAGGCAGGCGAATGACACGCGGCAGACTACGCGGCGCAGGTACAATAGCCAGATTGATATCACGACCAAAAGCATCTTTGCCTTCTAATGTTGCGATAAAGTTTAGGCTCTTATTAACCAGTCGCGGAAACGGGTGGGCAGGATCGATGCTAATGGGCGTTAGTACTGGCGATACTTGCTCCGTAAAATAACGCTTCATCCAAGCCGATTGCTCTGCATTTAATTCATCACGTTTTAAATAGCGGATATCTTCTTTGGCAAGGGCTGGTAGGATGTCTTCATTAAGAATACGATACTGCTCATTGATAGCCTCGTGTGCAATGGCTGATATCTCATTGAGAACTTCACTTGGGCGCATGCCATGAGCGCTCGTTGAGACATCTCCGATATTGAGCTTTTGCATGATACCGGCAACACGAATCTCAAAAAACTCATCAATATTTGATGAAAAAATAATCAAGAAAAACAAGCGCTCAAGTAATGGATGTCGCGGGCTTGCCGCTTGTGCTAACACCCGTAGATGAAACTGTAATAAAGACAAGTCGCGATTGATATAACTACTGGGTGAGTAGCTGCCGTCTTCTGAGCGTTGCCAAGCTATTTGAGTAAGACTGTGATCTTGTGTTCGTTCAAGCTTATCGTTATTGTCGCGTTCTATAGTCACGTTTGATGCATGGTTGGCAGTGCTCATATCGCAGTCCTTTATAGTTATTTATGGTGGCTAAACCTTTATTCCAGTGCGCTTTGTCATTGCCAGCAAGCTTTGTCATTGATAGTCAGACTTTGCTTTTATTAAGCTATGCTGCTTGCGGCAAGACAGCATTTTTCATACGTTTTTTGATAATCCGCTGCTTGTTACGTAGACGTCTATCGCCTTGATTGTCTTCATAGTATTTGGGATTGGTCAACATACTGATGAGTAATGCTGACTCATCGCGATTCAGATTGGCAGCGGATTTATCAAAATAGTGCTGCGCTGCGGCCTCGATACCATAAATACCGTTACCAAACTCTGCCACGTTTAGGTACGCGGTCAAAATACGCTGCTTATCCCATAAGCTCTCTATCATAACAGTCACGACTGCCTCTTCGCCTTTACGAATATAGGAGCGATGCGAGGTCAAAAACAAGTTCTTTGCCAGTTGCTGACTGATCGTTGAGCCACCAGCGGACATCTTACCTGTCTCTTCATTTTTTTTGCGTGCCGCCTCTATACCTTTGAGATCAAAACCATTGTGCTGACTAAATGTCGAATCTTCACTGACAATCGCCGCTTGTTTGGCAGATTTGGCAATGTCATCATACTCTACCCAAGTTTGCGTCACTGCGCCGCCTGTGAGTCGATGGGTTAGCATAAACATACTGTTATTGACTGGCTGCGTTTTCCAAATCAATAGTAAACCTGCCACCAGTACATGGAACGCTACCACCAACAACATCAGCGCCAGTAATAATCGTTTAATAAACTTGCCAAAACTTGCCATGCGCAAAATATCCAAATAATGAGAAATAATAAAAGTTGTCAGCTATTGATTAGTAGCAAGCTATCTTACCTAATCTCACAATCGCTGTCATTACTTACCCTTTTTCTTTATTATGTGTTGATTGCTAAAACATATTATGGTTGATGATCACGTTTAGAATAAGTCGTTTGTGACAAGTATAAAGCTAAGCGAGTAATTAAGAGAGTAATTATGCATAACGATCGCCCTATACAGGTATTGCGTGCACGCGTTATTAATGCGGACCCAAGTCTTGACTGCGCTAAAAACTCTGATAACTGGTGGTTACTGGGTACTTCTGGCTGTCATCTATGTGATGTCGCTGAGCAATTGATAAAGCGTTTTCAGGCGGTACAACCTATTGAGTATCAGTATGTTGATATTGCAGATTTTCCTGAGGACTTGATGATGGAGTTTGCCACCAGCATTCCAGTAATTTTGACATCATCAAAACGATTAGACTATCCATTTTCAGTCATGGATTTGCAGCAGTTACTTACCTATAAATGATTTATTCCAATTAACAACACTAATAACTGTAACTTTATCATCAGATCTTATGGATGAGAGACCTATGAAAGATTTAAAAAAAGTAACAGAAGTCGAAGACTTGCGCCGAGTCGCTGAGCGTAAAGTACCGCGTATGTTTTATGATTATGTCGATTCAGGCTCATGGACGCAGACCACTTATCGCAACAATGAGAGCGACTTTGACCGTATTAAGCTGCGCCAACGAGTGCTGGTCAATATGGAAGGACGCTCGCTTGCAACCAATATGATAGGTACGCCGGCGTCGATGCCAGTAGCCATTGCCCCAACTGGGTTTACTGGCATGATGTGGGCGGATGGTGAGATTCATGCAGCGCGTGCAGCTGAAAAGTTTGGTGTGCCGTTCTCACTATCAACCATGAGTATTTGCTCTATCGAAGACGTCGCTGAAAATACCAGCGCGCCGTTTTGGTTTCAGCTCTATGTCATGCGCGATCAAGAATATGTGTCCAATCTCATTCAACGTGCCAAAGATGCCAATTGCTCAGCACTCATATTAACGGCTGATTTACAAGTGCTTGGTCAGCGCCATAAAGACATCAAAAACGGCTTATCTGCGCCGCCCAGACCTACTTTCGCCAATATCGTCAATCTCATGACCAAACCGCAATGGTGTATGAATATGCTGGGCACCAAACGTCATACTTTTGGCAATATCGTCGGTCATGCTAAAGGTGTGGACGATCTGTCGTCTCTAACCGCTTGGACAGAAGAGCAGTTTGATCCACGCTTAAGCTGGGATGATGTGGCGCGAATTAAAGACATGTGGGGCGGCAAGCTGATTATCAAAGGTATTATGGATCCTGAAGACGCTATCATGGCGGCTCGTAGCGGCGCGGATGCATTGGTGGTCTCAAACCATGGTGGCCGTCAATTAGACGGTGCGCCCTCTTCCATCGCTGCCTTAAGCGATATCGTCCAAGCGGTTCGTGCCGAAAACAGTAATATCGAGGTGTGGCTTGATAGCGGTATTCGTTCGGGCCAAGATGTATTAAAAGCTATATCACTGGGTGCAACAGGCACCATGATTGGGCGCGCATTCTTGTATGGCCTTGGTGCTTATGGTGAAGATGGAGTGCGCCGCGCCCTTGAGATCATCTATAAAGAATGTGATATCAGCATGGCATTCTGCGGTCATACTAATATTAATCAGGTGGCTGACGATATTTTAGTCAAAGGCACTTATGAGCAGCTCAAATCATCTCAGCCTTATATCTCACCGTTACGCTGGTAGCGCTTAGCTTCGTATACTCACCATTTTATTCATCATTTTTAATTGATACTTCGTTTTATGACCATACAGCAATTGTTAAAGACCGCGCCCGTTAGCACCTTATTATTAGTCAGTTTCATTGGACTGTTTATCGTGCAAGTGTTGACGGGTGTTGATGCCAATAATCCCTCGACGCAAGCGCTGCTAAACTGGGGTGCCAATGCGTTGCCATTAACCATGGTTGATGATCCGTGGCGGCTGGTAAGTAGTGCGTTTTTGCACATTGGCCTCATGCATTTACTGTTTAATGGATTTGCTATGTACTTTTTTGGTCAAGTTGCAGAGCCGATGTTTGGCTCAGCCAGATTTTTGGCGTTATTTTTGCTGTCGGCCATCGGTGGTAATTTGCTAAACAATTACGTGACGTGGCAAGGTATTTTGGATGGTACAGGACAACCGGGTCTATCAGCTGGGGCCTCTGGTGGTATCATGGGTATCGGCGCTGCACTCTTGATAGCCGCGCTATTTAAAATATCTGTTAACGGTATGGTTCTCAATTTAAGAAGCCTAGTATTTATTATGGGTATTAATCTTGTGTATGGTTTTGCGGTACCGGGTATTGATAACGCCGGTCATATTGGTGGGGCTATTACTGGACTGCTTATCGCCTTTGGATTTGCGCTTGCTCATCGTCAACGTATGACTTCATCAATGGCACCGATGACCTACTCTCATACTTATGACGTGCCTGAGTATGGCGATACTCAGGATACAAATACTGTCTATCCTGCTACCGCTGATCCTATAAATACTACTATCAACCATGAACCATCTGGCAGCTACTCTATCTCGCTAGAAACTCCTACTAAACCTGCGCTGATATGGCAGCTACTTCCATGGCTTATAATGCTACTTATTAGCGCAGGTTTTATCTGGTGGTGGCAAGATATTCATCAGCAAATATTACAAGTACTAAAAACCATTGAGTAAACTGTCATACTTATTTATTATTGCTAGATAGCTCACAAAAGCAGCAGATTAATATAGTTTGCCCTACTCGCTTTTTTCTATCCGATCATTTTCACTCACTAACGAGATTCCATTATGTTCAAAATTGCAGCACTTTCTAATAACACTAAGCAAGTTCTGTTTAGTACTTTAACAGCGACTGCATTACTTAGTGTGGCTAGCTTGACCAGTGCGGCTCCTTTTAAGAATCTACCTGCCGACCAAGACGCTGAACTAAGCGTTGGGGTCAATGTCATGGCGGTAAACTCAGCTTATGACTTAGACGACAATACCGAAGTACGTGTATTGCCAGGCGTTTTTTATGATAACAATAAGATTTATGCACGCGGTGCTCAAGCTGGTGCGTATATCATCAATGATGGGACCAACCAGCTATCAGCTTATGCGCAGCTGGCAGGTATGGAGTTTGATCCTGATGACGCCAATGGTGCGCTTCAAGGTCTCGATAAACGTAAAGCTTCAGCCGCTGCGGGTCTCACTTATTTACGCCGTACACCTATCGGTGGCTTGCGTGGGCAAATCGCCACTGACGTCTTAGATCGTAGTGATGGTACATTTGGCCGCTTAACTTACCTTGCCAAATATAGCAAAGACAAGCTGACGGTCTATCCAAGTATCGGTATTGAGTGGAATAACGAAGACTATAATGAATATTATTATGGTGTCAGCGATGAAGAATCAGCACGTACTGGGGTTGACTCATACTCACCTGATTCAAGCTTTAACCCCTACATCAACATCAGTGCCAACTATGACTTTAATGAGCGCTGGGCAGGCTTTGCCAATCAGAGCTTAAGCTATCTATCGGATGAGCAATACGACAGCCCGATGGTTGACTCGCGCACTGAGTCTCGTACGACGCTTGGTTTGCTTTATAAGTTTTAGAATTTTGGAAATGTGATAGAAAAAGCCGAGCATTTTGCTTGGCTTTTTTATTGTGCTAATTCGTTGATATGAGACACTAGCCTATATAGTTCGTACAAAATAAAAGTGTCATGTACTTTATCTGAATGCGAGGTTGATAGAAATTTACTTGCTTGCTGTGACTACGCAAACAGAGGCTGCGAAGATATCTATCAACCTCGCCGTAACATCCTTAGAGTAAATTAACTATAAGATAAACTCTAGATTTGATTTTATATAAAGGATTGCACCATTATGTTCCACGCTACCCTTTGGATGATTGGAGCACTCACCTCATTTTGTTTAATGGCTATTGGTGCTCGTGAGCTTAATAGTGAAATCGGTGTTTTTCAGATTTTATTCTTCCGAAGTATCGTCGGCCTATTGGTACTATTGCCAATCGTACTGCTGTTGAAGAAGGCGCGTTTCTCATTTCCCACACGTATCAAACTACACCTAGTAAGGAACCTATTTCATTTCGCGGGACAATACGGTTGGTTCTTAGGCATAGGACTACTGCCCCTAGCTACCGTTTTTGCTATTGAATTCACTGTCCCTTTTTGGACGATAATCATCTCGTATTTCTTCTTAAAAGAATCTATCACGGTAAAAAAAGTTATTGCCGTACTATTAGGCATTCTTGGGATAATAGTCATCGTTCAACCTAGCTTAGATGTTGCTCACTATGCGTCACTAATCGTGTTGAGTGCAGCCATCTGTTATGCCTTTTCTCATGTGGCCACAAAATCGTTATCTAATACGGATAGCCCAATCACGATTATTTTTATGATGTGTTTTATACAAGCGCCTTTGGGACTGCTGTTATTTCTCGACGGGTGGACGACGCCAGTAGGTATTCAGTGGCCATGGCTAATAATTATAGGTGTAACGGCGCTATCGGCACATTATTGTATGACTAGAGCTATGCAATACGCAGAGGTCACATTCGTCGTGACTATGGATTTATTTAGGTTACCCCTAATTTCAATCGTTGGCGTGCTTTTATATTCTGAAAGTTTTAGCGTTGCCTTATTGATAGGCATTTTGCTTATTGTCGCTGGTAATTCGTTAAATATCTATTCTAGAAGAATAGATAAAGACAAAATTCCTCATTAATATATTAGACCATAACATCTTAAAATTAACCCTTGAAATTATATAGCCTACCTTTATATATATAGTAGGTTAGATACACAGTAAACAATCAATGATAAGGAGACTGTTATGAGTAAACTTGTTACACGCAATTCAATCTTTGACAACTTCTTTGATGAGATGGCACCTAGCTTTGTGATGCGTCCGCTGCATGGTGAAGCGCTCCCTAATGCTAGCCAAATCAAGATTGATGTTAGTGAAAAAGATGATGCGTTCCATGTAAACGCTGAGATACCTGGCGTTGCCAAAGAAGATATCGACCTGTCTATTACCGGAGATATCGTTTCTATCAGCGCTGAGATTGCGCAGCACGACGAGCAAAAAGACGGCGACAAGATACTACGCAGCGAGCGCTACTTTGGCTCAGTATCGCGTAGCTTCCAATTGCCATCCAAAGTAAAGGTTGATGCAGCAGAAGCCTCTTATGAAAACGGCATATTAGAACTGGTACTACCAAAAGAGACCAGCTCAGAGCGCAAAAAGCTTGAAATTAAATAAAGCCAGATAAGCTTTAATAAGAAAGCTAGTTAAATTCAAAAGGCACATGATGATTCATGTGCCTTTTTTTATAAAAACGAGACTTTGTAATTTAGCTTTTGTCGTAAATGTATCAAGCTGCCGCAACTAGCCTTTAAGCTTAACGATAGAGGCGACATCACAGCCTTTATAGAGTATCTCGCTCTTAGCGTTTTGGATATTGGCCGAGGACTTATGATAATTATTTAAACGTAAAGGTCCTGTCATGATACTAAAGTTTTCTTCGTCACCAAACACCGTACCGACATTGTCAGAACGACCTAAGTTAATTGGTAAAAATCTTTTTTTGCCATTTAGATTGGCCTCTGCAAAGGTCGGTAGATACTGCTTGTTAAAACCATAAGTTACGCTGACTTTCTTATTGTTTTGACAAGTGTAGTTGACTTGTCTGTGCTTGATAGCCGTATCATAGCTTTCGCTTGGCTCCATCACATTGTCTGAGTATGCTATCGCTGAACCTGACCCTAACGCCACCATCATAATAGCGGCCGACGATACTGCTGCGGTTAAATTTTTCATAATAGACCTCAATTAAATGATTAGAATGCTTATAGACAGATAACTGTAAGCAGGGATTATAGATTATATAAGCGAGCTGTTTTAGTTGTTCTAATTAGCTTACGCCTACAGTCTTTATTGTTATTGAACGATTTAAAGTCAAAAACTGCTATTTATTCGTACTGTTTATATGACTATATTAACCAAAATTTTAGTTTGGGTTGTTATAACTATGGGTGCGCTTGTTAACCAAGGGTAAGACATTGTTTCGCATGGTGTAGGTACTTCAATTAATAGACAAAAAAAGTCCTTGCACACCCATTTATAAAGGATGGCAAGGTCTTTTTTATTCAAATACTTTCTTTTGTTCAAATACACTCGGTGGGTTACGCTATTACTAACTCAACCTACTAACTGAATGTTCAACAGACCCTAAGCTTTGCTTTTCAAATACTCTAACATAGTGTCTGCATCTGATACTTCAAAGGGGTCGATTGGGCAGTTATCGCCAAAATCAGGTTCCTTAAACACTTTTTTAATGGCTTTATTGTCGACGAGCATCGAATAACGCCATGATCGCATACCAAAGCCAAGATTACTCTTATCAACAAGCATACCCATTTTACGAGTGAACTCACCATTACCATCAGGCAGCAAGAATACGTTTTCGCGGTTTTGCTTGAGACCCCATTGGTACATGACAAAAGCATCATTGACAGAAATGCAAACTATTTCATCTACACCTAACCCCTTAAACTCATCATAAAGCTCTTCATAACGAGGTAGATGGCTGGTCGAACACGTTGGCGTAAAGGCACCTGGTAGTGAGAACACAACCACTTTTTTATTGGCAAATAACTCATCTGTGGTTAGGTCATACCATGTGAAGGGATTGTCTCCTCCGATAGATTCATCACGAACACGAGTTTTAAAAGTCACATCAGGTACATGGGTAATCATTATTTACTCCGATTTAGGTTATTGTCTTTTTATTTATCCAGATAAACTTTACATTAAGAAGGATGTACCATATCTTCTGGCGTGACCCACTCATCAAACTGTGCTTCGGTCATTAAATCGAGTTCAACCGCCACTTGCTTCAAAGTTTTGTTTTCTTTATAAGCTGTCTTCGCGATTTTTGCCGCATTTTCATAACCAACATGACGGTTCAATGCGGTAACCAGCATCAATGAGTTGTGCAAAAAGTCATCGATTTTCTCTTTGACTGGTTCGATGCCAACGGCGCAATTATCGTTAAAGCTGTTGCACGCATCACCCAATAGTTGGATAGATTGCAACAAGTTAAAAGCGATAACAGGCTTATAAACGTTGAGCTCAAAGTTACCTGACGCGCCAGCCATACTGATAGTCGTGTCGTTACCCATCACTTGAGCAACAACCATCGTCATCGCTTCTGACTGTGTTGGGTTGACTTTACCCGGCATGATAGAGGAACCTGGCTCGTTCTCAGGAATGGTTAATTCGCCTAGACCACAGCGCGGGCCTGATGCCAACCAACGTACATCGTTAGCGATTTTGTTCAAGCTACCTGCTAGGGTTTTGAGTGCGCCTGAAGCAAATACTTCGGCATCACGAGCCGCTAGCGCTTCAAATTTATTTGGTGAAGTGACGAACGGTAGGCCAGTCAAGGTTGATAATTGCTCAGCAGCTTTTACTGCATAATCAGGATGGGCATTCAGACCGGTACCAACCGCTGTACCGCCTAGTGGCAATTCATATAGACCCTGTAGCGCATTGTCGATACGCGTTAATGCATGGTCAAGTTGGCTGACATAGCCGCTAAACTCTTGACCTAGGGTCAAAGGTGTGGCGTCTTGTAAATGCGTACGACCAATTTTGACGATGCTATCAAACTCTTTGGCTTTAGCATCTAGCGTATCGCGTAGTGCTTTTACCGCTGGGATAAGCAAGCTGTTGATTTGACGAGCAGCCGCCACACGAATCGCCGTTGGGAAGCTGTCGTTGGTAGACTGTGCATGGTTGACATGATCATTTGGGTGAATCGGTGCGTAGCTGCCACGCTCAGAACCAGCGATTTCATTGGCACGGTTGGCGAGTACTTCGTTCATGTTCATGTTTGACTGCGTACCAGAACCCGTCTGCCATACCACCAATGGGAACTGATCCGTTAGACCACCGTTGATAATCTCGTCAGCGGCTTGCACGATTAGGTCGCGCTTATCACCTTCGATACGCTCAAGACCTGCATTGGTAATCGCAGCGGCTTTTTTGACTAAAGCCATCGCTTCAATCATCGGACGCGGCAAGGTCTCGCCACCGATTTTGAAGTTCTCACGGCTACGCTGAGTTTGCGCGCCCCAATAAGCCTCACTTGGCACTTCCACGTTGCCCATGGTATCTTTTTCGGTACGAGTTGCCTGATTCTGTGTCGACATAACTACCCTCTTTGATGGTTTGTTGTATAGCTGCTTCGAAAAAAGTGCAAAATACGCTGCACATAAAGGAGAATACGTTTTAAAGTGCCGTTATGATAGCATGACTTAAGACAAATTTCTCCAAGTCCATAAGTCTAACTGGCGTCTAAAAGTATCAACTACCATCAAATCAATACATTACCGGATAGTATATTTATGCATCCTAAATCCAAAAATATTGAATCGAAACAGTCTAAACCTAGCAATCCACCGAGACGGCAATTTACCCGCCAGCGTCGCCAGTTAACAGATGGCGAGCGCAGACAATACGCGCGCTTGGCAAGCTTGCACTTAGTCAAGTTGCAACAGCGCTTGCCTCCGCGTGCGCGTATTGGCTTATATTATAGTGGCTTTGGAGAGTTGCCGACTCAGCCACTACTCTCTTGGTGCGAGCGCTTAGGCTATCTACCTTATTTGCCAGTCGTTGGTTCGTTTGGTCGTGATGCTACAGGCAATATTGATAAACACCTGCGCTTTGTACCGATTTATCATTCTAAACTGGTAAACGTGCCGACAAGGATTCACAGCTTAGGTATGAAACAAAACCATCATCGCAGGCTACTTTGGGAGCGCGAATTAGACATCATTATCTGTCCGTTAGTGGCAGTTGATAAAAGTGGTAATCGTATGGGCATGGGCGGCGGCTTTTACGATACCACCCTTGGCAACAGCTACCGCTCAGGCTCAAAAAGACCTTTAAAAATCGGCTGGTGCTATGATTTTCAAGTAGTAGAACAGCTCGAGCGACAACCTTGGGATGTGCCGTTAGATGGCTTGATAACGCCAAGCGGTATAAGGTGGTTTAGTAATAATGCAAAAGCTAATGATAGCGTTGGGGAAAAAACATCTAGCGCTGATACGGTTGATACGTACTTAAAAGAATTAGGGAGTGATGACGCTAGGGAAATACTGTACTACAGTCAAGAACAGGTGTTTAGCGGTGATGAGTTGGCAAGGGTCATTAATGAGGCGCGTTTGAATGAGTTACTAGCGCAAAGTGATGAGTTTTTGCGAGGCTTAAATAGTGAAATTAAGGATTTTGATGATGAGTATTAAAAAATGTGCCGTTTAAACAATGAATGAAAATGCTAAAAGGTGAGCATGATTGCTATCTATACTCACCTTTTATTATTAATAGATTATTTAAGAGGACGCTCTACTAACACTGTTTTTGCTATTTCTGTCCCGATTTTCGCAATCAAAGCATCCCTTTCTTCAAACGAGGCATCGGTCTCTGTAATGTATAAAGCCGCGACAATAGGTTTGCGACCTGGAGGCCACATGACCGCCGTAATCGCACGTGATCCATAGCCGCCAGCACCTGTTCTGTCTGCTATGATCCAATCACTTGGAACCCCTTTACGAAAAAGCGCATCACCTACCTCATTAGCTTTTAGCCAAGATTGCAATTTTTGCCGAGACTCTGTAGACAATGCCTTTCCAAGCACTAACTTTTCAAGTGTCGCGATCATTGCTATTGGTGTGGTGGTATCTCTTTTATCCTTAGGTTTTGCTTCATTCAGTTCGGTTTCCCAGCGATCAAGTCGCGTTTTATCATCACCAATGGAACGCAAAAACTGAGTGAGAGACTGAGGTCCGCCGATGGCTTGCAAAATAAAATTAGCCGCTGAATTGTCACTGGTTGACAGCGTTGCCTGACACAACGCTTCAAGAGACATACCTTTCTTGCCTACCTGATTTTCTGTGACAGGAGAGTACGTAACCAGATTGCTTTTAGAGAACCTTACGATTCTATCTATTTTTTCTTGGCCCATATCAACGTTATGAAGGACATTAGCACAAGCGAGAGTTTTAAAGGTACTACTCAAAGGAAAACGTTCATCAGCTTTATACTCCCAGCGTTGTTCGGTCTCTAAATCGTGCACAGCTAGACCGATACGAGCATCTAATTCATTTTCAGCATTTTTGATAGCATCAATCAATGAGTCTGCTGCACTGCTAGGTAATGATAGTGTAAGACAAAAAATAGCGAGCAGTGTGCTAAAAATTTTAGTCTTGCTTTGACGTAAGTACATGATGATTAGAAATTCCGTTTTAGTCTATTTTTTGTATATGGTTTTCTATACATAGCACAATTTACCTGAGGCTGTGAGACATTCAACCAAGCAGCCTTACATTCTTTTTGAAGTATCTAAACTATGTACATAATGTGAAAAAAATTCGCCTACAATACCATCGCTGCAATCCAACCAAAGACCAACAACGGAATGTTGTAATGCAAAAAGGTCGGTACCACACTGTCTTTGATATGGTCATGCTGCCCATCGATGTTTAGACCAGACGTTGGCCCCAATGTCGAATCTGACGCAGGCGAACCCGCATCGCCAAGCGCGCCGGCCGTACCGATAATCGCAACCGTTGCCAAAGGCGAAAACCCTAGAGAGATACACAGCGGTACATAAATCGCGGCAATAATCGGAATAGTCGAAAATGACGAGCCGATACCCATCGTGACCACCAAGCCTATCCCCAGCATGACCAAAGCGGCAATGGCTTTGTTGCCAGCAAAAAGGTTAGTCGCGCCATCAATGAGCGGCGCAATCTCTCCTGTTGCTTTCATGACTTCGGCAAAACCCTGCGCGGTAATCATAATAAAGCCAATCATCGCCATCAGTTTGATACCATCATTAAACACCGTATCGGCATCACGCCACTTGACCACGCCTGTCGCCATAAAGACCCCAAAGCCAAACATTGAACCGAGCAACAGCGAGTCCGTATACAATTGCACCACAAAAGCAGTCACAATAGCAACCAGGGCGACCAGCGTCTTTAACTTACTTTGCGCCTTGGCACCAGCGGTTGTCTTACTGAGCTCATCATCTTTTAACCCTTCACTTTGGATAGCGGTATCGCGAGCTTCTTTATCGATAGCGACCTGTTGATACTGACGCGGCTTACGGTAGCTGATAAAGACTGCTGTCAACAAACCGATGAACATACCTAACGCGGGTATCGCCATTGCTTGAATCACAGAAATGTTAGCGATATCAATACCTGCTTCACCGACGTTTTTTAGCATGATTTGATTAAGGTAAATATCACCAAAACCATAGGGGATAAACATATAGGTGGTGACCAAACCAAAGGTCAGCAAACAAGCAATCAGGCGTCGATCAATTTGCATGCGGTTAAAAGCGAGTAATAACGGCGGCACGAGCAACGGAATAAAGGCGATGTGTATAGGAATTAAGTTTTGACTAAAGCAGCTTATGACGATTAAGCCTGCAAACAGCATATACTTAATCATGCCACCAGTGCCCGCCGCGTCAATGCGTTTGATAACTGTCCCTGCTAGTGACTGCGGCAAACCAGAATGAGCTATCGCTACCGCAAAAGCACCCAGTAGCGCATAGGATAGAGCGATTTGTGCGCCATTACGGATGCCTTCTTGAAAGGCCTCTAAAGTATCGGTAATGCCAAGACCTGCGATGAGTCCGCCTGCCAGTGCTCCGATTAATAAACTTAGCACCACATGCACGCGCGCGAGTGACAGACCAAGCATAATGACTACTGCCAATAATACTGCGTTAATTGCCATGTATTACCCCTTTTGCTCTTTGCTTTAGCCTGATAAAGACTGGTTAATGTCTTAAAACCTACAAATTTATATAACTTATAAATAACACTCTAGTACCTCAAACGCTCTACTTTAGACAGTACAGTTTTAGACGGGCGTCAGTTTACCTGATTTTACAAGTAAAACCTATTCTGATAATGAAGTAGATATTCACTAAAGGAGAAATAAGTAAGCGGTATTATCTGTGTTTAAGTAAGAGAATTTGCCTTAGTTTTACATGGTTATTGATGTCTTGATTTTATTTAGCATTGACTATAGTAAGGCCTTGCAATTTTTTATGGGGACTCCATTTATCTAAACATGAACCACGAACTTGACTTTACAAGTCTGGTTAACGAGGAAAAATATATGAGTGAACATAATATTGATAAAGACAACATCGACATCGATGTATCATCTGCTATTGACCATGATAACGAAACAGATAACTCATCTGTAGATGAGTTGAGCGCGTCATCTGACGTTGTCAAAGACGATAGTGCTGAGGACGACTATTTGCCACTTCTGGCCCTTAGAGATGTGGTGGTCTATCCGCACATGCAAATCGCCCTATTCGTCGGTCGTGCACCATCCGTGCAAGCGGTTGAGCTGGCGCAAGCTGAATATGGTAATAAAGTATTGGTCGTAGCACAAAAAGACTCATTGACCGAAGATATCGATCAGGACAACTTGTACCAATACGGTACGGTGTGTCGCATCGTCAGCACCATGCCACATGATAGCGACGAGGATTGCATTAAAGTCCTTATCGAAGGTCAATATCGTGCGCGTGTCGATACCATCCAAAGTCATGACCATGTCTTGATGGCAAGCTTTGAGCGCGCTGATCTTGATGTACAAATGGATGAGAGCCAACAAAAAAATACCATTCAAGCTTTAACCAGCTTGTTTGAAAGCTACGCTGATGCACGCTTACGTAATGCTCGTGAGCTTACTCGTGTCGCAAAGCGCATTGATGATTTGCTTGAGTTGGTCTATTTTATCTCAACTCGGGTATCGATGGATCTTGATGTCAAGCAGTCGTTTTTAGAAAATGATGACATCAAAGCTCACATCAATACCTTGACTGAATATTTGGTTAAGCAAAGTGCCGAGCAGAATATCGAACAAGATATTCAAGATGCGGTACGTCAGCAAATGGAAGACAATCAGCGCGAGTACTTCTTAAACGAAAAAATGAAAGCCATCAAAAACGAGCTGTCTGATATGAATGACGGCGCGTTCGATGGCGATGATGATGTCGCTGAACTTGAAAAGCGTCTAGAAGATGCTGACTTACCCGATGATGTCCGTAAGAAGGCGGAGCAAGAGTTTAAAAAGCTTAAGATGATGCCGCCTGCATCGAGTGAGTCATCGGTCGTACGCAACTATATCGAATGGATTTTGGACACGCCATGGAATGCGACCACCAAAGTTTCTATCAATCTAGAAAAAGCTAAGACCACGCTTGATGAAGACCACTATGGCTTGCAAGATGTGAAAGATCGCATTCTAGAATACTTAGCGGTCCAATCGCGTGTGAAAAAATTGCGCGGTCCGATTCTTTGTCTCGTGGGTCCGCCTGGTGTGGGTAAAACCTCATTGGGTGAATCGATTGCGCGAGCAACTGGTCGTAAGTTTGTGCGTATGGCACTTGGTGGCGTCCGTGATGAAGCTGAAATCCGTGGTCATCGCCGTACTTATATCGGTGCAATGCCAGGTAAAATCGTCCAGTCTTTAGCCAAAGTAGAGGTGAAAAACCCGCTATTTTTGCTAGATGAAGTCGATAAAATGGCACAAGACTTCCGTGGTGATCCAGCATCAGCGCTATTAGAAGTGTTAGATCCGTCGCAGAATGACAAGTTTAACGACCATTATCTAGATATGGACTTAGACTTATCACAAGTGATGTTTATCTGTACTGCTAACAGCATGGATATCCCGCCTGCCCTTCTTGACCGGATGGAAGTTATCCGTTTGCCAGGTTATACCGAAGAAGAAAAGGTCAATATCGCGCAAAAATATCTTGTACCAAAAGCGATCAAGCAAAATGGGCTCAAAGAAGGCGAGATTGAAATCGTAGAAGCGGCGTTGCACAGTATCGTACGTAGCTATACACGTGAAGCAGGTGTGCGTAACCTTGAGCGTGAAGTTAATAAAATCTGCCGTAAAGTCGTACGCGGTTCGGTTGAGAACCATGGCGCACGCGCACCGAAAAAAGATGAGCGTCAACTGGTCGTAGTCGATGATAAAAACATCGATGACTATTTAGGTGTCCATCAATACGATTATGGATTGGCCGAAAAAGACCCTGAAATTGGTCGTATTACTGGTCTTGCTTGGACACAAGTCGGTGGTGAGTTATTAACCATCGAAGCGGTAGCCATGAAAGGCAAAGGTGAGCTTAGCTTCACTGGCTCACTAGGTGATGTGATGAAAGAGTCGATTCGCGCTGCTATGAGTGTCGTTCGTGCTCGCGGTGATAGCTTAGGTATTGACTATGAGACTGTCAAAACCACTGACGTTCATGTACATATGCCAGAGGGTGCGACACCAAAAGATGGTCCATCTGCTGGTGGTGCGTTAACGACCGCCCTAGTCTCTGCCTTAACTGGTATTGCCATTCGTCCAGATATTGCGATGACAGGTGAGATTACACTGCGCGGTAAAATCTTGCGCATTGGTGGTCTTAAAGAAAAGCTGCTCGCAGCCCATCGCGGCGGTATCAAGCACGTATTGATTCCAGCGAGTAACGAGCGCGACTTGGCTGATATCCCTGATAACGTCAAAGAAGGCTTAACCATTCAGCCTGTAGCGACAATTGATGAGATATTAAAGGTCGCTCTGGTCAGTATGCCAACGCCACTAAAACCTGCAAAAGTGACCGTTGATAAAACGGCAGGTAAAGCGCTGCACAATTAAGCTGTAAAGTTATAAATAGTCAATAAATGCAAAAAGACCGTAATATCAATTACGGTCTTTTTTTATGTTTCTTTTCTACTTAGCTAAGCCTACTTATTCTCTTTGATACTACTGTAATGACCGTAGCTTATATTTTTTATTCTTACTTCATGTTCTCATTTTTCAAACCCATACGTTATTTACATTTATTAACCGATTGTTGCGCTTATGGTGAATAACTATGACGAATGTTTGTCTATACTGACTGTGATGTCTGTAAGTAGTACAGAGCGAACAGTACAGAACAAACCTATATAGATAGTAGGCTTAACTATCAATAAAAACGTTCAATAACCGAATAAAATGGAGAAAACAATGAAAAAGACGATGCTTGCAAGTGTTTTATTATGTGGTTCAGCGTTAGCAATGACAGGTTGCCAAACAGTACAAGATCAGCTCCAAACAGGTAATCCGTTTAGTCAACCTGCTCTAAAATCAACGATTAAAACGGTTGATGGTAATAAGGAAGTTGGTCAAGTGTTCTTGCGCCCTGTTGATGGCGGTGTACAGGTTTACGGTAAGCTTATGAATATGACACCAGGTAAAACAGTAGCGCTACATATTCACGAAACTGGTAGCTGCGCTGATATGGGTAAAGCAGCAGGTGGTCACTTTAATCCTGATAACTTCCCCCACTCTAACCCAGATGATATGAACGGTCATGCAGGTGACTTGCCTAACTTAACAGCCAACGAAGATGGTGTTGCCACTATCAACTATGTGAACAAGCAAATTTCAGCAGCTCAAACAGGTAAATACAGTGTCAATCGCCGTGCCTTTATCGTTCATGCTGGCGCTGATGACTATACCAGTCAACCAGCAGGTAACGCTGGCGACCGTATCGCTTGCGGTATCATCGAAAAGAAATAATAACGTTTAGCTTAACTCTTATCAACAATAAAAAACCTCTTAGGATGCTAAGAGGTTTTTTTATAGCTTAAAATTATTTATAGTAAAGGTAAAAGAAGCTTATTCTTCTACCCATTCGCCTTTGCGCCAGTACACACCCCAACGCGTGGCTTTGCCGTTTTTCTCAGAGCCGATATACTGCTCTTTTTTCTTACGTGACCAGCGCAAAATCGTTGGATTACCATCAGGATCCTCATCTGGTCCTTCAAACAGGTACTGAAACTTGTCTTCCATTTTGTCTTTGACTGCGCGTAGCTCAGCAAGCTTTGGCGCACGCGTCTCGCGTACTTTTGGGAACTTAGATGCTGCTAAGAACATCCCAGCCGCCCCCTCACGCAAAATGAAATAATCATCATGCTTGGTCGATTTGAGCTCCGGCATATGAATTGGGTCCATACGCGGCGGTGCCGCTTCTCCCGTTTTGAGCACTTTACGCGTGTTATCACATTTTTGACAAGCAAAGTAAGGACCAAAACGTCCCGTCTTTAATTCCATCTGCCCATCACACTTATTACAGTCGATGGTTGGCGCATCTGAGCCCGGTACTTCAAACTTACCTTCTTCTAGGATATAGCCGTCGCAATCAGGATTATTGCCGCAGATATGTAGCTTGAGACCGCCATCGACGATATAACCGTTCATGGCTGTACCACACTTCGGGCAGCGCTTTTTTTCCATCAAATCTTTGACTTCGGCCGCTTCATCGTCACCTTCGGCATCATCAAGATTAGCAAAAGCTTCGACTGGCATTAAGTTTTTTGTACCTTTACAGCGCTCCTTAGGGGGTAAGTTGTAGCCAGTACAACCTAAGAACACACCCGTTGAGCCCGTGCGCAGTTGCATCGGACGATCGCAAATATCACAGTGTACATCTGGCACATCCGTCGGATCATTAGGACGCATACCATCTTTATCTTTGGCATGTTCAAGTTTGGTCTTAAAGTCACCATAGAAGTTGTCTAACACATCTTTCCAGTCTTGATCGCCTTCTGCGACATGGTCAAGCTTATCTTCTAATGCTGCGGTAAAGGTATAATCCATCAAGTCTGGGAAGCTTGCTGTCAATCTGTCGGTGACGATATCACCCATCTTTTCGGCAAATAAACGTTTGTTTTCTAATTTGACGTAACCGCGATCTTGAATGGTTGAGATAATTGAGGCATAAGTCGATGGACGTCCGATACCTTTTTTCTCAAGCTCTTTAACGAGACTTGCTTCAGTATAACGCGGTGGTGGCTTAGTAAAATGTTGGCTTGGATCAAGCTTATCTAAGGTGAGCTGATCGCCTTTTTTGACATCGGGTAACAAAGTATCGTCAGTTTTAGCTGGTGGCATCACTTTAGTATAACCATCAAAGGTCATGGTGCGGCCACGAGCTTTTAACTCGACATCACTGGCACCAACGAATAGGTTTACCGACAAATATTTTGCTGGCGGCATCTGACAAGCGACAAACTGACGCCAAATCAGCTCATACAAACGTATGGCATCGCGCTCCACACCTTTTAGCTGAGTAGATTTCATGTTGACGTTAGAGGGACGAACCGCCTCATGCGCTTCTTGTGCACCCTGTTTGTTACCATAAAAGTTTGGCTTTTCTGGTACATACTTTGCGCCATAGTTGTCTTCGATATAGCCACGTGCAGCAGCTAATGCGTCACCAGACAAGAAGGTCGAATCCGTACGCATGTAGGTGATATGACCCGCTTCGTATAAACGCTGGGCCAAAATCATGGTCTTTTTAACTGAAAACCCTAAGCGGGTGCTAGCAGCTTGCTGCAAGGTCGAGGTAATAAACGGCGCACTTGGACGTGATTGTGTTGGCTTTTCTTCACGCTCTTTTACGATAAAGTCGCTTGATTTTAATACCTCTAAGACTTTGTCAGTCTGCTCTTTATTGACAAGCTTAAGCGTCTTACCACCTTGCTTGGTCGCCTCTAAGCGCAAAGCAGTTTGCTCAGCGTCTGTAGGTTTTTTGGCAGTACTATTGGTAACGTGAGTATCAGCATGAATTTGCCAATATTCTTCTGGTATAAAAGCGCGAATTTCGTGCTCGCGCTCAACGACCAAGCGCATAGCAACCGACTGCACGCGTCCTGCAGACAGGCCACGAGCGACCTTTTGCCATAGCAGCGGCGACACCATAAAGCCGACGACCCGATCTAAAAAGCGCCGCGCCTGCTGGGCGTTGACGCGATCGATATCAAGCTTCGATGGTTCTTTAAACGCATTTTGAATAGCGGACTTGGTAATTTCATTAAAGACCACACGTTGATACTTATTATCAGGGCCACCGATGACTTCTTTTAGATGCCAAGCGATTGCTTCCCCTTCTCTATCCATATCCGTTGCCAAATAGATTTTATCGGCGTCTTTGGCCAGAGCTTTCAGCTCTTTGATAACTTTAGTCTTGTTCGGTAGTACTTCATAGACTGCTGCCCAGTCGTGCTCTGGATCGACACCCATACGGCGTACTAGAGCTTGCTGCGCCTTTTCTTCTTTGCTTAGCGTTTCATCTTTTTTGGCCGTCGTAGCTTTTTTGGCACTCTTACTGGCACTGACAGGCAGATCACGGACATGACCAATACTTGAGCGAACAATAAAACTATCGCCAAGATATTTATTGATGGTTTTGGCCTTGGCTGGTGATTCGACAATAACTAAAGACTTACCTTTCGGTTTATCAGCAGCAGTTGCCTTCTTTTTAGTTGTAGTTTTTGCCATATGTGACGACACCATAATATAAGTAGATTAAAAGTAAGGATAAATTCAGCAGCATGGCAATTTTATTGACTAATGATAATAGTTCAGCGTTTTATTGTAGTAATAGCTGCCATTAAAAATGTTTACTTAACAAACAATAACCATAAAACAAAAATACGGTTATAAAGACGTTACACTGCTAATAGTGAAACTGTCAACTTTAAATAATTTAGAGTTTGCCAAAAACGTCTGCTCAATATCCCTTAATGGAGATGAAAAAACCCTTTACCAGCTTCATGACCGTTTTATATGATTATGGCTTTTTTCGCATGGTTAAGGCCCACTTTTCAAGGTTTTCTTTGAGTGCAAGTAAGTCAGTTTCAATCATTTTTGATTGATAATTAGGATTGGTCAATGGACGAACATAAGCGATATCTTCCCAATATATAACAATGCTGTTAGATTTAGTCAGCAGACCTTTTACAAATGGCTCGATACTAACAGGCAAATCCAGCGGCGCCTTATCTAGAGCAAAATTGGATTTTTTGAGTACCGTACTGTTACTAGCTTGATGATTACGAATCACACTTGGAATCGTAAGCTTACTATTATCTGTACTCGTATCGATAAAATTGCTGTCTGGTCGCCATTGGCCATCAATGACTTGATAACGCATATGCGGCAGCTGTGTATCCTCTAACACAAGGCAGTACTGACCAAGCATCCCGCGACCATACTCATTGTCACGGCCTTTGATCCAATCAGGACAAGCCACAAGCTTTGGATGAAGTTGTAGACGACGCGCTGTCATACGCAGCTTATCTAAACGCTGATCAATACCGTTTGGTTTAAGCGCCATCATACTCCCTAATACAAATAGTACAATGACGACTGCGATCCATAGCCCCATGAAAAACTTGCCTTATCGTTTGGTTAATAAGCATCTATTAACATTATAAATGGTACTTGTTTGCTAGCTATCGTTATCAGATATGGCCAATTCTTTTTTATGCACTATATATTAAGCCAATGTGCTATGAGCCAATAAAGAGACACTCTCAAGATGCTATGTGCAGACTAATATCGCGGTCTTATACTTAAAATTCAAGCACAAGCTTCTGCTCTTTATCAGTAAAAGGCAAACAAACACTTCTATATCAACTACTTAAAAAGTGATAATAATTCAACCCGATAACAAGATATAAAAGTCATTCGTACAAAAAATGCTATGATAAACCATAATTTTAAACGCGCGCAGGTTTATTATGAAATATCTTCTTAAACAACACTCATTGGCTGCTGCTTTTGGCGACAAAGTAAACGATATACGAGTCAATAAATCGGGTATAGCATTGGGGCTGATGGGCGCGGCTGTACTCGCCTTATCAGGCTGTGCCACGACAAAAAACCTCACGCCGCAGCAGTGCCAAGCCAGCAATTGGCAAGAAGTCGGCTATGCAGATGGTATCCGCGGCCGCTCAGGGGCTTATTTTGGTCACTATACCAATCAATGTGCAAGCGTTGACGGCGCTACCCCTAACCGTATCCGATGGGAACAGGGACGCCAGCAAGGTCTCAAAAATTATTGTACCGAGCTGAACGCTTACAAGCTTGGCCGCGAAGGCTATGACTGGCAACCTGTCTGCCCGTTAGATAACATCGAAAAGTTAGAGGAAGCTTACTCGCAAGGTCGCTACTATTACATTCGTCAGCGTGACCTCGACTACCTACGCACGCCTTATCCGTTCGGCTACGGACCTAATCGCTTTGGCTATGGTTATCGTCCATTTGGCTATGGCTGGTAACCACTACAACGAGCTTTGAACTTTACTGGCATTGTTAAATAACATTGACACTTTAAAATCATTCTACAATAAAGAAACCTTACAAGGTTACCCAAGTAAGGCTGGAGAAAAAATTTATTATTTTAATTATTCTTCTTATTGTATTGATTATATTTTTATTGCTGGGTTTATTGGTTTTTTTGGCAAGCCTATTACTATAAGGGCCAACCTTTCAATACAGCCTATCTATAAAAACTACTCATTTACAAAAGCTATTTTGGACAGACCTGCTTCACTAGCCGTTGCCAATACTTGCGCCACGGTATCGTACTTGCTATCTTTGTCCGCGCGTAGCTGTATTGAAGGCTCTTGACCCTTAGCGCTTTCTTGTTGCAAACGTACCTCTAAAGCCTCTAGACTAATGGCTTTATCATCCCAAAATATTCCCGCATCTTCATCAATACTGATCTGAATCACCTCAGGCGGGGTCTCATTAACTGTGGCACTAGTTTTTGGCAAATCTAGTGGCACTGTGGGGTTTAATACCGTCGCCGTCAATAAAAAAATAATCATCAACACTAACATGACATCGATCAGCGGAATAAGGTTCATCTCATTCATACCTTGAACGTCATCATCACCCAGTTGAAATGCCATAATTACCCTCGACATGCTGCTTTTGATTCATTTGGTTATTCACACTACCACTTACATCTATTATCTGATCATAACCTTCGTCGGTTTTAACGACCTTATTAGAGGATGGCTACTACCCCTGTGATGGTGCTGAGCTATGATAATGCGCGGCGTGCTGTGCGTCTTTTTTGGCAACTTGCTGATCTTTTGCTAGCTGCGCGGTTGGTATGGTACTTGGACGGCTATTGGTGGCTGCTTGCTTGGCAGACGACGCTAATAAATCATGGGCGCGGTCATTGGCATGATACATAACGCGGCGATTGATACGCACTGCAAGGTTATAAAATATAACGGCTGGAATCGCGACAGCAATACCTAAACCCGTCATAATCAGTGCCTCGCCCACAGGCCCTGCTACTTGCGCAAGTCCTGCCTGCCCAGTGCTACCAATGTTATGTAGCGCATGGAAAATACCCCATACCGTACCAAATAGCCCGATAAAGGGTGCGATGGCGGCTGTCGTACCTAAAATAGGCAGTCCGCGCTCACTAGCAAAGCGGTAGCGACCGATATATTTGAGTAGCGTCTGTTCTGTAACCGAACGACGAGTGACCGCATCAGACTCTAGTAGATCAGACTGTTTGGAAGCAATCTGCTGACTCAAGTCGTCCGCGACTGTAGCAGCCAATTTGCGACTTTGTAGCACACGGATGATACCCGTCACCCAAGAGACAATAGACAAAATCAATAGCAAAAAGAACAGGGTCTTGGTCACCATATCGCTAATTTGCCAGTAGTGCATAAAGTCCATGTCAGACTCCTTAATGTTTAATACCATTACAGGATAACGCCACTTTTATTACAGCTTTCGTTATCACGAATATTTAAAATAAATATGTTTTAGAATATCTTAGTTAATCACCAGCGTTAGGGTACAGCGTAGCTGACAGGTAAGGTTACATCGCCTACCACAGGTACGCCGTTTTGTGTAAAGGGCTTAAACTTGCCAGAGCGTACTTGACGCTGCGCCTCTTTATCTACTCTTGGATTGCCTGACGACTGTGCCACTCTCACACTATCAATGCCGCCTTGCTTATTGACTCTTAACACTAGTACCACGTTAAAGGTATCACCTGAGCGAGCATTACGAGCAGCACGCTCAGGAAAGCTCAATCTCGGTGCAGATGCCCAATCTGCATTACTGGCAGTAAAGCTCACAGGCGTATTGCTTGCTGCAGCTTTCGCTTGTGCTGCCGCCTCGGCAGCTTCTTTAGCTGCTTTTGCTTGTGCTGCTCTTTGTGCTGCCGCTTGTTGAGCAGCTTTTGCTTCAGCTTCTCTAACAGCTTGTTCTGTGGCCAGCTTCTCAGCCTCTTGCTCAGCTTTATCACGCGCTTCTTGCTCAGCCTTCTGCTGTGCTTGCTCTATTCTACGATGCTCTTCAGCTTGGCGGCGCTCTTTGGCTCTGCGCTGGTCTTCAACCACTTGAGTATCGACTTTAAGCTCAGCTATTGGTGTTTTTGTTTTAATGATGTCAGGCTTTTTTTCTTCTACTTTTTTGGGCGGTGCGACCTCAGGTTTCTGCTCTTTTATGACAGGTTCTTTACGCGGTTTCGGCTGAGCCTTGACGGCTGGTGACGCTTTAGGTTTGGGCGGTGTGGCTGGCGGCAAATCAGGAACCACTTCCTCCACCGCTGCCACAGGCTGTTTTTGCGACAATGTTACAAGCTCTATCTCGATAGGCGGTATTTGGTTTTTTGGTGCTACTTTTATGTCAGGTGCTTTCATCCCAATCAAGGCTACAGCAGTCAGCACATGTAGGCCAATGACAGCCGCGACAGCTGTCAGTGTTAATTTGGAGGATGGTGCGTCTAAATTCGTTGAACTCATAACACTCTAATATGCATTAACTAAGATATAATGGTGTAGATAATAATGCAAACGATAATTATTATCAATAATAAATTATGATAATTTTATTAAATAATTGCCTGTTAGATGATAAGCAGATGGAAGTTTATAGGTCGTAAATAAGGGGTTTTAATTGAATAAAATAAAAGAATATTCAATATACGTTAATAAAAACCATTATCGTTTATATTGATAATGAGTCTCAATTAATTTATCATGACCGCTTATCTATGCGCTAAGACTGCTTAATTAGACCAATAACATCAATAAGCCTGTAGATAGTGAATGCATAAATGATAAAAAATACCACCGAGCTTTGTCTTGTGTACCGCCCCATGTAGTTAATCCTGCAAGACAAATTTTTCTTGTTTTAGATGAGTAGTGTCACGACTATTTTTGTATTTAAGACTAACGTTGAGGCTTTTAAGACGCTGATCAACATTTTTTTATACACTGCTCATTCAGCTGATATACCGAGTTCCTTATGGCTAACAATAATTTTACGACCGCTACTACTTTATTTAAACGTCCATTATTAGCAACGATGACGGCAGCAATGCTTGTCAGTATCGGTTTAACTGGCTGCTCGTCACCTGACTCAAATGAGACGGAAATAGACGACACTAAGGTTGAGAATAAAACAGCGGATGCGGCTTCAAACGTCGCTAATAATGATGCCGTTTCTGTCAATGCTATCGATATTGATACAGTAAAAGGGGATGTCAGCCTACCGATCAATCCCTCACCAATAGCGGTCTACGACATGACCCTATTGCAGGACTTGGCGGCGCTTGATGTCGCAGTCACAGGTATCCCAAGTGGTCTAAAATTGGATAACTTGTACTCCAAAAATCAGCCGGATCCAGAAGAGGTGGGTACGGTATTTGAGCCTGATCTTGAAGCCCTAAACGCCATGCAGCCACAAGCGATTTTGGTCGGCTCACGTATGGCAGAAAAATACAATGAGCTCTCAAGCATCGCGCCCACACTTGATATGACGATCGATACCACCAATATTTACGAGTCCAGCAAACAGCGCTTGCATGATTTGGGGGCCTTGTTTGGCAAAAGTGATGAGGCGCTAAAGCTGCAACAAAACATCGACGGACTGATTGATGAAACCAAAGCTTTGAGCCAAGACAGCGGTACCGGCTTGGTGGTCATGGTCAATGGTAATAAGCTGTCCGCCTATGGTGATAAGTCGCGCTTCGGGTTTATCCATAGCGTGCTTGGCGTGCCAATGGCAGATAAGCAAATCGAGGACGCGCGTCACGGCCAGCCGATCTCGTTTGAGTACCTGCAAAAAACCAATCCGGACTGGTTGTTTGTCATCGACCGCAGCGCGGCTATCGGTGAAGATGGCGTGGGCGCAAAAGCGGTACTCGATAATCCGCTAGTGGCGCAAACCAATGCGTGGTCAAAAGACCAAGTGGTGTACCTAAGCCCAGACTCCTACCTGGCATTTGGTGGTTATAATCAGTGGATGCAAGACTTGACCTCGATTAAGACCGCTTTTAGTAATGCAAAATAATACCTCAAATACTCTAGCGTAGGCTGATTTCTCATTCAGCCTACAACAGCTTTTAAGCCAGTAGCCGTTATGTCATTATTTTCTAAACGTAATAACAGTAGTGCCTATCATGCGACTCACGGCGCGGCGAGCTTAACAGCAGTCTCATCTTGGCGCTCAGGATATGGTGCTCGCAGCCCTACCAGCAAGCGCACCCCGCCGCCGTGGCTCATCAATGGTGGCAGCTTAGTGGTTATGAGCTTATTGGTGTTATTAAGCTTATCCATTGGGGTAGCTGACTTCTCTTGGTCGGGTATGCTACAAAGCTTAGTGAATCATAGCGCCAATGCAGACAGCTCGCTGATGCTGGTCAGCCGTCTGCCGCGTACCATTGCCATTATTTTGACCGGTATTGCGATGGCGGTGGCAGGCATGATTATCCAAGTGGTGCTCAAAAACCGCTTTGTGGAGCCCTCCATGGTAGGCGCCACCCAAAGCGCCGCGTTAGGGCTATTGGTGGTCAGTTTGCTGTTTCCTGCCAGCACCTTATTGATCAAAATGAGCGTGGCAACCGTGACCGCGCTTATTGGCATGATGGTGTTTATGGCGCTCATCCACCGTATCCCGCCGACGGATTTTTTGATGATTCCGCTGATTGGTATTGTTTTTGGCGGTATTATTGAGGCGATTACCACCTTTATTGCCTATCAGACTGAGACCTTGCAGATGCTCAGCGTCTGGCAGTTTGGTGATTTCTCAAGCGTATTAGCTGGTCGTTACGAGCTGCTTTGGCTGACGGGCGCCCTCTGCGTCATTGCTTATATTATCGCGGATAAGCTGACCATCGTCGGCTTGGGTGACAATATCGCATTGAATTTGGGTATTAGTAAGCGTCAGGTTACTTGGATTGGCGTTGGTATGGTCGCCATGATGAGTGCGATGGTCGTGGTGACGGTTGGTATGATTCCGTTCATCGGTCTGGTTGTTCCCAATATCGTCAGCCGTATCATGGGGGACAAATTACGGCGTAGCCTGCCTGCGGTCGCGCTACTTGGCGCTTCTGCTGTGTTGCTGTGCGATATCATTGGGCGTTCTATTCGCTACCCATTTGAAGTGCCTGTCGCTACGGTATTCGGTGTGGTCGGTACGGTGCTGTTTTTATGGCTGTTATTGCGTGCTCCAGCTGAACAGTAGCACTATGTTTACTAACTTGTATTCATTTTCAGCACTCATTTACTGTCGTTTGTTTTTGCTTTATTAGCTAAGCTTGGCACCATAGGGGTTTTATATGTTCTCATCAACTAAGCTTACTTCTACAAAGATTGGTGCTACCAAAACCAGCACAGCGATAGATAACTTATCTTCAACAGACGGTCAGTATTCAGCCGCTACCCAAAGTCAGTTAGCAAAATTTTGGGCATTCATAGCTGCATATCCAAAATCCATAGCAGCTATCATTCTACTCATATCAATGACTTTGTTTCTGACCCTCAATGTCAATGGTTATTGGGATTTTGCGCTACCCTTACGCGGCAAAAAACTGCTGGCGCTCGTGGTGGTCGGCTATGCGATTGGGGTATCGACGCTCCTGTTTCAGACGCTAACGCACAATCCGATTTTGACGCCCTCCTTACTTGGCTTTGACTCGCTTTATGTGCTGCTGCAAAGTCTATTGGTGTTCTTTTTAGGGGCGATGAGCTTTGCCAGCATCAACCCCATTGCCAAGTTTACCCTTGAGATCGTTTTGATGTTTGGCGCCTCCTTATTGTTATTTAAGCTGCTGTTTTCTAAAAGCAGTCAGGATTTGACGCGACTGATACTAGTGGGCGTAATCTTTGGCGTGCTGTTTCGTAGCTTATCAGCTTTAATTGCGAGGCTGATTAATCCCGATGACTTTGTGGTGGTACAGTCGGCAAGTTACGCGCAATTCAATACCGTCAATCCGCAGCTACTGGGCATCAGTATGGTTATCTGCGTGATAAGCGCTCTGTTTGTCTGGCGCTGTCGTTACCAGTGTGATGTGTTGATGCTCGGTAAATCGCAGGCCATTAACCTTGGCATCAATTATCAACGCTTGGCATTTGGACTGTTAATCGTCATCGCTGTATTGGTCGCCACCGCCACCGCGCTAGTGGGTCCGGTGACTTTCTTTGGGCTACTGGTCTGCGCCTTGACCAACCGTTTGGCGCGTCATATGTATCATAGTGAGCGGCTGATACTCGTCAGTCTGATCGCCATGATTTGCTTGGTATTGGGTCAAACGATATTTGAGCAACTGCTCGGTATGGCTGGCGTGTTGTCCGTAGTGATAGAGCTAGCGGGCGGATTGATGTTTTTGGCATTGATATTTATGTCTCAACGTCGTTCTTTATGACTATTTAGCTGACACTATTCATTTAGTTAATACGATTCATCAAGAAAACCCTAAGATTTTTTAAAATAAGACGATTATGATTAAACTGAATAATATCTCTCACCATATCGGTAAACAACAGATCTTGCATGACATTACGTTGACCTTACCAACAGCACAGGTGATTGCTCTGATTGGCCCTAATGGCGCTGGGAAGTCTACGTTGTTTTCTGTCATGGCCCGCTTGCAGCCGCTACAATCCGGTCAAGTGAGCTTCGGTGAATATGATATTGTCAGCTGTCAAGCACGGACACTTGCCAAGACTGTCGCTATGCTCGGGCAAGACAATCATGTACAAGGACGCCTGCGCGTACATGAGCTGCTGATGTTTGGTCGTTACCCTTATCATCAAGGACAACCCACCGCAGATGATCAGCAAAAAGTGCAAGAAATCCTTGAGCGCTTTGAGCTTGAGCCACTTGCCGAGCGCTTCTTGTCGACACTGTCAGGTGGACAGCGTCAGCGCGTACTTATCGCTATGATTGTCTGCCAAGATACGCCCTATCTGCTGCTCGATGAGCCATTAAATAATTTGGATATGTATCATTCGGGCCGCCTCATGCGTGAGCTGCGTGAGTTAAGCCACAGTCAACAAAAAACTGTAGTAATTGTCCTGCATGATATCAATCAAGCCACACAATTCGCTGACACCGTAGTCACCATGAAAGAAGGCCAAGTGATGGCTGTTGGTCAGCCTGTCGATGTCATCACGCAAGAAACGATGAAAGAGTTATACAACGTCGATGTAACTGTGCTCAATCATCAGGGCCGTCCAGTGATTGTTGATACGGTTTAAGATAAGGTAGGCAAAAAACTAAAACTGTCGCTTAAAAGGCACTGTTACCTAATAGTTGGTATCTAAAACATCGAGGCTTATTAGGACATACAGCTTGGGACGGACTTCTCTTTGGTTGTTATGCTTGACTTATAACGCTAACGCGGCATCTTCACGCTTAATGACTTTGTGCTCATCTTCACTATTATCTAGCTTCCAGTAACTGGAGATATAAAAATAGGCTTTATTCACGCTTTTTTCTTTAAAGTAGCGGCGTAGCGCGCGCATACTATTGAACTCACACGCCGTCCACACGGCCACCTCACCGTCCAGCCAGTCCAGCGTGTTAATTTTATCTAATAACGGATAGTGGCTATCGGTGGTTACCGGATTTATCACCCAATGGATCGTGATGTTTTCTGGTTTTTGTAGCGGCTGAATATCGTCTTCGCTTAATACTTCTATCACTGCATAGCCCGTAGCGTCTTTAGGCAGCTGTGCCAAATTGACGGTGATGGCTGGCAGGGCGGTCATATCACCTGCCAATAAAAACCAATCCGCCTCATGATTGATAAGCTTTTTGGGGCCTGGTCCCCCGATCATAATGGTATCACCGACCTGTACGGTTTTGGCCCAATGTGAGGCAGGACCTTCAGCGCCTTTGTGATTGAGACCATGCAACACAAAATCGACATCAATCTTATCAGCGCGTTGCTGGATAATGGTATAGGTACGCATGATAGGCTTTTGCCCTACCTCTCCTGCAAACATCAGCTTAATATAGCTACTTTCTTGATCTGCTGGGAAGCCTTGCATGCCTTCACCGCCAAGCGTAATGCGGCGCATGTTTGGGGTGGTATTAGCGATGCCTTTTACTTCCAATAGTCTTGGATTAGGTTTGGCCATTTTCAGCTCCTTTTAACTGTCTCGTTGACCCACTTTAAAAAAGATACAGTATCTTAGTGGGATCTAAAATTACGATAAAAAAAGCCAGCTCTCATACAGACAGCTGGCTTTTTTGTACTTAAAATACCAAAAAAGGTTTAGAATTGATACGTGAGTGAGGCTTTGATGTTGCGACCTGGCTCAAAGTCAGTACTCTCATCTTCAATGGCATTGAAGCGTGACGCATGGCTGGCATAGGTTTCATCAAACAAGTTATACACTCCAAGCGTTGTAGTAACATTATCAAGCTGACGCGGCGCGTAATCCATATAGATATCGTGTACGTCATAGCTTGGCTTAGTCTCTCCTTGATTGTCAGTGATAGAGGCGACATAAGTACTGCGCCAGCCAAGCCCAACCATATCATTTGGTGCATAGTTTAAGTTGACCATATAGCGATCGCCTGAGTCAGCACTACCGCCGCTCACTGAGGGAATGCTATCGCCAGTCTTATCGCCTTCGCTACGGGCACGCGAATAGCTCAGACCCATGCCAAAGTCTTGAACAGCATAGTTGGCCGCCAGCTCAACACCATCTATCTTATAGTCTTCATCACTGTTGTACATACCTTGGCACTCACCGCCTATCGCGCCAGTTTCGCAGTCCAGACCAAACCTGCCTGGGCGATCACCCGTACGCATATACAGCTGATAGTCTTCGATATTGGTTCTAAAGTATTTTGCACTCAGTTGTAGCGCATCATCAGCGACGGTTAGATCGCGTAGTGTAGTAGCCACACCAACTTCAGAGTTATAACCCTCTTCTGGCTTGAGATCATTATTGACATAAAGTCCTTCACCGTTTTTATTAAACACGGCTTGAGCCAAATCTGGGCCATTAAACAGCTGAGTATAACTAGCAAATACTTGCGTGCGCGGGGCAATCTCGTAGCTGGCCGCCAAAGCACCGACGACATTGTCATAAGTGGAGCCACCCGCCACAAATTCAGGCGATTTATAACGGTCATAGCGCACGCCTGGCGTCAGGGTCAATTTGCCCATTTGCCATTGGTCTTCTAGATAGACTGAAGTGTTATTGGCACTGTCATCACCAGTCTGAGCACCATCTCGCGCCATTTCAGATTCTTTTTTATAATGCTCAGCGCCTGCGATTAGCTTATGGCGACCTGCATTGGTATCAATGACACTGGTGTTTTCAACTTTAGCGCCCGTGGTTTTTACTTTTGCATTCCAGTCATAGTCTGATGTTACCTCAGCATTATTATTACGAGAAATCTCTGTCTCGGTTTGATAAACAGTGGTATCAACATCAACCAGCTTATTTAGCGGATTGAAATTGTAGTCGAGCGTATAAGTGTCGCGTTTTACCTGTTGCGGTATTGGGTCATCACCTAAGCTTGGAAAATCCGGACGAAATGGGAAAACACCTTCTTTGTCGGTACGGCTAAAGCTTGCACCCACTCGGTGATTGTCCGTGAGATAAGCACCAGCTTTTAATAAGACATTTTCGCTTTCGCTGTCTTCAAACAATTCGCGGCCGCTGCCATCTTCGCCTGAGTCTGTATCACGTTTGCCATAGTAGGCCAATAAATCGACATTATCAGTTGGCGCGCCA
Organism: Psychrobacter sp. 1Y10; assembly: GCF_052259005.1. Lineage (NCBI taxonomy): Bacteria > Pseudomonadati > Pseudomonadota > Gammaproteobacteria > Moraxellales > Moraxellaceae > Psychrobacter > Psychrobacter sp. 1Y10. The sequence continues at coordinate 394,031 of NZ_JBQQES010000001.1, read as the reverse complement.
TAGACCGTCGCTGATGTGAGTAGCTCGTCATTATTACTGGCATAACCGGCTTTTAATTTTGCGCCAATTTTTTGACCAGGTCTTAGCAAGTCTGCGGCATCAACGGTTTCAAACGCGACTGCACCGCCCAAGGCATCATTGCCAAGCGTGACTGAGTTGTTGCCCACGGACACCTCAGCTTGCTTGAGCAAGTCAGGATCGATGGTGACATCGCCCATATGATAAAACAGTGGCCCTTCTTGGCGCGCGCCATCGATTGAGACTTTTAAATTGGTATCATCAAGGCCACGCACACGGATGCGCTGATTGACTGTGGATGTGCCGCCGACTGTCACCCCTGGCACCACGTTTAAAAAATCGCTCAAATGGCTGGCCTGCTTGGCGGGCGTATAATCTTCGATATAAACGCTGTCTTCTTGTACTTTATCTCTGACCGACGTATTGGCCGTAACGGTAATGGTTTGTAAGGTCGTACTAGGCGTATTGTCTGCCGCCGCACTGGCCGCTTGTGTCCATAATATGGCTGCCACACCCATTGATAATACGGTTAATGGGTTGGATGAGATTGATAACTTTACTTCACGCATAACACACTCACTTTAATGACGGTCAAAATTATATTTTTAGAATTACTATTAAAAACTGTTTATCAACGGTTTTTACCCTAACTCACCTTTTAAATACTTATCTGCTTTTAACAAGATTGGTTTTACAACAACTAAAGCTTCAATCGTAATCAGTTAATTACATATAATAAGAATATTGTAAATGTTAATGATAATGATTAACATTTAAATAATGGCAAGTATGATAACGGAGTAATAACATTTTGGCAATAATTAATATGAGAATTTAATATTAGAAAAACATTGCAATTAGCTACCTTTTCGTTATACGCTAAGATATCTGACCATATAGTCAGGTTTTTTAGGTATTATAGTTAATGACATTAATAAATAGATGATTATTGACATAGTTAGTGCTATTTAAAGAAGTTATAAATCAGCTACATACAGTTGGTTGCGTAACACTTTAAGCAAGCGACTGTTATAACTCTTTTATAGTAAATTAACTATTAATAATGGCTAATCGGTTTTATTAATTAGCACAAGGATCAGTGCGACTCTTTGTTGGATAGATAGGCAATACGATTCGTTATATAGTTTTAAGCGAATAGGGAGTTCTAGCTTACACACTTCCTGTATTACTAAATATTTCTGATAAGGATTGGACTAAAAAGTCACTCTAGGAGGAAGCCCAGATGAGTAAGACCACTCAAGGAAACCCTGATTTATTATACGGTCTGCATGATCGTCCCGCCCCTACAAAAGCATTTTTAGGTGCCGTACAGCACGTCTTAGCCGCTTTTGTCGGCGTTATTACTCCCTCATTAATCATTGGTGGTGTTTTAGGTCTGGGTGAACATATTCCCTACCTTATCAGTATGGCCCTGATGGTATCTGGGGTTGCTACCTTTATTCAGACTCGCAAGGTCGGCCCTGTAGGCTCAGGCCTTATGGCACTACAAGGTACCAGCTTTGGTTTCTTAGCGGCCGTATTGGCGGCAGGTTTTGTAGTCAAAAACAAAGGGGGAAGTCCTGAAGAGATTTTATCGGTCATCTTTAGTATCACCTTCCTTGCAGCATTCGTTGAAATCTTTTTAAGCCAGTTCATCACTAAACTTAAGTCCCTGATGAGCCCAATCGTCACTGGTTGTGTCATTGTCACTATCGGTCTGTCACTCACTAAAGTTGGTCTAACCGATCTAGCAGGCGGTGTTGGTGCTGAAAATTTTGGTAGCATACCAAACTTGTTACTAGGTGGCGGTGTCTTAGTGAGCGTAGTGCTTATTAGTATCGTACCCAATAAAGTTATTCGCTCAAGCGCTATTTTTATTGGTCTGATGTTAGGCTTGCTGATAGCAGCATTTATGGGTCGTATCGACTTCTCTTTAGTCGCTGAAGCCCCACTATTGACTGTACCTATTCCTTTTAAGTTTGGTTTTGGTTTTGATTGGCAGGCGTTTATTCCTATTGCCTTTATGTATATCATTACTAGTATTGAGACTGCGGGTGACTTAACTGCGACCTCAATGATCTCAGGCGAGCCTATTAAAGGTCCAATATACGAAAAACGTATTAAAGGTGGGGTATTAGGTGATGGTGTCAACTCCGCCATTGCTGGCATATTTAACAGCTTCCCAGTCACTACGTTTAGTCAGAACAACGGTGTTATTCAGATGACAGGTATTGCCAGTCGTTATGTTGGCTTCTATGTCGCTGGTATCTTATTCTTTATGGGTTTATTTCCTATCTTGGGCGCTATATTTACTCAGCTGCCAAAACCAGTTGTTGGCGGAGTAACCTTGCTAATGTTTGCAACCGTGGCCACCGCTGGTATTCGTATTCTATCAACAGTGAACTTTACTCATCGCAACATTTTAATCATTGCCACATCTTTAGGCCTTGGCTTGGGGGTTGCATTTGTACCTGATGTATTCGCACAAATGCCACAGCTATTCCGCAATATCTTTGGTTCAGCAGTGACGATGTCAGGTATAGTAGCTATTATGCTTGATATGATTTTACCGAAGAGCTTCGGTGTTGAATACGATACTGATGAGCAGCATCATGAGGATGGCTTGAAACCTGTACACAAATCACCTCAGAGTAAAAATGAGGTCGAAAGACAGGCGCTATAATTTGCCCTTCATTTAATTGAGTACAGCAAGAAGGGCTTGCTGTACTTTTAGTACCTGTTTAACGATAAAGCACTCATACAGCTCCATTGTTAATAGGGTTTTTCGTATTGACTATACAAGCCATTAAAGACCACAGCCTTTCAAGATAAACGGTACCAAAAACTCAGCCGCTCGTGCTTCATCTTGCTTATCATAAGCATTTTTCTCCATTAGACCGACGATTTCTGTTTCAAATTCAGCATACCTTTGAGTTGTCGCCCAAATCAGAATCAGCAATTGTAATGGATCAACAACGCTTATTTTGCCTTGTTCATGCCATGTCTTCATTACCTGCGTTTTATCCAGTGCCCACTCTTTCATCGTAGTCGACATAAAATCATGGAGGTGCGGTGCACCGCCGATGACCTCAAGCGCGAACAGCTTATGTCGGTTTGGATTGGCAAATGCCTGATGCAGCTTGGTACGTACAAACTTTTCGATAACGACTTTGGGATCACTATCCACTGTCATGGTAATCAGCCCCTCGTTCCATTCTTGAATAATAGAATGCAGCACAGCCTTGTACAGATTTTTTTTATTTTTAAAATAATAATGAATATTGGCTTTTGGTAACCCTGCTCGATCAGCGATACCTTGCATGGTGGCACCGCGATAGCTTTGTAGAACAAACTCCTCTTCAGCCGCTGACAAAATCAGTGCCTGATTTTGCGCGCGTATATCTTGTTGACTACGATGAGTATATGCTTCAAAGGCGGATGAGATGTTTTCTTGATTTTGATGAGCCATATTTTAAACCATTAGGTATTATTGTTGAGTAGCTATGTTCTGGTGAACAAATGAGTTGAATTGTTGGTTTTTATAGAACAATTTTTAGTTTTTATAGAACATAGTAAGATAAATACAAGTATTTCGCATAAAGTAGTTGACCAAATGGTCAGGTTTAAGCAGAATAGGTAATATTAAAGCAATAACTACTTAAGTAATACTACTTTTGTATAAAAAGAAAAGGATTTCGTTGTGAGCTTAACTTTACAGCAATTTAATACTCTCTCGCAAGAAAAGGCGACCTCATGTCTCTTAACCTGTTGCACGAGCACCAGCTGGGCACAGAAAGTGGCGAATGCTCGTCCTTTTACAGATATAGATGCTTTACTCACTTATAGCGATGAAGCATGGCAACAGGCTCAAACGACTGAAGCAAATCTGCTTGAGGCCTTTGACGGTCATCCGCAAATCGGTAATGTCGACTCACTAAAAGAAAAATACCGCAATACTCAAGATAGCGCTGCGCATGAACAATCAGGCGCAAATGATGCCGAGGATGATGTGATTGCAGCACTGGCTCAAGGTAATCAAGACTATCTAGATAAGTTTGGTTTTATCTTTATCGTATTTGCCACGGGTAAAAGCGCACAGCAAATGCTGGACCTATTGTTAGCACGCCTACCAAACGATCGCGCTACTGAGCTGGTTAATGCTGCTAATGAGCAAAACAAAATTACGCGTTTGCGCCTACAAAAACTACTGGGCACAGCTTAACTTAAACTTCGTCTTACTTGTACAATAAATAAAAGGAATTATCATGTCAGGTACTCTCTCATCACATATCTTAGACACCCATCTTGGCAAACCTGCCGCTGACATCGCTGTGACGCTCCATCGTGTAAACGCAAGCGGTGAGGCATCACTATTGGCCAAGGGGGTCACCAACGCTGATGGTCGCGTAGCACCAGATAGCTGGTCTTTTGACCCGACTATTGACATTGCCGAATATCATTTAGATGTTGGTCGTTATACATTAACGTTTGATACTCAAACTTATTTTGACGCACAAAAGCTAACAGCTTTTTATCCGCAAGTGGTTATCGATTTTATGATAAGTGACAATGGTCATTATCATATACCGCTATTACTAAGCGCACATGGCTACAGTACCTATCGCGGTTCGTAAAAATTATTACATTTCAGTGTAAGAACATACTGAATGAAAGAACATTGGACAAAAGGACATTTGCCATATGGGTGCATATCTTCTCGATTGGGTCGCTTTATTTTTTCGCTGGTTTCACGTTATTGCTGGAATTGCATGGATTGGTGCGTCCTTTTATTTTGTTTGGTTAGATCTTAGCCTTCGTAAGCCACCACAATGGAAAACCGACAAAGGTATTTCAGGCGACTTATGGGCTGTACATGGCGGCGGTTTCTATGAGATTGCTAAATATAAGCTTGAACCTGAAGAGATGCCCAAAACTTTGCATTGGTTTAAATGGGAAGCTTATACGACATGGTTGACGGGCATGGCGATGCTTTCTATTGTTTATTATGCCAACGCCACCGCTTATCTCATCGACCCAAGCAAAATCGCTTTTGGTAGTGGCATTGGTGCCATATCAACAAGCTTACTATTTTTATTTGGCAGTTACTTTATTTATGAAGTGATTGTTCGCAGTCATCTAGGCAAAAATGCCTTTGTATTTAGCTCGACTATCTTTACCTTATTAATTATTGCAACGTGGGGTTCGTATCAGCTGTTCAGCGATCGCGCGTCCTTTATTCATATTGGTGCCATTTTAGGTACTGTGATGGCAGGTAACGTATTCTTTGGCATCATGCCAGCTCAGCGAGCACTTGTAGATTGTGTGCGGCGCGGTGAAAAACCAGGTAAAGAAGTTGCTGATCTAGCTCTACAAGCAAAAAACCGTTCACTGATGAACAACTATTTTACCTTACCGCTTATTTTTACCATGATTAGTAACCACTATCCGATGATGTATTCTCATGAGCATGGTTGGTTAATCTTAGTATTTGTAGGTATTATCACAGCCCTTGTAAGACACTATTTTAACCAAAAGCATTTAGGTAATACTCAAACAAAATTCTTATGGATTCCTGCGCTATTAACGTTATTATTAATTATTTGGATGCGTCCAGCCCCAATTAAGCCATTGCCTGCTGCTACAGCTCCAGTCGCTGCTGCACCTGCAGTGACTGACAGCACGCCACCGACTGCTAGTACAGATACTGAAGTAGAAAATGCTGCAGCCGTTGACACGACCAGTACTACTGACAGTGCTAATGATAGTAGCGCTGCTGAAACTGTACCAGTTACCGCCTCAGCTGACGATGCTATCATGGCTGTCGTGCATACGCGCTGTAGTACGTGTCATGCCGTGCAGCCGACTCAACAAGGATTTGCTGCCCCGCCAGCAGGCATCATCCTTCAAACGCCTGAAGATATGAAAATTCACAAAGCCAAAATCGTCACTGCAGTACAAAGTGGCTATATGCCTCTAGGCAACATTACGCAATTAACGGATGAAGAACGTCAGCAGATCGTCGCTTACACTTCAGGTTTGTAGTTTTCAAATACCGACTCTTATGGTGTAAGTAATAATGCTAAGCTCATGATTACTTACCGTTTACAACGTTGTCGCTATTCATTCAGTTAAGTCAAAAATTATCTTGACCAATGACTTAGACATCCTTAAAGTGTTAACAATGGATATTATTAAGTGTTAACAATCTCAGTTACGATTGACTCTAATCTAAAGGAAGAAAAGGATGTCTAATAATGAGCGACAAGGAAGTCAGCAGAATACTCATAAGAACACGGCTCTCTATGACTGTAATAAGTTTAATCCCGAGCGTAAAAGCTCCAGATTATACAATGAAGATTTAGCACCGTTACAGCCAGAACAGCGCAACTGGGGCTGGTTTGCGATATTTAATGTCTGGTCTAATGACATCCAAAGTTTATTTGGTTATACCCTTGCTGCGTCTTTGTTTTTGAGCTATGGTTTGAGTGGTTGGTGGGTTATGGCAGCCATTATCTGTTCAGGCTTTATCGTCATGTGGATGGTGAACTTAACTGGTAAGCCTAGTGTCAAATATGGTATTCCTTTTCCTGTATTGATACGTGCCAGCATGGGCATCAACGGTGCCAATTTACCTGCTATTTTACGCGCTATTATCGGTATCTTCTGGTATGGGGTGCAGACCTACTTTGCCTCGACCGCAGTCGCCATCTTATTGGCAATCTTTATAGGCAGTCCGGATACAACATTTTTAGGTTTAAACAGTACCGCATGGATTGCTTTTGTGATTGTTTGGGTATTTCAGATTCTGCTATTTTGGGCAGGTATTGAGCCAATCAAGCACTTTTTAAATTGGGCAGGTCCCCTGGTTTATGTTGTGATGGTCGTCCTTATGGCGGTTATTTGGTATCAGTCAGGTTCTGAGTTGCTACCAGCCATCAACTCTATCTTTGCAAGTGGCAGTGATTACAGTGGAAACTCCATCCAAGCATTTACTGCTATCGTCGGTACGATGGTTGCTTACTTTGCCGCAGTCGTCATCAACTTCGGGGATTTCTCACGCTTTCTACGCAGCGAGCGTGATATGCGCTTAGGTAACTTAGTGGGTCTACCCATTAATATGGTGTTTTTCTCTTTCATCGCTTTGGTCATTACTGCTGGTACCTTGGTCATATTTGGTGAAGCGTTGACCAATCCATCGGACATTGTTGATAGAGTGGACACCCTCTCCTTGACTATTGTTGCGGCGGTGACCTTTTTTGCTGCTACGGTCGGTATCAATATGGTCGCAAACTTTATTCCTCCAGCTTACGATTTGGCCAATTTGTTCCCTAAACATATTAACTTTCGTAGGGGCGGCTTAATCACTGCTATTATCGCCTTCTTTGTTGGCGCACTGTGGTTATCATTCATCAGTAAGATCGGTATTGTTGGTTTTGTCAATGCTGTCGGTGCCATCATCGCTCCATTTTTTGGAATCTTGGTAATCGATTACTACCTGATTAAACGTCAACATATCGATATGAATGATTTGTTTTCTGATCAGCCAACAGGCGCTTATTATTACTACAAAGGCTGGAACATTCGTGCGCTTATCGCCTTTGCCATCGGTGCTTTATTCTCTATTGCCACGGTGCTGATACCAGCGCTTACCAAGCTTGAAGGCTATGGTTTCTTGTTAGGTGCCGCATTAGGGGGTGTCGTATATTGGGTCTTGATGCGCTCTTATGCAGTAGATCCTGACACAATAGTAGAATGAGAACCACAGTATAAAAATAAGCCTGCTTGTAAAAGTCAGTACAAACGATCTTATCTTTGTACTGACTATTTGCTCAATAGGCGTTGCTACAATATCAAAACGGTTAGATCACTAATGAAGCCTACTCATAACGCTCAATCGATAACATTCAACTCGTAATAAATACGCGATAACGCTCTATTATATTTTTATCGCGTTCTTATCCTCTTTTAGTTAGTAAGTTTCGAGCGACTATACTGCTCTGTTTTTATAAAGGATTAAACAAAATGACAAAAAAGATTACCAGCGATTTTAATCATGATGCCTACCCCCGCGATCTAAAAGGCTATGGTGCCAATCCGCCACAAGTAAACTGGCCAGGCGGTGCAAGAATAGCGGTGCAGTTCGTCCTAAATATCGAAGAGGGCGCAGAAAACAGTGTCATGCATGGCGATGGTCAGTCTGAGCGCTTTTTATCGGATGTTTTAGGGACACCAGAATTTAACAACCGTCACCAGTCTATCGAGTCTGCCTTTGAATACGGTAGCCGTGTGGGCGTTTGGCGAGTGTTAGATGTTTTTAAAGAATATGGTCTACCAATTACCACCTTTACTTGTGCTTCTGCTGCTGAAAAGACACCGCACATTATTGAGCGTGTTTTAGAAGACGGGCATGAGGTGGCAAGCCACGGACTACGCTGGATCACTTATCAATACATGTATCGTGAGACGGAGCGTGAACATGTACGCCGAGCAACTGAAATCTTTAATCGCATGCTCGGTGGTCAGCCACTAGGTTGGTACACTGGGCGTGATAGCCCTAATACACGTGAGCTGGTCGCTGAGCAAGGTGGCTATATCTACGACTCTGATTCCTACGCTGATGAACTACCTTACTGGCTCAATGTGAAGGTAGAAGAAGGCAGTCAGCTAACCCGCAAGCCGCATTTGGTTATTCCTTATACCCTTGAAACCAACGATATGCGTTTTGCGTCAAGTCCAGGATTTACCAATGCTGAACCCTTTTATCAGTATTTAAAAGACAGTTTTGATACCCTTTATGAAGAAGGTGCCAAAGAAGGCAAAAACGCACCAAAAATGCTAACCATTGGCTTGCATTGCCGTATTATTGGCCGTGCTGGCCGTATTACTGCGCTCAAACAATTTTTAAAATACATCACCAGCAAGCCTGATGTTTGGGTCTGCCGCCGCGATGAAATCGCCAAACATTGGTACGAAAATCATCCTGCCACAGATGACAATACTGCTAATTGGATGTAATCTATAATGAATGACATTGTTAATTGTCATAAAGGTGAACTTATGAAAACTACGATAATTGCTCAGCCTTTAACTAAAGCTGCATTTAAGCCATATGGCTCAGTGATTGAGCCTTATAGCGATGAAGAAAAAACCCCCGAAAATAGCTGGGATATCAATCGCGGTTATGCTTGTCGTCATGACTCCATCACAAAAGTTGCTCTTGACGGCGGAGAGGTTGGTCTTAGTATATTCCGTACTAAAAGACGTGATTGCCCTATTACTCTATCAGTTATGGAATATCATCCGTTTGGTACACAAGCTTTTTTTTCTATGAATTCAACAGACTATTTAGTCGTCGTGGCCAAACCAGGCGATCCACCTAAATCAGCTGATGATTTAGAAGTTTTTTATGCTTATTCGCATCAGGGCGTTCAATATGACGCTAACGTTTGGCATCATCCGCTACTTGCTCTAAACGCTGATTGTGACTTTTTAGTTATCGATCGCATTAATGGTGAGGGCAATAACTGCCATGAATTTGAGATTGATGATTGGGAAGTTTGCATTGATGTCGCTACTGAGCAAGCTAGGTCAAATAGAGCAAAGGCTAATACTGTTTAGAAGTTAGATGATTCATAATTTTACAGATATAACTCCTCTTTGCTCTATGAGTTTAAATACAAATTTATCGTGACACAAAACTGCTAAGGAACATCAATTATGTCAACAAAAAGTACTTATTACGCCCCTACAGGCGGCTTGCCTCCGCAAACGCAATTACTATCTGACCGCGCTATATTCACTGAAGCTTATGCCATCATTCCCAAACGTGTGCTCACTGATATTGTTATCAGCTACCTACCGTTTTGGCAAGGTATGCGCATGTGGGTGATTGCACGCCCACTGACAGGTTTTTCTGAAACTTTTTCACAATATATCGTCGAAGTTGAACCTAATGGCGGCTCAGAAAAACCTGAGCTAGATGCAAAGGCTGAAGGTGTCATATTCGTCGTCGAAGGTGAGATGGACATGACCATAGAAGGCGTATCACATCATCTTGAAGCGGGTGGATATGCATTTTTACCACCTGGTTGCAAATGGTCGTTGAAAAACAATGGCGACAAGCATGTTAAATTCCACTGGATACGTAAAGCTTATCAATTTGTAGAAGGTATTGATGTGCCTGAACCCTTTGTCACCAGCGATCACGAAGTCGAAGCGATTGAAATGCCAGGTACAGAAGGTGTATGGAAAACCACTAGATTTACAGAGCAATCAGACATGCGTCACGATATGCATGTAAACATTGTTACTTTCCAGCCAGGTGGTGTGATTCCATTTGATGAAACTCATGTGATGGAACATGGTTTATATGTACTAGAAGGTAAAGCGGTCTACCACTTAAACGCTGAGTGGGTAGAAGTTGAAGCGGGTGACTTTATGTGGCTGCGTGCGTTCTGCCCACAGTCTTGCTACGCTGGCGGTCCTGGACCGTTTAGATACTTACTCTATAAAGATGTGAACCGTCATATGCCGTTTATTCGTCCAGAACGATAGGTAACTTTGAGTAATAAGCGCTATAAATACATACTACTCCATAATAGAGCCAGCTAATAACCATTAGCTGGTTTTTTGTTTTTATAGCAAATTGAATCATAATAAAGTAGTTCTTTGATCAAGTACTGGTAAAACAATCAATAACTGTACTTGTTTTCCATGTACTATTGCACTAGAATACTGAAACAGTATATTATTCATCCTACTATCATAAAGATTAAATACCATGAGCATTGATCCCTATCACAGTTTATTAACTCATTTAGCAAATTGCAGTGACAGTACCGCTATTGACGTGTTATTTAGTGCGTTATTGACTGATAAAGAACAGCAAGAAATCGCCAATCGTATTCGTATTTTTGATCTATTAGCACACGGTATGACTCAGCGTGAGATATCTGAACAATTAGGCGTCGGTATTGCCACTGTCTCGCGTGGGGCCAAAGTGATGCAAAGTCATGATGTCAGTGCGCTACTAGCGACCCATAGACAAGATGCTTAATAAATAAGATCACACAACTTGAATCTATTTTTTGCCAATATTTATAAATCTCCTCGGACATTGTTATGAGCTCTTCTATATCCCAACATGATCATCCTGCTGCGATTGATATTCCCAGCAAACCACAACGCATCAAACTGACACAAGATATCGATTTTTTCGCGCTATTTAAACGTATTGAGCGTGCTTTTGAGACCTGTTATCTACTCGAGTCATTGGGCGAAGATGGTCATATGGCACGTCACCATGCCATCGGTTTTGATCCAGTTATGACTATCGCAGCCATTGACCGCACTACCCTGGCTATCACTGATAATAAAACAGCGAATACCAAACATTATCAGACTGGCAACCCTTACCAGTTGCTGCGAAAAATTACGCCGCAGCATGTCATTGCTCGTGACCAAAGCGGTGGGCTGGTCGGCTATTTAGGTTATGACAGTGTCAATTTTTTTGAGCCAAGTCTTAATGCTAAGCCCAGTGACGATTTTGAACCCTTTAAATTTGGCGTGTATTTAGATGGATTGACGCTAGACAAAATGACCGGGGAAATCTTCTATTTTTATTACCCGACTGCTCAGCAAGACAATCGTATTGAGCAAATCAAAGCCCTACTTGATGAGCCAGCGCCTAGCTATGAAGCGCCCAGAGTTGATTTTTTGGGCGATGGCATGAGTTCAGAAGAACATGCCAAGGTAGTGATGCAGGTCAAAGAAGACATTATCTCTGGTCGTATTTTTCAGTGCGAGGTCGGCTTTAAGTCAAAGTACCGTATCGTTGGTGACAAAATGCCGATTTATGAAAAGCTACGGGCGGTCAATCCGTCACCACATATGTATTTTATGAAATTTGCCGAGCAGTGCATCATTGGTGCCTCCCCTGAGCTGCTGTTTCGCTTACGTCAAGGTGAGATGGAGACCTACCCACTCGCAGGCACCGCTAAGCGTGGCGTCGATATAGTGGAGGACCGTAAGCTTGCTCGTGCCTTACTAAATGATGCTAAAGAGATTGCCGAGCACAATATGCTTGTTGACCTGCACCGTAATGATATCGGCCGCGTCGCGCGCTTTGGCACGGTAAAAGTACGCAGTCTAATGGACATCAAACGCTTCTCACATGTCCAGCACATTTCTTCTGAAATCGTTGGGATTTTGCACCCTAATGAAGATATGTTTAGCGCTCTAGCCAGCAACTTTCCCGCTGGCACCTTATCAGGGGCACCAAAAGTAGAGGCTATTAAGGTCATCAATGAGTTAGAGCCTGATGGTCGCGGTGCTTATGGCGGCGCGCTTGGTTCGTTTAATTTTAATGGCGATTGTATTTTTGCTATTCCTATTCGTAGTCTATTTATCAATGGTGAATCCGCTTACGCGCAAACTTGCGGCGGCAATGTCTACGACTCCAACCCTGCTGATGAATATCTTGAGATTCAGCGTAAGCTTTCTGCCATGAAAGTGGTGTTAGACAGCTTTATGACCGCCTAACTTTCCTATATCTCAGTAAAGAGCTTATGACTTATGAACGTTTTAATTATCGACAACTACGACTCCTTTACCTTTAACTTATATCAATATATCGGCGAGATTTTGCAAACCATGGATGATGATAAAGACGGCACTAACGCTGCAAACGTCATCGTTAAACGCAACAACGAGATTACTTTGCCTGACGTACAAGCGATGAATCTTGACCGTATTATCATCTCACCCGGCCCTGGCTCCCCCGATGATCCAGCCTATTTTGGCATCTGTGCAGAAGTAATTGAGACACTGGGTAAGACGGTGCCACTACTGGGTGTTTGCTTAGGCATGCAAGGTATCGCTCATGTATTTGGCGGAGATGTGGTTCAAGCTAGCGTACCGATGCATGGCAAAGTCTCAGCCATTCGCCATGATGACGCAGGTGTCTACCAAGGCTTGCCGCAAGAACTTGAAATCATGCGCTACCACTCACTTATGGTACGAGCAGATACTTTGCCTGAGTGTTTAAGCGTCACAGCTGTCATTGCAAATGATGCATACCATCATTTAAGCTTGGCTGAGTCAGCGCTTGCAGGAGATGAGATTATGGGATTGCAGCATAAAGAATACCCAATTCAGGGCATGCAGTTTCACCCTGAGTCCTTTGCCACCGAAGGCGCCAAACGGCTACTTACCAATTTTTTATTGCAAGTGTAGTTTGTTTTAAGTAAGTATAATTACGCGCTACTGGTATAGATACTCTTTACTTTCTGCCACTTCGCACTCGTCGCTGGTATCTATTTAATGATGACTTATCAACTTGTGTTAGCGCGTTAGTCACACTTTCATGATAGACTGAAAAGACGAACAAAAGGCAGCCTTTAATCAGGTTGTCTTTTATTATTTCAGCATGGTAATGAAGAAAAAGCTTGAAGAGGTTGTTTTTCGAGTTTGATAATACATAACAATAGAGAGCGATATGGCAAATACTGATAGCATAATGTCAGCGCGGCAATCGTGGATAGGCACCATCCAAATCATTACAGCCGCTGTCTGTTGGGGTACTTTGGGAATATTTTCTACCTACCTCAATCAAATCGGCTTTAGTGGCTGGCAGATTACTATCTTGCGCGTCGTGACTGCCGCTCTTCTTATTCTTGTTATGCTACCAAAACTATGGCCCTATTTAATCAAACTGCGTCCAAAGCAGTGGCTGGGACTGGCGCTGCAATCGTTGATTGGCGTACTGGGTATGTCGATCTGTTATTTCTTTGCCGTTATTTATGTCGGTGCTGGCCCTGCAGTCTCTCTGCTTTATACTGCACCTGTTTTTAGTCTGTTATTTTCGGCTTTTTTATTAAACGAGTCTATTACACGGCAGTCGGCATTACTGGCACTCATGGCGGTATTTGGTGTGGGATTAACGATGCTTGGTGATGAGGCGCAAATCAATTGGGGTATCGTGCTCGGACTGCTATCAGGTGTGTGTTATTCCCTATATGGCGTACTTGGCAAACGCGCTATGCACTACGCTCATCCCGCACCTTTAGTGTTTTTTACCTCTATCATCATCAGTGCAAGCGTATTGCTCTTATTGCCCGAGACCTATAGAACTTACGAGCAATTACTAAGCTTGCCACTACGTACCTGGGGCTACGCTTTAGGACTGTCTTTGATTGGGACAGTGGCGCCCTTTGCACTTTACATGAAAGCATTGGTAAAACTTCCCGCCACGCGAGCATCGGTGTTTACTATCTTTGAGCCATTGACTGCCATTGCGTTAGCAATACTACTACTACATCAATCATTGTCGTGGATACAGTATGTGGGCGTGGTACTCATTTTGCTGGCAGCTTTATTAAATGCTCTCTTAAACGGTACGACGACTCGTGTACCGCGTTGGCTAAAAAGACGACAAAAAGTGTAGTGATTAAAAGTTGTGAGCGCTTATAGTCGATAAAGAGCTAAACCCTTAGCCATGATATTATCGTTAAAGAGGTGTTACTTCTATTACTTCATCGTTTACTAGAAAAGAAGGTTTTGAGCCGTCAGAATTCAATAGATAATTGTGGCTGTTTTAGCGACACTACTGCTCTATACGCTGTAAGAACGCTTGTGTACGTGGGTGTGTTGATAGCTCAAACATCTGCTTGGCACTACCCTCTTCGACCACATAACCGTCTTCAATTAAAACCACATGATCTGCCACTTCACGAGCAAAGTTAATCTCGTGGGTCACCACGACCATCGTCCAGCCTTCAGATGCCAGCTGCTTCATGGTCTCAAGCACGTCTTGCACTAGCTCTGGATCAAGTGCAGACGTTGGCTCATCGAACAACAATAATGACGGCTCGATCGCCAGCGCCCGCGCGATACCGATACGCTGCTGCTGGCCACCAGACAGCTGAAAGGGATACAGGTCAGCTTTTTCAGATAAACCAACTTTCTTTAGCAATGCTAAAGCTTGCTCGCGAGCTTGCGCTTTACTCTGACCTTGTACGATAGTCGGTCCGAGCATCAAGTTTTCAATCGCCGTCTTATGCGGAAACAAATTATAAGACTGAAACACCATACCAGATTTGCGTTGTAGCGCCAGTAGTGCTTTTTTCTTAGGGTTAGTAGCAAAATCAATCGTCAAACTGTCATCATCAAAAGCAATGACACCTTGATCAGGAATCTCTAGCGCATTTAAGCAGCGTAAAAAAGTTGTTTTACCTGACCCTGATGGCCCAAGTATCACCACTACCTTACCTTTTTCGATGGTCAAGTCGATGCCTTTGAGCACTTGATTATGACCAAAGGCTTTGTGAATATTGGTGACTTGAATCATAAAGGTTCCTGTTGTGCTAATAATACTAAAACTGCTGGTGAATGAGTCAATGAACTACTTAGCCACGTAACGATCAAGCCTAGTTTCAAGCTTACCTTGAATAAAGGTCAAGAACAGACAAATACCCCAATATATAAATGCCGCTTCGGTATAGACCAGCATAAACTCGTAGTTACGTGCGGTGATAATCTGGGCTTCTTTAAACAACTCGGTAACCAGTACCAGTGAGGCCAATGAGGTGTCTTTGACCAAACTGATAAAAGTATTGGATAACGGTGGTACCGATACCCGTAGTGCTTGCGGCAAGATCACATGGCGAAAGGTCTGCAAATACGTCAAGCCAACGGTTGACCCTGCTTCCCATTGGCCTTTAGGAATCGATAAAATCGCTGCACGCACGGTCTCCGATGCATAGGCTCCAATATTCAATGAAAAGGCGATAATCGCTGAGGGAAACGGATCAAGCTTGAGGCCAACGCTTGGCAAACCATAAAAGATAATAAATAGTTGTACCAGCATCGGTGTACCGCGAATAGCAGACACATAGATGCGAGCCAGTCTATAGATAATCTTATGAAACCAGCCTGTCCGCGGCACAATACGAATGAGCGCAACTGTCAGCGCAATCATCATACCAATAGCAAATGATATCAATGCCAGCGGTATCGAATAATAAATACCGCCTTTTAGCATCGGCCAAAAAGAATCAATAACGATTTGCGCCCGATCAGGACTCATAAACGGCAACAATGCCAATAAATCAGCCAACATCGACGTTATAGACGCTAGCATTATTTTTGTTGACTTATATCAGCACCAAAGAACTCTTCGCTAAGCTCAGTCAACGTGCCATCTGCTTGCAACTCACCCATCGCTTCATTCAGCTTTTCTACGACAGCATCATCACCTTTTAGCAGTATTAAACCTGAACCACGCTGCTCACTAGCAGGAGCCTCCAATTTAATCTCTAGGCCGCTGTCTGGGAATTTTTTTAGGTAGTCTAGTACAGCAAGTTGGTCATTCATTGTGAAATCAGCACGGTCCTGCTTCACCAGCTGGATTGCTTGCGCCATTCCATCAACAGGAACGATTTCTGCTTCATAGCGCTCTGCCATTTCACCATAGTTACTGCTCAATGATTGCGCGCTACGCAGACCCTTCAATGCTTCCCATGAGCTATAACGATTGTCATCGGTTGCTGCTAAGACGACAGCACCTGACCAGCTATAAGGTTGAGCGAGGTCGTATTTCGCTTGGCGCTCAGGCGTCGTCAAGCTTACTTGGTTGGCGACTATATCAAAACGCTCAGAATCAAGGCCTGCCAGCATGGCATCCCACTGGGTTTCTTTAAACTCAACGTCAACGCCTAGCTTGTCAGCGACTGCACGAGTCACTTCGACATCATAACCAGTTAGCTGTCCGCTTTCATCGTGATAAGTGAACGGTGGGTAAGTACCTTCTGTACCGACATTGATCGTGCCGCCGTTATTGATACGTTGTAGCAAATCGGAGCCTTCGGTTGCAGCATTATCGGTCGCACTGGTTTCCGCTTCATTGGTAGGTGACTGACCACAAGCGGCAAGCAGTACGGTACTGGCAGCAAGGGCTAAAAGATTACGACGTTTCATAAGGCGTCCTTATAAGGTAAGAAAATAATGTAATGAGCGGACCAAGTTAAACAAACCATCGATGTTGCCGCAAAATATAACTCACTCTTGGCAATATCCTACTCTGGCTGCCCGATTTGAGGGTATTATTTGTGTCTTTCAATACCATTTTATAGTATTTTTTTGGAATAAGCTTTTTGTATTAAAACGTGATTCAATAGAACCAAGCGTTAATGGTTGATAATCGTCTGCTATTTATAACTTATCTTATTACAACTTGGCAAGAATGACCGTACGAAAACAGTGACCTTACGTAAGAAGGTTAAAGTTTGCCGGAGAATTGATAACGATCCCCTGCATGCCACATCTTTACAAAGGTCAGCACCCGTCCTGCCGAATAAGTCTGACGGCGCAGTACTAACGTTGGTGACTGCGGTGCAATTTGTAGCGCATCAGCGATCTTATCAGGTGCTGCTAAGGCGCGAATGGTATAGTTACCGCGCTCAAGCGGGCTTTTGGCAATCAGATAATCGCTGGTGTTCACCATGCTAAAGTCTTGCTCAATGAATTCTGGTACTTTTGTCGCATCAACCCAGCGCTCTTCGAACTGTATCGGCTGACCATCCGCAAAGTGAATGATTTTTACTTCATATAAAACAGCTGCCTCAGTGCTATCAGTATTGCTATCAATGCTATATGAGTCAACGTTCTTTGCATTAGTGGCCTTAGAGTTAGAGGGCACGACTGCTTCATCAATACCAAATTTACGGCGCATTTCATCATCTAACATGCTCGCGGTAATAGCGCGTTTGCTCACCACTTGTGCCTGATAGTCACGATTGGCTGATTTTAAGTCTTGAGCAATATTACGCACTTCTACAAAGGTATGATTGAACTGCTGCTGTGCAACAAACGTCCCTGACCCTTGCCTGCGTTCTAACACCCGCTCCTCACTTAGTTCTTTTAAGGCGCGGTTTACTGTCATTCGCGATACGCCAAACTCTTCCGCCAACGCCATTTCGGTGGAGATAGCTTCGCCCGCCTGCCACTTTCCAGAATGGATATTATCCAATATTGCGTTTTTAATCCGCTGATATGCTGGAACTGTTTTTGTCATGTCACGCTTCACCTTTGTCATGCTCGTCTTTAACCGCCGACTGCAACTATACAGGTATGCAGCTATAAAAGTGCTGACATAATATCATGACCATTATCATAATCACCATGAGAACAGCCTATCTAACAAAGCAACTTCATAAATAATTTAACTATTTATAAAAAAATGCTTGCATGAAAAAATAATCTTTGATAATTTGTATATACAACTTATTCATTATACCAAATAATGCTACTACCAAAATGTCACCAGCAAACTGTATAGATAATCACAAGGATATGATCATGACTACCGACAATGAAATAAGCAACAACGGCACCAGCAACAATAATGAATTTACGCGTCGTGATGAGAGTCGCAACATTGCTGCACCGACTGGCAGTACATTAAATTGCAAAAGCTGGCTGACCGAAGCGCCTTATCGCATGATTCAAAACAACCTACATCCTGATGTGGCCGAAAACCCAAAAAGCTTGGTTGTGTATGGCGGTATCGGACGTGCAGCCCGTAACTGGGAAAGCTATGATCAAATCTTAGCGTCACTCAAAGAACTAGAAGACGATGAGACCTTATTAGTGCAATCTGGCAAACCGGTCGGCGTCTTTCAAACTCATGAAAATGCACCGCGCGTATTGATTGCCAACTCCAACCTTGTCCCGCGCTGGGCAACGTGGGAGCATTTCAATGAGCTAGATCGCAAAGACCTATTTATGTACGGTCAGATGACCGCCGGTAGCTGGATATATATCGGCACTCAAGGCATCGTCCAAGGCACTTACGAGACCTTTGTCGAAGCAGGTCGTCAGCATTATGATGGCGACTGGAGCGGACGCTGGATTTTGACCGCAGGTCTTGGTGGTATGGGCGGCGCACAGCCATTAGCGGCGACCTTTGCCGGCGCGACTTCTCTAAACATCGAGTGCCAGCAGTCTAGTATTGATTTCCGTTTGCGTACTGGTTATGTCGATAAGCAAGCTGACAATCTTGACCATGCTTATGAGCTGATTAAGCAACATACGGATGCAGGTGAAGCTGTCTCAATCGCCCTACTTGGTAATGCTGCAGACATCTTGCCTGAGATGGTCAAGCGTGCCAATGCAGGCGAGATAAAACCTGACTTGGTTACTGATCAAACCTCAGCGCATGACTTGATTAATGGCTATCTACCAAGTGGCTGGACAGTTGAAGAATGGAAAACAGCACAAGAAAATCCGGACCAACATGCCGCATTAACCAAAGATGCCGCCGCGTCTTGTGCAGTACACGTACAGGCCATGCTAGATCTACAAGAAATGGATATCCCAACGACCGATTATGGTAATAACATTCGTCAAGTTGCCTTTGATGAAGGGGTAAAAAATGCCTTTAACTTCCCAGGTTTTGTCCCTGCTTATATTCGTCCGCTGTTTTGCCAAGGTAAAGGGCCATTCCGCTGGGTCGCATTATCAGGCGATCCAGAAGATATCTATAAAACCGATCAAAAAATTAAAGAGCTGTTCCCTGAAAATACCCATATTCATCGCTGGCTAGACATGGCAAAAGAGCGCATTCAATTTCAAGGCTTGCCAGCGCGTATCTGCTGGTTAGGTCTTGGTGAACGTGATAAAGCAGGCTTGGCATTTAACGAGATGGTGAAGAATGGCGAGTTAAAAGGCCCTATCGTTATCGGCCGTGACCATTTAGATACTGGTTCTGTTGCCAGCCCAAACCGCGAAACAGAAAGCATGAAAGATGGCTCAGACGCTGTCTCTGACTGGGCATTATTAAATGGCATGCTCAATGTTGCAGGCGGCGCCACTTGGGTGTCATTGCATCATGGCGGCGGCGTGGGTATGGGTTACTCGCAGCACTCAGGCATGGTCATCGTCGCTGATGGCACAGATGCCGCTGCCAAGCGCTTAGCAAGAGTACTGGTCAATGATTGCGGCTCAGGGGTGATGCGTCATGCGGATGCAGGCTATGAGCTGGCGATTAAAACAGCGAAAGACTATGGCTTAAATCTACCGATGATTAAATAGCTTGCCCTTGTCCTTATATGCTCAAATGATATAAGGACATCATCAACACTTTATCAAGGACGATAATATGTCTGAACGTGATATTTTGCCCCCAGGCAGCTCCGTGCCTAGAACCCCTCTAGACAGTCCAGCACCTGCTAGCCCGCCGCTTGAAAAGCTGCTGTCCAAACCTGTCGCGCTAATACAGCTAATCGTATTTAGTGCTATTGGTCTGGTGATGTTCTTTGTGCCCTTCACTATTGGTGAAAAGAGCACGATTTTATTTGATCATGGGGCAACTTATCTAGTCACTCAGCAGCACACCCTTGCTGTGTTTTTGCTATTTCTACTGATGATTTATGGCGTTGGCAAGCCCATTTATGATGGTTCATGGCGTAAAAATATCACCAATATGGTATTAACCGCCTTTAAGATTATCGGGCTAGTACTCGCCATCATGTATATCACTGATATGGCGCCTGCTATCATCATGGAAAAGGACATGTTGCCGTTTTTGTTTGAAAAACTGGCATTACCAGTCGGTATGATTGTCCCTATTGGCGCATTAATCCTCGCTTTTTTGCTCGGTTTTGGCTTGCTGGAGATGTTTGGGGTACTCATGCAGCCTATTATGAAGCCGATTTGGAAAACGCCCGGCTCATCAGCGATTGATGCGGTTGCGTCCTTTGTTGGCAGTTACTCTATTGGGCTACTTATTACCAATCGGGTCTTTCTGCAAAAGCAATATTCGGTCCGTGAAGCCGTCGTTATTGCTACTGGGTTTTCTACGGTATCGGCGGCCTTTATGGTCATCGTTGCTAAGACCTTAAGCTTAATGGCGTTTTGGAATCTGTTCTTTTGGTCGACCCTGATTATTACCTTTATTGTCACTGCCATTACTGCCCGTATTCCGCCTATCCGGGGTTTTGATGATAGTGCCAGCCGTCCAGATTTGGACAACCAACAAGGCAATCGCTTAGCAGCAGCTTATCATTTAGGACTAGCTACCTCACGCCGTGCGACTGACCTCAAACAAATTATGTGGTCGAACTTTCGCGATGGGGTGACGATGGCGGCAGCGATTGTGCCTTCTATCATCGCAGTAGGGTTGACAGGCCTTTTACTAGCCAAATATACGCCCGTCTTTGATGCATTAGGTTTGCTCTTGTATCCATTCACTTGGGTAACCGGTATGCCCGAGCCACTAGTTGCTGCTAAAGGCATGTCAGCGGGATTGGCTGAGATGTTCTTGCCTGCCCTATTGCTAACGGAAGCTGAGGTCTTAACCCGCTATGTGGCAGGCGTCGTTTCGATTAGTAGCGTACTGTTCTTTTCAGCGATGATTCCTTGTGTATTGGCAACTGAGATTCCGCTGTCAGTACCTAAGATGGTCATTATCTGGTTTGAGCGCGTGGTGCTTAGCATTCTAATCGCTGCGCCTTTCGGACATCTAGCGATATATTTAGGCTGGATCAGTTAGACCAACTAAAACTAGCCGAATTGGCTAAATAAATTTAGAAAGCATAGCTTTTAACGGTTTATAAACAACAACGCATAAACTAAAATGTATAGACAAAAAAATACAATTAATATAGCTCATAAAATTAGGATAACTCGCATGACTGATATCAAAAAACTAACCCTACACCCGCGCCAATTAAGCTTTGAGATGTTGCGCGATATTTATGAGCGACCTGTCATATTGACGTTACCTGACAGTGCTTATGAAGCGATAGATGCCTCACACGAAGATGTACGTACCATCATTGCGCGTGATAAGAGCGCTTATGGCATCAATACCGGTTTTGGCCTGTTAGCAAAAACCCGCATCAGTGATGATCAGCTTGAGCTACTCCAGCGTAACCTTATCGTTTCTCACTCGGTGGGCACTGGTGAGGCGCTACCAGACAACGTGGTCAGGCTAATTATGGTGATGAAAGTTGCCAGTTTAGCGCAAGGCGTCTCTGGCGTCCGCCGCGCTGTGGTCGATAGCTTACTTGGCTTAATTAATAATCAAATTACACCAAACATTCCTGCCAAAGGTTCAGTTGGCGCCTCTGGTGACTTAGCACCTTTATCGCATATGACGCTGGCGATGATGGGCGAAGGCGACGTCTATGTTGGCGGCAAAAAAGTACCTGCTGCTGATGCGTTAGCGCAGCATGGTCTTGAGCCCATTACCCTTGCGGCAAAGGAAGGTCTTGCCCTGATTAACGGCACCCAAGTATCCACCGCACTGGCATTGCGCGGTTATTTCTTAGCGCGAGATTTACTTGAGACAGCAACCATCGTCGGCTCCATGTCCATTGATGCCGCCAAAGGCTCGGATGCCCCATTTGACGCACGTATTCATGAAGTGCGTGGTCATCATGGTCAAATTGAAATTGCCAAAGCGCATCGTCAGCTGATTAAAGGCAGCGCTATCCGCGCATCGCATGATGGCGAACAGGACGATAGAGTACAAGACCCTTATTGCTTACGCTGCCAGCCACAAGTCATGGGTGCTTGCCTTGATATCATCAACCAAGCAGGAAAAACCTTATTAATTGAATCGAATGCGGTAACCGATAACCCACTTATCTTTAACAATGAAGATGGTCCAGTTGCTATCTCAGGTGGTAACTTCCATGCCGAGCCAGTTGCTTTTGCCGCAGACATTTTAGCCTTAGCGATTGCTGAGATTGGTTCTATGTCTGAGCGCCGTGTGGCTTTATTGATTGATGCAACCTTATCAGGCGGCTTACCACCATTCTTAGTTGATAATGCTGGGGTAAACTCAGGCTTTATGATTGCACACGTGACCGCAGCGGCGCTAGCCTCAGAGAACAAGTCTATCGCCCATCCTGGCAGTGTCGATAGCATTCCAACCTCTGCCAACCAAGAAGACCATGTATCGATGGCCACTTATAGCGCACGCCGTCTATACGAGATGGCGCAAAATACCGCCACCATTGTCGGCATTGAGCTATTGGCTGCTGGTCAAGGTATCGACTTCCATCGTGGACTAGATACTTCAGAGCCGTTACAGACAGCGCATCAGAAACTACGCGAGCAAGTCACTTTTTATGATAAAGATCGCTACCTAGCCCCTGATATTGAAGCGGCAAAGCAAATAGTATTAGATGGTACGCTCACCGAATATTGGCAGTCACTGCGTAGTGATTGGTATGAGTCTAAATAGCAAAATTTTATATATAAAACCCACTCTCAACCATCTAGCTTTATTGGCGTAAGCCATACTAAATTGAGAGTCAGGTTTTATATTATGAAAGGAGGTCAACAATGACAATAGCCGTAAGCCATACTGCAGCTGATATGAGTCGGTGGACAGGACGTGCAGAGCCGTTTGAGTCTGCGCGCGCCCGCTACTGGTATCAAATAGCCCAGCCTTATGCCTTTCATAGCACCAGTCAGCAAAACGGTCAGCGCATTGGACTGGTTGGGTTCGCTTGTGACCAAGGTGTCAGACGTAATCAAGGACGCGTAGGTGCACGAGCTGCGCCGCCTTTGATTCGTCAAGCTTTTGCGGCGCTACCAGTCATCGCTGAGTTACAACAACGCTTTGATGGTCAATTGCCAACCCTACTGGGTGATGCGGGTGATATCCATTGTCATGATAATGATGATTTTGCCGAGCGTACTCTGGAGCAAGCTCAAGTAAAGTATGCCGATAAAATTAGTCATATTATCCAGCAAGGCGGGCTACCTATCGGGCTTGGTGGTGGTCATGCCATCGCTTATGGCAGCTTTTTAGGATTATGGCAGGCACTGTCATCAGAAACCGATAAGTCTATTGATGACGTTAGCAATGTCGAAAATGATGTCAAAAATAATGTCGAAAGCCATGTTAAAAGCCATGCGAGCACAATGCCTAGCATCGGGGTGATTAATTTTGATGCGCATCTAGATATTCGTCAGTCTGATGTCGCGACGTCTGGTACGCCCTTTCGCCAGATTGCCGAGCACCTTGATGAACAGAGTCAGCCATTTCACTATTGCTGTATCGGCGTCAGCCGGTTTTCCAACACAGCCGCGCTCTTCGACCGTGCTGAGCAGTTAGGCGTACACATTATCAGTGACGAAGATTGCACCAATAAGAAATGGAAAAAAATTGCGGCTCAAATAGAAGAATTTATCAACGACGTTGATGTGGTCTATTTAACCATTGATATGGATTGCTTGCCATCGAGCGTCGTTCCTGGTGTCAGTGCGCCCGCCGCCTATGGTATTGAGCTGAGCTTCGTTGAGCGCGCGGTCAAACGTATTATGGCATCAAACAAAGTAAAAATGGCTGACATTGCCGAGATTAACCCGACCTTTGATGTTGATGGACGCAGCTGTAAAGTCGCGGCTCGCCTCTTAGCAACTATTATCGAGCAGCATTTACTTTTAGTATAAATAAATCGATACAGAATAAAAGTGTTATGAATATTTATACAAGTGACTGGGATGAATTTTGCGAAGCCTTTGTCTCGCTTGCGCACAACAAGCGAGTAAAGTTTGTACCAGTCACGCTATAACATTTTTAAAATAAACCAACCATACAAGGCTACTGAAGTAAATTTTGCACATCCTCTGTCAGCAGCACCACAGCAAGAAGCGTTTTTACCAACGACACAATGTCTATTTTAAAGTGAACGGACTATGGATGGCTGCACTAAATCTATACTAATAAGTAGGAGCACATCATGACTAATACAATAAATTCTACAGACCAAACGCCTATAAACGACTCCGCCCTAATATCATTTGACTACATCATTATCAATGCCAATCTCGCCACCTTTTCAGAGCAATACGGGTTTGATATTTATAGCGAAAACCAAGAAAAAAGCACCTCTTATGGTCAATTAGAAAGTGCCGCTATCGGTATCAAAGACGGCAAAATTGCATGGGTTGGTACGCATGAGCAAATAAAACCGCACCTTACCCATTATAAAAACGATCAAATCAAAGATGTTGATGGCAACTGGGTAACGCCTGGACTCATCGACTGTCATACTCATATCGTTTATGGTGGCAACCGCAGCAATGAGTTCGAAGCGCGATTGCAAGGTGCCAGTTATCAAGATATCGCGGCACAAGGTGGCGGCATTGTCTCAACTGTTAGCGCCACCCGCGCAGCGAATGAGGAAGAATTGTTTGCGCAAAGTGAAAAACGTCTACTCGCGCTCATCAAAGAAGGCGTGACCAGTGTCGAAATCAAATCTGGCTATGGACTGGACTTAGACACTGAACGCAAAATGCTGAAAGTCGCCCGCGCGCTCGGTGACAAACACAATATTCATGTCAGCACCACTTATTTGGCCGCCCATGCCCTACCGCCTGAGTACAAAGACAATGCCGATGACTATATAGAGCAAGTTTGCCAGTGGTTACCAATCTTGCATAGCGATGGTTTGGTCGATGCGGTCGATGGCTTCTGTGAAAACATCGCCTTTACTGCTGAGCAGATTAAGCGCGTCTTTGAAGTCGCTCGTTCATTAGACTTACCAGTGAAGTTGCATTCCGAGCAGCTCTCAAACATAGGTGCTAGTGCTTTGGTAGCAGAATACCAAGGATTATCAAGCGACCATCTTGAGCACTTAGCAGAAGAAGATATTAAAAAAATGGCCGCAAGCAACACGGTAGCCGTGCTATTGCCGGGTGCTTTTTATACGCTACGTGATACTAAGTTGCCACCGATTGAAGAATTGCGTAAACACCAAGTTCCAATTGCCGTTTCAACAGATTGCAACCCCGGTACTTCCCCATTAACATCGCTGTTATTGGCGATGAACATGGGCTGTACCCTATTTTATCTCACTACTGAAGAAGTGTTGGCAGGGGCAACTGTTCATGCGGCACAAGCGTTAGGTCTCGCCAAAAAAGGTAAAATAGAAGTAGGCTGTGATGCTGATTTGGCATTATGGGACATCGCCCGCCCCGCTGACCTTGCGTATCAAATAGGATTGAACCCTATTGCAGGTATCATGGTACAAGGCAAATGGCGCGAGACAGTATAGCGAAATTATATAGACACTTAGCATAACTAAAGAAAGCCCCAACCATTGAATGATTGGGGCTTTCTTATTGTCTATCGATAGAAGTTAACCAAAATTTAATACAGTAGATAAACTTTAAAAGTGTTATAACTCGACTGCCGTCATATCTGGCGTAGCGTCTATATCATCAATTGAATTTTCAAACACTGTACCCGTCTCTGCGTCTATGTTTAATTCAAATATTTGATTGTCTTTTAACACCTTAACTTCATAATAAGTTGGATGGTCCATCTCATCATCGTCACTCTCAAATTCAATCTCTAGAGTATGACCGTTGGTTTGTTTTTCAGCAATATCAATGGCATCCGTCATGTTTATCTTGGCTTGTTGCTGAACCTTATAATCGTCGATATCCTCTTTATCAAGTTGCTCGGTTTCAGACGTTACAATCTTACCCGTCGTGGCATCGACTTTTATCTCGTAGCTTGTCGTATCAGTACTGAACTCTAATTCGTAGACACTATTACCATTTTGGGCATCGCTATCATTATCGTCCAGCTCTGCGCTGACCAAAGAACCAGCAGCTTCTTTACTTGCTGTAGCAACGGCCTGTTTCAAACTGACTTTAGTTGCTTGAGCCATACTTACTTCATCAGAATGGTTTGCCGCAATAACAGCAGTACTTAATGCCCCTGTCGTCAATGCCAAAGTCAGGCAAGCACCCAATGTCGTTAGTTTAAAACTCTTAAATGTCTTTTTCATAAATTCATCCTTCTAATTATGATTTAGCTGCTCTTATGGTACGGATATATAAAAAAGACTCTAAGGTAAAAAGGTTGCAAAATGTAGCATCTATGTATTACAAAACATTGTCTAATACTCGGTTTTTTACTATATTTATCATAACCTTAGGTGATGTTATTTTAATAGACATACGTTATAATGTTTCTCCGTTTTTTATAATGTTAATTCTTCTTTCTATTTAGGTCATTTAAGCTTCTATGCTACATACGTCCCAGCCAACAGACTCATTGTACGACAACATTTATCACTCTATAGGTGACTTTGATTTCAATATTGCTACCGATGAAAATATGATATCGGCTTTGGCTTTTGCAAGCTTACCGCTTATGATTCAAGAGTCATTATTACAAAGTGAGCGGATCATATTGATAGCTAACAATCCGTCGATAGATACAGCGAGCTTAGAAGCACTATTACAGCCTACTGATATGCTGGTGTTATTCAATGACTTTATTCATGCAGACTTCTTTGTCCATCATCCGCTAGCTAAAGATTTACCAAAGCTACTGTTTTTTAGACAAATCGGTGACAGTAAGCTACATTTTGGCCTGCCGCCGCGTAGTAATAACTTAACAGCGATGCTAGATATGGCAAAGCAAGCGCCACTTGGTATTTTGTTTGGCAACACTGACTATAAGTTCCCATTGCCATCTGATGACCCAAGTCCTCATGATGACCCCATAACGGCTGACCGAGTGTTAGAGATTTCAGAGGCGCTTGATAAACTATTACGCAGTGATGAGTATTGCCGCGTATTGTCAGAACAACATGAAGTAGTAGCAGACTATCCTATCTTTGCTGATATTCATTCATCTGCGCCAACTTCAGGGTTTTTATTATATCGGTTACTTTTATCTGCACGCCTGCATATTCAGCAAAAACAGAAAGCTAAGACGCTGCTATCAATAGTGATGTTAGGTTTTAATAATGATGATAAAACCGCGCATTTTTGGGAAGGTCATAACTGGGCGTTTGAAAGACAAGAACTTGCCACACCGCCTAAAGATGTCGAAATTATTCGTCAATACTAATAGAACACTACTAATAAGATTAAACACTTATAGTTGATTCAGTTTAAAACTGATGTAGCGAGACTGGGATAAATTTCTTGCAGCTTCTGTCTACGCAGGCACAGCACGCAAAAGCAATTTGTACCAGTCTAGCGTATCAATGCCGTATATCTATTTTATTTAGTATCGACTCTATATCTACACATAAGGCGCATCTGGACAATGCGCGGCATTAATCTCCGCTTTACTGGGTTGCCGATTAATAGCAATCGGCACTGTCTGCGCCTCCTGCCAATCAATCAATTGCCGCTGCGCAAACTCTACAAGCCAGCCTGCCATCGGCCAATGTTGCCATTTTTCATAAAAACGGTTGGCATTGATAACGATACTATCTAAATGATTAAGCGGCGGTCTATAGACACTATGCTGTTGATGGTAAGTCACATCGTCAGCTAAGTAAAAATCGATATTTAACACGCGTGCCATAAAAGCAAAATCCGTATCTTCAGCGCCATAGCCAACATAATCGGTATCGAAGCCGCCTACCCGCTCAAATTGACTGTGCATAATAGCAAAACAAAGACTCCAAAATGCGCCATAATCTTGCGTCTGTTTAATAGATTGACCCTGATGCTGTAAATCAAAGTTATCGCGATAAGGGTTAAATACGGACAGCTCATCTAAAAAGTTGACTGCCAATTTACCTTGTTGTAGCTGATTACCCTCATCATCCGTCAAAGGACGTGTCAGATAACGTGGCTGTCCCATCAGTAGCGCATCAGGATACGTTTGCAATTTATCATATAACCCTTCGATAAAGTCATAGGCGACGATACAATCCACATCCAAGAAAATCATGGCCTCATGTGTGGCACGCGCAGCGCCAAGATTACGATTATGACCAATATCAAACGAGGTGCTACTTGCCAGTCCCTTCTCAGTCGCTGTAGTCGTTGCTATCTTAATAATATTTAAATCGTAGTCTGCCAGACGTTCAGCCTCAGCATCGTCATTAACGATAATAACCTCGCTTGGTTTGACGCTACCCTGCGCCAGGCTACCAAGTAGATTGTAGAGATGCCGATTGCGTCCGTAACAGGTCGTTATTACACTCACGGGAATGGTGTTGTGTGCAGCGTTTGCTACTTGGGGTATGGTAGTCATAAATATCTTCTTTACTTTTATTATTATAAGTTTCTTTGTTACTTCTTATTTCTCAGGTTTTAAGTCCAACTGCGGCAATAGCCATTCTGCAAACCAAGCGTTCACAGAAATATAGTCAGCGATGCTATTCATAAAGTTTTGCGCCGCCATAGTGGGGTTTTTGACCAAAGCAGTCTGCTCATTGCTAATGGTTTTATCGCTCATTGATAAAAAAGACGTTCCATTCTGACTGTCTATATAGGAAGTTTGAGCCATAAACTGTGCCCAACTTAAAGCACGCCCTTGCTCAATTAAGGCTTCTGCCATCACTTCTTGCTCACGATGTGGACGCACATCAGGCAGCACCACAAGCGGCGTTGGGTAATCATAGACTTGCGCGATACCATTGAGACCACAGGCCATCAACAGCAAATTACTATAGGCGATAAATGGCGTCACATCATCCACATGGGCGGCGATATCAACACAATGTCTTACTTCTTCATTAATAGGGCCAAGAGAGACAATTATAGTGTCTGGTAACAGTTGGCGCAGCTCTGGCAGCTTGGCATCAATAGCTTCATGACCACCATAACCTTTAATCACAGTGGCTATATGAGTTTTAACACTGGTTTTTGGATTAGTTTTTGGATTATTTTCAGCATTAGCTTTATCATGATCATAGATTGCTTTATCAGCACTTGAGTGCGAGCATAGCTGTTGTTTAGTAGCGTCATTTTCGCTGAGCGTCATGAGCTTATCTATAAACTCGCTAAAGCTGGGCAGACTTTGAGCTTTGTTTGGCAAAAAATCAAGATATAGTGTTTTTTGGCGTACCCAGTCTGGCGTTGCTGCCGCTTCAAGCATCTTTGGATAAGGAGCTAATAATCCAAGCGCGCCAGCAAAGGCGTTTAAATGCGGTATGTCATCGCGCTCGCCTGCCAGCCTCACATACAAATAAGGTACGCTAACGGTACGGCACAGCATAGCGACTTCGACACTGACATCGACAATCATCAAATCAATCCGGCGCTGATAAATAGCATCAAGCAGCTGCCAACTGCGCTTTTGAATATTTTCATTACCCACTGGCGAATAGTGCAAACTGTTTGGCTGCCAGTATTTTCCAGCGCGCCCTGGTAGTACATCATCTGGCAGCTCATCCTCAGCACTCAAACGTACGATTTGCTCATCAGTTATCGTACTGAAGTGATAAGCGTCATTAGGCAAACTTGTAAACACCGTCACTTTCTGACGCAACTCTGATGGTAGCAAGGCGGCCAGTTTATCTGCTTGGCGGCAGTGCCCCGAGCCATGGTGATGAGCATAATAGCCGATACGCATTATAAAAAGTTCCTAACAGGTTAAGGCAGTCACTGATATAGTTAATCCTAAATAAAAAGAATACAGCTATGCCAGCGTGCTACTGGTATAAATTTTGCGCAGCCTCTGGGTACGCAGCACGCAAGGAAAATTTATACCAGTAGCGCTATGTTTTTTTATAGTGGATCGACTATAGTAACTAGAGAATAAAAAGAACTAGACAAACGCCTCTTGAATGCTGTCGCTATCATCGACCGTTACTGCTTGCTCATATAAGCGCAGATAACCATCGACCATCGCAGCGACTGAACAAAACTGCTCAGCGCGAACGCGACATGCCTTGCGTGATATGTGTTTGATACCATCAAAGGCTTGAATAAAGGCATCTTTATCCATTTTGGGTACGATGACGCCTGTCTTTGGCGTGACAATCTCAGCACTTGCACCAACATCAAAACCAATCACGGGTGTACCACAAGCTAAGCTCTCAGCTAGTGTCAAGCCATAAGGCTCATCCCACGTACTGGTAAATAGCATGGCTGTGACTTGACTTAAGCGCTCATTGATTTGATCTTTACTCAGATGACCGACGTAATCGAATAAAGACTCATCGTTTTTGTCTTCTTCTAGTAGCGGTGCTACATATTCCTCAAAGTATTCCTCATTGCTTTTAGGTCCCGCAATAATAAGACGCTTACCTGCCGCTTTACAGTACTCCATTGCCAAATGCGTGCCTTTCTCAACACAAATGCGCCCGTACCAAAAATATACTTCGTCATCAATTGGGTTTGTATTGGCATTAAATGACTGCACATCGATACCATTATAGACTACATGCGACGGTACAAATTCATCAAACAGCTGCTGCTGATGACCACTAATCGCCGTAAACTGGGTTTGCGTCCCTAAGCGTAACGTCAATAATGCCAAACGCAGCTGCGGAAAAATCGGTGTATGAAAGGTGGTAAAGAAGCGTGCACCAAACGTTTGACCCATTGTCATCGGTATATGGTGCAAGCTGTGGTTATGTACCACATCGATCATACCTTGTTCATCACGGCTAATAATATCGCGCATGGCTTGCTGATAAACCAAATACTGATATAGCTCTTCGCGGCTCATCCCTAACGAATCATGTTCGTTGGGATAAACCGTGTTATCAAACTCATCACGAGTCATAAATGGCACCAATGTCGCCCTCGTTTGACTATCGGTATGGGCATAAAGCAATACCTCATGACCTTGAGCCACCAACTCATCACAGATCAGTTGAGTAATCATCTCAAGACCGCCTGCATAAGGCTGTGCAATAGGATATAAAGAATGCGCAATAACCGCAATACGTAGTACGGAAGCGTACTTTGCTTTTGCATTACTATCATCAGTAATATTTGTTATATCGACAGTAGGGCTAGATAGCATAACGAGTCCAACATAAGTTAAGGGGATATAAATCGACTATAGCAGCAGACAAAACCATAACCATCAAAATTGACAATGTCTAATGGCTAGATGTGAATAAGCTGGCGCTAAAAATTTACAGTATTATCATCTTCAAACGATTTTTTTTCGTTAAGACGGACTATGCGCGAATGAGACAGGTTTTTAGCGAAGGTATTCTTAACCGTTACAGCTTTATTAGTTACTGAGCGCTTCTCATAACCATAATTGACCAGCATGACTTTGGCCGCCCATATCTTTAAAATACAAACCACTATCGCACAGCCAAATAATAGCGGTGAGTACAGCAATGAAAGTGGCGACACAATGATAGCTGTGGTTATATTTAGCATTAGTAGCACTTTAGGCATTGCCATCAGGTTAGCCGCATAAACGGACATGCGTGTACGTACGAGCGCTTGCTTAGGTGTACAGATAAAAGGCTTTTTTTGACCCCAAAGCACAGGCCACCATGACAAAGCACCAAGCTCCCAGAAATTCAGATGTAACGCCCAAGCTCGAAGTCGACTGCCTAAGCTTGGTGCCACGCCATCGTCAGTTTGCTGATTCAGCGGAGCATTATCTTGCATATATGCCCATAAGCGCCTACCCAAAAATACTGCATAGCTTGCGTACACTGCATATAGAGGCGTAAGCAGAGCATGAATGTTGACACTGGTGCTGAACAGTAGCGCACCTGTAATGATAAGTAGCGTCAACAACTGCAAGACAATAAATATCCCTGTAAAGTTCACCCATGCGCTCAGTTGTGATACATGTGCACCCATATAGGCTAGGCGCTCACTAAGTTTCTTACTTGTAGATGAGCTTGGTGTAGATGAATTTGATACCGTAGAAAAGTAAGTGTTTAGCACCTGCATATTACCGTAGATCCAACGACGACGCTGACTCATTAAATCATGTAAGGTAGTCGGTAACAGACCTGTGGCAATGACTTCAGGTATAAACCGAGTACGCAAACCGCGACCATGCATCAGCACTCCCATCTGTGCATCTTCGGTAATCGACGCACCTGACCAGCCGCCCATCGCTAGCAGCGCACGACGACGAATAACGGCATAAGTACCTGTCGATAGTGCACGCTGACGGTTAAATGAACGATACAAATGATGGTTGAAATAATGGTTTAATTCGCTATGGACATCTTCTTTTCCCGCATCACGATAAAACTGTGGAAACTGCAATAGCGCATGGTCTGGGTAACGCTCAATGGCCTTTGCAATAGATACACGCGCCTGCGGTAATGCTTGATAGTCACTATCGACTACAACCACATGACTACATTCAGGGTCCATAAGACCCAGTGCTAGGTTAAGCGCACCTGCTTTAAAGCCTGCCACCGCATTGATATGATAAAAATGCACATTGTGATGCGCATCGAGACTGGCACAAAACTGTGCCAAAGGCTCATATAAAGACGTTTGGGTATTGTTGTTATCGACAATTAAGATCTCATCGTCGTCCGCTTTGATTGCCAATAACGACTTAATAGTATCAATAACCATGTTCGCCGGCTCAGCACGAGTCATTAGCTGAAAGCTCAAACGTACTAGAGCATCCGTACTGCTCTGTTTGTTATTATTTAATGCGCCTTTATATATTCGATTATTTTTCTTATTTAAGACGGTCTCTTTATAATTATTATCTCTAAAAACATTACTGTGCTCTTCTCTTGCCTGTTTATTGATCGGTGTTTCAAAGCTATCTGTCTCAAAGCTATCTAATTTATAACCAGTTGAACGATCAATTTTTGATATATTATTCTTAGTTAAATCTAAACCAGTCGCATTTTCTTCTACGTCCCTTATACCAGTATGGCGATTGGCAGCTATTTTTTTCATACCAGCTCTCCTTCTTATATCTTTTGCTATAGCATTCTTCTTTATAGCACTCTGTCTGATGACCTCCTCACTTACAGATAACGGCGTTCTTGTAGCATAGTTTGTATTGTTAATGCTCATGTCTTGTTCCTGTGTTCACCCATCAACTTAAAAAAGATTAAGACAAAAATAGAAACGTTTCGGTCTCTATTGTTGTGGTAATGCATTTACGAGTTAGAGGGTCAACGCCTGTATATATATGTACTTAATTGACACTCAGCTTTTACTGATATATAAATTTTTCTGAGCAATATTTGTAGTTATTCTTACTATTTACTTGTATGAAGTTTTATAATAGTTGAAATAAATAGTAGAGTTTACGTATGAAATGTACATAACAACCTAGTAGTGTAACGTCACGTAATTATTGTAAAAGTCTCGCTTTATTAGCTACTTAGCGTCCATATAAAATCATTTATCGTCTTTATAGTATGGATAGTCTTGTTTGATTATTAGCTTTTATAAACGATAGTAAACGTCGTGTTGAATCTCATACGTTTGATGTTATTACAAAATATCGTGACGACATTTAATCTGTAGAGAATCCGCTTGGCGGGTTTATTTTGTACAAAAAAATACCGCAACTATCAGACATAGTAGCGGTATCTAGATTTACTGTCGCTTAACCAAACAGAGCTGGTTTGTAGCTCAAGTTAGCTTATCTTATAAATTAGTTTAAAATGCCATACGCCACAAGGGCATCAGCGACGCGTTTAAAGCCTACGATATTGGCTCCTGCCATATAATCAATATAGCCATCATCAGTCTGACCATATTTCTCTGATGCGTCAGCTGCACAATCATGGATGTCTTTCATAATAAGCTTTAGACGCTCATCGATTTGCTCAAAACTCTTATATTGACGGACCGAGTTCTGTGACATCTCAAGCGCTGACACAGCGACTCCTCCCGCATTGGCGGCTTTTCCTGGCGCATAATGTACGCGATGTAGACAAATGTAGTCTGCTGCCTTAGCAGTCAATGGCATATTAGCGCCTTCAACAACATATTTGACGCCATTTTCGACCATAAGTTTGGCATCATCTTCATCAACCTCGTTTTGAGTCGCTGATGGTATCGCAATATCTCCTTTGATACCCCACGGCTTTTGACCCTCGAACCATTCGCCGCCATGGACATCGACATAATCAGCTAGCGGTTTGCTTTGTTCTTTCTGGTTTTTTAGCCAATTAATTTTTTCTTGATCAAAGCCTTTTTCATCATACAAAGTGCCCTTTGAGTCAGACACCGTGATTGCGATGCCTCCGAGCATACAGACTTTTTCAGCGGCATGTAGTGAGACATTGCCCGCGCCTGATATTAATACCTTTTTACCTTTAATATCTTCATTTTGCGCTGTGAGCATATTTTCTAAGAAGTAGACAGCACCATAGCCTGTGGCTTCTGTACGCATTAAGCTACCACCAAAACCCACACCTTTACCAGTCAACACGCCGCCATGCTCATGAGTCAGATTTTTGTACATTGCAAACATGTAGCTCACTTCACGCCCCCCAACACCAATATCACCAGCTGGTACGTCAACGTCTTTATTTACATAGTGATGCAGCTCACGCATAAAGGCATAACAAAACCGGCGAATCTCGCTATCTGATTTTCCTTTAGGATCAAAGTCCGAACCACCTTTACCGCCGCCCATAGGCAAACCAGTTAAAGCATTTTTGAAAATTTGTTCAAAGCCCAAGAACTTCAACACGGATTGGTTGACAGTAGGATGGAACCGTACGCCACCTTTATAAGGGCCTAAGGCATTACTAAACTGTACCCGCCAGCCACGATTGACTTGAACCTCACCTTTGTCGTTCTCCCAATTGATACGAAAAGCGATAACACGATCAGGCTCTACTAGGCGCTCAAATATTTTGAATTTTTCGTATTGAGGATGAGCATCATATAAAGGGGTAATGGTAAGAGCAACTTCCTTAACCGCTTGAATAAATTCAGGTTGATGGGCGTAGCGTGATTCGATTTTTTCGATGACCTGACTAATACTCATATATCTTCCTTAACTATAGAACGTGTGGTCGTGCTGAATTACATCCCTACCATGTCGTCTTTAAAAGACGATCATATTGTAGATACTGATGCAGGATTGGCTTTTTTACAGTAAATAAAAGGCTAGCGGATTTAATAACCCATAAGTTGAGCAACCGATAGGCGTTATGACATTGATAGATTAGATCTACTACATATTATTTTGAGACTACGGTTTGAAAATACTGATTGTGCATAGATAGGATAGATATGACAAAGACAGTAATTATAGTGCGCAGCATATGCGGTCAGAACGATAGATTGCTTGATAGCTCTTATTTAATTTACCTTGCTACTGAAAAAAGTCAATCCCGTATTGCAATATAAATGCTACCAATTATGAATGACTATAATTTTAAACCCACCTGTCACCATATAACTCTTTGATTCTTATATCATATTAAAACAGATAACGGTATCAGCGGTATCAAAAACAAAACAAAAGGTAAAAAAACCGGCTTAATTCTAATAATTCTATATCAATATAAAGAGTATGGGTTTATAATAATCCACATTGCTAGTAGGGTATTATAATCGTTTACCTGAATACATCGTTTACCCGAGTACAAGACTCCTTTTTAACTTTACCAACGAATGGCATATGACCATTTAACTATAAGGGATTGTGAGATATCTATGCGTACAGATACGTTCCAACAAATACTAGAAGACCTTAATAGCTCATCAGCAGATGTCGAAGCGTCTGCTCTAATCTCAAATGATGGCTTGATGATAGCGTCAGCGTTACCGACAGGCATCGATGAAGACCGCGTTGGTGCTATGTCGGCTGCGCTTTTATCACTAGGTGATCGTGCCGGTCGCGAGTTGGCTCGGGGCAGTATTGACCGAATTATGATTCAAGGTGAAAAAGGCTATGTAATCACCACTTCATCAGGTGATGAAGCAGTCCTTACGATCATGGCCAAGCCAAATGCCAAACTGGGATTGATTTTTTTGGATATTAAGCGTGCATCAGAAGCACTAGCAAAGCTCATCTAAACAGACTTAGATAACCAAGAATTTAGAACAGTAAATATAGGAAATACTTATGGGCTCTCCACTTTTAGATGCTGCAAAGCCTGACATGCCAGCTAAAGAAGTTAGCATAACCTATCATGACGGTGTCTCACGCACGATTTATGATTCGGGGATCGAGCGTCCCTACCCTGATGGTAAGCTTATCGTCTCACGTACTGACTTGGATGGTCATCTTACCCATGTAAACGATGCTTTCGTCGAAATCAGTGGCTATACGATAGATGAGCTGATCGGTCAACAGCACTATATCTTGCGCCACCCTGATATGCCAAGTGCCGCCTACCAAGACTTATGGCAGACGGTAAAATCAGGACAAAAATGGCACGGCTACGTCAAAAACCTGTGCAAAGATGGTAGCCACTATTGGGTGTATGCAACGGTCGTTCCTAACATACGCCGCGGACAGACCGTCGGTTATACCTCTGTACGCCGTCAGCCGTCGCGTCGCAAGATAGAAGCCGCGATCACGCAATATGCTCAAATGAAACAGAATGAGGAAGGTTAAACCATGAATGAAAAAACCTATAACCTATTAATCGCTCCTGATTTTTCGCCTGATCGTTTTGCAGGCTGGCACATGTTTAATACCTTGATTCAAAAGCGTGCTGACATTCACTTGCATCTCAATACGCCCACCTCTCATGTTGAGCAAGAAGAGATGGTCAATGCTGGTAACATACATATTATCTATGCCAACCCTTTTGATGCTGCTGCTTTGATTCGCGAAAAAGGCTATCGGGCCATTGCGCGTCCAATCGGTAAGTCGGATGAAATGGTGATTGCAGCGTCCGCCAGTAGTGATATTAAACGCTTAGAGGATTTGACCAAAGGCGCGTCTATCGCTATGGCAGACAACCGTGATGTAAAGCTTATCGGTCTGCGCTTATTAGAAGCGGTAGATTTAGAAGAGTCCGATCTTATCTGGGAGGTAACCGAAAACTATCAAGCGGCAGCAAGGCAGGTCATCAAAGGTGACGCTCAAGTGGCGTTTTTCTTAGCAGAAATCTTTCACAGCTTCTCACGTTTGACTAAAGCACAACTGTCAGTGCTGATCGAAAGTGATCTAGCAGATATTAGCCATATATTACTGATTAAAGATGACTTCGCTGATGCACAGGCATTGAGTCAGGCGTTACTGGCCTTTCATCAAGATGATAGTGGTAAAGAAGCACTGACCGAGCTTGGTATGCCACAAGGATTTGAAGCAATGAGTGAAGAAGATGGCGAGTTTATGTTAGATCTGATGGAAACCTTGCTCGATTAAGCGTCAAAACCTAACATTCCTTTTTATATTTAGGACACCGTCATGGCTGATTTATCTGCAACTGAAGACTCGTCGTTGTATAAAGATAGCGAGATGACTGCACGTCATACGTATCGTTATTATGCGCGAAAGATCTTTATCGATCCTAGCAACCGCTACTATCACGAACAGCGTATTAATGCTGCGTTGCTACTTAACGAAAAAGAACCGCTACAAGGCGCGGTCGCCGACTTTTTCTTTGGCTGTTGGTATGACATTCCTTACGATGTCAAAGATATCTTTGCCCGTATTCAAGGTCGCCTGCATCCGCAGATAGAACACGCCTTTCATAACTGTATTAACAAGCTCGATTACATCAAGTATAGCAGTGAGTTTGCAACGCGCTGGAGCGTGCTGGTGACACCATCGTTAAACGTACAAACCCATCGTCTACGCATCAGTAGCGACGATGCAAAAGAAATCGCCAAAAACATTACCACTGAGCTTATGAGTGCGCGTGCTGCTGAAGATTGGCATACAATTGAACAAGTTGAACGTGAGTTTTTTGCGCACTGCTTGGCCTGTAATGATCGTTTGGCTTTTTCCATCGTTTGGTTTGGTTTGGGCAAAAGCGATTGGCAGTTTGATGAGCGCTGGTGTGACTGTCAGCAGCAATTAGAACAAACTGGCTCTACCGTCCTAAAAAATACGCAAAACTTAGACACTCAATCAAGCGTGTAGCGGTTACTTACCCAACAGTTACCTGCCGCATTGAGCATTGCTGTAGCCACTTACTACTTATTCATTTTTACTTATTCTGTCAACGAGAACGTTTTTATGTCCATTTTTGATAATGCTGACAAAACCTATATTACTCTGACTCCTGCTGGTGTATTCGAGGCTTTTTCCCAACAGCAACCGACCGCACAGCAGCTAGCACTACAAGCGCTCCTATCATATCGCGAGACGATGCTGGTCGCAGGATGGTTAGAGGAGTACTCAGAGCGATGGCTAAATAGCTTCGTTGAGCAAGGGTTTATCGAAAAGCTATCTACCTTTTTGCCCGCACCCAACCTACCGCTTGATCAGTTTTTGCCATATGTGGTCGCAAGCTTATCTGGCAAGCGCCGTGCTGCTATCGCCTCAGATGAAGGATTTTGCCTAGCTCGCATTGGTTATAGCCAAGAAGAAGCAGACATGCTAAGTGTAGCTGCTGCGGATTTCTCCGGATTTATGCTACGCCAAAAGCAGCGCGGCTGGGCGATTGAAAGCCAAGCGATATCGTTCTTTCAGCAAGTTGATTTATTGATACCTGAGACCAGCTTTGTATTTTTGTGGATCGATGGTGGCGGCTACGCTCTCATTATCGATGGCGAACCACTGACTAACAATCGCGCCTTTGTGGAACTCATCTGGGGAATCAAAACCTCTGGGCTACGATTTGATAACTAAAGCCTTTTATCTCAAAAAACGTCAATGCAAGGGATAACTTTGTATTGAAAACCTCCTGTATTAAAGCAATCGCGCACCTATCTATTTACCAACTCCAACCTAAGTGAACGCTTATAGCCCATTCACTCTAAAAGCCAGACAGTGCTGCTTGCTGTAATAAATTTTTGCAGCCTCTGTCATGCTGGCAAACAGCAAACAAGAAAAACTTAAGCTCTTACCATATGTCTTATAGAAGACTCCTTTTGATAGCAGGCTCCTTTTAAAAAACTAGTAACATCAGTAAGACTAGTAATATTAATAGCCTGCGAAATAACAATAATTCACCGAGCTATCAGGCATAATATTGCCTAGATAATTTTAAATTAATTAAACTCTACCTCTTTATAAAAGCTGTGATTCAGTCTTCTCTCCTACCAGTTTATCCAACTCCTGATAGTGGCAACCTCTGCCAGCCCTTGCACTCTTGCTCATTTTTTAGGACAGTTTATGACTTCGCTTACTACTGTGCGCGTGCGTTATCAAACGATTGAAATTGGCAATACTGATATTCATATTTGCACCTTACGTGACAATCAACAATTCAGTGACCCTGATGATGAAGCGCTCAATTTAGGTATTTGCTCGGCATCTTGGCCGCTGTTCGGTGTGATATGGCCGTCAAGCCTAGTGCTGGCCAACCATATGCTCGATTACGATATCGCTGGCAAGCGTATATTGGAGGTCGGCTGCGGAATGGCACTATCCAGCTTACTACTTAATCATCGGCATGCAGACATTACTGCGACGGACTATCATCCGACGGTCGAGTATTTCCTTGATCGCAATACCACGCTCAATAATAATAAAGAGATTAACTTTGAGCGCTTAGATTGGGCCGAAGACAACAGCCATCTTGGACGCTTTGATATAATCATCGGTAGCGACCTACTCTACGAAGATCAGCATATCGATATATTGGCCGCATTTATTGAGCGCCATGCTAGTCCCAAATGTGAGGTAATCATCGTTGATCCAGGTCGCGGACGCAAAAATAAACTTACAGCAAAAATGATTGAGTCAGGGTTTAGTAGTCAACATATAAAACCTGAAGATACCACTTATTTGGATCTACCGTTTAAAGGGCATATTTTGACGTTTTCTCGAAATGGTTAAGCTTTTTGAAAGATTTTGAAAAAACTGACTTAAAATTATAAAGTTACTTTATTAAATTTCTAACAAAAATGTTTCTAAAGTGTAAACAATATTTCTACTAACCAATATGGTTTGTGTTTTTCACCTTTAGAGTTTGTTCATCAACTATTAATAGCTTCTTGCCATTCCTGCTGCGTAATCTTATATAAGACATGCTCAGCTAGAGGATGGCTAGGATCAAGCATAGGATGATCAAAGTTGTCTTGTGTATTACTCATACCGATGCGCTGCATAATTAGCTGTGAGTGCGTGTTAACAACGGCAGTAAAGGCAACGACCTCATCAAGCTC
Source organism: Psychrobacter sp. 1Y10 (assembly GCF_052259005.1). Lineage (NCBI taxonomy): Bacteria > Pseudomonadati > Pseudomonadota > Gammaproteobacteria > Moraxellales > Moraxellaceae > Psychrobacter > Psychrobacter sp. 1Y10. The sequence continues at coordinate 353,072 of NZ_JBQQES010000001.1, read as the reverse complement.
TAATTCCTCAAATGCAAACCTCAATGAAGCTCGCGCCGCTTCTGTAGCATAACCCTGCCCCCAATAATCCTTATGCAGTCGCCAACCAATCTCCACACTGGGCGCAAAAGGCATATCAGCATGTGCTGTATTTAAGCCGACCATCCCTATAAAAACATTGCTTTTTTTTAAGCTGACCGCCCAAAACCCCCAGCCATTGTCTTCAATAAGCTGCTGGCATTTATGGGCTATCGCATCGCTCAATGTCGGTGTTAGTAGCTTTGGGAAATATCTCATGACCTCAGGATCTGCATTCATCTTAGCAAACACGGCCAAATCACTTGGTTGCCATTGCCTAAGAACAAGCCGTTCTGTTGTTAGCATCCTTTGCCTCATGATATTTTGCCTGCTTCATTCAATGTATAACTTTACTGATGTCTAGTACATTCTGCACTATTAATATGTTCTGCCATTATACTCTAAATCATGCGTCTGATTATCAGTCTCTCATTACGATATCGTATATCTATTTAAAAACTCACCTAAAACGAAAATTAAATTTTAATAATTTAATTTATTACAATTAAGGTAAAAAATAAATATCTTAATTTTTTATATTATTAAATAATTATTTTCTAATTTAATTTCGATTAAAATACAATATAACAAAATTTTATTTTTTATTTTAATAAATGAATTAATGTTATTTTAAAAAAATATAAATTAAATAACTTTAAAATAAACTGTTCTCATTTTTATAGTTATAGATTGAGTGACTAGCAGTCACTTAAGACTACCTGCACCCCTCCCTCTACAGACTACTACCCTATATTAAAAAACAAAATTCTCCTCATATGTTCTATAACTTTTATATCAAATAACGACTATCATCAATATTCGTTTTAATGAATTTTTATATTCATAAAAATAAATATATAGATGAATGAATATATTCTTTTAGGTTAATATATATCCTGCGTATTATTTTATAATTATTATTTTTATTAACTTCACTTTTATTTATTTTTGCATTAACATTAATTAAATTTTATTTAATAAACCATAAATTGGTTTTTCGTGATGTCAATTTATTGTCAGCAGGTTTTACTGTTACTAGGCAGGGTTTTGACCAATACAGGATGTTAACTTATGAATCGCAATTATAAAGTTATTTGGAATCAGTCATTAAACTGTTTTATGGCAGTCGCAGAATATGCAAAGAGCCGAGGAAAATCATCAAGTACCGTCGTAAGCTCTAACGCTGCAAATGTCTCCAATGGCACGACAACAGGAGGTGCGCACTTGTTGCGGTTAAGTGCGTTGTGTATTGGACTTGCGAGTGCTGGGTTTAGTATGCAGGCATCAGCTATCGCTGCTTGTGCTGAGGACAATGCAAGCGGTGTTGGTATAGTTGATAGGGTGCAGTGTGGTACTGGCGCAAATGCTGAAGGAAGTACGAGTGTGGCTATCGGTCAAAATGCCCAAGCAACAGGTGGGCAATCAATTGCCATCGGTGGAGTAGACGGTGGGCAGAATACGACAGCGAGTGGTGACCAATCTACCGCGATCGGTGCTAATGCTGTGTCATCAGGCAGCTCCTCTATTGCCATCGGTGGTGATGATCTAAACAAAGCCTCTGGAACTACTGTAAACCCAGATGGCACAGAGACTGTTGGCACAGTCAACAGCGGTGAAGTCAATACGACTTTTAAAAAGTACTCTGGTGGTCGAAATTTAGTTGATACAACTCAAGGTGGTAACCAGTATCCATATACAGAATCAAGTGGCGCTGCATCTGTCGCTATTGGTGTACAAGCGGTCTCCTCTGGCGCACTATCGACTGCTTTTGGTACGCAGGCCAATGCTACAGGTGTTGCCTCATCAGCTTTTGGTGTATCTGCTGAAGCGTCCAAAGAAGGCTCAGTTGCTATCGGTGCAGGTAGTAAAACGGATGGTAGCGCAACAAAGATTGAAAGCCAGACAGTCAACGGTATAACCTTTACAGGGTTTGACGGTGCGTCAGGCTTTGCTGGTAATGCAGGCGATGCTGGGCGTCAAGTGTCTGTTGGTCTCATAGGTAGTGAGCGCCAGATCAAAAACGTGGCGCCAGGTGAGATCTCTGCATCCTCTACCGATGCGATCAATGGCAGTCAGGTTTTTTCGGTCACTAATAAGTTGGTTGATAATATCAGAGGTGCTCAGGCAACGGCTGATGCTGTCGCTGATGGGACAGCTGGCATCGTCCGCCAAGATACTGGCACTGGTCCAATCACAGTTGGTGCTGCTACTGGTGGTACCAGCGTTAACTTTACTGGCACTGATGGCGTGCGTACGCTAAGTGGTCTTGCAAATGGTAATGTTGCTGCAAATTCTACTGAAGCGGTGACTGGTGATCAGTTAAATACTACTAATACTAATATAGCGGCTGCGCAGAATGTCGCAAACACGGCAAACACGACGGCAAACAGTGCTCTAACCAAAGCCAATCTAGGCTTTGATATCACTGCTGATAATGGTACCCAAGACAACGTGCAGTTGGGTGAAGCGGTCAACTTCACCAATACTGACAACAACTTAGTTGCGACCGTATCTGACAATGGCATCAATTACGACTTAGCAGACAATATCAGTGTCAATCAAGTCACTGTTGGTGATGCCACTAATAATACGGTATTGACCAGTACGGCTAATGGTTTGGATATCGGTGGTGATAAGATTACTAATGTTGCAGATGGCACTATTGCAGCCGGTTCAACAGATGCAGTGACTGGTAATCAGCTGAATGCTACCAATACTGACGTTACTGCGAATACAGGTAATATCACAACCAATACTGGCAACATCGCTGACCTAGCTTCTGGTCGCACCGGTATCGTCCGTCAAGATGCTGGTACAGGTGCGATCACTGTTGGTGCTGCTACTGGTGGTACCAGCGTTAACTTTACTGGCACTGATGGCGTACGTACGCTAAGTGGTCTTGCTAATGGCAACGTTGTCGCAGGTTCAACCGAAGCGGTGACTGGTGATCAGTTAAATACTACTAATAGCAATGTCACTACTGCTCAAACAACAGCAAACACGGCAAACACGACGGCAAACAGTGCTCTAACCAAAGCCAATCTAGGCTTTGATATCACTGCTGATAATGGTGCCCAAGACAACGTGCAGTTGGGTGAAGCGGTTAACTTCACCAACACAGATGGCAACCTAGTCTCAACCGTTAGTGACAATGGCATCAATTACGACTTAGCAGACAATATCAGTGTCCATCAAGTCACTGTTGGTGACGCCACTAATAATACGGTATTGACCAGTACGGCTAATGGTTTGGATATCGGTGGTGATAAGATTACTAATGTTGCAGATGGCACTATTGCAGCCGGTTCAACAGATGCAGTGACTGGTAATCAGCTGAATGCTACCAATACTGACGTTACTGCGAATACAGGTAATATCACTACTAACTCGAATAATATCACCACCAACACGGCTGGTATCGCTGACAATAGCAACCGCTCTGTTGGCAATCTATCTGCATTGGGTGGCAATGCTGCTTATGATGCGGCAAACAATACTTATACTGCCCCAAGCTATGTCTTAGACGATGGGACTAACAGCAGCACGACCTCCACCTTCCGTAACGTCGGTGATGCGCTAGGCAACCTTGATACTCGTACCACTGCCAATACCGGTGACATTGCAACGAATGCTGGTAATATCACAACCAATACTGGCAACATCGCTGACCTAGCTTCTGGTCGCACCGGTATCGTCCGTCAAGATGCTGGTACGGGCGCGATTACAGTTGGTGCTCAAACGGGTGGTACAAGCGTTGACTTTACTGGCACTGATGGCGTGCGTACCTTAAGTGGTCTTGCAAATGGTAATGTTGCTGCAAATTCTACTGAAGCGGTGACTGGTGATCAGTTAAATACTACTAATACTAACGTTACTGCTAATAGAACAGACATCGATATCAACGCAGGCAACATTACCGACAACAGCAATCGCTCTACTGGCAACCTAGCTGCATTAGGCGGCGGCGCTGCTTATGATGCAGCAACGGATACCTATACCGGGCCCACTTATACTCTAAATAACGGTAATAATGATGCGACCACCACAGACTATAACGATGTCGGTAGCGCGCTAGGTAATTTAGATACTCGTACTACCACTAATACCGCTGATATTGATAAAGGTATCAGCTTTGGGAATGGCACGACAGACAATAACTTTGCGCTAGGCGATACTATTAACGTCACTGGTGACAGTAATATCATTTCTACTACCACCGCTGATGGCGTACAAGTTAGTTTAAATGAGAGCGTTGATCTTGGAGTAAATGGTAGCGTTAGAACAGGTAATACTACCGTCAATAGATCTGGTATTACTTTAACCGGTGGTACAAACCAAACAGTGACTCTAAGCAATGAAGGTCTTAATAACGGTGGCAATCGTATTACTAAAGTTGCCGACGGTATCGTAGCTGATGACGCGGTGAATTTCGGTCAATTAGATGCAGCAGCAGGGGCTGCTGATACCAAGACTGATGCGCTAGGCAATAGTACAGCGAGTAACCTAGGTGGCGGCGCGAACTATAACGCAGCCACTGGCGTAGTTGAAGCGCCCACTTATACCTTAAATAACGGCGATAACGATGGTAACACCACAGGCTATAACGATGTCGATAGCGCACTAGGCAACTTAGATGGTCGCACCACTGCAAACACTTCTGGTCTTGCAGATCTGGCCTCAGGTAAAACTGGTCTGGTTCGTCAAGACACAGGCACAGGCGCGATTACCGTTGGTGCTCAAACGGGTGGTACCAGCGTTGACTTCAGTAATTCAACAAATGAGAACCGTAAACTGACAGGCATTGCTGCCGGAACAGCCGACAATGATGCGGTGAACGTGAGTCAATTAAATACTACCAATAGCAATGTTGCCACTAATGCTAGCAACATCACTGATAACGATAACCGCTCAGCAGGCAACCTAGCTGCATTAGGCGGCGGCGCTGCTTATGATGCAGCAACTGATACTTATACTGCTCCAACTTACACCCTAAACAACGGTAATAATGATGCGACCACCACAGACTATAACGATGTCGGTAGCGCGCTAGGTAACTTAGATACTCGTACCACTACGAATACCACTGATATTGCAAAGGGCTTTAACATCAGTGCCGACAATGGCACTCAAGACAACGTGCAGTTAGGCGAAGCGGTTAACTTTACCAATACAGATGGCAACCTAGTTGTGACCAATACTGTCGATAATGGCATTAACTACGACTTAGCAGAGAACATCAGTGTCACCCAAGCGACTATTGGTGATGCCACTAACAATACGGTATTGACCAGCACAGCTAATGGTTTAGATGTAGGCGGTGATAAAATCACTAACCTATCCAACGGCACTATTGCTGCTGGATCAAGTGATGCAGTGACGGGGGATCAATTAAACACTACCAATCAAAACGTTGCAGCCAACAGAACAGACATTGATACCAACACCAGCGATATTGACGACATCAACGCTGGTCGCACCGGTATCGTCCGCCAAGATGCTGGTACAGGTGCGATCACTGTTGGTGCTGCTACTGGTGGTACCAGCGTTAACTTTACTGGCACTGATGGCGTGCGTACCTTAAGTGGTCTTGCAAATGGTAATGTTGCTGCAAATTCTACTGAAGCGGTGACTGGTGATCAGTTAAATACTACTAATACTAACGTTACTGCTAATAGAACAGACATCGATATCAACGCAGGCAACATTACCGACAACAGCAATCGCTCTACTGGCAACCTAGCTGCATTAGGCGGCAATGCTGCTTATGATGCAGCAACTGATACCTATACTGCCCCAACCTATACCTTGGATGACGGGACTAATACTGGCTCCAATACCACGGTCAACAACGTTGGTGGCGCTCTTAGTAATTTAGATACTCGTACCACTACTAATACCGCTGATATTGATAAAGGTATTAGCGTTGGGAATGGTACGACAGATAATAACTTTGCGCTAGGCGATACTATTAATGTCACTGGTGATAGTAATATCACTTCTACTACCACCGCCGATGGCGTACAAGTTAGTTTAAATGAGAGCGTTGATCTTGGTGCAAATGGTAGCTTCACCGCCGGTAACAGTGTCTTAAACAACACCGGTCTGACCATTACGGGTGGACCGAGTATCACCAGTGCTGGTATCAATGCCGCCGGTAATAAAATAACCAACGTCGATGACGGTACGGACGCAGGCGACGCAGTGAATTTCGGTCAGCTAGAAGCATCAAGCAATGCTGCTGATACTAAGACCGATGTCTTGGGCAACAGTACAGCGAGTAACCTAGGTGGCGGCGCGAACTATAACGCAGCCACTGGCGCAGTCAGTGCTCCAAGCTATACTTTAGATGATGGGACTAATGCTAGTGTCAACACTACGGTCAATAACGTGGGCGCTGCCCTCACCAACCTTGATGGTCGTACCACTACTAACACTAGCGATATCGACGATATCAACGCTGGTCGCACCGGTATCGTCCGTCAAGATACTGGCACAGGCGCGATTACGGTTGGCGCTCAGACTGGCGGTACAAGCGTTGACTTTACTGGCAATGATGGCGTGCGTACCTTAAGTGGCCTTTCTAATGGCAACGTTGCCGCAGGTTCAACTGAAGCGGTGACTGGTGATCAATTAAACACTACTAATACCAATGTCACCGACAACAGCAATCGCTCTACTGGCAACTTAGCGGCATTGGGCGGCAATGCTGCTTATGATGCAGCAACTGATACCTATACTGCCCCAACCTATACCTTGGATGACGGTACCAATACGACTACCAATACCACGGTTAACAACGTTGGTGACGCGCTAGGTAACCTAGATATACGCACTACCACTAATACCGCTGATATTGATAAAGGTATCAGCTTTGGGAATGGTACGACAGATAATAACTTTGCGCTAGGCGATACTATTAATGTCACTGGTGACAGTAATATCACTTCTACTACCACCGCAGGCGGTGTACAAGTTACTCTGAACGATAATATTGATGTTAATAGAATCACTGCTGGTAACAGTACATTAAATAATGCTGGTGTTACCATTGTTGATGGTCCTAACAATACTGTTACCCTTAGCGGATCTGGACTCAATAACGGTAATAATAGAATTACCAACCTAGCTGATGGCATTGCACCAAATGACGCAGCAACTTTCGGTCAATTAACAGACACCAATAATATTGCAACAGGGAACTTGTCTGCCCTTGGCGGCGGTGCAACTTATAATGCTGTAACTGATACCTATACCGCGCCGACTTATACACTAGATAATGGTAGCAATATCGGTACCACCAGCGACTTTGATAACGTCGGTAGTGCACTAGGCAACCTAGATGGTCGTACCACTGCGAACACTTCTGGTCTCGCAGATCTGGCCTCAGGTAGAACTGGTCTGGTTCGTCAAGACACAGGTACAAGCGCTATCACCGTTGGCGCTCAGACTGGCGGTACAAGCGTTAACTTTACCAATGTAAGTGGCGATGCTCGTCAACTAACAGGCGTGGCAAGTGCAGGTGATATAAGTTTACCTGCCAATGCAAATACTGCGGTGAATGCTGGTGACGTGAATGCAGCGGTTACAGGCTTGACTAATGCTGGTCTAAACTTCCAAGGCGACGACGGTACATTGATCGATCGCAACCTTGGCGACACACTCAGGGTTACAGGTAGCGCAACTGGTAACTTAACCACTGGCAATATCGGTGTGGTAGCAGACGGTACAGATGGTCTAAGCGTCCAGTTGGCTGAGAACATTAACCTTGGTACTGATGGTAGTGTGACGACTGGCAACACCCTAATGAACAATACAGGGCTTTTAGTTAATGATGGCGCAGGCAATGCAACCACCATCACCACCGCTGGCACAAGCGTGGTCGATGCTGATGGTAACAATGCGGGCTACACAGCAGCCGGCTCAAGCTTAAGTGATGACCAAGGCAACACCAATGTCAGCACCGCGACAGGCAATACCATCACCACTGGCAACAACGTCACTACAATAGGCGCAGGTAACATCAGTGTCAGCGGTGTTGACAACACTGACCCTGCAAACCCTGTATCCAACACCTTAGTATTAGATGGCAACACAGGACAGATCAGCGGTGTAACTGACGCAACTGCAGCTGACCAAGCCATTAACAAAGGTCAACTAGACGCGATAGCAAGTGCAGGTAACACTAAGACAGATGCTCTAGGGAACAGCACAGCAAGCAACCTTGGCGGCGGTGCAAGCTATAACGCTGCAACAGGTGTAGTTAGCGCCCCAACCTACACCTTGGACAATGGCGCTAATACTGGCACCGATACCACGGTTAACAACGTCGGATTGGCACTTGAGAACCTAGATGGTCGCACCACGGCAAACACTTCTGGCCTCGCAGATCTGGCCTCAGGTAAAACTGGTCTGGTTCGTCAAGACACAGGCACAGGCGCGATCACCGTTGGTGCTCAAACGGGCGGTACAAGCGTTAACTTTACCAATGTAGGTGGCGATGCTCGTCAGTTAACAGGTGTGGCTGATGGCACCAATGCCACAGACGCTGTGAATAAAGGTCAGTTAGACGCTATTACTGGCAACATAAGTGCAAGTGGCGTTCAGTATGATCGTAATAATGACAATACAGTAAACTACGATAGAGTTAGCTTTGACGGTACACAGGCTGTTATTGGCAAAGATGATAGTGATAACGATATCGTCGTCAGTGGTGGCACGACGCTTACCAACGTTGCCAATGGTGTCAATGCTTCCGATGCAGTCAATAAAGGTCAGCTCGACAGCGCTACCAAAGTTAAAGTCTTTGATAGCAGCGGGGACGAAGTGACCATTAATGTCGCTGAGCAAGTCGCTAACACTTCTGTAGATAATGATAATTTAGATTCATTGTTCTTAACTTACGATAAAACAGGCCAAGAAGTCACAGACCGTCTAACCATTGGTCAAACCGTACAAAAGATGAACACTGAAGGCGTAAAATTTGCTCACACCAATGCTAGAGATAATGGTGCAGGTGGCGTCGGCATTACCAACGACTCAAGTGCCGGCGGCTTTGATTCAACAGCCATTGGTGTCAATGCCATTATCAAAGAAGGCGCTGATAGCACGGTTGCTCTAGGGCACGACACCGAAGCGACAGAGACGGCTAAAGACTCTGTGGTCATTGGTAAAGGCTCAAAAGTATCAGGCGCCTCCTCTGTTGCCATCGGTGATAACGCTCAAGCCAACGGCACGCAGTCCATTAGTATCGGTACAGGTAACATCGTCAATGGCGATAACTCTGGTGCCTTTGGTGATCCAAGTACGATCAATGGTAATAACAGTTACTCAGTGGGTAATAACAATACGATTAACAGTGATGATACTTTCGTAATCGGTAACGGCATTACAGCAAACCAAAATGGCTCAGTAGTACTAGGTCTTGGCTCTGCAGCTACAACAGGTGCTGGTATTGTAGGATTTGGCGCCGCTAGTAATGCCGCTATTGCTGCCACAACCAGCACTACAGGCGCAATTGCTGTAGGCGATGCGGCTAATGACGTATATCGTCAAGTCACTGGTGTTGCCGCTGGTACGGCAGACTCTGATGCGGTCAACGTCTCACAGTTAAAAGCAGTCAGTGACGCACTTGGTGATAGCAATGCATCACTCAATAATGCAGCGGTTCAGTATGACAAAAACCCAGATGATACGGTCAATAAAGGCAGCATCACGTTAGGTGGCGGTGCTGAAGGTACCACGATTACTAACGTAGCCAATGGGGTTCAAGCATCAGATGCTGTTAATAAAGGTCAGTTAGATAATCTTGGTAGCGGCGTCGCCGGCATTATCGGCGGCGATGCTAGCTATGATGCTGATGGCAACCTCACTGCTAATAACATCGGCGGTACTGGTCAAGGTAACATTAGTGACGCCATCGCTGCTGTTAACCAAGGCAACGCGCAGGCCAACGAAGATATCCAAGCCAATAACGAGCAGATCACAGACAATACTGGTCGTCTTGACGCAGGTATCAGCTTTGGCGCGGATAACGGTGACAATATCAGTCAGAGCATCGGCGGTAACAATGGCAGCATTCAATTTGAAGGCGGCAATAACATTACCACCAGTACTGCTAACGGTGATATTCAAATTGGCCTAGATGGCAACATCGAAGTCGACAGCGTCACTACTGGCAACACAGTGGTTAGTGACAATGGCGTCACGATCAAAGATGGTCCTAGCATGACAACTGAAGGCTTTAATGCCGCCAACACTGTCATCACTGGAGTTGAAGCTGGCAGAGTTGCAGCGGACAGTACTGATGCGGTTAACGGTGGTCAGCTACATGCTCTTGATAAAAAGCTTGGCGATAGCGTCAACGCCCTAGGCTACAGAATTGGTGAAGTCGAAGATGATGCCAATGCTGGTATCTCAGCGGCGATGGCAATGTCTTCATTGCCACAAGCGTATATCCCAGGTAAGTCGATGGTCGGCGGCGGTATCGCCTCGTACAATGGCGAAAGCGCAGTGGCCGTTGGTGTGTCTAAAGTGTCTGATAACGGTCGCTGGGTAATTAAAGTGAATGGTACAGCGGATACACAAGGGAATGCTGGCGGTGCCATTGGTGCAGGCTTCCATTTCTAGTACAAGCACCTTACCTCATGGCAGCGTTTGTCTATAGATAGCTTTTATAAATAGATAAACGTTGTCAAATGACACACAACATATATTAAGGAATGGATCATGAAAAAATCTGCTTACCGTTACGGCTTGTTAGCCACTACTGCTCTACTATTTGCTATGACTGGCTGTACCCAAAAAAACATAACGCCAACGTGGCATTTGACCCCTGGTGCTCAGCACGGCTCTGTTGATACCGATGACTTGGTGTTCCCAGATCCAAACAAAGCGTGGCAAAAAGGCGGTAGTATCGTCAGTCAGGACGATGTTGCCAAAATCAAGGTGGGTACTACTAAAGATGAAATCTATAAACTAATTGGCACCCCTCATTTTAGTGAGGGCTTTAACGCTCGTGAATGGGATTATATCCTCAAATTTTACAGTACTGATGACAGAGTCGAAACGTGTCAATATAAGATCATCTTTGACGACAGTTATGAAGGTCGTCTACGTGATGATGAATTCGTCGCTACTGAGTTTTATTGGCTACCAGCCTCTTGTGCTAAGTATGGACATTAATTCGTTGATTCAATGAACGGTCTAAGTTAACTAAAAAGCAAGGCAGCTACTGTCTTGCTTTTTTGTATGGAAGCATAAAAAATTACGTTACAAAACGTATTCATCGTACCCTACCTTATGGTATTTCACCTTATATTCGGCTAAAATCATATATTAACATTACCGAATATAAACAAATATACAAGTAGAAAGCTATGATAAATACGGGCGACACACTACTCTGTACGGCTGGCAATACCTTTTTTGCAACAGGTAATACCTATGTTGTAGGCGACTTTGTGAATGAAAAGTATTTTCAAGTGCTTACAGGGTATAACGATGAGCATTGGTATGCGACACTAAATAATGAAAAAATATACGTGCACTTTGATTCTGCTACTGCTGCCTATGACGACGCTTGGTTTGATTGCATGAATAAAAAAAGAAGCGCTTAACGTACTGATTCATTCTTTGTTATATTTGCAGATGTTGCCATGCAAATACCAAAATAGCAGCAGCGATTAACCAGCCTGCAATACCTAGTAATAACGCCTTATACAGCCCAATGTGGCTAAAACTAAAAAACACAATCAGCGTATAAATAAGATGCGGTATCACACCTAGCATACTAAATATCAGTGCAACCTTAAAATCTGTAGCACTACGCTGAGTACTGACTAAAAAATGACTGATCAAAGTAAAAGTCGGAAAAAGTGGCGCAAGTGCAGCCAAATAAAAAAAACGACTTTGAGCGAACAGTTGAATCAATAATACCACCAACGCGCCAACAAGCATTTTTAGCCAAATCATAATGGGTTATCTCCTGTTGGACTCAAACTAGCTACGCTCTTATCGATTTTTAGCTATCATTAAACACTTAATGAATGTGCCTAGCTTATGAAAAATCATGAAGCTTAAGTCGTGAAACTTAAGTCACTTAAACACAGGTCATAAAGATATAAAAGCTAAAGTGACGGATTATATCATTAGATAGAGCTAACAAATTATTCAAAAATCGATAACTTATAGAAAAAGCGTCTGTAATACTACTTGAGTTTGTTGCTCAAGCTCTGCAACGGCTTCTTTATTTAAAGCATCTGCATGCGGTTGTCCGAACTCCCCTCTTGCATCACCATGTGAGCCATCCTTAATATCATTATCAAAGTACTTGCCAGTATCATTAGCGAACTCATCTGAGATGGCAAGCTCGGTTAGGATATTTGCCCCTTTATCCGCCGGTGACCAATATTGACCATAAGCCTTATCGACCATTTTAGTATTTAGTAGCGAGCCTGGATTGACAGCGATGACATTGATATCATCTGCCGCGACTGTGGCAGCTAAATCCATACTCCACATCGTGAGCGCCAGCTTGCTTTGAGCATAGGCGTCTTTATCGGCGAGACGCTCTTGTCCTGCCAATGCTTTGTAGGATATCGACGCTTGCGCCGCCGAACTTAAATTAATGATGCGGGATTCATCCGACTCTTTGAGTAGCGGTAATAAAGCATTGGTTAACTCGTAAGGCGCCAAGTAATTGACCACAAAACGTATGTCCAACCCATCTTTGGTTGTTGCCGATGCGGTGGTATAAATCCCTGCGTTGTTGATGAGTACATCGAGCTTTGGTAGCTTTTCGCTGACTTCTGCTGCCATTTTACGTACCGCATCTAAATCTGAAAAATCAGCCACAAATCCATCAATGTTGTCTACTGCTGCGCCTGTCGCGACAGCGTTGACCTCTGCAATGACACTGGCAAGTTTGTCCGCATTTCTACCATGCAAGTACACTTGATGTCCCGCTTTTGCCAGTTTTAAAGCGGTCAGTTTACCAATGCCATCAGTACTGCCAGTAATCAAAATAGTCTTAGCCATGAGCCGTCCTTATTATTTGAGTTGTTATTTACGCTAATATTTACGTCTTGAATGTGTTCTATTTTATCTGTCATAAAACAGCATATTGTAATGAAAATGTTGTGCTTCAAACAATTGCTCAATCAAACTTGAACGTTCACTCAAAATGATTTATAGTGATTGTAGTTGAATGACTCGAAAACGCATTATCTATTAATTTGAGCAATCACTCAAATATAGTCAATTTAATATAAAAGCATTCATTACTAAACCATCAACAACTAATCATTAGCACCTACAATAAGGATTCTTATATGACTGACTTTACTCTACATGACAAACAAAGCGCACCAGAGGATAGCAAAGCGTTGCTGAATAACTCTATCGATGCCTTTGGTATGATTCCAAATCTACATGCTGTCATGGCCGAAGCACCAGGGCTGTTAGAAGGCTATCAACGTTTGCATCAGTTGTTTTTAGACAGCAGCTTCGATGATGAAGAGACCACCGTTGTATGGCAAACGATCAACGTTGAGCACGATTGTCATTATTGCGTGCCAGCACATACTGGCATTGCCAAAAGTATGAAGGTAGATGACGCTATCACCGAAGCATTACGTAATGAAACGCCACTACCGACTGATAAGTTGGAAGCGCTACGTAACTTTACCCTCTCTGTCGTCCGTGATCGTGGTAATGTTAACGATGACGCTGTACAAGCATTCTTAAATGCAGGTTTTACTAAGCGTCAAGTTTTGGAAGTCATCCTTGCAGCCGCGCAAAAAGTGATGAGTAACTACACCAATCATCTCGCTAACACGCCAATTGATAAGCCGTTCCAAAAGTTTGAATGGCAAAAGGCTGACTAACTACCTAAGCTAACACGCAGCAGTTTTGGAAGTTAACATTATAAATAATAGCTAACGAGAGGTCATATGGAACATTCAAAGCAGTTATCATCAGATCAGCCGTTGCGCATAGATATTGTATCGGACGTGGTTTGCCCTTGGTGTGTCATCGGCTATCGCCAACTGGCACAAGCGCTTGAGCGAACCGATACCGACTATGAGATACATTGGCATCCGTTTGAGCTGAACCCTAATATGCCAAGCGCTGGTCAAAACTTGCGTGAGCATATCATGGAGAAGTATGGCTCAAGCAAAGCCGAGTCAGATGCGAGCCGCATCAGAATGACTGAAGCTGGTAGTGAGGTGGGCTTTACCTTCAATTTCGATGATGACACACGTATGCACAATACGTTTGATTTGCATCAGTTGTTGCATTGGGCGGATCAACAGGGTCGTATGCACGACTTAAAACAAGCTTTGTTCGCCGCGCACTTTACTAATGGTCGCAACATTTCTGACAAAGAAGTACTTGCTGATATCGCAGCGGAGATTGGGTTAGACCGTAGCGAGGCGCTGACAGTGTTAGAAGATCAACGTTTTGCAAAAGAAGTACGAGAGACTGAGCAGCACTGGCAGCAGCAGGGTATTCAAAGCGTACCAGCCATCATTTTTAATGAGCGTCATCTGGTTAGCGGTGCTCAAGGGGTTGAAAACTATACTCAAATTCTAAAGCAACTGGCTGACATGGCTGATTAAATTATATCGATTCTGTGGCGCTATCATTACGCAAGGCTTCTATTGATTGCGCCATATCTTCGGCAAGCTCATGTACGGCAGCACTATCTACATCGCGCTGTGCAAAAGCGCGCAGCCCCATTATCTCCGCTTGCAAACGCCGAGCCAGCCTCACAGGGTCAAGCTCACTATCAAGCTCTCCTATGCGCTGAGCTTCTGTAAAGCAGTCAATAAATCGCGCTTCCATTCCAGCCAGCATTGCCTCAACCTTTTGTAAGGCTGATTGCTCACGAGCGCCAAGCTCCAACAAGCTTTTTACCAGCATACAAGCGCGACTTGGCAGCCCCTTATCGAGAATTCCACCAAGCTGTCGCAAGTAGGCAGCTAGCCCCATCAATGGCGAGCTATGGGTCTTCAAAGTATACTCTAACTCAGCCAATGACAGACGAGCATAGTACTCTAATACTTCTTGGAACAGTCCATCCTTGCTACCAAAAGCGGCATAAATACTCCCCGGTCGCATGTCGAGTGCTTTTTCTAAATCTTTTAAAGACGTCGCATGAAATCCCTTTTGCCAAAAAAGCTGTAAAGCTCGCTCTAAAGAGTCTTGTCGGTTATAAAGCGTCGTACGAGACATATCTAATTCCAATATTCAGTCTGTGCCAAGCTGCAATCAGATGCAGCAAAGTTGTAAAACAATATTAATTTGAGTGATTGCTCAATTTTATCTTGAACAACCTCTCAAGTCTAGTTAAAGTTAGACGGTACTCATAGCTACTAAAAAGGAGTTTTTATGTCCAACAATCTATCACCCTCGATTATCGTCTTCGATGTCAATGAGACACTACTCGACATTACTACTCTTGAACCATTATTTGCGCGCCTGTTCGGTGACAAGCACATGCTAAGAGAATGGTTCGCCCAATTGGTGCTTTATTCGCAGACCATGACTTTGTCAGGACTTTATACGCCTTTTGGTGAGCTTGGCGTCGGTGCGTTACAGATGACAGCTGATATCCATGAAATCACGCTGACAGATGACGATATTAATGAGTTAAAAGAGCGCATGAGCAAAATGCCTGCTCATCCTGATGCAATACTATCCTTGACCAAACTACGTGACGCAGGGTTTCGACTGGTGACATTGACCAATTCAGCCAGTAGTGCTTCTCCTACGCCACTTGAAAAAGCAGGATTGAGTGAGTTCTTTGAGCAGTCTTTTAGCGTTGAGCAGGTTGCAAAGTTCAAGCCTGCGCCTGAAACTTATCAAATGGTCGCTAAAGAGCTGGCTGTTGAAATGTCAGATTTGTGCCTTGTCGCTTGTCATCTTTGGGATACGATTGGCGCGCAAGCTGCTGGCTGCCAAGGGGCATTTCTCACTCGGCCCTATAATGCCATGTTGCCCGCCTCCAATGTACCGACGCCAGACTTTATGGCCTCAGATCTGGTCACGCTTGCAGAGCAGATTATTCTTGACACTCAAGGCTAACCGTTATTTATAACTCTATAGTCAAAATATCCTAAAAACGCTACGGTGTTGCTGATATATCGATATTACTTTTCACTGACTATATTTTTAATGCTAAAAAAATGCCGCTCCTATATAAGGGCGGCATTTTTATAAATACTATGACACGAGACTCATTTTAAAACTGCTATCTACAGATTAACTTCTAAAAATGAATAACGGTACGAATACTCTCACCTTTATGCATCAGATCAAATGCTTCATTGATGTCCTCTAATGGCATAGTGTGAGTGATAAAGTCATTTAATGGGATGTCACCTTGCATATAACGATCAACGTAGCCGGGCAATTCGGTGCGACCTTTGACACCGCCAAATGCGGAACCTTTCCAGACTCGACCGGTCACCAACTGGAATGGACGGGTTGAGATCTCTTGTCCTGCACCAGCAACACCGATGATAACCGACTCGCCCCAACCTTTATGGCAACACTCAAGTGCTGAGCGCATCACATCGACATTACCAATACATTCAAAAGAGTAGTCTACGCCGCCATCCGTCATCTCAACGATGACCTCTTGGATAGGCTTGTCGTAGTCTTTAGAATTGATGCAATCAGTCGCGCCAAGCTTCTTAGCCAACTCAAACTTATCTTCGTTAATATCAACGCCGATAATACGACTGGCTTTGGCCATTTTTGCACCAATAATGGCGGCAAGGCCAATACCACCAAGACCGAAAACAGCGACGGTAGAACCCTCTTCGACTTTAGCCGTATTCATAACTGCGCCCATACCTGTAGTGACGCCGCAGCCAAGTAAACAAACCTTTTCAAGCGGTGCATCAGCGTCAACTTTGGCCAATGAAATCTCTGGTAGGACGGTATACTCAGAGAACGTTGAGCAGCCCATGTAATGGTAAATCGGCTCACCATCTTTATAAAAACGCGTGGTTCCGTCTGGCATTAAACCTTTACCTTGAGTCTCACGTACCGCAGAGCATAGGTTGGTTTTGCCTGATAAGCAGAATTTACATTCACCGCACTCTGCAGTATATAAAGGAATGACATGATCGCCAACTTGGACGCTGGTCACGCCTTCACCGATTTGCTCAACGATACCGCCACCTTCATGACCTAAGATAGCTGGGAATACACCTTCTGGATCTTCACCAGATAAGGTAAACGCATCGGTATGACACACGCCACTGGCGATGATTTTTACCAATACTTCGCCTTTTTTGGGCAGCATGACATCTACTTCTTCGATAGACAGTGGCTCATTTGCTGCCCAAGCAACAGCGGCTTTCGATTTAATAAATTTATCTGACATAGTATTCTCTCTTTTAATTGGTTTTATCGATTATTGAACACAGACCTACTCATCTTATAGTGCTGACTTAATAGAGGCAAGCTACCGTTGTACCAGTCTGTGAAGCGTTAAACTTTATACTGACCATTATAGTCTTTTCTGGAACGATAACAATGTGCTATATTTGCAAATATCTTTTACATAACGGTAATAATCATGCGTTGGGATGGTATTAGCGAGTTCGTTTATGTGGCGGAGTACGAGAGCTTTACCCGCGCCGCAAAAGAGTTGGGCATCTCAACCGCGCAGGTCAGTCGGCAGATAAGCGCCTTAGAGAAGCGCCTCAGTATTAAATTGCTGTATCGCACAACGCGCAAGGTATCACTGACAGAAGAAGGTCGCGTGTTTTATCAGCACTGCCGCAGCGTGCTCGATGGTTTGGATGCTGCTGAGCAAGCGGTGAGTAACTTACAATCAAAGCCGCAAGGCAGGATCAAACTGACCGCCCCTGTCACTTATGGCGAGCAACAATTATTGCCACTGGTCAATGACTTCATGGTGCAATATAGTGATATCGAAGTGACAGCATTTTTGAGTAATCAAAAAATTGACTTGGTTGATGGCGGTTATGATTTGGCGATTCGTATTGGCAAATTAAGCGATTCGACGATGATGGCAAAAAAACTTAGCCGTCGTACCAACTTCGTCTGTGCCGCACCCGCTTATCTCAAGAAACACGGCATACCGAATACGCTGTCCGATCTAAGCCAACATAACTGTCTGCTTGGCACTCGTGACTATTGGCATTTTATAGATCTTAAAAAAACAGATTCTGGAAAAGATGCTGATAAAGAAAAAAACCTGCGCGTGTCTGGCACTGTGCAATACAACAGTGGACACAGTCTAGTCGATGCTGCGTTAAAAGGTTTAGGTATTGTGCAGCTACCTGATTATTATGTGCAACAATACTTAGCATCAGGTGAGCTTGTCAGCTTATTAGATAACTATAGAGAGCCCGAGGAAAGTATCTGGGCCGTCTATCCGCACAACCGTCATTTATCGCCAAAGATTCGATTGCTCGTAGATTATCTGGCAGAGCGTTTGGCTTTGTAATTGGTTTTGGCTTAGTCATTCTTTAAGAGGTGTTGTCATGCGACCCTTTACTATGCGCAGTTTATTACGCACAATACTATGAAGCACAATGTTATGAAGCACAGTATTATGGTTCACAATGAATATTCGATGTTGTCAGCCATCACTCACTGAATAAACAACCACAATAAAAAAGGAATTTTTATGCTTAAAATTATCTCTATCGCTGCCCTAACTGTGGCCGTATCCTCTTGCGCCAGTGTTGAAAATATTTTAAACGCGCCAGATAAGGTGCAATCGACGCCAGAAACAATGACTGCTATCAATGCTGATAAGGGTTTGGTGACGATGCAAAGTAATCATTCTGTTCAAGATACCGCTGAAAAGCTGGCGGCGATTATCGAAAGCAAAGGTATGAAAGTATTTGCGCGCGTCGATCATCAGAAAAATGCGCAAGGTGTCGATTTAACATTAAGACCGACGCAAGTCATTATGTTTGGTAATCCAAAAGCGGGTACGCCGTTGATGAATTGCGAGCAAAGCGTCGCTATCGATTTGCCACAAAAAATCCTCATCAGTGAAGATGCTGATAAAAAGGTCTGGTTGTCGTACAACAATCCAGAATACCTAAAAGAGCGTCATAATATAAAAGGTTGTGATACCCAATTAGCGAATATTGCAAAAGCCCTTGATGGCGTTAGTAAAGCCGCTATTGCAAAGTAAAATATAAATGAAAATCTGAACAAACAAAAAGGTGGGATGCAAAAGCATAACCCACCTTTTTTATGTTTTTAGAAAATTAACTTATTAGGAGTTCTCAGATTGTGCTATTTGCTCATGTAACTCTACTTTTAATTTCTTAGCGCACTCGATAATTTTTCTTCTATTAGCAGGTATAGCACCATACTTAATCGCTGTCTCTCGCATCTGTACTGTTACATCATAGTGCGGATAGCTGGCATTACGGTGAAATAGGCGCGCATCTACTTCAATCAATTCGGCAAACTCATGCAGCTCTTGTAGGGTATCGGCCAGCATATGGCACCATTTATAGCCTTTAAATTCTATTTGCATAAAATCCACGTATATCGCCATTAATATGTACCTTTGAAATTTAAAAAATAAACTACTTTTAGGATGATGAAAAACCAATTTAACTTTGCGTTTTGCTTATGATCCTACTCTCAGAATCGGCTTAATGGTAATGCCACTTGCCGAATCTTCAAACGCTTGGGTGATGTCCTCAAAATCGTAAAATTTAACCAGCTTATCAAATGGGAATTGACCCGTTTTAAAGTAAGCAATCAGCTGCGGGATAAATACGCGCGGAATAGAGTCACCTTCAATGACGCCGATCATGCTCTTACCTTCAGCCATCAAATCATTATGGACATCGATATTCATCTCTGGTGTAATACCAACGATTGCCACTGTCCCCAAAGGACGCAAGGCATTTAATGATTGCTTGACTACTATAGGGACGCCTGTGGTCTCTACCGCATAGTGACTGCCACCATCCGTTATCTTTTTGACTTCTGTTACGACATCAACGTTTTCACCATTTAGAGTATGGGTCGCGCCAAGCTTTTTTGCCAGCTCAAGACGACTATCGTGCACATCAACGGCGATGATATGCTGACAGCCAACAATCTTAGCTGCCATCACTGCACTGAGGCCAACGGCGCCAGCGCCATAAATCACGATGCTAGAACCAAACTCTGGCATCAAGCGATTTAACACTGTTCCTGCACCAGTCTGAATACCACATCCTAACGGTCCAAGTAGCGCTAAATCGACTTCTGGATCGACTTTTACGGCGTTTCTAGACTTGGCTATCGCATAAGTGGCAAATGAAGATTGTCCAAAAAAAGTCGCCAGCGTCTCTCCGTTTTGCGCAAGCCTACGGGTGCCATCGTCCATGGCACCGCCAAAGTTCAGCTCATTAAAAGTGTCGCAAACGGTTGGATGACCCGTCAGGCAATGCCCGCAATTACCGCAGTGCGCAAACGATAGCACTACAGGATCACCGACTTGCAAATCAGTTACCCCTGCGCCGACAGCATCCACTATCCCAGACCCTTCATGACCCAGTACGATAGGAAATGGCGCGATGCCCATATCACGCGCGACCACATCAGTATGACAAACGCCTGTCGCAATGACTTTTACTCGTATCTCATCAATCTCAGGCGTGGCAAGCTGTACAGTCTCTAATTCAAAAGCCGCGCCTTGGTTTTGAGTGACTGCTGCTTTAATATCCATTATATCCACCTTGTTTACTAGCAAAATTAAATGTCGTTTATAAAAGGTTATTTCGCTGTTTTAGCGCACTAAAATTACTGGCGACACTGTGCTGGCGATGATTTCTGTAGTAGTGCTACCAAGAAACAAGCGCTGCAATTTAGAATGACCGTAAGCACCGACTACAATAATATCGACACCATTATCTATCTGAAACGACAATAATCCATCAACTGCATCAAGCTCAGGCAGATGATGCGCCTCTACCTCAAAGCCCGCTGACGTTAGATGATCTACAGCATCAGTAAGGCTCTTTTTGGTGGCTTCTTTGTCATTACCTACCATCACGATATAACCTTTTAATCCTCGCAACAGATCGCTCTTTGCTACCATCTGTGTGGCTTTGATAGCCGTTTTACTACCATCAAATGCGACCATGTAGGACTTAGGCGCTTCAAATTCTTCTGAGCAAATTAAAACAGGTATACTTGATGCTCGTGCAACGGTTTCGATTTGGCTACCGATGTTGATGCGGCTGTTCTTATGATCTTCACCGCGACGCCCCATAACGATGGCACGATTTTCTTCTTTAAAATGCTCAATGGCAGGTAACAGTTTACCGCGGCGTTGATAAATATGGACGTCCACTTCCTTAAAGCTACTTTGCAAATAGCTTTTTGCATCCTGTGTCAATGCATTAGTATAACTATTGACAACCTTGGCTCTTTTTTCATCTAATTCTGTTAACTCTTCTAGCAAAAATTCGCGACTATTGATTCCTATCGCTCCTGATAAGTCGCGTCTGGTCGACGCCGGAACATCGCTGACATGGAGCAGCCCAACCGGCAACCCTAACCTACTGGCATACCATGCTGCATAATCACAAACCGACTTAGTAACCGCTGAGCCATCAATACAGGCTAAAATGTGCTGTTCTGTTTTCATGATTCATCCTTAATTTTTAACGATGGCTGCCACCTTTTTGTGCAGCTCGACTTGTCGATCTACGCCTGCGATTGTTGATATACAGCAACTTAAAAACTTAAAAATTGAAAACTTAGGCGATGATCATACTATTTAGCATATCACCTCTCACATTGGATAACCGTTTCAAGATGTACTTTTACGACTTGTACAGATCAGCGCTGATTTAATTTGTTCACGCTCGCAATGAGCGCCACCATAATCATCCCTATGATGATAAGAACGCCTGACATCATGTGCGCCGCTTCATAGTTGAGTGCCTCGACTTGTTCATATATCGCAATCGACACCACTTTGGTCTCACCTGAAATACTGCCACCGATCATCAGTACCACACCAAACTCGCCAATGGTATGGGCAAAGCTGATAAGACTACCCAAAATGATACCGACCTTGGCTTGTGGTAGTGCCATTCTCATAAAGCGCTTAAGACGGCTGGGCTCTAACAAGCTTGCCATGTCCATCACGCTTTTGGGAATACGTAAAAACTGAGCATAGACAGGCTGGATATAAAATGGCAGGGAATAAATGAGGGAGCCGACGACCAGACCTTCAAAGGTAAAAATTAAAGGACTAACCCCAAGCTCATTAAGATAATGACCGATACCCGTGCTGGGACTAAGTAGTAATAATAAATAAAAACCAATAACGGTCGGCGGCAGTACCAGCGGCATGGCAATAACGCCCATCATTACCACTTTGACACGTGCCACGAAGTGTCCACGACTTGGTTTGGCAAGCCAATATGCCACAGGTGTGGCAAAGAGTAATAAACACAAGGTAGTGATAGCAGCCAGCTTAAGACTGACTAAGAATGGACTGAGCATGTCGGACATAAAGGATGGGTCTATCATAACGCCGTTGCTCATCATATTAGTAAAGGTGTATTCTATCCCACCAATCGTTATTGAGCGGTTAAATATCCTGCTTGTAAAAAATACTGTTGCCCCGCAGTCGATAGCAGATAATCACTAAAGTCTGTCGCCATAGCAGAGTCACCAATGACGATACCATCTTGTAAAATAGCAGGATAAGACGCTGGTGCTAAAGTAATAAATTGCTCAGGTTTGGCGTTGATAGCAGAGAGTTGTGATTGCGCCACAAAGCCATAATCGACATGGCCCGTATGCGCGTATTGAAAGGCCTGACCGATATTCTCTGCTTGTATTAAGCGTTTTTGCTGCTCTAAAGTGTCATACAATTTCTGCGATTGCAGATAAGACTTTGCCGATGCGCCATAAGGGGCAAGCTTGGGACTAGCAATGGCGATTTTGGCCTTAGTATCACTCATCAGGCGCTCGGTCAGCGCTGTAGGGCTGCGCTCAGCCAAAGGTTTGGTTACGCTATATAATGCCAGTTGGCCTTGCGCATAAGTAAAAGGTTCATGAAACATTACGCCTTGCGCGCTTGTATCAGCAAGCTTGGCAGGAAATTCTTGATTGGCCGATAAAAATATATCATAAGGCGCGCCTGCTATAATCTGCGCGTATAACTTGCCAGAGGACGCATAAGTGACATCTATGTCATAGATATTTTGCACGGGTAGGTTATTGTCTTTTTTATAGCCTGCTATAATCTTAGGCAGTACGTCAGACAAATTGGCAGCAGCAGCGATACGCAGCGTTTGAGCTTGCTCAGTGTCAGCAGCAGATGCTTCACTGACCGTACTCTCTTGCGTACAGGCATTAAGCATCAATATTGCCCCAACTAAAGCCGCTATCTTAACCATCATTACTTGACCATTATCAGTTAGCTATCATTACTTAACCATTATTACTTAACCATTTAGAAGAGTCATCTTCATAATACTCTTGCTTCCATACAGGAATATCAGCCTTAATGGTGTCAAGTATCCAGCGGCAAGCGTCAAACGCCGGATAACGATGGGCAGAAACCACCCCAACCCATACTGCTACATCACCAATCTCTAATGCGCCGATACGATGAATAGCAATAGCATGGGTAATTTCAAAACGCTGTTTGGCCTCTTCGATAATGGCACGGCCTTGATTGATTGCCAAATCTTCATAACCATAATATGTGAGACGATCCACACTGGTGGCATTATTATGATTGCGCACGCGACCTTCAAAGCAGACAAATGCACCGCAGCCGTCATCATCAAGGGTGCTTTTAAGCCGGTCTTCATCTATGGCAATATCTAATAAGGCAAAGCCATCGCGTTCAGCAATTGTGTATACTTCATCAACGCTGCGTTTGATGGTCATTGAATGGCTATGGACGTTGTCTGTCATCGTTTCTCTCTACTTAATGTTTTTAGCTATATAGCCGCTAACAAATACTTATTTAACCACCAGCCACTGGGGTGATAAACACCACGCTATCGCCATCATGGATTTGTTCTGTCCACTTAGCGAAGTAATCATTAACGGCGACCCGCAGCTCAGCTTGCGGACGACTAAATCCGTGCTTTTGACGCAGCTGATCGTATAGCTCGCTCAATGAGGTTGACTGCACCACGCTGACGGTCTCTTGCTGGCGCCCAGCTTCATCGGCGAGGCTAGCAAAGTATAAAACATTGATATCCATAGCGGTATCAACGTTGGTTGCTGTTTTAGTTTCTGGCTCAACGATTTTTGGTTCGATAGTGTTCATCACACTCTCCATTCTTTACAAGCTACTTGGCTTTGTGTTCAATGCCTTACTGTCTTAAAAAAACTGTTTTAAAAGAAGTCTTATAACCCTAAGCATGACTATAATCTGATTTGCCACCCGTTTTTTTTAGCAAATGTACGTTATCGATAACGATATCATGCGATAGTGCTTTGGTCATATCATAGATGGTCAAACAAGCAATACTCACCGCTGTCAAGGCTTCCATCTCGACACCCGTTTTATGCGTGACTTTAACAGTACCGCTGACGGTTATGCTATTGCAGGTATCATCGTACTCAAAGGTTAAACCAATCTTATCTAGTGGCAGCGGATGACACAGCGGAATCAGATCGTGGGTGCGCTTGGCCGCCATGATGCCTGCAATATGCGCGGTCTGAGTGATGCTACCTTTTTTGGTCATACCATCAGCGGCTTTGATCTGCTCATAAATCTCGCTCGGAAATCGCACTTGTCCCGCCGCATTGGCCTCTCGTGTTGTGGCAGTTTTACCACTGACATCGACCATAGTAATATCACCATCGCTGTCTAAATGCGATAAAGTGGATTGGGTAGCAGTAGTTTGATTGTCTGCTTGGGCGTTGTTATTCATTGTTAGTTTCTCTAATATTTATAGATTGCTTAACGAGCCGCAGACGCGAGCAAACTCTGCTGGCGTATTAAAGTTGGTCAAATGCTGCCAGTTGCTTGCTAAAGGCACCGCTTGCGCCATCGGCTGAAGAAAGGCCATCACGCGCCGTCCGCCATTATCAATATAAGCCTTTAAATCAGGTTCAATACTCAACTGATAAAGCCCTAATAATGGATACAAATGGCTATTATCGGTTAAGCAAATCACCTTTTTATCAGCTTCTTGATTTTTGTTTATTTGAGTCGCTACAGACTGCAACTTTTGCCATAACTCTGTAGCAGGTATCAGACTATCACAGCTAATTACCAACAGCCATGATGACTGGTTTTCCGTTAAAGCATCTGATGGCTGAGTCTTTATCACAGTTTGCAGAGCCGACTCGATAGCGACCAATGCCCCGCCTGTAACAATCTGACCGTCACTCTTCTGCTTTTTACTATTGATAGCACCATAATCAGCAATATGAATAATTGGAGATTGTGGCTCATTGTCACTTAAAACTGAATCAATGTTAAAGCCGCGCCCATTATCAGCAATCATAATAGGCAGCTTTTTATGATTGCCAGTATGAGCTTGAGCTAAATCCAGCGCATGCCGTACATGGTAATCAAGCAGACGCTCACCTGTCGGCAGAACGAGTTCAGCTTTGGGTGTGCCCATCCGTTTAGAGGCACCGCCTGCTAAAATAACAATACCAGCCAAACTGTCTAAGCAGTTAAAACCATTTGAACCATCTATAGTATTTATCATAGCCACACTTTGCTTGTTATCACCTCAGTCGTGGCTTGGGTTTTGTGCCATAAAATGCGGTACAAAATTGCACGGTCGCGTACGGCTATCAAACTGCTCTTTGAGGATGTTCTCCCAGCCTGTACGGCACGCGCCTGATGAGCCTGGCAAACAAAAGATACCCGTGCCGTTTGCCATGCCTGCAACCGCGCGCGACTGTACCGTTGACATGCCAATCTCATCTTTTGAGATCAGACGAAACATCTCGCCAAAGCCGTCGATAGATTTATCAAACAATACATTTACTGCCTCTGGCATACTGTCTCTAATAAAAAACCCTGTACCGCCCGTGGTAATGACCGCGTGGACGTTTGGATCAGCAATCCAGCCACTAATCACCGCTCGTATCTGATAGATATCATCGGTAATCAGCTTGCGATCTGCCAAATGATGACCTGCGTCGGTTAAGCTATCTGCTAAATACTGGCCTGACGTATCTTCTGCCAGCGTCCGACTATCAGAAACGGTCAATACGGCAATATTAAGTGGGGTAAACTTGGTAGCAGGTTTGCTCATAGGGATTCCTCAAAAATACAGTTTTTATAATTTAAATATAGTTTTTATGATTAGAGTACAGTCATGCTAACCACCAATAATCGATAAGTTGTGCATAATGCCGCTATTAGACTCATGCAAATGATGGTGTTCAGGTTTGATCGGCATAAAGCTGTGCAAAGTCTCAACCAAACCTTGTATATCCCCTGTTTGCAGATGCTGACGAATATCGTAGTTGCCTTGATCAAACAAGCACAGATGCACCTTGCCTTGGCTACTGACTCTCAGGCGGTTGCAGGTATCACAAAAATGCGCAGCATAAGGCGCAATCATACCGATGCGACCCACATAGTCTGGATGACTATACTCTACTGCTGGGCCATCGCTACTACCTCTTACGTGTGGCTGCCAGCCATGCTCAGTCAGATAATCGATGATGGTATCGGAATGGGCATGCTGAGCAAAGAACAGATCACTGTTATCACTGGTTTGCATAAATTCAATAAATCGGTAAGTGACGGGTCTGTCTTTGACATAGTCAATGGCGTCCATCAAGTTCTCAAAAGCAGTCTCTGCCATCAAAACACTGTTTATTTTAAGCTTGATATCGGTAGTTTCTAATAAGGTATCCATATCAGTAAGCAGTTGCGGTAAGGTATTAAAGCCAGTCATCTGATGAAAGGTGTCGGCATCAAAGCTGTCCATGCTGATATTTAATTGATTTAGGCCAGCTGCTTGCCAATTGGCCAAGTGTTTACCAAGCTTATAACCATTACTGGTCATGGCGACAGTCTCAATGCCCGGTGTCTGTTTAATGGTGTTAATAATCTCGACTACATCACGGCGAATAGAGGGCTCGCCGCCTGTGATTCTTACCTTTTTGGTGCCAACTTGCGCAAACCCGCGAATGAGTGTCGCAATCTCAGGCACACTCAATTCATCATCAGGACGCTTGCCTTGATAACCATTTGGTAGGCAGTATTCACAGCGAAAATTACAAAAGTCAGTAATAGACAGACGCAGATAGGTCAGGCGACGAGAGAAACCGTCAGTTAAAGGCTGATGGGCATCAATCGTACTAGCAGCAGGTGCAGTTACAGATGACGCTCTATAATTATCAAACGTAGTATGTGCTGAGGTAGGCGAATACATCTGAGCACTGCCTATCTGAGCATTACCTATTTTAGTATTGTCATCATTCATAATTTACTGCCATTAGTATTGCTGGTTATCAGCATTACTTTTCTATTCGGATTTATCAACCTATTGTAGCGTTTATTTTGGTTTTTCTTGTAGTCATCTTATAGTAAATTGGCAAGCGCTTAATCAACTATGTAGCCAAGGAAAAGGCTGTACGGTCACGGTACTGTCCGCTGCCACATCGCCGCTATCCTTATCTAATACAATAAAGCAATTGGCATGGCTCAGCTGTTTGATTCTGTGTGATTGCTGACTTAAAAAGCACTTAACTTGATAGCTGCCTGCTGCATTTTGCGACACTACACCGCGCTGAAAGTCTTTGCGACCGACTGATTTTTTCACATCATTCATCAATATCGCTTTGACGTTCAGTTGAATAGGTTGCTCTGACAAACCAGCACCTGACATCTGCCATAGTGCTGGTATCACAAACTGCAGCGCTCCGACAACCGTAGATAATGGATTGCCAGGCAAGCCAAAATATAATACAGGTTTATCAAGGTCTTTATTTAATTCGCCAAACACAAAGGGCTTGCCAGGCTTCATCGCCACCTTATAATGGTTAATTTGCCCTAACTGCTCAATGACGGTGGTTAGAAAATCATAATCTCCCACCGACACGCCAGCGGTTGAGATCAGCACATCACAGTCTTGCATGGCTTCGTTGACAGCCGCAGTCGTCTTGCCTAAATCATCAGCAATGATGCCGTAGTCGCGAATCGTAATCGGTAAGTCTGCGAGCAAGCTTTTGAGGGTTGGGGTATTGGAATTATATATTTGTGCAAGGCTTGTCAGCTCATCACCTACAGCGACAAGCTCGTCGCCGGTTGCCAGCAACCCAACGATAA
This sequence comes from Psychrobacter sp. 1Y10, assembly GCF_052259005.1. Taxonomy (NCBI): domain Bacteria; kingdom Pseudomonadati; phylum Pseudomonadota; class Gammaproteobacteria; order Moraxellales; family Moraxellaceae; genus Psychrobacter; species Psychrobacter sp. 1Y10. Next base: position 324,727 of record NZ_JBQQES010000001.1, on the reverse strand, counting down.
GCGGCTCAAAGACGCTTACTTCACCGACCCCTAAGTTTGCCAGCAAGCTAATATCAGCAGGATTAATGCGTTTGCCTGTTTTTAGTACCGCTTCACCTGACTCAATCTCTTCACCCTGGCGGCGAATATTGCTATCGATCTCAGCAGTTTGCGATAGCGTAATAGCATAAGGCTTTGATTTATCAAGCGTGTCTTTTATTTCTGCAAAATTGGTATTCTCTTGCATGATAACCGTATCACAGTCACTTGGCACGACTGCCCCAGTAAAAATGCGTACACCCTGTCCCGCTACAAGCTGACCTGTATAAGCGCTGCCCGCTTGCGATTCGCCGACTATTTTGACAGTACTGTCTTTTGATAGCGCACTGCCTTGCGCAATTGCATAGCCATCCATCGCTGACAGGTCTTGTCTTGGTATATCAAAAGGTGAGCTTATATCTTGCGCTAATATTTGATTTTGGCTATCTAGTAGCTTGCAAGTATCAATGACTCTTTGTTGACGCGTAAAGTCGTTATTATTGTAATTGTCTACGCGCAGCTTTATCGCTGACTGCAATTCTTCCATAGTAATCATAAAGGTCTACTCTTTTTATTCACGTTATTTGTAAGATGAAAGGATTGCGACGTAAGAACCCTCTTAACTCAACCATCAATCCATCTTCGTGCTCTAGCATGAGCAAGTTGGCTTGGCGTGTCAATATCATAACTGAGCTGATGATTATTTACGCTACTTATTTGGTGAGACGCCAGCCCTCTAATTAAGTGCCGTAGTCCCTTATCCCCTGTCAGCAAGGCTTGCCATTGTGTCAGTAGCTCATAATCGATTTTTAGAGGCAGGCCAACGATATCATTTCTAAGAGGATCACTAGTGGTTATTTGATTGGTGGTTGTCTCATGAAACGCAGTTTTCTCGCTCAAGTCCTGCTCGTCGCTCCAATTGTTCAAACTACTATATCTACTAGCAACCACATCCTGCGCGCCTGTCATCAACGCGATTAGATGCGACTTATCAAGCAATACTTGATCAATGCCCATGATTAATACGCGACTGACTAAAAGATCATCGCAGTCAATATCATTGCGTAATGCCTCGATACCCAAATACAAACTGTGCGCCATACCAGTTTTGGGAGCTGTATTCATAACCGTATGAATGGCGGCATACTGTGCTGCCAGCTTAGCCACCACATCTGCTATTAATGAATGATCACTAGGAATAACCACGACAATAGCTTGTGGCTGAGTCGCTAATGCTAGCTTAATCATGTAGCCGATCAATGGCTCACCATTTTTATGAAGTAGCTGCTTTGCTTGACCAAGGCGCTGACTGAGACCACTTGCCAAAACAATAACGGTATGATTTTGCGTCATCATGCGTGGCTCATCATAGTTACATCACTATTGGCCAAATCTACACATTGAGCTGATGGCGTTTGTCCATGCATGACTGCATTAATCTGTGCCATGATACTAAGTGCTAAGGCTTCGGGTCCATCGCCGCCTAGCTTATAGCCGATTGGATAATGCAGTTTATTAATCCCTGCATTTAAAACGCTAGGATCAGCTTTGGTCACGCTAATTTCATTAATCAAACGCTCAGTACGATAGCGTGGCCCCAATTGGCCAAGGTACTTATAATGATGAGCATGCTCTAGTAAGGTTGCAAGGCGAATACGGTCTTGCGACAAACTATGTGACATAAGCGCCACTGCCGCATTTTCGCTGAGCGCCAGTAGCTTGTCCGTCGCATCAAGCGGCAACTGCATCACCCTATCTGCCTGAAAAAAACGTGAGCGAGTTGCATATCCTGACCTACTGTCTACAACGGTGACGTGCCAATCTTGCAGCTTTGCCATGGTGACCAGCGCTGACACATCGTCACCTGCCCCGCAAATCAGCAAGCGGATTTGTGGCTGTATACTTTGTACGAGCCACTCGGTTACTAAGTTAGCGTTGTCGTCATTTTCATCATTGTTATCATGTTCATCATCTTTTACAACAATATACTCGGCATTTTTATCGATAAGTGCATGTTGTGCTAATTTTTCAACCGTATCCGCAATCGTATTTGAGGTGTTAGCGCCAGCTTGATTTGACTCGCTATTGATACCGCTGTTATCAGTGCCAATAGTCGTGATTTGTCCCGACTCGGTATAATTATCCAAATCAAGACGCATACTGATTTTAAGTTTAGAGCTTGAATCTTGATGATTAGCAAAACGAATGAGGGTTGCAATTTTTTTTGGCTGCTGAGTTGCACGCACTTGCCGAACGATATCTAATAAAGCCGTAGCCGACGTTAGTCGCTCAAACAGTATGTGTATGCGCCCATTACAACCTAGACCAAAATTTAATTCGTCCATCTCATGATATAAATCGTCATGTGGATCGTCGCTCACATCGTTTTGCGTCAGCTCAATGTCAGGTTTAGCCCTGCCATCCTCAGTATAGCCAATATCGTCGCCGGTTTGGTAAGCTTGCACGCATGCGCCGTGACGAGTGAGCCAAAACCCGCGCTTGATAATATGCGGCTCAAGGCAGCCGCCACTGATCATCCCCACTGAACGCCCATCTTCAAGGATGAGCATCATGGCGCCAGCCCGGCGATATGCTGAGCCTTCAGTACGGACGACCGTTGCGAGTACGGCATCGATTTTTTGCTGTTGAGCCTCGTCTGCCAGTCTAAGAATGTCAGCAATTTGATTCATAATATGCTTCTTATATTAAAGAAATAATCATTTTGAAGAAAGAATAACCCGCTTTAGCCAATATCTAAAGCGGGTTCTTGAGGTGAAAATGATAGGTTTTGATAAAAATCTATCAACAGCCCTTACTCTGGCATTTCAGCAAGCAGCTTATCAAGCGTAATTGGAAAATCATAAACACGCACACCGACCGCATTATAGATAGCATTCGCAATAGCTGCCGCCGATCCTGAAATGGAGGTTTCTCCAATCCCTTTAATATGCATAGGGTTGGTATAAGGGTCATCTTCTTCTAACAAAATCACATCCAACTGCGGTACGTCCGCGTTGACCGGCACATGGTACTCGGCAAGGTCATGGTTACATAAGCGGCCATCGTGCTTGTCATGAATGACCTCCTCCATCAAAGCGGAACCAATGCCAAATATCATACCGCCGTAACACTGTGAAGTTGCAAGCTTATGGTTGAGAATACGGCCCGCTGCATACACGCCAGTCATACGCTTGACGCGAATCTCACCGGTGACTTTATGTACCGCGACTTCAGCGAAGTTGGCCCCAAACGAGGCTTGGCGAAGATTTTTGCCATTTTTGCCCGGCTTGATCTGGCCTTTGGCGCTGATTTCTTGCTCGTCAAACTCAGCGATGATATCGGCTAGTGCATAAGACTGATTATCATCAAAATCATATTGCTCGGTTGCTGTTTTCAGATTTGATGCCGATTCTGGCAGCGGTATACCCGTTTTCTCTGACGCTATATCCATCAAATCTACGGCTTTATCCATCAAGCCTGAGACTTTATTAGCCAATTTTTCATCAACCAGCTCTGTGACTTTTTCTTTACCTGCATCAATGGCTACTTCTACTTTACTAGGCTCGTGCTCACCTGATTTTTTGATTTGACCGTTATCTATACGAATCGTATCGGCATGTAGACCTACCTTTTTGGCTAACATGGTGCGTAGCTGCTCACAAGCTAAATAGACACCACTACCGGCGCTAGCGGCACCGAAGCTGCCACCCGAACCCGACGCTGGTGGTAGTGCGCTATCGCCAAGCTTCATCTCAATATGATCGATAGGCAGACCTAATAAGTCGGCTGCGACTTGAGTAAATACGGTGTAAGAGCCTGTCCCAATATCTGTCATATCCGTTTCGATAATGGCTTTGACGCCAAGCTCTTTTGAGTCATCGACTTGTAGTATCGCCCGCGCTTCAGAAGGTTGTAACGTGTTGCCACGAGAAGTGCCAGACATACCGGTACCTATCCACCAGTCGCCTTCTAGTCGGCTGGCAGGTTTGGGGTTATGCTCGTCCCAACCAAATGCTTCAGCGCCTTTTTCCATACAGGCGACCAGCTGACGCGTGGAGAACGGAATCTCTTCACTAGGGTCTTCTTCAGGTTCGTTACGGCGGCGCAGCTCAATAGGGTCGATCTCAAGCTTGTTCGCCAGCTCATCCATCGCACATTCAACAGCGATCATACCTACCGCTTCACCAGGAGCACGCATAGAGCCTGATAATACGTGATTCATATCTACCATCTGATAGCTGACGCGGCGATTCTCTCCGCGATACAAAAAGTGAGTGGATAACGCTGTTGGTTCAAAGAACGCCTCGCCTGGCAAATTGCTGGTCGTGGTATCGTGAATAAAGGTATTAATAATACCCTCTTCATTACAACCGATAGCGATACGCTGACGGGTATTTGAGCGTCTTACCGTCGCTTCCATCACTTGCGGGCGCGTCATAGTAATCAGTACTGGACGACCGACTTCTTTAGAAGCAATAGCGGCAGCAATAGATTCTGGTGCAATACCAAGCTTACTGCCAAAACCGCCGCCCACATAATAGGAGATCAGCTCGACTTGATCTTTATTCAAATCTAATGCGTCCATTACTTGCTGCTTACAAGAGGCGATCATCTGGTTTGAAGTATATAAGACAAGCTTGTCATCTTCCCAATGTGCCAAAGTAACGTGCGGTTCCATTGCAGCGCTATTTTGACTTGGGGTATGGTACATACTATCGAGGGTTACCGCCGAATCCGCAAGGCCTTGCTCTGGATCTCCGTGCTTGGCATTCTTATCCGAGCCTTTTTTCTCATTTACCTCGTGGGCGTTAGGTAGCTCTTTAGTAAAATCCAAAGCCGCTTGATCGGTTTCGTCTTTATAAGTGACTTTAAGGGCCTTGGCGCCTTCGGTCGCCGCTTCAAAAGTTTCAGCGACAACAACAGCGATGGGCTCACCATGATAAAAAACCTCGCTTACGCCCTGAGTCGGTGCTTCGGTCTCACCGCCTTGCTGTGCATTACGTAAGAAGCGCTTAGGATCAGTAACGACTTTAATAATACCTGGAATATGTGCAATCGAGTCGTTATCGATCTTTTCGACTTTTCCTTTAGCAACGGTTGAGCCCACCAAGACACCATACACTTTATTGTCTAGTTGAATCTCTGCCGAATAATGAGCTTGACCGCTAACCTTTAACGAGCCCTCGACGCGGTTAATCGGTTTACCCACCAAATTACTTGCTGTTTTGTCAAATAACGTTTCAACAGGCTCATTCATTTTTTCTTTATTGGTAGGCTCTGACGGTAATACTGAATCTAATAATGACATGATTATGCTCCCTCGCCCGCTAGTGCACGCTTAATGACTTGTTTTAGCAAACGGCGTGTTAGTGGTATTTTAAAATCGTTTTGACCGCTACCTTTGGCATCTTTTAACAACAGATCTGCTGCCTGATTGATAGTGTCATCGTCGCCCTGCGTATCCGTCAATAGATCTTCCACGTCCTCATTGCGCCATGGCTGAGTACCAATTCCGCCAAATGCTAAGCGTACTGTCGCCAAATTACCATTATCATCAGCGTCTATCACAGCTGCACAGGATACAAGCGCAAAAGCGTAAGAGGCGCGGTCACGCACTTTGTCATAAGTGTGCATACCTTTAATAGGTGCTGGCAGCACAACATGCGTAATAAGCTCACCGGACTCTAAAACGTTTTCGATATGGGGGGTATCTTTTGGCAGACAATAAAAGTCTTTTACCGGAATCTGCCGAGTCGAGCCATCGGTTTTGGCAGTCTCAATCGTTGCATCAAGCAGACGCATAGCGACCGCCATATCGGATGGGTGCTGAGCAATACAAGATTCGCTGGTACCCAAAATAGCCAAAGAGCGGTTCTCACCATCAATTGCAGGACAGCCAGTGCCCGGTTCACGCTTATTACAAGGGCTATCGGTATGATAAAAGTAGTAGCAGCGCGTACGCTGCAGGAAGTTACCGCCAGTCGTCGCTTTATTGCGCAGCTGACCAGTTGCACCAGCTAATATGGCGCGAGACAATACTGGATAATTGGCAATCACACTAGGATGCGCGGCCAAATCACTATTGCTCACTAAAGTCCCAATACGTAGACCGCCATCAGCAGTGTCTTCAATCTGTTCAAGCTCTAAGCGTGTCACATCAACCAGTTTGGTTGGCGTTTCAATCTCAAACTTCATCAGATCGAGCAAATTGGTACCGCCTGCGATAAATGAGGCCTCTTTAGGAGTAGCAAACATTACCGCTTGCTGCGGTTCGAGGGCACGGATATATTCAAAGCGTTTCATGAGCGGCCTCCTGCTGTGCTACTGGCAGTTTTATTATGGTTTACTGATTGGTTACCAAGTTGGGACTGACTGGGCGGCGGTGACCAAATACCTGTTACGGCCGAGTCTTGCAGCGAACTTGTATTCGTCTTTTCACTAGAAGAAGCCCGCTTACCTGACACTTCGCTTTCAAGCACTTGTGAGATGGCATCAACGATGTTGGGATAAGCAGAACAGCGACAAATATTGCCACTCATGCGCTCAGCGATCTCTTGGACTAATAGCCCATTAGGGTTTTTGAGATCTGTCGTCACATAGCTTGGCCAATTTTGCTTGACCTCTTCTATTAAGGCAGTCGCTGAACAAATTTGCCCCGGGGTACAATACCCACACTGAAAAGCATCGTGATCTTTAAATGCTTGTTGCAAGGCTGATAACGATTCGGGCATACCAATGCCTTCGATTGTCGTGATTTCATCACCGTCGTGCATCACGGCTAAGGTCAAACAGGAATTAATACGCTCACCATTGATGAGCATCGTACAAGCACCGCATTGACCGTGGTCACAGCCTTTTTTGGGTCCAGTGATTTGTAAATGTTGGCGGCAGACATCGAGCAATGTCGTGCGCGGATCGAGATTATCAAGCTGATAATCCTGCTTATTAATCGTTAACGTCAAAGTAGACATGCTGGCTTCTCGCTGGCAGATGATAAGAATTTGCGGATGATTTTTTATCCATCCATCTAGTTATTTAGTATTGATTATTTAATATTAAGACGTATTGGACATTTAGCTTTGACGCTACTACAGACCGTTTTTATGCCTTTAATATGCGCTAATGTCATCATTAATATAGAAAAATACAATCGAAACAATCTATACATTAATATGCTCAGCGAAACTTACGATATTGTTTTTTTGTAGTAGATAGGCAAAAAGTGTTAACGCTCAGGCAAATCTGCCTATTTCTCATTTGCGCATACAGAATTAAAACTCCAACTTACAACTGGTTTAATTCAACCTCTTATATAACCATTTTATATAGTCATTAATTTATAACGACCAATCTAAAATTTCACTGCTAATAAGATAAATTTCCCATTGTCATCAAACTGTCATGAAAGCTTGGCAAACTACGACACATCTTCCAAACAGTTATTTTTGCTTTTTATCAAATTTGCTTTGTTGTCAAACTTTAGGAGTCTTACATGCGTTATTCGTTATTAGCAGTCGCCGTTAGTTGTACCTTATTACTCACCGCTTGTAATAAATCGACTGATACTACAGAGTCGGCTACTGATAGCAGTAGCGCTGTAACAGCGGCTGAAACCACCACTAATACAGCGTCTACTACAGCAACTGATTTTAAATCTGCTGAAAACATCGCCATGAACATCACCGGTGCAGGCGCTTCGTTCCCGCAACCTATCTATGCCAAATGGTCTTATGACTATAATGCCGCGACTGGCGGTCAGGTGAACTACCAATCAATTGGCTCCTCTGGTGGTATCAAACAAATCGAAGCAAAAACTGTAGACTTTGGCGCTTCCGATGCACCGATGACCCCTGAAGAGTTGGACGCAGCAGGACTTATTCAGTTTCCGACCGTCATCGGTGGCGTCGTACCGATTGTCAACATCAATGGCATAGAGCCAGGTCAGCTGAAATTGGACGGCGCAACGTTAGCGGACATCTACTTGGGTAAGATTAGCAACTGGAACGACCCTGCTATTACTAACCTAAACCCAGACTTAACCCTGCCTGATGCTGCTATTACCACCGTATTCCGCTCAGATGGTTCAGGTACGACCTTTAACTTTACCGATTATCTGGCCAAGGTTTCAACTGACTGGAAAGACAGCGTTGGTGTCGATAAAACCGTCAAATGGCCGACCTCTGCGACTGGTGCAGGTGGTAAAGGTAACGAAGGGGTTTCAAGTTACGTCAATCGTATGAAAAATTCTATCGGCTACGTCGAGTACGCTTACGCCAAGCAAAATAACATGTCACATACTGCACTAAAAAATGCGGCTGGCAACTTCGTGCAGCCATCTGCTGAGACCTTTGCAGCGGCAGGTGATATCGACTGGTCACAGCAAGCAGGCTTTTATAAAGTCATCACCAACTCTGAGACTGAGCAAGCATGGCCAATCGCAGCGGCGACCTTTATCTTGGTACATAAGCAGCCAGAAAATCCGCAGCAAGTGGCTGGCGTCTTAAACTTCTTCGACTGGGCTTACGCTCAAGGCGATGAAGATGCCTTAGCCCTTGATTATGTGCCGTTTTCTGATACCGCTGTTGCGCTCTTTAAAGCGCAGTGGAATGAAGTCAAAGGCAGCGATGGTCAACCCGTCTACAAACCAGCTCAATAGTATTTAAAAACCAGTAATGATTCTCGAGTCACCCTTTCAAACAGCTATTCTCCGGTAGTTGTTTGAAAGGTTTTATCACAACAAATTTAAAAGTAGCGTTATTAATTACCGTTAGTAGCGCTACTGATTAAAATTTAGTTTGCTGTGATAAGACCTGATTAATCTTTTGAATCTTTTGATTTAACCCTATTTGATGCTGAGACACTTATGAATGACCTAAGGTCCCAACTGGCTAAACAAAAACGTTACGACGCGCTATTCGTTAATGCAACTAAGGCTTTTGCCATCCTCGTTCTCTTATCCTTGGGCGGCATTTTGGTCTCATTAATCATCGGGGCTTGGCCAAGTATTCAAGCATTTGGTCTCGGCTTTTATACCAGTAATAACTGGGATACGGTTGCCAATGAGTACGGTGCGCTAGCGCCTATTTATGGCACGCTTGTCACTTCGTTTATCGCGATTTTAATCGCCGTGCCAGTCAGCTTTGGTATTGCGATATTTCTGACCGAGATGTGCCCGAATTTCTTAAAAAAGCCACTTGGTATCGCCATTGAACTACTGGCAGGTATTCCCTCTATCATTTACGGTATGTGGGGATTGTTTGTATTTGCGCCATTTTTTGGCGATCACATTCAGCCGTGGTTTATCGAACACGTCGGTCCACTGCCTATCATCGGTAAGCTATTTGTGGGTGCACCAATGGGACTCGGTATGTTTACCGCTTCACTGGTACTTGCCATTATGATTATTCCTTTTATCGCGGCCACCATGCGTGATGTCTTTTCCGTGGTGCCGGATTTATTAAAAGAATCGGCTTACGGCATGGGTGCGACGACTTGGGAAGTTATGTTTAAGATTATCTTGCCCTATACCAAAGCGGGCGTCGTAGGCGGTGTCATTTTGGGATTGGGTCGTGCATTGGGTGAAACGATGGCCGTGACCTTCCTCATCGGCAACGCCTTTAATATCAGTCCAAGTCTATTTACTTCTGGGGTCACCATTACCTCTGCCCTTGCCAATGAATTCGCCGAAGCCTCTAGTGAGCTACATCTGGCGTCGTTATTACATTTAGGCTTAATTCTATTTGTCATCACTTTCATTGTGCTGTCTTTGGCTAAGCTCATGCTGATGCGCATGGATCATAAAGCAGGTAATCGATAGTAGCTGGATTTTTGATAGATTTTAATGGTTATTGGTACTGATAAGAATATGGGAAATGAGTGTTATGCCTACTAATGCTATGAATTCAGCGTTACCTGTTAAGACAAGCTTTGAAGATCGTTATAACAAGCGCCTTTATAACAAGCGGCGCTGGGCCAACAAGCTCGGTTTGGGTTTTGCCATGTCAGCGATGGTTTTTGGCTTGATTTGGCTGTTTTGGATATTGGTAACGCTTTTTGTAGAAGGCTTTCAAGGCATGGTGCAAATGCCTATCTTTACCGCCGACACTCCGCCGCCAATGAGCGCAGGTGGTTTACGTAACGCCATTGTCGGTTCCGTGATGTTGGCATTTTCGGGATTGTTTATCGGCGCGCCTATTGGCTTGATGACAGGGATTTATTTGTCTGAGTTCTCTCATGGCAGCATGCTTGGCAAGGTGACGCGCTTCTTAAACGATATTTTGCTCTCTGCACCTTCGATTGTCATTGGTCTCTTTATTTATGCGTTGATGGTAAAAGGCCAAAGCTTTTCTGGTTGGGCCGGCGCACTGGCATTGGCACTCATTGTCATTCCTGTTGTCGTGCGTACGACTGAGAACATGCTTAACTTAGTGCCCAACAGTATTCGTGAAGCGGCCTATGCACTGGGTACGCCTAAATGGAAAATGGTAACGCAAGTCACTATTAAAGCGGCTCGAGCAGGGCTGACCACTGGTGTGCTGTTGGCCTTTGCCAGAATCACGGGTGAGACAGCGCCATTACTATTTACGGCATTAAACAACCAATACTTTAGTACCGATATGAGTCAGCCAATTGCTAACTTGCCTAATACCATTTATCAGTTTGCGATGAGCCCTTATGACAATTGGCATGCACTTGCATGGGCCGCTGCACTGCTCATTACCGCTTCGGTATTGGTCCTAAATGTCTTGGCAAGATTCATCGGTGGTCGCAGCTCCAGCAAATAGCAGACAAACCAAATAAAAGCAGTTACTAAATAAAAATGATGCGTTTTTGACATGTGTTGCTGGAATAAATTTCACTTGCGTGCTGTGCCTACGCCGACAGAGGCCGCGCGAAATATATTCCAACAACACTGGGTCGTTTTTAAAGTAGATCAACTACACCATTTACTTAAATTTATATTCATTAAGCTAGGTTGGATAACATTATGAATGACGTCATAAGCAAAGTCCGTACAACAACTAATACGAATAACTTCAAGACGCCGACAGGCAATCTACTAAATAGGCCAATGTCGACGGCAGCGCAAATGCAGCAGCCAGATGCGGCAAACCTAACTAAGCAAACACTGCATGATATTCCCAAAAACATGCCTGCAGCAAAAATGCAGATTCGTGATTTAAGCTTTTATTATGGTGATTTTCAGGCACTAAAAAACATCAATATCGACATTCCTGATAAAAAGGTCACTGCCTTTATCGGCCCGTCAGGTTGCGGAAAATCGACTCTGCTACGTACTTTTAATCGTATGTATGACTTATATCCCGGCATGCGTGCAGAAGGCAATATCAATCTTGATGGCAAAAACATCTTAGGTAAAGACGTCGATGTCAACCTACTACGCGCGCAAGTGGGCATGGTGTTTCAAAAGCCAACCCCGTTCCCGATGTCCATCTATGACAATGTCGCCTTTGGTGTGCGTCTCTATGAAAAATTAAGCAAAGCTGAGCTCGATAATCGCGTGGAATGGGCACTAAAAAAATCGGCATTATGGCCAGAAGTAAAAGACAAGCTCAAAGCTTCAGGCTTGTCTTTATCAGGCGGACAGCAGCAACGACTGTGTATCGCTCGTAGTGTCGCTACCAAGCCTGAAGTGCTGTTACTTGATGAGCCAACCTCTGCACTTGACCCACTCTCGACAGGCGCCATTGAGGATTTGATTGAAGACCTAAAAAACGACTACACCATTGCCATCGTTACTCATAACATGCAACAGGCTGCGCGAGTGTCAGACTATACAGTCTATATGTATTTGGGCGATATGATTGAGATGGGCGAGACGGACCAAGTATTTACCACGCCTACGCAAAAAGCGACGGAAGACTACATTACTGGTCGTTATGGTTAACGCTGTGCAAATTAAAAGTACAGCAGACTAAAGCTATTTACACAAATTAAAAAACATATCTCGTTATAGTCGTTTCATTTTAAAAAGATATATGTACTGCTGGGGTGAATTTTGCGAAGCATCTGTCTGGCCTGCGCACAGCAAGCGAGGAAAATTTATCCCAGCAGCACGCCATTAACAGTGCCCTTCTTTTAGGTTGAACTGACTACACTAAAATACAGATATTTAGGAAATACCTCTTATGCAAAGTGACAAGCACATCTCCAAAAGTTTTGATCAAGATTTGGATGAGGCGATTCGTCTGTTTTTAGTGATGGGCGACCATGCAGCTAGCCAAGTTGCCAAAGCCATTCACGCCCTTATCGACAAGGATGACACACTGGCGCAAGAAGTCATCGAGATGGATTTTGAAATCAATCGGCAGGAGGTCGAGCTTGATGAGCATATCTTGTTATTGGTCGCCAAGCGTCAGCCAGCGGCCAGTGATTTGCGCTTGGTAATGTCCATCAGTAAAGGCGTGGTAGATCTGGAGCGCATCGGCGATGAAGCGGTCAAAATCGCCAAAATGGCCAATAAACTTGCAGCACAAGGCAAATCATCATACGGTTACGCTGAGGTTCAACATCTCAGCAATCAGGTTCGTATCATGCTACATAATGCGCTAGAAGCCTTTAGTCAGTCGAATGCTGAGCAGGCATTTGAAGTGATGCGCAATGATGATGTGGTCAATGAGGAATATCAGTCAGCGATTCGTGCCTTGATGACTTATATCATGGAGGACGCGCGCCACGTCTCCAAGGTCATCAATATCGTGTGGGTGTTGCGCGCGCTTGAGCGTATTGGTGATCATGCGCAAAACATCGCTGAGCTGGTTATCAACTATATCAGCGGACAAGATGTACGCCATTCGGACTATGCGCTGGTCGAAAAAGCGGTGCAAGAAGCCAATGATCGGATGGCGGCGCGCCGAACTAACGACGTGCCAGTGGCAGATATCGGCACAACAAATGATAATAGAAGCCAATAAAATAGACACAACTTATTGTAAGATACGTCTCGCATTGCTACCCTTATCAGCCCGTAGTGCTATCGAGAAATATCATGAAAAAATTACTGGTTGTAACCCCTACTATTTTATTATTAGCAGCATGTGCGACTAATGCACCAATAAATAATGGCCATAGTGGGCATAAGCCTCAAATACAAAAATCTTATGCTTTTAGCTGTGAAGATAATAGTAAGGTGACTGCTATTTATTCAGCGAATGGCAAATTCGCTAACTTAAGCTTGACCCTTCCTAAGCTTGGCTTACGCAATAAAAGAGTTAATCTTAAACGAGCAGTATCAGGTTCTGGTGCTCGTTATGTTAAGGAGTCAAGCTCTAAAGCCAGCTACGAATGGCAGACTAAAGCCAATGTTGGCGTCCTGAGTATCCGCTCAGTAAACGATCGTAAATACAGCGTTACTTGCCGACTATAAAAGCCATCATATTATTTTTTAAACCGTTCTCTTTTCAAACAGCTCGCCTTTTTAAATAACATTTTTTCTAAATAAACCCTCTTCATATTACTAGGAAGATCTAAAAAAAGTGCCCGTCGTTGAAATGACTGGCACTTTTTTCTTAAAAAGTCCTGTTATCAACAATTACTATTCTCAAGCTGGTGGCGTACCTTCGGCATTAGATATGACAGTGTCAATCTGTATCAAAGCATCCATAGGAATAGCGGCAACACCAATCACTGTTCTGGCTGGCAAGTCGTTATTGAAGAAGGTCTTATAAATATCATTTACCGCATCGATATCCGTGATGTCTGTAAGTTGGATGGTCATTTTTACCACATCGTCCATAACATGATCGATACTTTCTACAATGGCTTTGATATTTTCTAAGCACTGTTTGGTCTGCGCTTTTATATCACCATCGATTAGTTTGCCTGTTTCAGGATTTATAGGTAATTGACCTGAGAGATGGTTGTAATGAGAGAACGCCACCGTTTGTGTCGATAACGGGTTCTTCGGCGCTTTATCGGTATTGTTAGCCTTAATAGTGATGCTATGTTTATCTTCAGTGGCTTGTGGCGGTGTGCCATTTCCATGAGACACGATAGCATCAATCTGTACCAAAGCATCTAGCTGTAAATCTGACGCTATCACCATCGTCAGTGCCGGTAAATAGGCCGCGCTTCCATCACTGGTTGACTCTGGAAAGAATTCTTTATAAACGTCATTTACCACGTCCACATCGGCAAGACTCTTTAAAAAGATATTTACTTTGACAATTTCTTGAAGAGGAACGTCGATACTTTCTAAAATCGCTTCAATGTTTTGTAGGCATTGCTGCGTCTGCTCTTTGACACCACCAGCGACCAGCTTACCAGTTTCAATATCGACAGGCAGTTGCGCTGAGATATTATTGTAATGGGAAAAAGCGATCGTATGCGGCGATACTGAATCTTTTGGTACTTGTTCATTGTTTTTTGGTACTTTTACCAGCTCAACGGGTGCTTGCGGATACGTACCTTCACCGTTTGAGATAACAGCGTCCATTTGTACCAAAGCATCATCCATGGGTAGTGCTGCTACTGCTATGACCGTCCGTGTCGGCAGATAGCCTTGAAAAAATGCGGGGTAAATCGTATCGATGTATTTAATGTCTTCGATGTTTTTTAAAAATATATTAATTTTGATCACATCATTCATGTCATGATCGATGCTTGCTACAATGGTTTTGATATTTTTTAAGCACTGCGCGGCTTGGACTTTTATATCGTTCGCAACCAAATCACCGGTAGTAATATTGACAGGTAATTGCGCTGAGATATAGTTGTAATGCGAAAAAGCAACAGTTTGCGTAGACAGTAAATTTTGCGGAGCAATGTCCGTGTTTCTTGATACTTTTATGATAGTGTCATTAATAGCGTGATTAGTAGTGTCATTCATATCGGTATTCCCTATTTGATATGTGTTTTTATATAAATCTCAGTTTGATACAGTTTTATCGTTTTCTATAAAAAGCTAGCTATGGAACAAGACGAGAAAATTAAACTCAAAAAGCCGCAAGAAATCTGTGCGGCTTTTTAGATTTATCATGATAACTGGGTTGCAGCACTAGTAGAGACTAGCTAGTGAAGATCAGCTAGTAGCGATTAGCCAGCAGCCAATACCCCACCAATGATAGCAACCACGCCGCCTAATGCACGAGTAATACGGTTATCGGCTTTGAGCATCATGGTGCCGAGACCGCGACCGACAAAGGTAATGGCTAAGGTTGCGACTACGAAGCCAGCCATATAAAGCAGTAAGCTTGAACCTTGGGTCATCTCAGTTCCGTGAGCATAACCGTGGGCGACCATAAACAGCGCAACCAAAGTGCCACCAACAGCAGTCGGCAGTTTTGCAAGCGTCGCGATTAGTACACCGACTAGCAAGACTGACATGGCAATGCCTGTCTCTATCCCAGCCAAACTAACACCAGCCCATGCGAGGCCTGCGCCCGCTATCATGCCACCGACGACAAATAAAGGCGTGCCACGTTTCATCGTAGTGTTTTGGCGAATACTCCAAAAACCAATCGCACCCATGGCCAATAAGTGGTCAAGACCCATTAATGGATGCAATAAACCACTAAGAAAACCATTGCTCACATGCTCGCCATGGCCAGGATGGGCAACGGCTAAAGTGGCCGTCAGCATCAGCCCGATGGTCATTAATAGTTTCGCCACTGGCAACTTAGTCATTTTATTCATGGTATTCTCCCTCTGTTCTTTTTGTTTATTGTTAACTGGTATATAACTACTTTTTATATCTTGCTTGTACTATAAAGGCGTTTAAGCACTGATAGTTAAGCACTGGCAGTTAAGTATTAATAATTAAGCACTTATTCTTAAGCATCAGCGCTTAGCTTTCCAGGACGACGCTCAGGTAACATGCCCTGCTTTAAAATAAAGCTAATGATTTCTTCTACGCCTACACCGTCATACAAGTTGGTGAATATAAATGGACGCTCGCCGCGCATTTTTTTCGAGTCACGTTCCATCACATCTAGGGAGGCGTGTACATATTCAGCGATATCAATTTTATTGATAATTAGCAAATCTGATTTGGTAATACCGGGGCCGCCTTTACGAGGGATTTTGTCACCAGCAGCGACATCGATGACGTATAGAGTTAAATCAGAAAGCTCTGGGCTAAAGGTCGCGGCTAAGTTATCGCCGCCAGACTCTACTAACACTAGCTCTAGATTAGGATGACGCGTTTGCAAATCATCGATTGCGGCCAGATTCATAGAAGCGTCTTCGCGGATGGCCGTATGCGGACAGCCGCCTGTTTCCACACCAAGAATACGATCAGCAGGCAAGGCGTCGTGCTTAAGTAAAAAGTCAGCATCTTCACGGGTGTAGATATCGTTGGTAACCACGGCAATGTCGTAGTGATCTTTTAAGGCGCTACATAACTGGCGTAATAAGGCCGTTTTGCCAGAACCAACTGGTCCACCGACACCTACTCTTAAACAATGTTTCATGGCTATTTTTCCTTATATATTAGTCAAAATGTATGAGTCAAAGCGGTTATAAAATCGAAGAGGTTATAGCATTAAAGCGATCGTAAATAAAAAACGATTAGCTTCTAAATAATCTTGAATATTGGGTTTCGTGCTGGGCACTACCGAGCGCTAAGCCCGGTAAAATCGGACCTAACTGCTCATCGGTTAAAGCCAGCGCGGTATCAACGGCAGCGACCAGTTGCGGGCGTAGTTGCTCGTTTAAACGCTGTGCGGCAGTATGACCTAATGGCATCGCTTTACAGGCAACCGCCAGTTGGTTTTCCAGCCAGCCCCAAGCAAAGCCGAGTAAACTCTGGCGTATCGGTACTTGTCGCTGATGGGCAGTCCAAGCAAAAACGGTCACGTAACCGGGATCTTCTGGTAACTTCGCATGACCTAAGGCTGTCTGCGGCTGCAACTCTAAACTGTTGAGCAAGCGCATCAGTGCTTGTCCCAAACGTATGTCTTCGTCGCTCAGCTCAGCGGTCTCACGGTTGGCATGTATCCAGTCATTCCAAAAGGCCAGACCTTCACTGTCACCATTCTCCCAGCAGGTTTGCAAGCGTGCCAGTACTGGTAATTCGCAGCGAGACAAGCCATCGTCAAGTACGCCCTCTAACCACTCGCCAAGCTCAGTCTCATTACATACCCAGCCAAGCTCAAATGCACTCTCTAGGCCCTGCGACCAAGCGAATGCACCGATTGGCAATGCAGGGCTAATCAGTTGCATCAGTCCCAGCAGCGCCAGATCGCTGGTTGCTTCTGGCTGTACATCAGTGTGCATGGTTATGGTCGTCATTATGGGAATGTCCATGGGCATGATGGTGTTCGTGAGAGTGGTCATCCGTGTGTTCGTGTGAATGAGAATGGGCGTGTGCATGTTCATGGGCATGAGAATGTTCACGGCCAGCTTGCGCATAAGCACCAGACTCTGGATCAAATGGCGCCTGGTGATGGCTCAAGGTAGCTCCCAGCAGAACTGCCAATTCTTCTAACACATGATCTGGTGGGAACCGCACCCAATAACGTCCATCTTCGTCGCTACCAAGGGCGAGCGATACATGACGATTACCTAAGTGATAGCCAAGTCGTCCCAATGCCAAACCGCTCTCAACATAAGCGGTAGTAACTGGTTCATCAGCGGCAAACACTTGGACGATCTCGCCACTGCTCGCTTGTAGTAAATCACCATGACGCAGTACCGGACCTCGATCAAGGAACAAACCAACATCGAGGCCGCTATCAGTCACCGCTTTTAAGCGGCCACGTATGCGTAGCTCATAAGGTAGCGTCAGGGTGTCGTTTACATCGGCCTGAGTGTTGCCGTCGATTCTTTTTATTAATTCAAGCATATTGATATCCTTACAAGCGCTTTAAAACAAATGATAACGTTGGGCTAATGGTAATTCAGACAGTGGCTCACAAGTTAATAACACGCCATCTGCGCGAACTTCATAAGTTTGTGGATCTACTGTCAGCTCTGGGCAGGCGTCATTGAGCTTCATATCGCTCTTACGCATTTGACGGACGTTTTTACACGCAACCAGCCTGCTCTTTAGACCAAGCTTTTCTTCTAGGCCTGTATTCATTGCCGCTTGACTGACAAAAGTGATTCGAGTGGCAGCGGCAGCACGACCAAGTGCACCAAACATACGGCGATAATGCACTGGTTGCGGCGTAGAAATAGCCGCATTGGGATCACCCATTGCAGCGCCCGCTATCATGCCGCCTTTGAGGATAATTGATGGCTTAACGCCAAAAAAGCCCGGCTTCCACAATACCAAATCTGCCAGCTTATCCACTTCGATAGAACCAACTTCATGACCAACGCCATGAGTGATGGCTGGATTTATAGTGTATTTAGCAATGTAGCGCTTCACACGGAAGTTATCCGTCCCGCGTTCCTCATCTTCTGGTAACAGACCACGTTGTAGGCGCATTTTGTGCGCAGTTTGCCAAGTGCGGCACACTACTTCGCCAATACGGCCCATCGCTTGTGAGTCAGATGAAATCATCGAAATCACCCCCATATCATGGAGGATGTCTTCGGCAGCAATAGTCTCGCGGCGGATACGCGAATCGGCAAAGGCGACGTCCTCTGGGATACTTGGGTCTAGATTATGGCACTCCATCAACATATCGAGATGCTCATCAACGGTATTAATCGTATAAGGGCGTGTCGGATTGGTAGATGATGGTAAGACGTTGGGCAGGCTACAAGCGACGATAATATCGGGCGCATGACCACCACCAGCACCTTCAGAATGGTAGGTATGAATACAGCGATCTTTAAACGCCGCTACTGTATCTTCTACAAAGCCTGACTCATTTAAGCTATCGGCATGAATAGCAATCTGTATATCATAGCGATCGGCCACATCTAAGGCATTGCTAATAGAGGCTGGCGTCGCGCCCCAATCTTCATGGATTTTTAGACTCATTGCGCCCGCTTCTACTTGTTGCACCAGCGCTTCTGGCGTGCTAGCACTACCTTTACCAAGAAAACCAATATTAATGGGCAGGTCATCCACGGCTTGCATCATTTTGCCTAGATGCCAGGGACCTGGGGTATGAGTGGTCGCGATTGAGCCAGTCGCTGGTCCCGTACCGCCGCCAATCATAGTCGTTAGGCCACTCATTAATGCTTCGTCCACCTGCTGCGGACAAATATAATGCACATGAGTATCGACAGCACCTGCCGTCAAAATCTGACCTTCACCGGCTATAATTTCGGTACCAGGGCCAATGACGATATCGACATCAGGTTGGGTATCAGGGTTGCCGGCTTTTCCTATAGCAGCGATGTGGCCATTTTTTAGACCCACATCGGCTTTCACGATACCCCACCAGTCGATAATGATAGCATTGGTAATGACGGTATCCATCACGGCATCGTCGCAGCGCTGACTTTGCCCCATACCATCACGAATCACTTTGCCACCACCGAACATAACCTCTTCACCATAATGCGTGTAGTCTTTTTCGATCTCAATCCACAGCTCAGTATCGCCTAAACGAATTCTATCGCCAGTCGTTGGACCATACATATCTGCATAAGCTTGGCGAGTAATTTTCATAAGTTCGCTCCTGAGTCTGAGTTTTGGTTCTGACCCTGATCCTGATCTAAGGGACCCATTACCTCACCACGGAAACCATAAATATGGCGTAAGCCTGAAAAAGGAATTAAGGGTACATCACGGTGTTGACCCGGCTCAAAACGTATCGCCATACCTGCCGCAATTGCCAAGCGGTGTCCATACGCTTTTTTACGGTCGAAATCTAGAGCTGCGTTGGTCTCGGCAAAGTGATAGTGAGAGCCGACTTGGATAGGACGGTCACCCGTGTTTGCGACGTTGATAGTGATAGGTTCACGATCGACACATAACTCAATGTCATCGCTCTTTAGCTGATATTCACCAGGAATCATAGCAAGTCTCCTCAGACAATAGGGTTATGAACGGTCACAAGCTTTGTGCCGTCGGGAAAAGTTGCCTCAACTTGCAGGCTTTCGATCATCTCAGCGATGCCATCCATAACGTCATCTCGAGTAAGGATTTCGCGCCCGGCACTCATCATTTCCGCCACAGTACGGCCTTCACGCGCACCTTCCATAATGGCGCAACTGATCAGCGCTATTGCTTCAGGATAATTCAGTTTGAGGCCTTTAGCTTTGCGGCGCTCAGCAAGTAGCCCTGCAGTAAACAATAGCAATTTATCTTTGTCTCTTGGCGTTAATTCCATCGCTGACTCCTTCTTATATTATGGTTATCGTTATTGTTTTTTGGAAAGCCTATGTCATTAGAAGGCTTATGTTATTAATTATTAATAAATAGACAGATAAAAGCGTTTGGCAGCCCCCAAGCAAATGCTTGGGCACCAATCGTTAAGTCAACCAAATTCGTGGTGTGATAGCGTTGTGTCCGGTCAATCGCGGACGTAGCACTTCTCGTGCTTGCTGGAATAACTCCCAAGCTTCGTTACGCTCAACGCCTAAATAGCGTAGCAGCAATACGCCGCGACGATAGGTAACTGCCCAATGATTGGCAGCGGGTATATGCTCACGTAGTGCAGTGATGGCCTCTAGCGGATCGTCCAGTCCAACTGCCCATAGCGTCGCATGGACGGTGGCACCGCCCTGACCCCACATGCCAGCGAATCTGGGATGATCGGGGTCTATGCATTGGCGCTCTATCCATAACGGACGCCCATTACGAGTGAGATGAAAGCGCTGTTCGAGACGGCCACTGACGAAAGGTAGCTTACTGGCAGGACGGCCAAGACCGAGAATCTCCCACCCCAAGCATTTAGCATTGTCTTCTAAATCAATGATGATGGTCTGCTCGCCGCGAGAACCGTCAAAAGCCAACGTTTCTTGTGGTAGCCATTCTAAAGTAGCGTCATTAGCAATTTTTAGATAGGTATGCTGATTCCAAGCAACGCCATTGCTATCAGCTTTATAAAGCTTATTGGCAGCAGTTGTCGTTAGCAAAGTATGCGCGTTTGACGCTACAGTGACATCGATGTTGAGCGTATCACCGCTAGCGATACCACCTGGTGGATGTAGCAGATAGACATGACAGCAACCATCGCGACCTTCAGGGTAGAATGGTCTTTGGACACGTAAGGGACCATAATGGCGCGCTATATTCATACGAGTGATATGGGTATCACCATCAGCATGAGCCCCAAACCCCAACGTCAAAAATGCTGCCCAATGACGGTTGGCATCGAAGTGGTGTCCTGAGTCTGTAGCGGTTTGTTGTATTGTAGAACTATCGGATAATGTCATCATTCCATCAATTCCCTTTTTATAAACCCAGCGCGACATATATCGCTGAATCGTCACCTAATCGTCCTGATAGGCAGGTAATGAACTTAAGCAAAATGATCAAAATCGTTCACGTGCGCAGGTAAGGTTGACAACACTGGCTTAACAGCCATTAATGAATGTCAAAGTATAGGCATTGATTGCCTCAAAACTGTAAAGTAATAATCGTCAGATCAAACATCAAAATATTAGATATATCCTTTAGTATGTTTTGGCGTTGATTATTCTATGCGTAAAAAACGCTTATGAAATAGCCTATACTCTATAACTCTTATAGGCCATTCGTATAGGCTTGTCAAGATAATACTGGGAATATAGCGAAGAGTAAACTATGGTTGAATCTAAGTCATATCAATGAGTTAAATCGGTACAATTAATCAAATCACAACTCACGCCAGTGCAACCACAAGCGTGTGTCCAACTCAAACTGATGATAATCTGGCTCCATGTGGCAGCATAATTGATAAAAAGCCTTGTTGTGCTCATGCTCTTTAAAATGCGCCAATTCATGAACGACTATCATGCGTAAAAACTCAGGTGGCGCTTCTTTAAATAAGCTCGCTACCGTAATACTGTTATGCGATTTTAGCTTACTGCCTTGTACGCGAGACTGGGTAGTATGAATACCCAGCGCATGCTTAAGAACTTTTAACTTACTGCTATAACTGACATTCGATAATGGGCCAATTTTGCGCATAGATTGGTTTTTTATGTCGTTTATATATTGATACAGCGCCTTATCGCTTTGCACTTGGTGCTGATCAGGGTATTTATTTTCTAGGTACTCTCCTAGCCTGCCCTCACTGATGAGCAGTGCCGCTTGGCTTTGGATATGCTCAGAATAATGAGCGATGTATTTGAGTGTGGTCACAAATTTATCCTTTGCTGATACAGGGTATGTCCTAGTTAAAACACCTTGAAAATACCTTGAAAACGCTACGGTACTGCTGGTATATGATGTATAGATATCACTTCTCACTGACTATACTTTAAAACTTGTCTCTATATATTTTACTTTATAACACCTATTTACCTATAGCCAGTTCATAAATAAACCCCATAAGCTGCATTCAACTTATGGGGTCATATAAAAGACAATCTCGTCACTACATATAGCCAGTTAACATCTAGCCAATTAACGCTCTAAATGTAGATACTGTAGATGGCACTCGTACTGATGTAGAATATCGACCAGCACTTGCTCCTTGGTGTAGCCAACCAAGTCATACTCTTGCGAACCATCACTCAAGAACACTTCAGCACGGTAGTAAAATTCTGCATGCTTGGTCGAAGTATTCAGCGTAAAGTTAGGACGCTCAGCTTTGATGAGATTAACTTCATACACAAAGTCATCTTCATCGCCATGACCGACACGCAGTTTTACGCCATCTATCTGACCTTCATCTTGACCCTTACCAGCATCTATACTTTCACTGATATTATCAAGATTACGAATATCTAGAGAAGTGTTAAGACCGCCTGCTTTCAGCTCTTTTTCAACCTCGGTCATCGCTGGCATGACAGTATTTTGCAAAAATCTTTCAACTTGTGCGTGCCCTGGGAAGCTGACAATACGTTGCAGACGTGCTTTCCAGCTCTTACCGCTATCTAGCACGTTTGCAGTGCCAAGGGTGCTGGCTTTACGTTTATTACCTTCTTCTTTTAATGAGGTCCACATCGACATCATGTAAAGAACTAAAATAAGCGAGAACGGCAAACCGGCAATCACAGAAACGGACTGTAATGATGCAAAGCCACCTGCGAACAGTAAGCCTAGGGTAATCAAACCCGTTGCCGCCGCCCAAAACAAACGCAGCCATACAGGCGCGTCAGTATCATTGGTCATGCCTCTCGAGCTTAGGTTCGCGAGTACCAAAGCGCCTGAGTCAGCTGAAGTCACAAAGAATATAAGTCCAATGACCACGCCAGCAAATGATAAAATATCACTGTAAGGAAAGTACTCAAACAAGGCAAACATGCCCATCGCTGCATCATTGACTGCAATTTCGCCAAGCTCAGTTGCACCATTGGCGACTAGGTCTATGGCTGAATTACCAAAGATAGAGAACCATGCAAAGATGAAACCTAGCGGGATAAACATCACGCCAAATACAAACTCGCGCAAAGTACGACCACGGCTGATACGCGCAATAAATAAGCCTACAAATGGCGCCCAAGCAACCCACCATGCCCAGAAAAATATCGTCCAGCCTGATTTCCAATCGGCACCAGCAGTACCGTCATAGGCATAAACGTCGAATGTTTTGAAAACGATGGTTTGGAAATACTGACCGATACTTTGGGTAAAGGTGTTGAGCAAATAAATCGTATTACCCAGCACCAATATGGCAATCAATAGCAAAATTGATGCCAGCATATTGAATTCAGATAGACGGCGTACGCCTCTTTCTACGCCTGTCATCGCAGAGATAGCCGCAGCAGCGACCACGCCCAAGATAATCAGGCTCTGCACCATTTTGCTAGACTCGATACCGAAAACATGAGTTAAACCCGCATTGGCCTGCAATACCCCAATGCCTAGGCTAGTCGCAATACCCATCAGCGTACAGACGACACCAAAGGTATCAATACCATCACCAAGCCAGCCCTTGATTAGGCGCTCGCCAAAGATAGGTGTCAGTGGTGAGCGTAGTGCCAATGGCATATTTTTACGATAAGCAAAGTATGCCAATGCCATACCGATTAAGGCATAAATACCCCAGCCATGTAGACCCCAATGTAAAAAGGTCTGCGACAATGCTTCACGCATGGCCGCCTCACTGCCAGGCTCAAGCCCCGTATGCGGCGTCAAATAATGCATCAACGGCTCAGACGCACCAAAGAACAATAAATCAATTCCGATACCGGCAGAGAACAGCATTGCCGCCCATGCTAAAAAGGGGAACTGGGCTTTTTCGTGGTCTTGACCGAGCTTGATGTCGCCATATTTAGAGAAGCCAACAAACAAAGCAAAAATACTATAAGCGGCTACCACCAGCATGTAGTACCAGCCAAAACTCTCTGATACCCATGCCATGCCAGCGCTCAATAATGTCTCGCTATAATCTGGAAACATGATCGTCCAGATTATCAATAAAATAGAAATAATAGCTGAACCTAAAAAAACCGTCTTATTTAGAGTCAGGGATTTCGTCGCATCTTCTGATGGCGAGCTGTACATAAAAGACCTCAATAGGTAAATGAAACAGGGTCTGATATTGCTTGGTCCGTCATAACTTTATGACTGATAGTCAAATAAAATACGTATAACCGCATGACGCACAAAGCAGTACCAATAAACAAAAACTGCTATTTAAAATTTACTACTTAAATAACAGAGTAAATGATTTAAAATTCAACCATAAAGGTATTCGTTTTTTTCATCTAATAGTCGAGTCAATTTAAAAGTAGTACAAGGCAACCGAATGTAGATGTATACTTAATACTTCAAGTGAGGTTAACGCAGTAATACTTTTCTAATGGAACGACTATAGCGCTGATAAAAAAGACCTTTACTTCGAAAGGCCTTCTTGTTGAAATTATCTAATAGTGTTCAATAGCTTATAAAATCGTTTAAATAACAGAGCTGTAATCACGCATCGGCTCGGCTCTTAGCGGAGCGCCATTGGCGACATAATAATCTGCCGTCGAGCGCGGTAATTGCTTGCCGCGCATCTTATCAACGATTTTTTCTGCCAGCATAATGGTGGTCGCGTTAAGGTTACCACTAATTATATTTGGCATGATAGAAGCATCAACGACTCGTAAGCCACTAATACCATGCACCAGCCCTTCTCCATTGACTACCGAATCATTGCCTTCGCCCATCGGACAAGTACAAGATGGGTGATACGCCGTCTCACTGTGGTTACGAACGTACTCATCCAACTGCGCATCGGTCACCAAATCATCGGTCGGCGCAATAGCACGTCCGCGATAAGGATCGAGTGCTGGCTGATGCATAATCTCACGAGTGATACGCATCGCAGCGCGGAACTCCTGCCAGTCTTGCTCATGAGACATATAGTTAAATAAGATACTCGGATGAGCGCTTGGATCTTTTGAGGTCAACTTGACGCGGCCACGACTTGGCGAGCGCAATGAACCTACGTGTGCTTGAAAACTATGAGAGTTCACCGCACTGCGGCCATCGTAACGCACCGCTAACGGCAAGAAATGATACTGGATATTAGGATGGGTAAACTTCTCATCAGTACGGATAAAGCCGCCACCTTCAAACTGATTGGAGGCGCCAAGTCCCGTCCCCATAAACAACCATTCAGCACCAATCGCTGGCTTATTCCACCATTTATTGGCAGGTGCGATCGAGACCGGCAACTTACATTCGTACTGCATATACAGCTCTAGATGGTCTTGTAAATTATTACCGACACCCGGTAAATCTAAAATCTCAGTCACGCCTACATCTTTAAGCCATTGACCAGGACCAATACCTGAACGCTGCAACAGTTGCGGTGAAGCAATCGCGCCAGAAGAGACAATCACTTCACGAGATGCGTAAAAGTTTTTGGTTTGACCTTGGTGTTCTACTTTAACGCCTACGGCACGCTTGCCATCGAACAAAATCACATCGGTCAATGCACCAGTTAAAATGGTGATATTGCTACGCGGTTTGGCACGGTCAAGATAACCGCGAGCCGTTGATGCGCGGCGACCATTGGGCGTCACAAAACGATCCATTGGCCCAAAGCCTTCTTGCTGATAACCGTTTAGATCATCTGTGCTTGGATACCCAGCTTGCACGCCCGCTTCAATCATCGCTTCAAACAGCGGATTGACTCCTGGCTTTGAAGTGGTCATCTCAACCGGACCACCGACGCCATGATAATCATTCTCGCCAGCGTCGCAGTTTTCTAGCTTTTTAAAGTAAGGCAGACAGTCTGAATAAGTCCAATCTTCTAAGCCTTTGATTTTCGCCCAATCGTCAAAATCGAGCGCATTGCCACGGATATAGCACATGCCATTGATGAGTGATGAGCCACCAAGCCCTTTACCGCGACCGCAGTCCATCACGCGATTATTCATATTCGGCTCGGGATCGGTTTTGTATCCCCAGTTATAAGTGGTGCCTTGTAACGGCATCGCGAGCGCTGCTGGCATCTGGGTGCGAAAGTCTAGGCGATGGTCTGGACGACCCGCTTCTAACAGCAACACCTTAATGTTGGCATCTTCGGTCAAGCGCGTGGCCAGCACATTTCCGGCTGAGCCTGCACCGACAATGATGTAGTCATATTCAGGTGTGGTTGTTGTCATAAAATGCTCCATAATATTGAAAAATAAATCATTTAATATCAGTAAAATTGAATCAAAAGGACAAATTAGCCCAAATGAATCAATCTTACTGATTAAGAATTTTCTCAATACAGTTTATTAAAATACCGATTCAAACGCACCCAACTCTACTTGGATAGATTTGGTCTGTGTATAGTGCTCAAGGGCTTCAATACCATTCTCACGGCCAATACCCGAATGCTTATAACCACCCACTGGCATTTGCGCAGGTGATTCACCCCACGTATTTAGCCAGCAAATACCCGCTTCAATCTGACCGATTACTCGATGTGCGCGAGTCAAATCAGCGGTCACGACCCCTGCTGCCAAGCCGTACTCGGTATCATTGGCACGGCGAATGACTTCTTCTTCGGTCTCATAAGTCAATATCGACATCACTGGGCCAAAGATTTCCTCGCGTACAATAGTCATATCATCGCTGCAATCGGTGAACACAGTTGGTGCGACAAACGCGCCATTGGCAAGTTCGCCTGAGGTGATACGTTCGCCGCCAGTCAATACACGCGCGCCGCCCTCTTTACCTTGCTCGATATAGCCAAGCACTCTCTCCATGTGCGTAAAGCTGACCATTGGACCCATATTGATGTTCTCGTCCATTGGATCGCCGAGCTTAATACGCTCAACACGCGTTAAGATAGCTTGCTCAAACTTGGCTTGTAGCGCTTTAGGGATAAACACGCGCGTGCCATTGGTACAGACCTGACCACTGCTATAAAAGTTCGCCATCATTGCGATGTCAGCAGCGGTATCGATGTCAGCGTCTTCAAATATGATTAATGGTGACTTACCACCAAGCTCTAAGGTCACGTCTTTAAGCGACGATGATGCTGCGCTCGACATGACTTTTTTACCAGTCGGCACACCGCCCGTAAACGATACTTTGGCGATATCAGGATGCTGGGTTAATGCTTCGCCCACTTCGTAATTACCTTGCACGACGTTAAAAACGCCATCTGGCAAACCCGCTTCGGTAAATATTTCTGCTAGTTTTAAAGCAGTTAATGGCGTGACTTCTGATGGTTTAAAAATCATCGCATTACCTGCGGCCAATGCAGGTGCAGCTTTCCACATGGCGATTTGAATAGGATAGTTCCACGCACCAATACCGGCGACGACGCCGAGTGGCTCCTGACGCGTATAAACAAAGCTGCTATCACGCAGCGGAATCTGACGACCTTCAATCATTGGTGCAAGCCCTGCATAATATTCAACGACATCAGCACCGGTTACGATATCGACATACTTGGTCTCAGAGTAAGCTTTACCCGTGTCTTTGGTCTCAAGTAACGCCAGAACATCATTACGCTCGCGCAATATCTCAACTGCCTTTGACAAAATACGGCCGCGCTCAACTGCTGTCATCGCTGCCCATAGTTTTTGGCCTTGTTGCGCCGCTTTTACCGCTTCATTAATCTGCTCAGCAGTCGTTTGCTGAATGGTCGCCAGCACCTCACCAGTCGCTGGATTAATATCGTCAAAGGTAGTTAACGAGTCGTCGACAGCCAGATAACGACCGTTAATATAAGCGGTCTGCGTTTGTGTTAAATCAATAATGTCTTGTAAATTATTTACGTTTGTCTGAGTAGTTGTCATAAGTTTTCCTTAGGGCGACTGAAGCTTTATAAAAAAGCGTTAAGTAAATCATGCCGTCATGGGTTAAAGGTTAAATTTTCTGCGTGCGTGTTATTGATCAAAGCTGTTTGTCAAAATCAGTTATCAAGGCTGTTTATCAAAGTCTTGCTGCGTCATATTTATCAGGCGCTTACGCAATGAGATTTTGTCCGAGATATCGATACCTGAAAAGTCCGAGAGCCAAATACCATCGGCAACCAGACGCACCATACATAGCGTTTCAGTATTGTCGGTATCAGCGTGCTTTTTTAGCTGCTCATTTGACCACTCAGCCCAACGTTCACGCAGCATCCGATCTCCTAGCATCAGCACATACAGCGTGGCTTGGCTATTAAACTCGGCTTGGCCTTTTTCGCCCAAGCTAATCGTGGCATCGATATAAGCGCGGGTAAAAGAGCCATAGCGGACAGGGTCCTTTGCCATGGCTTGATTAACTTCTGCCTCAAACTTGGCCATCGCGTCATAAAACACCTCCAAGATAAGCGCATCTTTGGTAGCAAAATGATGCATCACTCCGCCTTTGGTCACGCCGACAGCATCCGCCACCGCTTGAAAGGTCACTTTAGATAAACCCTGCTCTAGCGTGATACGTGCTGCCTCATCAAGCAGCGCCCGCCGTACGAGTTCTGGCTGTTTTTTACGTTTATGCGCGTTCTGTATTTCCATTTTTATTTCCATGTTCATTTTCCCCTACCTGTCAGTGCACCACAGAATTAGACAGTAAGTTCATCACCACCACACCACCAACAATCATCGCAATGCCTACCACTGCTGCTGTATCAAGGCTTTGCTTAAAAAATACGATACCAACGAGCGAGGTCAGCACGATACCCAGTCCACCCCACAGCGCATAAGCGATGCCAAGTGGAATGGTCTTGAGGGTTTGGGTCAATAAATAAAACGAGATGGCATAAAGCACACCCATAATCAGGGTTGGCACCAAACGCGTAAATTGCTCTGACTTGACTAAAAACGTCGTGCCAACCACTTCACAAATGATAGCAATCGCGAGATAACCGTAAGCAATAGTGGTAGGACTCATAATTAAATTACCTGTTTTAAATCAAGCATATTCTCTCGATTGAGCGTAAAAGGGCCAATAATAAAATGTATCAATACATTTTAAAGAAACCATACAGACGGTATTTTATACAAATATTTTAGTAATGTGAAGGGTAAGTTTTTATCATTTGTCATTTATATAGCAGATAACGACGTACATTTAAAATGAGCAGAGAAAAATACGCTTCTCAAATATTACGCGAGTTAAACAAAAAATAGAGTCATACCTAAACGTGGATGACTTTAATACCATCCAATAAACCGTTTAAATATCACTCTATTATTTTATA
This sequence comes from Psychrobacter sp. 1Y10, assembly GCF_052259005.1. Lineage (NCBI taxonomy): Bacteria > Pseudomonadati > Pseudomonadota > Gammaproteobacteria > Moraxellales > Moraxellaceae > Psychrobacter > Psychrobacter sp. 1Y10. The sequence goes on along the minus strand of NZ_JBQQES010000001.1, from coordinate 295,133 downwards.
TAGTAATGTAATTAGTTATATTTTATCTACAAAACTAAGCCAGCTCTAAGCTCATCTTAGGACCGAATGGCTCATAACGAACATTGTCTACTCCATGCTCGAGTTTCATCAGCCCATCAATCATATTTTCCATAAATGGCATCGACCCGCACACATAAATATCAGCAGGCTTTGGTAGAGTAGCAAGATAACGTTCATCAAGTATTTGTCCCGCGTCAAAATAGAAAATATTTTTTTCAACGTTTGCTGCTGACTCTAAAAGCTTATCAACCTCAATATCAAAGGCGTGATGATGTTTATTTTGGCAAGCATATACCCAAATGATAGGTCGCTGTGAGTTCGCAGTTACTTGCGCCTCTAACATCGATAAGATGGGCGTAACACCAACGCCAGCACTAATCAGTACTAATGGCACATCGTTTTGCTGCACCATATCTTGGTTGAGCTCAAAGTCACCAGCAGGGGCAGATAATAAAATGGTATCGCCGACCTCTACCTCATCATGTAAATGGTTGGAGACCAAACCATAATGCTCATTGCGATTGTCGCGTCTGACGGCAAACTGAATGCCTGTATCAGTGTTGGCAGAATATAAAGAGTAATGACGTAGTGCAACATGATCACTGTCTTTTGGATCTGTTTTTACCGTGATATATTGACCAGCAGTAAGGTTGAGCTTACTTAGGTCAATGTCTTGACTGTCCTCTGCATTATCATTGACAGGAACGACGGTAAAGGCGGCGATATCGGTGGCTGCAGCCACCTTTTCAACGACCTTAAAGGGCGCAAAACCTTCCCACATTTCTTGCTCATACATGCTCTTTTCGAGCTGAATAAAGACGCCAGCAATCTCATCATAAGCTTCAGTCCAAGCGTCGATGATGTCGTCATTGGCCGCCTCCCCTAACACTTCCTTTATCGCGCCAAGTAGATGCTTACCCACGATCGGATAATGCTCTGGCAAGATCTGTAAAGCGCGGTGCTTATGACTGATTTGGGTTACTTGCGGTAGCAAAATAGCCAAGTTTTCAAGGTGTTTGGCAGCGGCCAAAACTGTGGTCGCAAGGGCAGTCTGCTGGCGACCTAGCTTTTGATTGGTCTCGTTAAAAATGTCTAACAGCTCAGGATGCTCTTCAAACATATTTTGATAAAACACGGTGGTAATCGCAGTGCCATGCTCTTCAAGCACAGGTACGGTTGCTTTTACAATTTCTATCGTTTTTGGTGACGCCATGATATTTTCCTTGGTGTTTCATTATATTGATAAGTTGAGGTACTGACACCGGTAACAGTGCCTAAAGTTTTGAGTATTAATTAAATCTTGTTAGAACGATTACTCAAAGTATAATTCGCCTATTTCTTAAAAGTTCATTTAAAATGAATCTTATATTATTTCTATAAAAATATCAATCTGTATTGCGGTCATGTTTGCTTCTACTTTTGCTACAACCCATATTTTACAGACAAAAAAAGCCTCAATCTTTAAGATTGGGGCTTTAAAATCTGGTAGTCGTAACTAGATTCGAGATAGCGACCTCTACTATGTAAAGGTAGGTCAAGTAACCGCTCTTAAATGATAGAATGTTACCTATACTGCTTATAAGCTTCTAGATAACGATATATTGATAATATGTTCATGTACATTAAACCTTAAGTAATGGTTAATAATTTACGTTAATGGTTACTATGTCAGAATAAACATCAGGTTTTACATCGGTATTTGGTACAGTCACGTATACAGTATGTGTTTGGGATGTGCCATTGCCTTGACCTGCGACGCCATTGGTTAAAGTAGCATAAGTGTTACCATTATTGCCCCATACCGTACCACTCTCATTCGATTGAAGTTGATAATGTACCACATCAATATCACCTCTGGTTCCCCTCATGGCTCCAACACCATTATTATTGACTACTCCCTTATACGCAGCAGGCGCTAAACCAATGTTGTAGGATGTCTCATTAGTGCAGTTGACATTGATAAGATTAGATGCTGTTCCTGATATAGGTGTAGTGGTCGCAGCAACTCTACCAAGATTTAAAGCTCCCGTTGTAGTAACAGCACAGTATGCATTAACAGAAGCCTTACTGTCATACGGAAACTCATAGGTTGAAGTTGAGTTGTCTACGGCAATACAATTGGCTGGAGCTCTCCTTCCCTCTATTGAATTGACGGTCATAACCACTTGGTTCTGAAGCGCGTAATTACCTGCAATAAGCTTGGTTTGTCCAGCAACAACCTGAGCATATACCGTAATACTACCAGTAATAGTCGTGTTGTTACTGCTCGTCAATATCAATTGTAGCGGTTCATCATCTGTAATTGGCTTAGTGAAGTTTGGGTCAGAGAATAAACTGAAAGCTAATAATGAATTACTTGGTCCGAGCAGTTCATAATGACGGTTGGAATTTAAAGGTCCAAAAGTGTAGCAAATTCGAGCAGTTGAATCACGTCCCTCACTCCCTTTGCATTCATAATTAAGAGTTGTCGAAGTCGTAGCCGAACTGGATAAAGGATCAACGACACCAAAATTTAAACTGTTGATGTTGTTTACACTACCTGACTGGGTACAACTAACGGGTCCAGAGCCAATATCAGCGAATGTAGTTGCAGGCTTAGCTAGGAAAAATATAACCAATACCATAAGAAGTATGTAATACCATTGCAGTCGTAACATTACTGTACCTTATGGCAGACAAGAGGACCTATGAGCGGAATCTCGCCACCTTGCTTGGTATAACGAAATTTTACTGTGCAAATACCATTAGAAGGCGTAGTAATCTCCAATATATTTTCCTCATCTAAAGTGTCTAGATATACTTCTCCATCAAAACCTATCACTGACGTCTGAGCCTCATCATTAGACAGTATTTTCACTTGACTACCAAGCGCAATCGGCTGATACGCGCTGTCTGTTAAGATGATAGTTGCGGAGCGGACCGGTGCAATATCAAAGGCTACCATCACTCCTGTGCGATCCATCGGCGTTGCTTCAATACTCACTTTATTGATACGCGTATCAGCAGGCAACTGCATAGGGTCAATACCAATTTTATTGTTTTGATAGGCATTAAGTGACGTTACTAGTAAGAGTCCCTGTTTATTGGTAGTACCGACGGGATTATTTTGTAACAGAACGGGCACATTAGCGATATCTCCTGTAGATACTACGGCAAAACCATTATCTATTTGGCGAGCAGGAAATATACCGCCACCCATCATTACTAATGATCCTATACCACTGGCATAAGTAGCATACTGATTATCAATACTGCTGATTCCACCTTGTACTCGTCCGTATCGTCCAAGATAACTTAGCTCAGCCAATGCACTAACACTATTATAATTTTCTATGTTTTTATCTAAAAGTGTAGCAGAGTTGGTAGCTGCGCTACGCCTTACCTGCGCACGCCAGTCAATACCGCCTGATCTTTCGACTGATTTTGAAATATCAGCAATCAAGACGTTATGCTCGTCTGTGTGTTGCATACTACTACTTATCGACATATTGCGATCCAGAGATAAAGAGGCCCCAATGGAAATATTGCTATTAGCAGAATGATTAAGATCATGATTGTAATTCATGTTTAGGCTCAAGCTCTGACCAAAGGCTTTAGACCAATAGGCACTAACTAATTTTGTAGACTCCATCTCAGCTTGAGCAGTCTGATTATAACTTAGCCCAAAACTTCCTAAGGATTGTGAACTATAGCCAGTTGAGATTTGCTCACTACGTCTTACAGGTGCAGCGCCATACTGTGAGCCCACATCACGGTATACACCATGAGTACCCAATGCGTTAAAACCCATACTAAATCTATTGTTATTCCAGGAATAGTTAGTACTATATTGTATACCGTTCTCTCCCTGACTCTCGCTACCAGCTATCGAAGCAAACAAAATACCACCTGCGCGTCCTAGTAGCCAAGTCCCACCAATACCTGCATTACTAAGTCCATGAACTACCTCGGCATGGGCTTCTGCGGTAAAATTATTGTTTATTCCATAACGCAATGTACCACTGGCAGCAATATTGTCATCATAATCAAAAGAGTCAATCCCATAACTTTCACGAACTGCTCCAAGCTCTAGTGACCAGTCAAGTAATTCTGGTTGTAGCAAACGATGAGTATCATATAAAGAATAATTAAGAGTCGTGCTCTGACCTAGTGCATCTGTCACCACTAGTTGAGCAGTACCGGCACCACTAATGCTAGGTGCAGATTTTAGCTCAAAAGGACCTGCGGGTACTTGGCCGCTATAGTGTTCAAGGCCATTGACATACAATTCCACCTTGGAAGGTAAGGTAGCTGACCCAAAAAATGACGGCAAAGGTGTGGTTGATCGATAGGGTTGTAGATCAAAGTTGGTACCAATCTGCAGACCTCCCAAACGTGTAGAACGCGTCCAAGACAGTGCACCTGTGAGAATATCACCTGCACGAACTGTCAGTAACTTGTCAGGGAACGACTGACTCCAGCTCGTATCCAACCTTACCGTTTGACCTTTCCATTCACCGTCAAGACTGACACTATCAGCAGAACGATTGCCAGTAGTTAAAGCAGTAGAACTAACTACACCGTGGGCATTAAACGCGCGCAATTCAGTATAAGCGCTTAGATTTTTGGCATTGTGATGGTTTTGAGTGGCATGAATATTATAGTTCAATAGAAGACCAGGTGATACGGTTGGTATCGGACGCTTGTTAGTCCGCGTACTACGAATAGTAGTATCTAAATTAAGCAAATTAAGAGGTGCGATAAGCTCAAGCGATTGCTGACGCATGTCATAATCAATCTTGAGGTCAGGCAAACTATTAAGTGGAATAGTATCGTCAACATCTTGTGGTAAGATAAAGCCAAGTTGTTGTAGGATAGCAGTAGTTGCCCAAAGGCGATCGTCATGGTAGACAAAGTGAATCAGACCTTTACTTGCACCATTTAGCGTAACGTCCAAATACAAATCCAATCCAGAACTATCGTCAGGGTTATAGTGTTTCGAGTCAGGCTGTACCAGTTTATTATCGTTACTATGTAAATCGTTGGTATTGAAATTTGGGGTGTCTATAGAAGGTTTAGGTGAAAAAGCAGTGTCTTTAACAACACTGCTAGTAGAGATACCTTCAGTTGGAATTGCAGCGTGAATAGTAGAAACTGCATTACTCTGTAAAAAAAGGATTTTAGCGAGCAGTATTATCCAATGTGACGTCGGGTGTCGTCTTTTTACCATTCAGTATAACCTTGAATGTACCCTCTGAGGTTAGAACAGAGGGTGATATTTTCAGTGTCCAATACATAGTTGCACCGGGTAACACATACCCTAGCAAACCTTGATGGAGATCAAGGCTATTGCCAGCTGTATCAACAAAACTCAGACCAGACAGTTTTGCATGCCCATTACCAAGATTACTAACACGTATTTTAATCTGCTCGTTATCCGGCTGCGGATGCATGCTCCATTGCAACTGCGGACTCGTCTTGTTAATTCCCAAGGGCTGTACAAACACTGGTAGTGAGTAGCTTAAAGCGAACTGTAGGCCACTCGTTTGCTCTGGTAATTTGACTGGTATCTCATTGATCAAAATCCGGTAAGAACCTTCTACAGCATCTGTACCTTGTGGCGGTGCTTTAGCACGGATAATACGCACCAACTGCTGCTCACCTGGTTTTAGCTCTGTCATAGGTGGACTTGCTAATAACTCTCGCGAAGGAACGAGTTGATCACCTGTATCATCTTGCATCCATTGATGTATCCGCACTTGTGCGTTTATCACATGATTACTAGAGTTACTTAGTGTCAAACCACTAGCATTCTCTCGAGCTTGTAAGCTTAAAGAGATAGGAGAGACTTGAAGACCAGCTGCCATTGCCATACCAGAATAAAGTATGGCTCCTGCAAACAGAGTTGGGCGTACTATACGACATAACCGAAGAGCTAACATGGTATTAATAGGCTACTGATACGTTAATAGTGTCACTATAAACAGCAGGTATCACGTCAGCGTCATCAGTTACTGTTAGATATATAGTGTTAGTAATACCAGTCTTGTAGTCAGTTGCTGTAGCAGTGGTAAGTGTATTACCAGTACCTCCCCAAACAGCGCCTTCAGATGATCCAGAAGTCAACTTATAAGCAATTAGTTCTCCTGCAAATTCTGAATTCCCTAAGTTACCAGTACCATTGACGCTATTAGTTGATAAAGGTATTAAGCTAATAGTAGCAGAGTCACCTTTGGAGCAATTTACAGTTAAATCAGTAGATTGCGTTACTGCTGCAGTCGCTTGGCCTGCTTGAATATTACTAAGCTTCACAGCTAGAGGTGCTGCACTTATAGTACATATAGACTCAACCTCCATATTAACGTCAAAGCTACTGGTTGCAGGGTTGGGAGCAGCATTCGCACTAGTAACAGCAGCTACGCTACCGAATAGAAATAAGGTCGCGGTTTTAGCAAATTTATTAAATTGCATGGTAAATCTCCAGATGTCATAAATTTCGTAGTATAAAAATAATATATAAAAGCAAATAATTGTTTATTATATTCATTTGCAGTCGTAATTTACTTTTTATCTTTCTGTAATCTTATAGTACAATTAATATACTTTAAAAGTACAAATAATGTATATTTAGTTTAATAAATATACAAAAAAGCATTATATTTTGCTATTTGTGTATATATTGTAACGAATTCTGTGTACATTTGCATACTAAAATTTTCTGTTATTACTCGTCTTTAGTTTAAAGAAAAAATTATTAGTATGACTAATATCATAAATAATGACCAGAAAACAATTTGAATATATTTTTGACAATAATACCCCTCATATACCCTTTATCTTTTATATATAACTAAACCGATGCACCTGAAATTTGAATTCGCTGAGAAAACTGCAAAGATAAATTTGTAGGTTAATTGCTTGTTTAGGTTTTTGTCATGAGTAAGAAAATAAAATGTTGTAAAAAGGAGTTTTTAATGGGATTTGCAGGTAGCGATATTAATGTAAGGAATGCTGTTGTATAACTAAGGTATGCAGTACAAAGTATTATTTAACTTTTTAGATGTCTTAAAGATAAATAAATTTTTATTATCATAGAGTGTCACGAAAGAACTTTCCGCTACAACCCATATTTTACAGACAAAAAAAGCCTCAATTATAAAGATTAGGGCTTTCGAATTTGGTAGGTCAAGCAACTACTCTTAAACAACATAATGCCGTACATTGATTATATTAAAAATCATCAATTGGTGTAATGCTTGAAATAGGATTTCATAGTGTCTATCGTTTTGAATATATTACAGACTATACCAAACTGGCACTTAGTAGGCTTATTTGCCGCTGGTATGATTGCTTTTATCATCTCTACTGTATCTGGTGGTGGCGGTGCCATGTTGCTGATACCAGTTACCTCTTCGATGATAGGGACAGCAGTTGCGCCCCCTGTCATTAATTTGGCTACCCTTATTAGTAACGCCTCACGGCTTTATTTATTCTGGAATGATATTGATTGGTCGTTGACCAAATACTATGTACCAAGTGCCATCGTAGGAGCATGGCTGGCAGCACTGGTCTTTAGTCGTTTAGATGCTGGCTGGATTCAGTTATTGGTTGGGGTATTTTTAGTATCTACTATCTTCCAATATAAATTTGGTAAAGTAGATAAAACCTTTGATATGCCAAAAGCAGGCTTTATACCGTTAGGTTTTATCATTGCTTTTATGAGCACGTTGGTGGGCGGTCTTGGTCCTATTCTGAACCCTTTTTATATGAATGCTGGACTAGAAAAAGAGAAGCTGATTGCCACCAAAACTACTAACTCTTTTTTTGTAGGTATCGTACAAATCGGTAGCTACGCTTTTTTTGGCGTATTTACTGTCAAACTTTGGGTGTATGGTCTCGTATTAGGACTAGGTGCGGTCGTTGGCAATGTCATTGGCAAACGCTTTTTGACAGGAATGAGTATTAGTCAGTTTAGGATAATGCTGCTCATGCTAATGGTAATCAGTGGTCTCATCATGATTATAAGAAACGTCAATGTGCTGTTCTAATAAATAATCTAAACCTAGGGTAAGCGTCTTCATCAGCTGTGAGTTAGCTCTTTACTTATTGAATACTGCCCATTGGGCATCCTATGTTGTTTGGCTTGACTACTCACACACCGTAGCTATCAGATGATATTGATCTCATAACTGAACTTCTCTGCCAGTCCAAATGACTCTCTATACTCAATAGGATCACCTTCCAAATTCTTAGCAATACGGCATACCTTCACTAAGTTTTCTTGCTTAGTATTGTCCAAATAAGGATCGATGTGATTGGTTATGAAAAACAAGGTCTCAACGGCAGATGACACAAACTGACCACATTTTGTATAGTAAAACGGATAAAGAAGGTTCTCAAAACCTTCGGGCTCTAAGGTTACAAAAGCTTCATAACGGCTTTTAGGTAGCCAAATTTTTTCACTCAGTAACACGTCATCTTCGACAACACGAACGCGCTCTATATAAATTAGCGCCTTATTTTTACCTATATTTAGTTTTTGATTAATATCATCGATAGCCTCTATCACCATGATTTTTTTGATGATACCGGTCGGCGTTACATAACCAGATTCTTTGTCACGGAACTTAAAAAACCTTAATAATGAACTTCCGAAATCTGGGCGTTTTAAAAAAGTCCCTCTACCTTGCTGCTTTATCAAAACCCCTTCGTCGACAAGTTTTTCAACCGCTTTACGCACGGTTCCTACCGATACTTGGTACTTATCAGCGAATTCCTGTTCACTAGGTAAAGGAGTGTTTTCGTCCCATTTACTCTCTGTTAGTAACGTTTGTATGTGCCATCTTACCTGCTCATATCGTGGCATTTTAAAATTCTTGAAATTATCTATCATTTATTCACCATTATGGAATTTTTATTAAATTTCTCAACTTTTTAAAACGTTTTTATTACTTTAAAAAGAAGAATGTGCGCAGTTATTTTTTAAGCTCTAAACCATTTTCATGTTAATCACTTTGATATTAGCGCTAAGCTAAATTTTTCAGTCAATCTTATCTAATTCACGTTACCTTTTTTGTTATCATTCTATGCGATTAGATATGATTCTGAAGATGGACGGTTTTCTAGTGTAGAAAGCTATTTACCGATACTTGGTCATGTTCTTTAATCTATAAACTTTATATAGATCTACATCTACTGTTAGGACCAAGGAAAAGCCGTGACTCTCTATATTCTAGCAGCCATAGTGATATGTATTATTTTGGGCTATACCACTAAGATCAATATTGGTCTGTTTGCTATTGCATTTTCCTACCTGATCGGTTGTTTTGGTATGGGACTAAAGGCCTATGAGATTATTGAGCTATGGCCACTCAAAATCTTCTTTGTGATCTTTGCTGTGACCCTCTTTTATAACTTTCCTCTTGCTAACGGCGCTTTAGAAAAGCTGTCTAGTCATCTAATTTATAGGTGTCGCCATTTTCCAGAATTCTTGCCTTTAGTTATATTCTTTGTTGCTACGATCGTGGCAGGCTTAGGCGCCGGTTATTACACTGTCTTGGCCACGATGGCACCTATGATTCTGCTATTGTCTAAACGCACTAACCTAAATCTTGTCATTGCGACCTTATCTGTGAATTATGGCGCGCTCGCTGGTGCTAACTTTATCACTTCACAAAGTGGGGTTATCTTCAGGGAGCTGATGCGCGATGCAGGGGTTGCCAATGACAATAGCTTTACTTATGTTTTAGGAGTGTTTGCCGCTACTTTTGTAATACCTGTGATTCTACTGGGCGGCTATAGCTTGTTCAATGCCAAAAATAGTAAAATCGCGATTCAAACGACGGTGCCAGAGCCTTTTGATAGTAAACAAAAAAAATCTATTGTGCTTATTTTTATCATGATAGCTACTGTGCTTATTGTGCCCATTCTCAATCTACTCATGCCGCAAGTATCGGCGATTGAGTTTTTGAATGCTCGGATTGATATTGGTTTTATCGCTGTTATTTTTGCTTTGATCAGCCTATTTTTAAAGTTGGGTGATGAAAAAGCAGTGATTGCACTCATACCTTGGAACACGCTCATTATGATTTGTGGCGTCGGTATGTTGATTCGCCTCGGCGTAGAAGTCGGTGTCATTTACGAGCTGACAGAATGGCTCAGTACCAACGTTCCTATCTGGTTAATACCGATGTTGGTCTTCGTTATCAGCGCTATTATGTCGGTATTTGCTAGTACACTTGGCGTCGTTGCTCCTACTCTATTTCCTATAGTGCTTCCCTTAGCCGTTGCCTCTGGACTAAGCCCTTTATTACTATTTACCTGTATTGTTGTGGGCGCACAAAGCTCATCACTTTCTCCTTTCTCATCAGGAGGTAGTCTAATGTTAGGCGCCTCGCAAGTCGTTATAGAAAAAAACAAGCTTTTTAGTTCCCTACTATTTAAGGCTGTACCTCTAGATATTAGCGTTGGAATAATAGCCATTTTAGTAATCCAGCTCATATTCTAAAGGCTTATAAACAAGAACACCTATCAAAATTTTTTCTATATCTTACTGCAAGGTATTGATGAAAACGATAGTAAATAGCTTTACGCCTCTCTATAATACAATAAAATTCATACAGACATACATATGTTTCTTGTCATTTCTAAAGTATTCTGTTACTTTTATGCAGTGTTAAAAAAACATATTTTGATGAAGCCTAGTAACTTTTCTAATCTGATCATAATTTCAAGCGTTAATAATTGATTATTTTGATCAGAATTCTATTGAATTTTGAGTGTGCAAATACACACAAGGAGTGTCGTGTGAAAAAGCTTTCCTATCTGGCTCTTGGCCTATCTATTCTATCCCTGGCAGCCTGTAACAACGCAAACGAAACGGCTAGCACAGATGCAGCTGCGACAGATGGCTCGGGCGAGTTTACTGGGCCTTCACGTCCAGAGTGTATTGCCCCAGCAAAACCAGGTGGCGGTTTTGATTTGACTTGTAAGCTTGCTCAAGCGGGCTTAAAAGAGACTGGTATTCTAGAAGATCCTATGCGCGTGACCTATATGCCAGGCGGCGTAGGCGCTGTTGCGTATAACAAGATTGTGGCTAATGATCGCGACAATGAAGATGCCATTATTGCCTTCTCTACTGGTTCTATTCTGAATTTATCGCAAGGTAAATTTGGTAAATTTACGGAAAAAGACGTGAAATGGCTTGCAGGTGTTGGTACCGATTATGGCGCTGTTGCTGTAAATGCTGACTCAGACATCAAGTCTTTAGACGATTTGGTTGAAGTTCTAAAAACAGATCCAAAGTCAGTCAGCTTCGGTGCAGGCGGTAGTGTTGGTGGTCAGGACTGGATGCAAACTGCTATGTTAGCCAAAGCAGTTGGGGTCAATCCTAGTGATATGACTTATGTCGCAATGGAAGGTGGCGGTGAGGCAATTACAGCGGTCATGGGTAATCATATCACTGCGGTTAGTGCCGGTATTGCAGAGCTAATGCCACAAGCTAGTGCTGGTAAACTACGCGTGTTGGCTGTGTTTGCAGATGAGAGACTAGATGGCAGTATGAGCGATATTGCTACTGCCAAAGAGCAAGGCTACGATGTCACTTGGCCGGTGGTTCGTGGTTACTATATGGGTCCGGATGTGAGCCCTAGCGCTTATAACTGGTGGAAAGAGACTTTTGATAATGTCCTTGCTGATCCAAAATTTGCTGAAATACGCGAGCAGCAAGAGTTACTACCATTCTCTATGACTGGTGAGGAACTACAAGAGTACGTATACAAGCGTACTGGTGAGCTGCGCGAGTTGTCGGCTGAATACGGTCTTGTTGAAGCCCAATAACCATGGACTAAATACTAAGCATTTATAGTATTTTTCAAAGGCTAACAATGTATGCAGTTGTTAGCCTTTTTGCCTCAAAACGCAAGGAGTGTTCCTTATGACGATGGAACGTTTATTTTCTGGGCTAATGGCATTATTTAGCTTATTTTTAATCTATTTGGCTATGAGTTATGTTGCCCCTATCGCTTATGATCCTATAGGACCTCGCCCTTATCCTATTCTGATTTTCTCCCTTATGGCGTTTCTGACTTTAGTGATTGCTTTTCGCCCCGCTCGTTTTACCAAAAAAATTATTTTAGGTTACGACAAAACCGTTATTAGAAATCTAATTTTGTGCATCATTGCATTGACTGTTTATAGTCTGATATTTGAATTTTTAGGTTTTATCCTTGCAACCATACTCATGTGTTTCGCAGTCGGTCTATTATTTGCTGGTAATCCTATTAAGAGCCTGATTTTTTCAATTGTGATCAGTATCGCCTTATACGTTTTGTTCGACATGGTATTAGATGTCGTGTTACCACTTGGATTATTATCAGGGATAATGGGATAGCTATTATGGAAACCTTTAATTTTTTAATGCATGGCTTCGCTGTCGCCTCTACACCCGAAAACTTGATGATAGCCCTGGTCGGTGCTTTTATAGGTACCGTGGTCGGTATGTTGCCTGGACTTGGTCCTATTAATGGCGTGGCGATATTACTTCCCTTTGCCTTTGCGCTTGGCTTACCTCCAGAGAGTGCGCTAATTTTGCTATCGGCAGTTTATTTGGGTTGTGAATATGGGGGGCGTATTTCTGCGATTTTGCTAAACGTCCCAGGATCTGCTGCTGCTGTCATGACGTCATTGGATGGTAACCCTCTCGCTTTACAAGGCAAAGCAGGTATTGCATTATCAATATCAGCCGTGGCTTCATTCGTTGGGGCTACTATTGCTACTATCGGTGTAGTGCTGTTTGCACCACTATTAGCTAACTGGGCAGTATCTTTTGGTCCTGCTGAATATTTTGTACTCATGGTATTTGCCATCACTTGCTTGAGTGGCTTAGTTGGTGATCAACCTATTAAAACAGCCGTTTCAGCGCTCATTGGTTTGGGTCTTGCTACGGTTGGGGTTGACGCCGTTACTGGCGTGTACCGCTTCACTTTTGACTCGGTGAATCTGTCTGATGGTATTCAATTTACCACGATTGTGATTGGCTTTTTTAGTGTCAGTGAGATTCTAATCTTGCTTGAAAGAACCTCTACTGGGCAAAAAGTTGTCGAGCAAGGTAAGCGTAGTTTATTTAACTTAAAAGAGCTGTTATTCAGCTTAGGTGCGATGTTGCGTAGTGGTGTTATGGGCTTTGTTGTTGGTATTCTGCCAGGCGCAGGCGCGACTATCGCTAGTGCTATGACTTATACCAGTGAACGTAAAATTGCTGGCGAAACTGGTAAATTTGGTGAAGGTGATCTTCGAGGTTTGGCATCTCCAGAGGCTGCGAACAATGCTTCAGCCTGTGGTTCATTTGTACCGATGCTGACTTTGGGTGTGCCAGGTTCTGGTACGACAGCCGTTATGATGGGTGCACTAACCTTATATAATATTACGCCAGGTCCACAGTTATTTACTGAGCAGCCTGATATCGTTTGGGGCTTAATTGCCTCTTTATTTATCTGTAACGTTATTTTGCTCGTAATGAACATCCCTTTAGTACGCTTTTTTGCCAAACTACTTGATGTGCCAAACTATATATTGATACCGTCTATCGCAGCGGTTAGTTTCATTGGTGTTTATTCTATCAACAGCACAACTTTCGACCTAGTATTTATGGTAGCGCTAGGCGTGTTCGGTTACTTTTTACGCAAAACAAACTTCCCATTGTCAGCGCTTATTTTGGGCTATGTACTAGGCGAGTTGATGGAAGATAATCTAAGACGCGCTTTGTCTATATCTCAAGGCGAGCTGAGTATCCTATGGAGTAGTAATATTTCGATAGTGCTATGGATATTGGCTATCTTGATGGTATTTATGCCAATAATACGTAAACTCTATCGCAGAAAATTTAGACCAGCCGTTTAGGTTTTGCTACTTTTCTTGAAATATTTTGCTATGGTGGTTGTACTTTTAGTATGGCCATCATTTTTCTAGGCTGAGTTATTGTATATCTTATAAATAACATATCCCTAATATAACCACTGTATGGCCTTAAGAAGGGACAATCGTCTCCCAATTATCAAATCCAGCAATGTAAGTACAACAGCAAACGACACTATATTGGTAACTTTATTCTTATCAAGATTGCGTTAGCCGTAGCACCATACATTATCTTCTTTATAAAAGTAGAAGCTCTCCCACTACACCCCATATCTTACAGACAAAAAAAGTCCCAATCATAAGATTGGGACTTTCGAATTTGGTAGGCATAAGCAGATTCGAACTGCTGACCTCTACCATGTCAAAGTAGGTCAACGAACTGCTATAAATGACTATTAACTTGTATCTACTAATTTTAAAGGGTTGCAAGTATTGTATGTTTATTATAAAGCAATAATTATTGATGTAAATTAAAATTTAACACGATTTTAGTCACTATATTTTTTTAGTGTTTTTACCTCTACTCTACTATCAATAAAACAGTTTATAGTAGATTACCCAATCGTATTTGCATATTTTAATAGGACTAAACTTGATTGAATAAACGAATGCAAAAGCAAAATGCGTTGAATAGATTGTTTAATCCATGCATAATATGCGGAGAATAAATGCATTAATCACCGCATACTTTTGAGAAGATAATGAAGCATACTACCTATATTCATGAAAAATCAGACTGGACTCAATGGCAGTGGTCGGACAAAACGCTATTGCCTCTCGTTAGTCGTGTGCGGATATTACAAGGAAGACTGCTCGGCAAACTCTCAACTTTAGGCTTTGACTTAAATGTCGAAGCTCAGCTTGATGCAGTGACCTTGGAGATCGTCAAAACCTCTGAGATAGAGGGCGAGGAATTAAATATCGAGCAAGTACGCTCTTCTGTTGCCCGGCATTTAGGTGTAGACAATAGCAATCTGCCTGCTGCTTCTCGTGAAATAGATGCAGTGGTGAAAATGATGTTTGAATCAACCTATCACTATGAGAAGCCGTTATTATTAGATGATTTACTAGGGTGGCATCGAGCGCTTTTCCCAGACGGCTATAGTGGGCTTTATCGTATTAAAGCAGGCTCGCTTCGTGATGATAGTCAAGGGCCTATGCAAGTCATCTCTGGAGGCTATGGTCGTGAGCAAGTGCATTTTGTCGCGCCAAGTGCCGATAAGCTAAAAGATGAGCTCGAAAGATTTTTATCATGGTTCAATACATCATCAAATGAGCATGAGACTATAGATCTAGTTATTAAAGCAGGTATCGCTCATTTGTGGTTTGTCACCTTGCATCCCTTCGATGATGGCAATGGGAGGCTAACACGCGCTATTACGGAAAGAGTGTTAGCGCAAAGTGATGAGAGTTATCAACGCTTCTATAGCATGTCCGCACAAATTCTCAAACAGCGCAATGATTACTATAAGATATTGGAACGTACACAAAAAGGCGATACTGATATAACTAAATGGTTAGCTTGGTTTCTGCAAACGCTAGAGCAAGCATTGCTATCAGCGCTTGAGACGACAGATAAGATACTCAGCAAAGCAAAATTTTGGCAGATACATAGAGAGCAAGCCTTGAACGTGCGCCAAGTAAAAATGCTCAATATTTTACTGACTGACTTTTATGGCAAGCTCACGACTAAGAAATGGGCGACAATGATGAAGTGCTCAGCCGATACAGCACTGCGTGATATCAATGATTTGGTAGAGAAGGGCATGCTGCAAAAGTCTGAGGCTTCTGGGCGTAGTACGAGTTATGAGATTGAGCTTTAATTATAATGGTATTTCATTTACTCAAGCTCTAAGTTTGCAGATAAGTAATGACGTCACTACTAACTAAGTTATGTTCTAACTTCTGTAAAATTTTATGGGGAATACCATAAAAATTTTCCTGATCTACATCTTCTTGATTCTCAAAAAATTACAACGAATGAACTATCCTCCTTTGCTCACCTAATATAGCCTCCTTATCCTCTAGCAAGTATCCATAATGGCGTTAAGTCTATTGTATTAAGTCGAGATATATAAACAATTTATTGTGAATATATTTCGCTGACTAAGATAATGTGTACGGCTTATACAATATCGCCATAACCTCGTACTATGAACAAACTATTGGATATTTAAAAGAATTTTATTAAAAATCAACAAATTAGAACTATTTGCAGATTTTAATGTTAACAATAGTTTGCTGAAAGTTTATTTTTTTGTATATAATGTTCTAGTTTTATAACTTACGAAGGCGGCATAGCAACCGATTTTAATCCATAACAAAAACAGTTGTCGAGTAAGTCCTAAATTTGAAATTTAATAAAAAATTATAAAAGCAGCTAGAGATTCTAATTAAGAGGATGGATTATGAAAAAGGCTATATTGACGCTTTTGTTTTTGTTAGCTACTCAAGTTGGTCATGCTGAAACCATTAAAGCGAATGGGGAAGGTGCTGCACCGATTATGAAAAAAAATCTAAATGGCACGCGTAATCAAGCCTTCAGGAATGCAAAAACAGATGCGGTCACTGCTCTCATTAAGCGTATCAATGGTCCGCAGGCGATGGATGAGGCAGGTCGGTATTTAGATGACATTGTTAAACAAGTTGACAGTAGTTATGTGCTAAACAGAGGCAGTAATACTAATACCAATAATGAATTGGTCACTCAAGTGAGTCTGGAAATAGATGACCAAGAATTTCGCTCAATTCTCAATGATTTAGGATTGGCGAAGAAAAACAGTCGAACCAGTCCGATTATGATTGTGATGGATGAATACTTTGGCGTACCAAAAGACAATTCTAAGCCAGTCAAAGAGTTCACCTCTTATTTTTCAGATGGCAGCTATAGCTATGATGAAAATGCAAGTTATAAATCCAGTGAGAGTGCAAAAGCTAAGGCGTCAGATTCTTATGCTTCAAAAGGACGTTCATCTGCCGCCTCGGGTTATGCCTATGGTAATTATTACGGAGCAGGCGTAGGTGTTGCTGGCCGTTCATCGAGCCATAATAATTCAGGTAGATCAGCCTCTTCAAGCAGTTACGATGCCAATGAGTCGGCAAAATATAGCCAATCTGAACGCCAAAATGATATTCAAAATTTTGTGAAATATGTGGAATATCAAACACCCACTACTAAAGCTGAGCGAAATAATCAAACATTAAACGCTATAGCAAGTGCGGCCTCTCGCTATGATTTGCGGTTGCTTGATTCTGATCGTTTTAGAAGTCAGTACTTAAACGGTCGTAGTATGACCATTCAACAACTCATGAGTGATGCAGAGCTTAATAAGCTAGTCATCGCCGCGCGTAAAGAAAAAGCCGACTGGTTTATGGCGGGTAGCTCTTATATTTATGATCGTGGTCGCTCATCTGCCACCGGTCAATTTGTCTGCGATGGTGCTGTAAGTTTTAAGATTTACTCAGTAGATGATTCAACGCTAATGGGCGGGGAAACTCGTACAGAGTCTTCGACAGGTGCGACCACAGATTCCTGCCGTACCAATGTAGCAAAAAAATTGGGTGAATTAGCAGTTAGCCAAGTTGGACCACAGATTTTAGGGTATGCAAAAAATCGAGTCATGTATGGTAAAGAAATTACTGTTTTCCTCAAAAGTGCTTCTGGCATTGTGACTTCACGTCTCGGGGATGATTTGTATATTGCTTTGGACGAGATGAGTGGCGCTGAAAATATTGATATTCGTACTCAAAATGGCAAGTTGGTTGAGATGACCCTGACCTATAAAGGTAAAAAGCCAATCAGTGGAGAATTGGCGAAAGCGCTACGTAAAGTAAGCCCGACGCTATCGAGCGCCGAGCGCCTACAAGCTGGAAATACGATAACACTGTGCATGGGTGGTATTCAGTGCAAATAAAATTCAAAGCGTTATGTTTGGCGATACCGATGCTTGTATCGGCATGGGCAAATGCGAATATTCAAATCTACCCATCAAAAGGTATTTTTGGGTTGGAGCAAGGTTGTCGTGCTGATTCTAGCAAGTATGAAGCAAATGGTTCTTCTATTGTTTGTGATTTTAGCCAAGCAATTGGCAATGAAAGTATTCGCAAACAAGCCGAGCAGCTTTTTGTACAAGGTTTAACACAAGGTTTCGGTGACCAAGTTGTCGATAGCATTTTACAAAACACTAAACATCGTACTTATGTAGCCTCTTTAGACGTTTTACGCGCGAGCGAATATATAGTAAAAAAGGATTCGACAGCAGAGGTTTTTTTGCCAGTCACCTTGAGTTTAAAGCTTACGAATGTGTTGTCAGGCGAGGTCATTTATAGTGACAGTGCAACATTATCGCAGCCTATTCAAGTACTGGCTACCGATATTGATTCCCCTGCAACAAAAGCCGCCATAAAACAAAAGTTTCAAAGCACGTTTCTGACATTGACTACGCAATTAACTAGAGAGTTAAAGTCAAAGTTGAAAATTTCTGAGATTGAGACTCAAGTGATTGATCGATGGAAATCTTACTTGGTTCTAGATAAAGGCTTTAAACAAGGAATTACTGTACAAGATGAACTGAGTTCAACAGAAGGTGATCTGATTCGTGTGGTACATGCGGATAGTGATTATGCTGTGGCTGTGCCGATATTGATGCAGGGTCGTACTAAGCGCTTTAGTAAAATATCAACTGATACCCGTCAGGCTATGAATAAGCCTAAAGCATTAGTGGTTGATGTACTGACTTATCAAGGCGAATCAAAAGATTTAATTGAACAAGTTTTTTCTGATGCCGTAGGTGAGCAAGCCTCCTTTACTTTGACGCCAGTCAATCGACGTTATAGTGCTATGGCGCAAAGTATTGGTGAACAGACGGCATTAGCACAAAGTGAAGACATCAACCAACGTGAGTTACCTGAATTTTTTATTCGGATTAACGTCATTCCAGTAATCGCTTATCAACAGAGAATTGGGAAAATCACCCAGCAACAGGTTTTTCATAGTGAGGTTTTTGCTGAAATGATTGATCGTTCTGGTCGCGTGATCTACTCAGCACGAGCAACAGATGATATCAAAGACATGGTTTCAGACGGTATGGGGTTTTCTCTAGAAGCGCGTAAAGAAGTTGTGTTGAAAAACGCACTTTTGAAATTAGGTCAACAATTTCAAAAAGGGGTTGAATTTACTCGTTCTGATCTGAAAGTCTTAAGTTCCAATAATCATAAAATCACCATTGATGATGCAGGGGAGCGCTTAAGTACAGGAATGAAAGTCCATGTATATCATTCAGATAAGGCCGCCGGACGTAATATTCTGATTCCAACATGGGAAGCGACTATTTTGGCACGTCAAGGTAGGAGCGTTACCGCGCAACTCGATTTCCCTGTCAATAGTAATGATCGTCTACCCGTGCGTTCTGGAGACAGAATTTTGCTTGATAGTTCTGCGCCAGTGGGAGACTCAAAGCAAGCGCGTGTTTTATGCCCAAGCTTACATACCGAACAAGCTGGTGAAATTCCGTTTTATGGTTTCGGCCCTTTGATTTATCACACTTTTGCTAGTCAGTCGAAACGACCATTCTATGCGACAGGTTCAGGTTTTAAAGGACAAACCCTACTGAAAGACTCAGTCGTTAATATGACTGAAAATGCTGGGTTTAAAAAAGATATGAAAGTTAACTTTTATACTCCGACAGATGAATGTTTACAGCCAGTACTTAAGATTGAATTGAAGACAGATAGTGTGCAATGTAATGCAGACAAAAGTAATTGCGAGGCTACATTGGTTATGGCCAGTGGGACACGCATATTCAACCAGAGGTCTGAAAAAATAGGGGCTTATGGTTTGCAACAAGAAGTTAGGTTAAAGGGTATAGACCATCAGCATCGTAATGAGATGTATAACATTCAGATGTTTGAGGCTTTACCAAAAATTTTAAATCAAATCGTGCAAAAAGCCGATTATTCACAATAGGGATAACAAGGTATGAAAAAAATTGCAATTGTTTTAGCAGTAGCAGCTTCAATGGGAGCATCAAGCGTCTATGCAGGTTTTGGGTCACTGAGTAGTATGGCCTCGTCATTATCTGAATCTGTGACTGGCGTATCGTCTTCAAATATGGATATCAATGGTTTCTTCACGCAGGCTAAAGTAACCAATGAAATGTTTACTCAAAGCCGTACTGCTTTAGCTTCATTGCTCGCAAGTAAACAAGATTCAGATGAATTAAAAGCAAAACAGAACAGCCTGAATATGACCTCTGATCTAAAAGAAAAAGAAGCCTATCAAAAACAAATTGATGTATTAACTAATACAGTTTTAGAAGCCTCTCAAAAAGATGAAGCAGGAACAGTAGCTAAGCTGTCAGCCTTGGATGCGAAGCAGAAGCAGCATTTGTTGGACTCTGCGACAAACTTTGTAATCGCAAGCTTAACCGCTCGTGAATTGGCGGTAGGCGCTAAACAAGTAGGTAGGAGTTTAATAGCAAACCCAAGAAGCCTGACTAATACAGGAATGTCTTTGGTTGAGGCTAAAGGAGTAGTAGGAGATATCACTGGTATTGCTAAAAACTCAACAATGGCTTTGGTGGCATATCCAAAACTGTTTAAAAAAGCTGGTATTGAATTCAAAATGCCTACAAGCTCATCAGACAAACCAAAAGTACTCAGTAATATTTAAAAAGATTGATTTAGTTTAACTTTAAATACAATCAAAATAATAATTAATAGTCAAATCATTTAAAGAAATAAGAGAGCCATATAGAGGGTTCTCTTATTTCTTAGTATTTTGAGAAATTTAAATTATTAAAATATGGTTAACGTCTTGAGGGGACTATACTGAAAAAAATAAACCGCCCCGACTATATTCAACAACGATTTACTCAAGCTAAGTAGACATCCCTGATATTATCGTTAAGTCACTGTTACCGCATTTTTAAGCTGAAAAAATCATACTAAGTTATGCATGAGTATAAATGATCCAGCTCTTATTAAAGCTCTTAGCCTGTTCAATATCCTTATGTCCACCACTTTCGAATTAATAGGTGGATAGCCTTATTCATCGAGCAATATCATTAAATTAAATAGTAGCTGAGCTCTGATGTCATCGGACTGATTACAGTAAGTTTATTTGGCCTTCTCATCGATGAGATTTTTTATCTATTTTAATATCTCAGTCAGCTTGTGTGTGACATAAGTAAAATCATACTTATACGTCAGCTACAGCAAAATGTCGTATAAGCTATACTGAAAAAACCGTAGAGTTAAACTTGTTAAGCTAAGTAGATTAATCGGACTTCAATATAATTAATAAAGTCAGAACACCCATTACTCTAGCTACTTCAAAGTAGCTTAGCATCGTCATCCAGACTCTATCCAACTGGAATAATAAGGTCAATCAAGACAAACTCGTATGAACAAAGTAGTATGATCCTGAAGTTATGAGTACACATGAAGAAGTGAGGCTTCTAAAACTTCATCTTAAAGTTGATGAGGGTGAGCACGAGATGCTAAAAGAGCAACAGTGTACTGTGCCAATAACAGTTACTCAGATACGCATTTATTATATGTCGTTATGAACAGATATGAAATTTATTGAAAGGTAACCAAGTTATGACTGTTACTTTTGAGCCAGTAGTAAATATTAGTGTAGTGGGAAAAATACTCATTGATATGATATAGAAGATAGTTGGAGTTTTAGGGTCATAGTTAACCATCTCCCTACTTTATTAGCTGAAAGAAGGTTAAAAGTAGCGGATGCCGTACGAGCGACAGGAGTGAGCAAAACAACTTTGCATATGATATATAATGATCAGTCATCAAGAATTGATTTCGACACTATAGATAAGCTTTGTGAATATCTTGAAGTAGGGGTAGGAGATATTTTTGAATATGTAGAAGAAAATAAAGCAGAAAGCTTTAAGAAATAGACCTTCATTCAGAATTTAGAGTAGAGGTCAAAAAGAGAGATTTAATTCTAATAGCCTTTGAGCTCTAGTCACGTTTTGGTCACCATCAATTTTCTGATCATTTTAATAGAGGGCTCAACAAGAGTAATAATAGAGATTCCAAATGTTATCTTTTCGCTACAGCCCTTATACTACAGGCATAAAAAAAGCCCCAATCAAAAAGATTGGGGTTTTCGAATCTGGTAGGCGTAACTAGATTCGAACTAGCGACCTCTACCATGTCAAGGTAGCGCTCTAACCAACTGAGCTATACGCCTATTTAGGTTGAGCATTTTAGCAAGTTTTTGAGACTTTGCAAGTGTTTTCTCTCTAAACCAGAAGTTATTTTTAAATAAGCACTATTTCATCGTCAAATTCTTTTTATGGTTCTTAGTTCTGTATCTAAAACCATAGCAATACTCATATTTATGACAATCTGCGCGTATTCTCTTTAAGCTTTTTAAGTACTTGCTGATATTTAGCATGACTTACATCAAGCGTACTCAGTCGCCCATAACGTAGTTGCCGATAGTCCTGTTTAATATCGTTGACATACTGTTGAGTTAGTTTGAGATTGTCGGTGACAAGCCGACTATCAGTCTCTGTAAGGCTATCTACTAGCCGCTCAAGCCACGCTAGTTGTCCTTCATAATCATGGCGAGCGAGTGCCTTGTCCTTTTTACCTAGTCGTTTAGATAACTTGATTAAAGGCAAGTCTGCTGGGTGCCAACGCTTCCGTCGTCGTTGCCATAGTATAAATGTCACTATAGATATCACTGTGATGGCACCAGCAGCTAACCAAACGATTTGTTGCATAACTGAGCTGATGTTGAACCATTTTAATAATGAGCCTGCTTGCTTGTCTTGATCATAGCCGACAATGTCTTTTTGCCAGTAATAACTGGCTTGGTCAGAAAACCGCCTCAACGTTTGTAACATCTGATACTGCTGATAGCTAATCTGCGCCCCTGCTCCATCGCCAAACAACGCTGCTCCTTGAGATTGAGACAGTGCGTCCATTCCTTGCTCGACACGCTCTGGTGCCACAAATGCAGTCGGATCAATACGTACCCATCCTTGTCCCTCAAGCCACACTTCAGTCCATGCATGAGCATCCATCTGACGTACTTCCCACACGTCACCGCTGCGACTTGGTTCGCCGCCTTGATAACCAGCCACAATGCGCGCAGGAATGCCAGCCGCCCGCATCATAAAAGCAAAGCTTGAAGAATAATGCTCACAAAACCCAGCTTTGGTATCAAACAAAAACTCGTCGATGCGGTTATCATTTAGCCGTGGCGGCGATAATGTATAACGAAAATCTGTTTGATTAATCCAGCGCTCAAGTGCTTGCATATAGCGCACAGGATCTGAACCCGATTGCGCAAACAGCTGCTGAGCAAGTGCACGTGCTTGTGGGTTGCCATCTTTAGGTAGTGTCACGTTAATACGACGTGAATCCTCATCAAGTACAGGATCGATACGCATGGGTGCAAAACGCAGGACGTTGTAACGTAGCTGCTGGGTCACCGGACTGTCTTTTAATAAAGTAAATTCCGATGTGATACTGACATCTGTACGCTGGGTAAATGGATAATCAAGCCCAAATAGCCAGTTTTGCTGGGTTGGCTCTAAAAGTATCTCATACTTATCGGGTGCAAGCTGCACACTATTAGGAACAGTAGCAATCGCACGCTCAATCCATACAGGAATTTGTCGCGCTGGCTGCCACTGCTGCCGGCTACTACGATTCGGTTGCCATGTCACACCGTCAAAATCGCTAAATACCAAGCCGCGCCAATACAGATCGCTTTGCGGTGGACGTTTATCTGCAAATTCAACTCTAAAAGCCAGTGCAGTGGATTGGCTCAGACTGGCAAAATCGCCAGGTGACATGCTGTCTGAGACACCAGTAGTTGCTTGTTGTCCTGATAATTGCACTGACCATAGTGGCGGCAGACGCGGAAAGAACAAAAACAGCACCACTAATAACGGTAATGCCCCTACCCCTAATATACCAAGTGTACGCAGGCGTCCATCACCGCGTATATTGCCGTCATCATTGAGCGCAATAAATGCTAGCAAGATGACAATCGTACCTATGATGACCTCTAAAGTAGTGACCAATCCTTGATCCATTAAAAATAGTGCAGCGAGCACAAACAGTGATAAATTCAACACTACATAAGCATCACGGCGTTTATACAATTCCCAAAGCTTACTAATCAAGCACAGCACTAAAAAAGCCACACCCATATCCAGACCAAAGCTTGTGTTATAGGTCAACCACAAGCCTACCAATCCTAATAAAAACCCAAGCATTTGTATGCTTTGATACATGCGTTTGAGATGGCGAAGCTGCTTAAACCTCTGTCTAAACTTGGCTTTAATGTGAGGCAATTGGGCAATGATAGTGATTAAAGCAAAGAGCATTAACCATAACGGCAGATGAACAGCATGGGGAAATATAACGAGAATTTGAGTCAGCAACACCCAATAATAAGCCGGTAGCGCTAGCAGTTTGCTGTACCATTTTCTGTTTGGGTCATGGCTATTGTTAGCAGTATTTCCCAATGCCAGATTCTCAAAACTTGCAGGCGAGGTTACCGCTGCAAAAGCAGATGAGTTAGGCAAAGATAGGCTAGAAGAAGGGTTGCGAGCGTGCTTAGAGTCAATCATGATGACTGTGCCAATCGTAGTAAACACGCCTGCGCAAAAGCCTCACTGTGTCCAATCGTTGACTCTGTATGGCTCTCGTTAGGCAGTTGCATGGTAAAGGGCACTCCAAGACTGCCAAGCGTGATCGCGCCATGAGCCAGTTGCGCAAGCTTTTGTTCATGATAGGCAGCTGGCATATCGGCATAATTGAGGCTCTGCTCATGACCGATAGAATCGGCAAAATGCTTGGTAAGCATCCCCTGCCCACGTGCCACATGCGCCCACGAGACTCTGGCTAGTGATTCACCTTCAATATAACTATCAAGACGTTCAAAATCGTCTTGGCCTTGAATGTGCTGACTATATTGCCCACCTGTCGGCAAGTCGTCTAAACTTGCAGTTACATATTGCGTCTGCCAGTCAAAAGCCAATGGTTTTGGATAGACCCAAGCAGTACGCGCAAAATAGATGTACGACCAGGCACGCATAATACCAAGTGGATAAACCGTACTGACTGTTAATTTAGGAAGCTCAAGCTGACCACGTTTATAGGTCATAATAGGTAAACGAATAATTTGTTCATCTTGTACGCGTGGTAGCAGTACCTGCAGCTTGGGATCGTTGTTGAGCAATTTACGGCTACGCTTGCTGTTGCGCTTATATTCATGCTCGCTATTTTCTTGATTGTCCAATTGATGTTGCTCAAACCTAAACATCAATTGTCGTCTTGGTTGGCGACTCTCACTACGCACTTGCAGGGTCACCCAGACTGGCGCCCCTACTTCTGCCATAGTGACTTCTAACAATTGAACATGCAGGCCAGATATGTGCAAAAAGGTCACATGAAAGCTAATCAGCCATATACTAATAAGGTAAAAACAAAGCCCCAAAACCAAGTTATTACCGTAATTGATACCAGCAATAAAGGTAATTATCAATAGTATGGCAAAAAGTAGCCCTTCACGTCGGAAAAAAATATAGACGTTGCGCAAATTAAGAGTAGCACTGTCACTTTTAGGAGCACGTTTGGCAAACCAGCGCGCCAAGGCTTGCGTTATTGGCTGAGTCAAAGTACGTGGTAATAAGGTACGTGGTAATAAAGTCATAACTGTCTTATCATTATGGTTACACTATAGCGTGCGCTCAAACCTTAGTTTAAACAATTACTGGTACCTCATGCATAATTCGCTGAGCAATAGTCTGTGAGCCTTGCCCGCCAACGATGTGCGATGGCACAAATCGTTGGCCTAACCTATGATCTGTAACCGCAGCAAAAACAGCTTGAATGTCTTCTGGTGTGACCTCTTGGTGACCTGAGACATAGGCATGAGCCTGAGCGGCACGCTGTAGCGACAATACACCGCGAGGTGACAGTCCATGGTATTCTTGGCTAACTCGAGTCTTTGCAACCAATCGCTGTAGATAATCCAATACGACATCTGCTACATACACCTGTTGAACACTTTGGCGTGCAAGTAATACAGCATCTGTCTCAAGCACCGCATGTAAGCTTGCAAGCAACTCACGACGATCCTGACCTCGTAGTAGTTCTCGCTCGGCAGCTGGTGAAGGATAACCAAGCGACAGACACATCAAAAATCGATCCAACTGAGATTCAGGTAAAGGATATACGCCTGCTTGTTGCATTGGGTTTTGGGTAGCTATGACGAAGAATGGTTGAGGTAAACGGTAAGTCTGCCCATCTTGGGTGACTTGATGCTCCTCCATCGCTTCTAGTAACGCACTTTGGGTCTTTGGACTAGAACGGTTGATTTCATCAGCAAGTAACAACTGAGTAAAGATCGCCCCTTTACGGAACTCAAAACTCTGCGTAGTCTGGTTATAGATACTCATACCTAAAATATCTGCTGGCAGCATATCATTGGTAAACTGCACACGATTGTATGACAAGCCCAGTAACTGTGCCAGCCCTTGAGCCAATGTGGTTTTGCCCATACCAGGTAGATCTTGTAAGAGCAGGTGTCCATCTGCCAGCACGCAGCTCAGTGCCAGCTTGACCACTTGCGGCTTATCAAGCACGATTTGATTTAATTGAACAAGCAATTGTGCCACTTGACGCTGATTGGCTAAATAATCGCCAGTAACATCGTTTGAATCCTTTAAGACAGCGTCTGACTCTAATGGAGATACAGTATCTGTGTGAGATGCGACATCGTAAGCATGGCTTTGGTGCATAATAAACTACCGACTGTATTAGTGCGTACTGAAATATTGACACATTGACTCGTTTGGAGTGGTCAGTAATAGCCAATACACCTATTTTAATAAGATAAAAACGACAAGTAAAAACGCTCTATTAAATATAGTAACTATAAAAAGCAATAAAGTTGAAAACAAACCAAGCTTGAATAATTGCTGTGATTAGAAACTGGCTGCAGGTTGATTTTCTACGCCGTCTTCTATCTCAACTGGCTCATCACTCATTTGTGTATGCTCAGTATCTATGGGTTTTCCATCGCTATCGATAGCAGGAGCAGCCATACGCAAAGTAGATAGGTAAGCGATAATATCAGCGCGTTCACTAGCATCTGGCATCGGGTCTGACAGCATTTTTGACTCCGGCATTGCTTTTTGAGCATCAGCAATATAAGGGTCTAAAGTTTTTGCATCCCATACCCAGCCTGATTTAGTTAGCGCTGCACCGTAGTCATAGTCTTCTAGTTCAGCTGCTGGTGCCCCATATATATTCATCAATTGTGGGCCTTTTTTATTGCTTCCTGGACTTAACTGATGGCATTGGCCGCAAGCTTCTTCATAGATGATAGCACCATTATCAGCGTCTCCTGCGCTATACACTGGCAGGGTAACAGGATCACGATAATCAGGCGGGGTGCGCTCACAAGCAGTAAGCACTGTCAGGATCGTCAACACAAGCCCTGCAATTAATGTACCACTGAATGAAATATTGGCGTTGATCGGCATGTTTATATATTCTTTATATCTATGGATTGAAAAGGTTTGGTCAGCCTAACGAAATAATAGCAGATGTACGATGGTATTTTAGAAATGGTGGTATGCTTACAAGCGTAGATTGATACATTACATGAGTACTTAATTACTGAGTAATAAGCCATCCTCGATTTATTTTAAAATCGATATAGTGCGGCTAGGATACATTCCTTGCAAAGCTATGATAGCAGTAAGGTAAAAAAGTTTATCTCAAAAAAGATCTTTGTTGAACGTACCGCCGTTATCTTAAGCAAATAGTAAATGGCTTAAGATACATAGAGAGCTTTTAGACGACATTCATTGCTTTACTTGGCATTTCTAGATAATACCCTTGCAAATAACGCGCACCGACACTCCAAGATACCGACATCGTAGCAGCCTCCTCAATATAAGGCATCAATACATCAATATTAAGCTCATTAGTGCGTACGATTAAAGATTTGATCGCCTCTAAATTGTCAGGTTTATTAATCTCATTTACATAATCGCGTGCAAGGCGCGTCATATCAGGCGCTACAAATTCAGCAATCTCAATCGATTTTGCAGAAGTACCAAAGTTATGAATACCTATTTTGCAACCTATATCGCTTAAAGCAGCAAACTGAGATTTGGCAATCGTCAGATGATTGGCCACATCTTGCTCATTAAACTGTAGTGTCAATGCCCCAGATACGCCCCCCACCGCTTTTATCAACTGGCCGGCCACACTTGGTAGCTTTTTATCAACTAATGACGCGCTGGTCAATTGTATCAACACGCGCGCTTCAGGATGAGTCTTGCGCACCTCATTTAATTGTTTGCAGGCATTGATTAATATCCAGCGATCTATTTTTTCGCGTAAGTGGTGCGTCTTGGCGACTGTCATAAACTTGTCAGGTGTCAGTACCGTATTTTCAGCATCGGCTAATGGTAGACGCAGGTAAACTTCAAAGAAGTCACTACGATCTTGATTAATATCATAGATTGGCTGAAAAAATAGCTCAAAGCGATTGTGGGTGATCGCGCTGACTAGATATTCAGCTAAAGCGCTATCATCACTGTTTGCATGCTCACTTGGATCATACAAGTGATAAGCGTTGCCCTGATTTGCCGTTTCAACTCTGATATGGTTGATCGCATCAACTGCACGATCAAACAAGACTTGCGGTTCAGCAGCATTGGATTCTATTTTGACGATACCAATACTCACAGTCGTACTGGTTGTGCGTTTATCGACTTCGATAAGCATATCGCTGATATGCTGGCGGATACTCTCAGCAAGATCGACCAGCGCTTTAGAGGACAAATCTTCAATTAACACTGTAAATGCTGTGTCACTAAAGCGGCTAATGTGCCCCTCTGCTACCGTTTGCTCAAGCATACGAGCCACTTGCTGAATGGTCGTATCCACCCCTTGCAAGCCTAAGCTACTACTGATTTTACCGATATTATCTAACTGGATATATAATAAGGCTGCATGCGCTTTGCCTGCTACTACCGATTGGTGCAAGGCTTCAAAACGCTCTTCAAAGCCGCGGCGGTTGTATAGTCCTGTCAAGCTGTCCTGACGCTCTGCTGCTGCCAAACGCTTGGCAATCTCAGCGCTGTTATTATTGTTTTGTTGAATGATAATCTGGGTGACTGGTTCACCATCTAGCGTAGCGACAGCGAGTTGTAGCTTTGCCTCAAAAGTACTACCGTCCATACGCTTACTGTCAAAGTTAAATTCAACTTGCTCACGGTGGCCTTTATCGAACTGACGTAAAAACTCCTTAAAACCTTTGACATTATCTTTACCGGCAATAAAGTCAATAACTGGCAGACCAATAATATCGTCCATCGACTCAAAGTTAAACAACTTTAAATAGGGCTCGTTGGCAAAAATATGAATGCCTTGATCGATATAAGCAACCGCACTCTTAGAGTTTTTGATTAAAATATTGGCACGCTGCTCGGCTTCGGAGAGTACATGACGCAAGCTATTAAGCTGTCGTAGGCTACGCAAATTGGCATGTTGTAGGCAGATTGCCATTACCACTTGTACTTCTTTATCTGCTAGTAAAGCCTTTACCATCACTCCATCTATGACTGAGGGCAAACCATCGTCATTACGACCAGTACTCGCCATCTCATCACTCATCAGACCAATGATGGGGAGATCAAGGTTTTGCTCTTGCACGATACCAACGACATCGGTGAAGCTTAAGTCATAGGCGCGCCCAAATACCAAGACGTCCCACTGTTGACGTAGTGACTTTAGTAGCTCCTCTCTATCATCCAAAAACCCAAGATTAACTTCATCGTAGTAAGCAGATAATAAGCTGACTAAACGCTCGGCATAAAGCTGATCTTCGTCTATAACTAGGAGATTTAGGACAGATTTGGTACGCATAATAGGCCTTTTTATTCTTATAACCGTCGTGACAGTATACTAGATTACGATTGGTCTTGAGCAATGCTTAATTTTGTATAAAAGTATTGATTGTAGCAATCTTATCCAGCTAAATCTGTATCACTTTATACTGACTAAACTCTTCACTATTTAGTAAGCATTGCTGTAAACAGAGTGTTTTTTGTTTGTCATTAATACGCAGCATGACTTTGTCATTGGTTTGGAAATGATGAGAAGGCACTATAATGCTAAACTCTGTCTGTAAGCTCTCATCGCCAGCCACCATAAAAGCTGGCATAAAGCCTTGGCCACGATGGTCTCTAATATCCAAACGTAAAGCGCAAGCTGTCAGTACATGCCCAAGTACCTGCCATTCAACCTCAATAGGTTTATTATCGAGATTGAGCCAGCGTACCATACCCATTGACCATTTACACTTGCTGTCATTATATGAATATTGCAACAATAACAGACTCATAAAACTAAGTGGTGGCGGTGCTGTATTAAGTGTGTCGCTACTGTCCGTCTCGGCGTCTAATATGTCCGCTTTGAGCAAGCTTGATCGTTGTCCTGTCGCCTCATCATCTGTCTTTGACAGTGGCACCACTAAATATTCTGGAGACAATAAATGTAAGACTCTCATCTGTGATGCTATGTCTGTGCTATCAATTACCTCTACTTCAAGGACACCTTGTGTATCGCCCTTCTTGGGCTGTGTATCATAGCGTGGCAGCTGCTCAACTGCCAACTCTCTAGCAGCTATCAAGTCTACTAAGCTCTTTGCACCAGCCACTTTATAATGAATGTTATTAAAACCACCAATGACAGTTGCACGCTGTCTTGTATGATACTTGGTCGGTAATGTCATTGCTCGCTCGACATAACGATGTTTCATGGCCATTAATACTTTATTAACCAGCTGATATTCAATCGCAGCGTTATTACTATCAACCAACGCCTGCTTGCGCTGCTGTAAGTATGTTATCAATGGTCCAAGTTCGATAAATAGACAACGATGGTGCGCTTCATAGGGATTGATAGCGGAGCTGGCAGTGAGATAATCAGGCGGACTGCCGCTTTGTAAGTCTACAAAGATACGCGTCTCAGTCTGCGGCTCGATAGCAGCATGGACATGAGTTGCCCATAACGGTAGTAGACGCTGGATTAATAGCATATTGGAGCGGCGCATGGCACGGACATTCAATAAACTCTGCAAGCAAATCTGTACATATAAGCCGTGAATACTATGTGCCTGCTTGGCAATTACTTGCGTGCTCAAATCAGTATGTGCCACATTTATCTGACAAGCTAGGTCATATAGCTCATTAAACGCAGCCCATAAGTGTGGTGGTGATGGTTGGTAAGATACGTTGTGCTCACTCAATAATTTTTCATAAATGGTGAGTGACTGGTAAATAGCTGCGGCCAAAACAAGCGGTGATGTTTTAGCTAACGTCAAAAAACGCGTCCAACCTCGGCCTGTCGCTGGGCTTTTCTGATTAGTTAAAGTCAGACTCTTGCGTTGTATGATATTGTCGTAGGCCAGTATGGTCGAGTAGTATAGTGATTTGACTTGATCCACATATACTCGCTGCGTCTTGCTAAGCGCTCCTAACTCATAATGATAATGCTTGTGCAAAGAGGTGATCAAGCGCTCGGATGCACAAGCAACAATGGTCAAAAGCTTAAGACGTAGTTTGTCATCTAAGTCTGCTGCGGCAAGCTCAGTCAACACCTGCTCTATTTGCACGGCCTGCTGAGTTTCAGTTTGTGTTGGTAAACTTGCTGCCCATCGACGCAGCTGCTGTTCTTGTCCATCCCCATATTTACGCGAAGAGTGTTTTAGTGGTGCTTTATGTGATAGATGATCCTGAAAATCTGACAACGTTATCATAAGCCCTCTTTAGTAAAACCTCTATTCTCAAATGAACAGTCGCGATATTACTTGTGTGTATGTGCGTTACAGAGCGCTACTAATGTTCAGCAAAACATATTACCACAACTTACTATCCTGCATACCTTGACTGTCTTTATAAATATCAATTGGCACCTTAAATGGTCTGTTTGGCAACTCTTTTACCAATTTTGGCACAAGATACCCAGGAAGCTTAGCCAACAACGACCAATATAAGTCAACAGCGGACTGCT
This sequence comes from Psychrobacter sp. 1Y10, assembly GCF_052259005.1. NCBI lineage: Bacteria > Pseudomonadati > Pseudomonadota > Gammaproteobacteria > Moraxellales > Moraxellaceae > Psychrobacter > Psychrobacter sp. 1Y10. The sequence continues at coordinate 263,135 of NZ_JBQQES010000001.1, read as the reverse complement.
CATCGTTATCAAAATGAGCGGCGCCTAAGACCTTATCGAGTACGTGTAAATAATAAGGCAAAACACCTGCTGCAAACAAACGCTGACTGAGGGCAGTTTGAGTCGCGACACTGTCATTGATACCCTTTAATAATACGGCTTGGTTTAACAGCACAATACCAGCGACCCGTGCACGCTGCAAATATTGAGCCGTGTTCGTATCAATTTCATTGGCATGGTTGCAATGAACAACCATCACGATGTTGCAGCGACTTTGACTAAAGCGATCTAGCAAAGCATCATCTAAGCGCTCAGGAATCACTAACGGCAAGCGTGTATGCAAGCGAATAGTGGTCAGTTGCGGTATCGCCTCCAAGGTATCAAGCCAAGCAAATAGTCGCCGATTAGAAACACTCAATGGGTCGCCACCACTTAAGATAACCTCATTGACCTCAGGGTGCTCTTTAATGTAGGAGGCAATCGCTAAGTGTTCGGTGGAAGTTGGCATATTGGCGTTATAATCAAAGTGCTGACGAAAGCAGTAACGACAATGGATGGCGCACGCACCCGTCACAGTTAATAGTATCCTAGATTGATACTTATGTAGCAGACCTTTAATTGGATTTTGGTCGTTTTCAGCCAAGGGGTCAGTGATATAACCTGTCACAGCGATTTGTTCTTGTCTGTCTGGTAACACTTGCTTTAATAAAGGATCGTGCACATCACCCACCGCCATTTTGGCGACAAAGGCACGCGGGACACGTAAAGGAAAGTGCGCTGGGGCATAAACTTGCGCTTTAATCGTCTCAAGGTTGAGTATCTCTAGTAACTCATCTATCGATGTGATTGCTTCAGATAGTTGTGTTTGCCAGTTTTTTTGTGTGATTAAATGGTTTATCATGACAACCTAATGCGTGTGCCTAAAAACCGACATTATACGCTGTAAATCAGCGTACTATCAAAGCATGCCAAGCAAACATTATGGTTTATACCTATTTACCCTTGCCATTCATAGACTTTGGCCCATATGATAGGTATTCCAGTATAAGTAACACCGTGTCAGGTTTGGCAACGCGTCGATAATCAATCAGTAACCTATCAATATAATTACTACAACCCTTAGGAGTCTCTTGTGGCAAGTTTTTCTACCAATGAATTTAAAGCCGGTTTAAAAGTCATGCTTGATGGCAACCCTTGTGCCATTCTTGAAAATGAGTTTGTCAAACCTGGTAAAGGCCAAGCTTTTAACCGCGTTAGACTGCGCAACCTTCGTAGTGGTAAAGTACTCGAGCAAACCTTTAAATCAGGTGATAGCTTAGAAGCGGCCGACGTGTTGGATACTGAAATGAACTATCTATATAATGATGGTGAGTTTTGGCATTTTATGCACCCTGAAAGCTTTGAGCAGCTACAAGCGGACAAAGCGGCTATTGGCGATGCGCCAAAATGGTTAAAAGACAACAGTAACGAGCTTTGCGTGATTACCTTGTTTAATGGGGTGCCATTGTCAGTCACACCGCCAAACTTCGTTGAATTGCAGATTACCGAAACCGATCCTGGTGTACGCGGTGATACTTCAGGCGGCGGTGGTAAGCCTGCAACTTTAGAGACAGGTGCAGTCGTACGTGTACCCTTATTCGTCCAGCAAGGTGAAATCGTTCGCGTTGATACGCGCACAGGTGACTATCAAACTCGAGTTAGCTGATACCGTCAGACCTATAAAAAAAGCTCGACCATCATAACAATGGTCGAGCTTTTTTATTATTACTATCAGATTTTTACTTGCTATTCGATACTTGATACCGGCAGCTATCTGCTATGATGACTCTTTTAGGTCTCTACTACTGACCTGTTTTTTTGTTGCTTGTTGGTGCATAAGCCAATACTGTACCAACGCGTTGAGCTGTTCTTTTTTAAAAGGTTTGGTGCAATAGTCTTGCATGCCAACTTTCAGATATTTTTCGCGCTCGCCATCCATAGCATTTGCCGTTAGCGCAATGATTGGTGGTAATGTTTTTGGGTCATAAATCTCATGCAGCTTGATCGTTGCTTGTATCCCATCCATGATCGGCATATGGTGATCCATAAGTATCACATCAAAGCGCCGCGGGTGTGCTGAAAACTGATCAATGGCTTTTTGTCCGTCAGTCACGTGAGTGACCTTGTGCCCATTATTACACAATGCTTTTTTGGCAATCATAGCGTTAACATTATCATCTTCAACCAATAATATATGACCAGAATACTCAGAATTGGGACTAATCTCTATGATGTTTGAGCGTTGCCAGTCATCATACTTTTCTTGGCTTATAGACCTTAGAGGTAACAATACCTTAAACGTCGTTCCCTCTCCCACGACACTGTTTGCCCAAACATGTCCGCCCATCAAATTAACCAAAGACTTGCAAACAGACAGACCCAGACCTGTACCACCGTATAAGCGATGGGTAGATTTGTCTGCTTGGTTATAAGCGTCGAAAATAGCATCCAGTGATTCAGGCTTAATACCAACGCCTGTATCTTTGATATCAATACAGACCGTCATATCATGGCAAATGATCTCATCTGTTTTTGCACCTAAGCTTCTACACCCACCCTTTTTACAATGCGGCGCATGAGTGACATTAATACTGACATGCCCACCTTCACGAGTGAACTTAATCGCATTATTAACTAGATTAGCCAAAATCTGTTTTAGCCTTACAGGATCACCTTGCATATAAGGCGATAGTTTTTCACTATAATTGTAGTCCAGTATGAGTCCACGCTGACGAGCTTTGACCGCAAATAAACTGACAACTTCATCACATAATAATGACAAGTCCATAGGTATGTCATCAACAGTCATCTTGCCTGACTCAACTTTAGATAAGTCTAGGATGCCATTAATAATCGCAAGCAAATGCTCTGTTGACAGTTTTATGTTGTCGACATAGACTTTTTGCTCAACGTTCAAATCAGTATCGTCAAGCATCTCAACCATACCAATAATACCATTCATGGGAGTGCGTATTTCATGGCTCATGTTTGCCAAAAATTCAGACTTCATTTGATTGGCATGTTTGGCGCGATGTTGATTCTTTTGTAACTGCAATGCATCTGCCGCCATTTCAGCGAACTGTAAAAGCAGTCTAGCCTTATCGTCATCAAATGTATTGTTGGGCTTGGTATCGAACAAACAAAGTGATCCTAAATGATACGTCTTGTTCTCCTCTGTTAGAGTAATTGGCGCGCCTGCATAGAAACGTAGATGAGGGTCTTCTGTCACTAATGGATTGTCGACGAAACGCTCATCAAGTGATAGATCTGGTATAGTAAAAACACTATTAGATAATACTGTGTAATTACAAATCGCCACGCCGCGCTTGGTCGTACATAAATCACCGAATCCATGCGGCGATTTTAGATACTGTACGTGTTCATCCATGAAAGTAATAGCCACCATGGGCACACCAAAGAACAATTTAACCAGTTCAGTCAAACGCGAAAATGCAGGCTCATTACAAGTGTTAAGCACGTCGTATTCATGTAGCTTAGCGATACGTAAATGCTCATCTAACGCCAGCGGATAAGTATGAATAGACAAAACCGTCTCCAAGTTAATAAGAAGTAATGGGTCAGACCCCAGCTTGTTTGCTCAGCATTTGTAATGCCTCACTAACCATAATCATTGCCACTACAGAGGTTACCGCGACTGCAGAGCCATAGCCGCCACATTGTAACCCGCCTGTCTGACAGCTTTTGTCTACGCGCGGCGGCTCAGTTGAGTATACGCACCTAATACCGAATTTATCTTTTAGAGCGCTATTGATGCCTTTTTCATGGCGCAGCTTGTTACGTAACCGCGCTAACAATGGATCTTGATAACTGTCCTTTAGATCGCTGACTGTAATCTGAGAAGGGTCTATCTTGCCCCCTGCCCCACCTGCACAAACGAGCTTTAGCTTATTAAAACGGCAATGTAATGCAATAGCCAGTTTGGCACTCATATCATCTACGCAGTCCAATATCACAATCGGCCTTTGCTCAGCTGCGGCAGCTTTTGCCTCACTCCGATTGGGTAATAATGTAGAGACATTCTCAACTGTTAAAAAGTCATCTACCAAGTGCAAAGTGAGCTTTGGGTTAATCTCTTGCAAACGTGCGCCCAGTGCTGCTATCTTACTTTGCCCAAAGGTACTATCAAGCGCAGGTAGCTGCCGATTGACATTGGAAGCCACCAATACATCTAAATCAACTAACGTAATATTGCCTACTGCGGTACGCGCTAATGCTTCAGCAGCCCAAGAGCCTACGCCGCCCACTCCAATCACATAAACATGTGCTGCAGCAAAGACATCGAATGCTGCCATACCATACAATGTCTGCGTCCCCTGAAAGCGTCGCTCATATTGTAAATCTGTATTGACAACCTCACTTACTGTATGAGTCGTTGCATTTAGTGTGCCATGTTCTAAAGTCGATTCAGTATTGGCCGATTTTTGCTCGGTTTTTGTGAGTTGCATTTGTTGATTCATAATGAATGAGAAGCTCTGATGATTGATGACACTATGGTCAATAGTCTTTTGATATTCTTGACGTTTTTAATTGCTCATGTCTTATTTAGGGTAAGGCCAAGAAGTTTGCAAGGCATTGCAACTATTTTGCCACAATTGAGGTGCAAGTACTGCAGGTTCTACAGAAAGCAACTCACTTAGACCTTTCAATACCCAAGGCAAATTAGCAGGTACGTTACGATTGTGTCCGTCTGCGCCGTACCATTCGTTATCTGGACTTTGTCCCGCTGTTGATTGATTGGCTGATTGACTGTCTAGTTGAGTGTCTTTTGCTTTTTGACACATCATAGGCATCATATCAGGACAATCAGTCTCTAGGACTAAACACTCTATGCCATAACTATCAACAGCAGCTTTGATAGCACGGCGTAGCTTTTTGGCGTTATGGTTGGTAATTTGGCCAGTAATACCAAGCTTAAAGCCCAATTTAACAAAAGCTTTGGCCTCTTGCTCACCGCCACTAAAGCTATGGGCAATACCGCCTAATTTATGCGCATCATAGCTATGTGCCTTTAATAACGCCAATGCCTCTGCATGAGCCTTACGAATGTGCAGCATGACAGGAAGCTTATGTAACACAGCAATATCCAGTTGCGCTGTAAAAAAACGCGCTTGCTTAGCAAAAACCTCAGGTCGTTTCATGGCATCCGTATAAGTATCTAACCCTATCTCGCCAATTGCTAACGGGCGCTGCTCTTGGACCATTTGCGCCATGCTAGATAGATGCGCGTCGGTATGCTGTTCGATATAAAAAGGATGTAAGCCAAGTGCAATGTGCGCTACAGGATACACGTCTCTACGATCAGTTTTATCCTTATCCTTAGACAGATGCATCTGCTCGATTGTCTGCTGCGTCTCATAGAGTCTAGAAAAATATCGCTGCAAATAACCCACTAACACCAAGTGCCGAACACCCTGCATATAAGCCTGCTGCGTCTGTGACTGTCTATCACCATCAAAGACTGGCGCATCAAAATGAGTATGAGTATCGATCAGAGGATATATAGCAGGCAGTGGGGTATGATCTAGCGCTAGATGTGAATTTGTATGAAACATAATCCGTCTTTATAGTTGATTCTTAATGGTTGGTAAATATGTGCTGCGTAAGCAGTTAGGTGATTATGATAATAGAGTATTTTAATTTTGAATGTTTAGCAGCTTTGTATCTATATGCTGATACAAAACTGTAATACAGCGTGTGATGTACCGCTTTGGTGAAGTATGTTGCGCCGCTAAACTGTCTATTAGGTGCATTATATTGAGCATAATATGCAAGTATAAAGAGCGTGCAAGTATCAAAATCGTACAAGTATAAAAGTTGTTTCTTAACCCTTTATTAATCCTTGTCACAGTTTTGATATTGCAAGTCTGTATGCTGAGGATTGATGGTTTTTGAATAGTCTTTTTTTGATAATTCTTTGGCATGGGGAGTCTGTTGCCAGCTGCTACGTCTTGGTAGTAGCAATAAAGCCGTCCCGACAATGCCTAATGTCAGCCATTTTTGTTTATTCATCGTTTTTACTCCCGCCACTTTTATGTCTGTCTATCGCAGTTGTAGATAGCCAAACGACAAACTTAACCGCTATATTCTAACGCTTTAACGGATATGTCTTAATGCCTGCACTTGGAGCATCTACCTTAGTAAACCCTTGCGCTGTAGGTTTTGACTTTTGATCGCGCTTGGGTACAAGTGGGTTTAGTGGCATCAATTCATAGTTAGCATCAACCTTACCATCCCAGCCTTCAGTGCCGCTAAGTGGCAGCTGTTTGATCGTCCCATTTTTATCGATGACCAACTGTAGTACGCGCATCTGATTGTATTTGCGCTCAGTGACACTTGCAACTGCACCACCATCACGTAGGATAGTTGGCTGTAAAAATATAATCAAATTGCTCTTTTGAGTGCTATCACTATCAGAGCGGAATAGCCGCCCGATAATAGGCACGTTACCTAAACCTGGGACTTTTTGTTGGTTGCTGGTCGTGTTGTCGCGCATCAAACCCCCAAGCGCGATGGTCTGTTGATCATCCGCTAAAATAGTGGTGTTGATTAAACTTTTATTGGTGATAAGCCCACTGGCATTACCGACACTACCGGGTACGACCGAAGATACTTCTTGCGAGACTTCCAAGCGTACCGTGCCATTGTCACCAATATGTGGAATGACATTAAGATTGATACCAATATCTTGGCGGTCGATGGTTTGAAATGGATTTTCAGACGAGTTACCGCTGGTTGTATAAGAGCCTGTTACAAATGGTACGTTTTGACCAACCAAAATACTGGCCTTTTCATTATCCAAAGTCAAAATAGAAGGCATGGACAATAAGTTAGCACTGGTAGAAGAGTCTAATGCTTGTAAAATAGCGCCGTAGAACTGTGTATTTCCATCACTGTCTGTACTACTATCCCCAATACCAAGTAACGCACCAGCAATAGAGCCTGCCGCAGAGCTAATACCTGACGCGCCTCCAGACAGTACCGCGCCTGCAAGTGATGCCGCGCTTGCGCCAACGTTATTGAAGTTCACCACTCCATAGCCGCTGTTCGCATTGCCAAGCGCCCACTGTACACCGAGTTGGGCGGCATCATCCCCTGAGACCTCAACGATAGCCGCTTGAATAAGCACTTGCGCACGGCGATTATCGAGCTGATTGACGGCCGTCTCAATCTCAAACATAAGCTCGGGAGCTGCATTGACAATAACGGAGTTTTGCGTCTCATCAGCGATAATGCTAAAGGGTCGACCGCCAGTACTGGTGCCTGTCCCGCCTGAGCTGGACGCAGAAGCTGACACCGAGTTATTAGCTCCAGTTGAACTATTGCCATTTAATGTATCATTGCTATTATTGCCCAGCGTACTACCTGTACTGCTAGCACTATCTAGTGAGGCTGACTCTAAGGTCGATGTCGCCCCAGTACTATTAATAGACTGATTGGCAAGTAAGCCGCGTAACATCTCTGCGATATGACCAGCACTTGCATACTTTAAGCGAAAGACTCGTAAGCCACTTAAGCGACGTGACGGCGTGGTATCAAGCTGATTGACCATTTCTTGCACTTTAGCAATCATCTCAGGACTACCTTTGACCAGCAGTCTGTCACTAGAAGTATCAGCGATCACTTTGAGCTGATTGCCGCCTCCTTGTGCCTGTTCACCTGCACTTAAAACCAAAGCACTGATGAGATCCATCATACGCTCAGCGTCTACATGGCGCAGTGGTATGACTTGTAAGCTATCATTGACATTGTTGTCCAAATCACGAATTAGGGTGGTTAACTGATTCAAACTATCAGCGCGATCAGATAATACCAGTGCATTGACACCAGGCACGGCAGCCGCATGAGCAGACTGCGGCATCAGTGGTCGAATAACGCCTAGTACTTCAGCGGCCTGCGTGTTGGTCAAATAAATAACGCGAGTTGCCAAGGCTTCACCCACGCTATCACCACGCAGATCAACTTCGACACCAGACTGCTTTGCGATATTATCAGGAACGAGCTTGATCGTCGTTCCTGAGTCGATCGCTGCAATGCCATTGACCTGCATGACACTCAAAAATAGCTGATAAATCTCATCACGAGACAACGCCTTGTTAGAAATCACAGTGACGTTGCCATTGATACGCGGATCAAGGACAAAGTTTTGATCGGTAATCGTTGCCACTTCGTTAATAAAAGCTTTAATGTCTGCGTCTTGCAAATTTACCTTCCAGCTTTCAGCACTGGCAAACCCAAACGTTGCCGCCCATAACGGCAGTGCTAGACACAATGGCCGACATATATACAGCAAACGCTGCAGTGAATGACGTAGAGGTGTTACTGAAAATTTATAAAAACTTATCATGGTTATCATTACCCATTGTGATATCACTCACTGTAAACTGAAACGTTGCTAATATAGCGCTAACAATATTGTTATATGGTCGAGATAATGGTGGTTAGAGCAAACCGTATTATTTAAATACCATCAAATCCCTTAGAACTGCTGACGAATCGTAATCACTTGCTCTCCACGTTTTACTTCAATCTGAGCTTCGCCTGATTGTTGTACCTGCTTCAACAAACCAGCGTCTTGTGTAGGATCACTACCGATGTTTTGGCCATTTACCTTAAGTACTCGATCGCCCGGCTCTAACCCCAATCGATTACGTATTCCAGCTGGCATTGCAGCGGTGACTTGATAGCCTTCACCAGCTGCCATCACCCCCATGCGACTCAAATAACTGGCTGGGCTGTCTTGTAATGCAGTGACAGCTTCATCAATAGCTGAGCTTGGGCTGGCACCATTGCTATCATCTGTAGAATCACTGTCTGTTGAGTCACTGTCAGAGCCATCATTGAAGCTAGTAGCCGCATTGACAACATTGTCATTCGGTATTGCATTAGGTAATGGCATCGGCTGCAAGTCATCGACCGGTTCATTACTTGGCAAGCGCTGATTGCTTACATTCCCTGCTATCATATCGCTTTGATCAAGTGGCATTGCATCTTCCATGCTAATGACTGTCTCCCTGCCACTAGCATCAGCAATAACGACAGCGTTCCAATCGACAGCAACCAGTATATACCCGCTGTCTTGCAAGCTTTCATTAATACGGTAATTTTTAACTTCGCCCTCTACATCCAATAATGCAGATGACATACTCTCTGGTATCGCCAATAGCACCCCTTTTAAATTTACATTAGGCGGCGGCTTTGTAGCAGCGACAACAGGCTCAGGATCGGCGAATATTGCAAACAAACTGCTGTTATCGATATTGGATGCGGCATTATTCTGCAATGGCTGTACCTGCAATGCAGGCGCAGTAGGTGGCGCTAATATCAACCATAATAGGCGCGCGGCAGTCCAAGCTAGCCAACCAAGTGCCAATAATAGTAGCCATACCGAAAATCGGTTTAAGTTGTCTACCACTGGCTTTAGGCGTGCTGGAATACTTGTCATTTAACGCGCCCCCAAACCTGTCAGCAGTGGTTGGCGAACACTTACTACCGCTGTATCTTTTGGTGCTTGCCCTTGGTATTCAGGCATATTTTCTAACAATCGCTGCGTCAGGCTCACATCTAACATGTTATCACCATCGAGATATAGATCCCCTAAGCGCTTATCTTGATTGTCTAATAGGTTAATATGCAGCAAATTTTTATCGTTTTTCTGTTCTGTATTTAGCTCAGCACGTGTTGCTGGCATCGTAATATAAAACACCTTGCCACCACTTGGATAACCAACTTCGCCGCCTACCCAAGTGAGCTGACCATCTGCTGTTGTAAAGCCAGTCATTTTTGAGCTTGATTGGCGGTGCAATGAGACGGCATTTACTTGAATGGGCGTATTTGGCAGCTGCCAATCAACCACACTAGATAGCGTATCAGAAGCAATCTTGCCGCTCATATCATCAACCTGCCAAGAGTGACGCCCTATGTTGACTTGGCCATCAAGACGGGTTTGTCCCGTAGTAATATTAACATCAGCGCCTATTTTACCCAGTAATAGTTGCCACGGCTGCCAAGACCACTTAGCAGACCCCGTCAGTGGCACAGTCGCTACTGGTAGTTGCCAAATGGCTGAACCTTGCCACAGATTACCTGAAACATGTTGTACATAAGTTGAATCAGGAGCGTACTTCTCAACGACCCAAGATGCTGGCATTTGCAACAACGCAAATAGAGCAAACAAAACAAATCCAACCAGCCACCACAGCTTACGGGGACGCTTATGAGACGAGGCAGATGCTTTGGACACAGTTAGATTACTCTTCTTGGAGGTAAAAATGATATTATGATAACAAACTATTACCTATAGATGACAGCAAAAAAACCAGTATCTTTAAGCAAAGATACTGGTTTTTAGAATCTAATCAGCTGAGTGGTATTATCGCTCTACTATATAACTCGTTTATAAATAGCTCGTACAATTAATGCAATATAATAATCACATTCACTATAAACACATGGTCAGATTAAAGTAGATTTATACAGCAAAATCTTCAAGATCACGACCCGCTGCCAATGCATCCACCAACCATGTAGGCTTACGACCACGGCCAGTCCAAGTTTCTTGATGATTGTCAGTATTACGATATTTAATACTACGTTTCTTTTCTAACTTCTCACCAGCTTTTAAGACTTCTTCAATTGTACTATTACTATCTTCCGCGATTTTTTCAAACTGCATATACGCATCATATAAACGCTGATGCTGTTTTTGGGTAATAAGTTGTTGGGCATTCTCAGTGATAGCACGTAGCTCGTCTACATCTAGATTATCTAAATCAATTGTCTTGTTCTTATTCATAATAACCTCAGTCTTAAAAATAGAGATAAGCTCAATATGGTTTTACAACCTATTAAGCGAAGGATAGGTATTTAGCAATACTGCTTTAACACTATTATTGTCTTTTGAAATTACCCATCAAACCAGAAACAAAATAGATCGATTTGATTTATGTGATAATTTTCGCTGTCTGATTAACTAGCGATAGCAACTGTGCGAGATTAACATAATTTTATTGTTTAATGAATAAATAAATATCAATAATATTGTTCAAGTTTTTTAATAGTTAGGTATGACATTGTCATGAAGACATGAAAAGTCGTATTTTTATACAATAACTATATCTTACATAAAAAATTTTTTATAGACATAAGTTTATTTAGGATAGTAATTCTGTATTCTTACTATTTCTCATATAAACAGTGAGTTTTGATATCAGGTTTAAACGATTGGTTTGAGATAAGGCCATGCGTTAGACATTTAATCATTTAGTCATGATATTTTATTTGTATTATTTTTTCTTGGCTAATCTATACCTTACACTTCGTGATGATATAAAAGCTTCATTAAAGTGACACTATTTTCTTTTAAAATTGAAACACCTATAAAAAACATCGCACATTAAAAAGAGCCTATCGATATAGGCTCTTTTTATTGTTTTTCTACCCTATTAGTTCAGGTATATCCTAGAATGGAATGTCATCATCGACAGGACCATCTGGCATTGCCGTAGGTTTTTGTGTTGGCGCTTGATTTGGTTGATTAAACTGGTTTTGCTGAGCAGGTGCACTTTGATTGTTAAAGCTGTTTTGTTGGCCACCTTGGGCTGCTACGCCGCCCGCCTGATTATAACCACCTTGTTGATTATTGGCTTGTTGACCAAAGTTGTTTTGGTTGTTTTGTCCGCCCTGATTACCATAGCCGCCACCTTGGTTTTGACCACCAAAGTTATTGTTATCTTGACCACCACTTGCGCCATCTAACATTTGCATTTGTTCAGCACGAATTTCAGTAATGTAGCGATCTTGGCCATTTTGATCTTGATATTTACGCGTACGCAAACTGCCCTCAATATAGACCTTACTGCCTTTACGAAGATATTGCGCGGCAATCTCTCCTAAACGGTTAAATAAAGCAATACGGTGCCACTCTGTCGCTTCTCTTTTTTCACCGCTTTGTTTGTCTGTCCATTGCTCTGACGTTGCAACCGAAATATTGGTCACGCTACCGCCATTGTTAAATTGACGTGCCTCAGGGTCTGCTCCAAGGTTACCGATAATGATAACTTTATTAACTCCGCGCATGATACCGTCCTTTTACTTATGAATAATTTAATGAATCGTACAAGCTATTATTGATTGAAACCAATTCATACTATCAGTAATTTGATTTTACTTTAACCAATTTTTGTTTAAATATCTAGGGGGCTTTGTGCCAAATGCGACAGCTCTTGTCGCGAAGTATCTGTCAGCTGGGTCTTGTCTAGCTTAAGATACGCTACTTGCTCCTTTGCCATCACGACCAGCTCATCGACACCATCTACTGCCAACACCTGCCGCGACCAATTTTGTATGTCGATATTTTTGGGGATGGTAACGGTCGTACTCGACAAGTAAGGCGGCTGCGCAATCGGAATAATGATCAGCAGAGCTGCGCCCATAATAAGTGCTAGTATGCCCCACGCCAATAAATTTGGCTGTGTCAATAGTAAGCCGCCCATGGCCCCGCCAACAAAAGCTCCAAAAAACTGACTGGACGAATTAAGTCCCATTGCCGTCGCTTTATTTGCCACTGGCGCGCGCTTAGATATCCAAGACGGAATGGTAGCCTCAAGTAAATTAAAACCCATGAAGTAGAACAACAAACCTAGGATAATCCCGACTCCCAGTTGACTGCCCAAGGCCAATAATGCAAGCGCCGCCGTCATCAAGACAATCGCGCCCAAAAATACTTGACGCATTTTACGTTTTTTTTCGGCGATGATAATAAAGGGAATGGCCACGGCAAAGCCGATAAATAATAGCGGCAAATACACCAAGCCCTGCTGACGTACTGATAGACCTAATACGTCAGAGAGCTGGTGCGGTAAAATCACAAAGATCGCTGTCATGGTCAAATGTAGGGCAAAGATACCGATATGCAAACGGTTTAAATCGCCAATTTTTAACACGCTTACCAACTGCTGACCAATCGATTTATTGTCTAAATTATGCTTGAGCACACGTAGCGGCGTCGGTATGACAAAAAGTAGCATCATTGCTAAAACCGCAAAACCCGATGTCAGCCAAAACAGGCCTGAAATACCAAGCGAACCCACCAGTAGTGGGCCAAAGGCAAAAGCGAGCATAATGGAGGTGGCGATGGTCAATCCCATCGTTGCCATTGCTTTGGTGCGCATCTCTTCTCGTGTCACATCAGCTAACAATGCCATCAGCACCGCCGAGACCGCACCGCTCCCTGCCAGCGCCCGGCCGATAATAACCTCATAAATATCTGTCGCGTTGGCCGCGATGATACCGCCCAAAGCAAATAATATCAGACCCAAAAAGATAATCGGCTTACGCGGGAATTTATCGGCAGCAAGGCTCATCGGTATCTGAAAAATCGCTTGCCCAAGCCCATAAATACCAACGGCCAAACCAATCAAAAACGGCGTGGCATGCGCATAGTTGTCACCATATACAGAGAAAACAGGCACAATCATAAACAAGCCAATCATCCGCAAGGCAAATATACCACCGACCCCGAGAATTGCTCGTTTTTCTACGCTATTCATACTTGCCTCACTGATATTATCATCGCTGATCTGACCTTTTTATCTGACTGTCGATTATGTAGCGCCATTGATACAGGCTCATGCGATCAGCTTCACTTGTCAATCAAGCCCCACAGTATAAAACATTCGCTACTTGGTTGCCGAAACTTTTACCTTTTCAATAACGTGCCCTATAGTTAACCCTCTTCAAAAGACAATCAACTATAGGCTGCTATTTGCAACTTGCTTATTTTACTAGACAGTTTTGTTACTAAGTGCATCTAATGCGCAGTCATACCTTGAATAATGTCATCTGAATGACAATAAAGTAAAACGTCATACAAAATATGATAAAAAACTCCCTAAATAGAAAAACTTCATATATGTAAGCAATGTTATCGTAATCTGTATTGCCCAGCGCTTAAAAAAGGCTTAAAAACATAGATGCGATCTACTGATGAATGAATTTACTCATATATCTTTAACGCAAGTCTATTTTTTAAAATATTAACTGATTACCTGATACTGTTTTTAAAACTGACATAAATATCAGAAAATAACAAAAACTTAGCCAACAAGTAACTGTTTCATTAATTTTATTTAATCTAGACTTTTGTCAATTTTTAACATTAATGGTTTTATAAATAGAATGACATAACATGTGAATGCACAGTTGATACAGCTGTTTTTATGAACAACCACTATAAAACTTTATAACTTATCATTAAACGTATTGTATTTAAATGAAGTAGCCTATGGCTATTAACATACCGATTTCATTTAAAGCTTACTATATATCACTTACTTTAGATTTTATAACCATACGCACATAGTTTTTTTAATAACGCTTTTAGTAAATAGGAAACCTGTAACCGATGGCAAATGACCACATTGCAATACGCGGCGCACGCACTCACAATCTAAAAAACGTTGATCTCGATATTCCACGTGACAAATTCGTGGTAATTACTGGCTTATCCGGCTCAGGAAAGTCATCTTTGGCTTTTGATACACTATATGCTGAAGGACAGCGTCGCTATGTCGAGAGTCTGTCCGCCTACGCCCGTCAGTTCCTCTCACAAATGGAAAAACCAGAAGTCGATAGCATTGAGGGACTCTCTCCTGCTATTGCCATTGAGCAAAAATCAACCAACCATAACCCACGCTCAACAGTCGGTACGATTACTGAGATCTACGATTATCTACGCCTGCTCTATGCGCGTATCGGTACGCCATACTGTCCTGAACATGGTGAGCCGATGGTCGCACAATCGGTGACAGAAATGGTCGATCAAGTCATGGCACTGCCAAACGATACCAAGCTAATGATTTTAGCGCCAGTGGTTCGTGAGCGTAAAGGCGAGCATACCGTATTGCTTGAGCAGCTGATTGGGCAAGGTTTTGTGCGCGTGCGAGTCGATGGTGATGTCTATGATACAGACGAGCTACCAACGCTTGATAAAAAGAAAAAACATACTATTGAGGTTGTGGTTGATCGCTTTAAAGTCCGTGATGACTTAGGTAACCGCGTCGCTGAAAGTCTCGAGACTGCCCTGCGCTTGGGTCAAGGTTTGGTTACGCTGCACTTTATGGATGGCAATCCAAAAGAAGGTGGCGATAAAAATCAAGTCATGTCGTCCAAGCATTCATGCCCTGTCTGTGATCGAGCAGTGCCTGAGCTTGAGCCGCGGATGTTTAGTTTTAACAATCCATACGGTGCTTGCCCAAGCTGTGATGGTTTGGGTAAACGTCAATATTTCGCCGCTGAAAAACTGATTACCCATCATGAAAAATCGCTCAACCAAGGCGCAATTAACGGTTGGGACAAGCGTCATGCATATTATTTTGGTCTGCTCTCTACTGTCTGCAAGCATTTTGACATTGATATGGATACGCCTTGGCAAGACCTGAGCAAAGCGCAACAGGACCTTATTATGCATGGCTCAGGTAAGGAAAAGCTCTCCTTTAACTTTACCGATGAGCGTGGTCGTAAGACCAACAAAACTGTTCCATTTGAAGGCGTGCTGCCTTATCTAGAGCGCCGTTATGCCAAAACCCAAAGTAACCTTGTGCGTGATGAGCTGGCAAAGTATCTGGCTGATACTACCTGTAACGTCTGCGATGGTGCGCGTTTGAATGAGATCTCACGTAATGTCCGCGTTGACGAGCATACTATCGCTGAAATCGTTAAGCTTTCTATCGGTGATGCCGCTGACTATTATAAAACGCTGAAGATTGGCGGCCATAAAGGGGAAGTCGCAGAAAAGATCTTTAAAGAGATTAATGAGCGCTTAAACTTCCTTGTTAGCGTCGGACTTGACTATCTGACCCTTGCCCGCTCTGCCGAGACGCTATCAGGCGGTGAAGCGCAGCGTATCCGTCTTGCCAGCCAAATCGGTGCGGGGCTTATGGGCGTGATGTATGTACTTGATGAGCCGTCTATTGGTCTGCATCAGCGTGACAATGATCGCTTGCTCAAAACCTTAACTCGTTTGCGAGATTTGGGCAATACTGTCCTTGTCGTCGAGCACGATGAGGATGCGATACGTCAAGCCGACCATGTCATCGATATCGGTATCGGTGCGGGCGTCCATGGTGGTCATATTATCGCTCAGGGTACGGTCGATGACATCATGGCCAATAAAGAATCACTAACTGGACAATATATGTCTGGTAAGAAAAAAATCGAGATTCCAAGCATTCGTCATAAAGCTAAAACCATCGATATGGAAGTTAAAGGTAAAGCCAAGCCCAAGCAAGTCCCGATGACGATTGAGCTAAAAGGCGCATCCGGCAACAACCTACATGATGTAGATTTGACCATACCCGTTGGCATTATGACTTGTGTCACTGGTGTCTCAGGCTCAGGCAAATCAACCTTGATCAACCGTACTTTAATGCCGATCGCCGCCACGCAGTTAAATAATGCTTCTACCCTTATTGCAGATAAGCATGAAAGTATCAGCGGCCTTGAGCATTTGGACAAAATGGTCGATATCGATCAAAGTCCAATCGGTCGTACGCCGCGCTCAAACCCTGCAACCTATACAGGTGTCTTTACCCCTGTACGTGAAATGTTCGCCCAAACGCAAGAAGCCCGCGCACGTGGTTATAAGCCAGGTCGCTTTAGCTTCAACGTCAAAGGCGGTCGCTGTGAGATGTGTCAGGGCGATGGCCTGATCAAAGTTGAGATGCACTTTTTGCCTGATATGTATGTGCCGTGTGATACCTGCGAAGGCAAACGCTATAATCGCGAAACTTTAGAGATTCACTATAAAGGCAAAAGCATCGCTGAAGTGCTCGATATGACCGTTGAAGATGCCACTGAGTTCTTCTCAGCGATCCCAGCGATCTATCGCCGTCTGCAAGCACTCATGGATGTCGGTCTTGGTTATATTCGCTTGGGTCAGTCTGCGCCGACGCTGTCTGGTGGTGAAGCACAGCGGGTCAAACTGGCGCGTGAGCTTGCCAAACGCGATACCGGACAGACGCTGTATATCTTGGACGAGCCGACCACGGGTCTGCATTTTCATGATATCGATAAACTGCTCAATATCCTGCATGCGCTACGTGATAAAGGCAATACTATCGTCGTCATCGAGCATAACTTGGACGTCATCAAGACCGCGGATTGGGTGATTGATCTTGGCCCTGAAGGCGGTAAAGGTGGTGGACTGATCATCGCGGAAGGTACGCCTGAAGAAGTCGCGGAAGTGAAAGGCTCATATACAGGTGAGTTTTTGAAGCCGATGCTTAAGCAAGCGATGAAAGAAGTGAGTTAATACCGTTAGTTATGATTGATAAAAGGCCACTCTTTATAAGGTGGCCTTTTTCTTGGGTGGAATCAGGCTTTGTCTAACCTGCACACTGTAGGTATTGATTAATAGGTATCAAGACCTATAGCGCACTGCGTTACCTTTCTTAATGTTTATTAAAGATACTTAAATATTGAATGTATTAATATTTAAAGGGTTGAATATGATGCGTAGACGCATACGAGATATAAATAACCGGTTAAGAACCCGGTAGCAAGTGGTAACACGTACAAATTGACACTGCTAACCCCTATACCACCCCTAAAACCTTTAAGGACTTTTTATGAAAAAATTATTGTTCATTATCTTGGCATCTACTGTTGGCGTTAGCGCCTGTGCGTCAAGCGACTCATCAAATGGCACAAGCGATCGCAACCATCAAAGACCTGCGATGTCCGCCGATATGAAGCAAGCTATGGATGACTGTGCTAAAAAAGCGGGCGTAAAAATGAATAAAGAGAGTCGTCCAAGTAAAAGCGATATGAAAAAAATAGATGCGTGTCTAAGTGCGAAAGGGTTTGAAAAGCCTGCAGGCCAAGGTCGTCACTAATAACTGGTATTTGTTAGATGATCATTGATAAAAGGCCACTCTTTATAGGGTGGCCTTTTTTGTTGGGTTGTGGTTTTATTTTAGTGTTAATATCATTATCAGCTTAAGAACATATGTAAGGTAAACAGCGATGGCAAATGTAGCAAATCTTGAAAAGAAGCTTTTAGAGCTAATAAATACTGACGATTCTTTCGCTATTGCGCTGACTGGTGAGTGGGGTGTTGGAAAAACATATTTTTGGAAATATTTTAAACAGAAGAACCTCAATAAATTTAAGCTGCAAAAGTATGCCTATGTATCTTTATTTGGTATTGACTCACTAGATTCTTTAAAATATGAAATTGCTGTCAAAACTCATGCAATTAATCAGCTAGAGGACAGATTACAAGGAGCTAAATCATTATTCAATAAAGCTTTAGATACTGTTGATTTTTCTAAAATGGGAGGTAATGGTTTAAGCCTAAATATAGGAAAAAGCTTTATAACTAGCATGTTATCTAGTCTAGTATCTAAAACTGTTATCTGTATTGATGATATTGAAAGAGTCTCAGACAATTTACCGATTAAAGACGTTATGGGCTTAATTAACGATTTAAAGTTGGAAAAAAACTGCCAAGTTATTGTAATCCTACATGACGCTAAAGCAAACAAGCAATTCCAAGAATATAAAGAAAAGGTCCTTGATGAAGTTCTTGTTCTTGATGATAATTTAGCTATATTACAGACTTTTATCACAGATGATATTGCATTAGATGTCATGCAACTATTCTATCGTACAATGAACGTCAAAAACTTAAGGTTTTATAATAAGGTACTTAATAATTATCAGCAAATTACTACTTCCATCACATCACTAAGCAAAACCAGTAGAGAGTACATACTAAAAAACCTTTTAATTGTTCGCTGGATAGACGAGTTTCAACCAGAAATAATTTTAGATAACGAGCAGAGTTCCTTTAAAGCTACCTTAGACTTATTTCTTGATAAAAACAAAAGTTTTATCAAAATGTCTGATGATCGTTTTTTGATGCAAACTGAAGAGATTAAAGCCTTCAGAAATCACTTGGAACCGTTTTACCCTTTATTCTCATTTGATGACTGGGCTATGCATATTATAAGTATGCTGCATAATCATGACATATCAGAAGAGTCTATAAAATATTTAATAGAAAAAGATATTCTATCAGAAGTAAATCTTCAAGATGACCTATTTCATCAACAGGTTATAAATGAGTTTCATAGCCTAAAGCTTCAGCCTAATTTCTGTGAACGCCTATATTATTCAGCATGTGCTAAGATTCAAAGGTCTGAGCTAAATAATATTAGCTTTTATTGTAATATCTTTGAAAACTGTGGTAGAAAAGGTTTAGCGCAACAGCTGGAAAATCACGTTAAGCAGTTTATTGAACGAGAGATAAACACATCACAATCAAGGCCAACTATTGGTGACTGGTATCGCTTTAAGATAGAGCCTTATGAAAGATTTCGTGAATTTATTGTTGAAAGTATAGAAAACTATCGACCCATCAATGTTAACTCTCATATTATTTCTTCTGTTTTTTTACGATACTATAAAGACAGAATTTCGAATGGTGATGATGAAGATATTCTTACATCAATTGATAAAAGCACTTTAAGAGAAGTAATTTGGACAGAAATTGAAGATGAAAGGTATCGTAGACAATTTATTCACTCTATTTTGCTACATCCTGTACTTAACGAAGTTGAAGGTAAGAAGGAGGAAGTGAGGATGTGGATACTAGAGCTTTTAAATGAGAAAATAGAAGAAAGCTCAGGAAGTGAAGTTCCTATTAGAATGTGGTTAAAGAGCACTAATGATTTGACAGAAAATCTTTCCTAATCATATTAACTATAGCCTTCAGTTAAATACTAGTCTTTAGAAGCGGTTTAGCCCCGATTGTAGCGGCTATCCTGCTCAATTGGAGGAGTTGCGAGGACTAGGTTTTGGCTTGGCTACGCGGAGCAAGAGACAGGACAAACCGTAGCCCTCGCCTCGTATCAATGAGCAGATAGAAGCGAAAAGCGAGATTAGCTCCAAACATAAAACCACTCCACCTAAATAAACTCTCTCTCAACATTCATCATCCGCGCATCTACCGTCCGTTCTATTTTCTCCTCAATTTGGCTGCATTGTGACTCCACTTCACGTTTGGATAATCCGACGATCACAAACGTCCACTCGCTGGCATCATGCCGATCACGCTCATCGCTCTCACAGACAGCGACGCTTGGTGTATTGCCAAAGCGCGCATGCAAGCCGCCCATGCGTTGGCGTTTTTCTTTTAATGAGCTACAGCCCGGTAGCGCAAAAGTCAGCGTTAAGATAGCGATATGCATTTTATACTCCTTACCAAAAAAGTTTATACTTTATAGTAGCATCAAATATAATGTCCGATAATGCCTGCGTGTCAGCATCTAGACCCTTTATAATAGCGTACCAATACCAACAAACATACGTATCTCGCCCATGACCTCTATCAGCTACGTACAGCAGCAGCGCATCACTCGACTATGCGTGCGCTGCGGATTACTTCTTATGCAATACGGCGCTGAGTCTGCCGTGGTGGTTGACTTGTCTAAACGTTTGGGATTTGCTTTGGGCATGAGTAGCGTCGAATGTTCGCTTAATTTTAATGCCATTACCTTGACGACCATCTGTAATGAACGCTGTATCACCACTACCAGAGACACGATCAATCAAAGCATTAATGTCAATTTATTGGTACAAATCCAGCAAATCGTTAATAAAACCGAAGCCGATAGAAATATTGACAAGCTACAGTCTGAGCTGACTGACCGCACCACCCGTGCCTTTGATGAGTTAGATAAGACAGTATATCCAACGTGGCTGGTAGGCATATTCGTTGGTGCATCTTGTGCTGCGTTTGCAAATCTTAATGGTGGCAGTTGGTCGATTACCGCCGTAACCTTTATCGCTGGCATGGTAGCGATGTTTACCCGCATTTATTTAGCCAAGCACCACTTCAATCCCTTTATCACGGTCATCGTAACGGCTTTTATCGCCTCTTTGATTGGGGCAACGACTTACTATTTTGATATTGGTAATAATGCTGATATTGCAGTTGCCTCGAGCGTGCTATTACTGGTGCCAAGCTTTCCTTTGATTAACTCTTTCTCAGACATTCTAAAAGGCTATGTCAATATTGGGGTTGGACGTGCGGTGTTTACATATATGTTGACCTTGTCCGCCTGCGTTGGCATCGTGATGGCACTGGTTTTACTGCAAATACAGCACTGGGGGTTTTGATATGTGGTTTATTGAAACCGTAGTATTGTCATGCATCATTACCCTTGGTTGGACGCTGATGTTCAGCGTACCCAAACGCTATATTTTGCCGTGTTTGCTGATGACTGCGTTTGGCTTTGGGCTAAAAACAGCGCTTGTCTATCAACATATCCATCTGGTGGTAGCCAGCTTTTTTGGGGCGATGCTTGCCAGCTTTTTGGGCGTCTACTTTTCTAAAAAATATACCCTACCGCCCAAAGCGTTAATTTCACCAAGCGTCATCTGTATGATGCCAGGTATCGCCGCTTATAAGGCGATGGTCAGCATGGTACAGATTGGCTATTTTGGCTTTTCGGACGAGTTATTTAGCCAAATGATGGTGTATTTGTTTGAAGCCTTATTTGTGACCTCAGGATTGGTACTGGGCTTATCCATTCCCGGGCTATTATTTTATAGACGGCGCGCCATTGTTTAAGTGGGTTTAAATGGTGACTATTTTACTTAAAGACTTTTATAAATTGATCCTTGGCTCTCAACTTAGGTAAAATGCTGGGCTAAAAACCCAGCCTACGCCAAGAAAAATAAATAATTGAGATTGGATTATTAATACTACTTGGCACGTCTTAAGCATGAAAAAACTTGTAAGATATACTCTCATACCCATTACAGTAAAGTTCACAATAAAACTAAACAACAATCGCATTCATATTATTCATCACAAGCATTGACTAAAGAGACTCAACCATGACAAAACATTATGACTATATCGCCATTGGTGGCGGTAGCGGCGGCATTGCCTCCATCAATCGCGCGGCAAGCTATGGCAAAAAATGCGCCATTATCGAAGCGGAGCAGTTAGGCGGTACTTGCGTCAATTGGGGCTGTGTGCCCAAAAAGGTCATGTGGTACGGCGCGCAAGTGGCCGAAGCCATCGAAAAATATGCGCCTGATTACGGTTTTGATGTCGAGTTAAAGGGCTTTGATTTTCAAAAGCTAGTCAACAGTCGCCAACAATATATCCAAAACATTCACCGCGCTTATGATAATAACTTGGCCAAAAATGGCGTGGAAGTGATAAAAGGCTTTGCCAAGTTTGTCGATACCAATACGGTCGAAGTCAATGGCGAGCATATCACGGCTGATCATATTTTGATCGCAACGGGCGGTCATCCTATTAAACCAAATATTAAAGGTGCAGAATACGGTATTGATTCTGACGGTTTTTTTGCCTTAAATGCTTTGCCAAAACGGGTAGCCATCGTCGGGGCAGGATATATCGCCGTTGAAATCGCTGGCGTGCTCAACAGCTTGGGTGCTGAGGTGCATCTGTATGTCCGTCAACACTCGCCGCTACGCTCCTTTGACCATACCATCGTGGAGACCTTGCTGATAGAGATGGAGCAGGATGGCATTCAATTGCACACCGATACCACACTAACGGAAGTCCATAAAAAAGAAGATGGCTGTTTAGAGTTGTTTATCAAAGACGGCGCTCTTGATACCGTAGATTGTTTGATTTGGGCGATTGGTCGCGCGCCTTCTACTGACGGTATTAACTTGGAAGTGACAGGTGTAGAGACGACTGATAACGGTAAAATCAAAGTCGATAAGTTCCAAAATACTAATGTTGACGGCATTTACGCAGTCGGTGACATTATCGAAAACAGCATTGATTTGACCCCTGTTGCTATCGCGGCGGGTCGTAGACTATCTGAGCGCTTGTTTAATGACAAAACCGATGAGCATTTGGTTTATGACTTGATACCGACGGTTATCTTTACCCATCCGCCTATTGGCACGATTGGCTTGTCTGAGATTGATGCGGTCAATCACTTTGGTAAAGACAACATTAAATGCTATACCTCAACATTTACTTCTATGTATAGCGCAGTGACGCAGCATCGTCAAAAGTGCGTGATGAAGCTGGTGTGCTTAGGCGAAGATGAAAAAGTCATCGGCTTGCACGGCATCGGCTTTGGTGTCGATGAGATGATTCAAGGCTTTGCGGTGGCGATCAAGATGGGCGCGACCAAGGCTGACTTTGACAATACGGTCGCTATTCATCCTACTGGTTCAGAAGAGTTTGTGACCATGCGCTGATATATGCGTTAATTTGATAGATAATATTGATGAAAAGGCTATTCTTGACGGAATAGCCTTTTTTATTGCCTATTTTTGATTTCGTGTAGTGTCAGATACAGACAGCACAATCATGATACTGCTATGATGCGCTTAATAGAAGCCGTTTGTGAGATGACTGTGTGGCAAGTATACCTCTATATTTTACCAATTGGCCTTGGGATTATGACGTTAGCGGCAAGCTTGCTGGGCTTGTTTGCATACCTCATGTCGGATGACAATGCCACGCGTCTGCCAGCTTTTAACTGGTTTAAGCGTTTAATTATTGTGGCATTTATTCTACTAAGCGTTGGGCTGTTTATGACCTTTGGGCATTTTTGGGGTTAGCTCAAGTCTGATACAATTAAAGCCAACCTTTATGAGCTAACGATTTTCTCTAATTCTAATAACGCTAAGTCTTGACGCTTTGGTTCGCCATTATTGCCGTCATCTGGGAACGGCATCTCGTTACCATTCAACTGATAGCCGCGGCGCTGATAATAAGCCAATAGCTCGGGGCGATGACTTAAAATAGACATGGTCAGACGACTTGGTTGATCATTACCTTGTAGATGCCGCTCTGCAAAAGTCTCAGCTGCCTCTAATATCACATTTCCCACACCGCAACCTTGCAAGTCTGGATGTACCGCAAACATACCAATATAGGCTTTTTCATTTGCGTCAGCGTCGATTTTCATATCAACGGCAATACAACCCAACAGCTCGTCAGTTTCATCGCCATCCTGAGCGCCAGTCGTCGTTTTTGGATAAACGAAAAGATAATGTTTTGGATTATCGATGATGCTCGCCAGCTCAGACTGAGTAATACGAATGCCACCGACCAAGTCGGCTTCATTGGTCCAGCCTGCTGTTTCTCGATAACAGCGATTTAATAACTGCTCAAGTGCGCCAACATCATCCGCTTTTGCTTGCCGTAAAAACACAGCGTCTTTGTTTAGAAGGTTATTATCCATTTTATAAGGTGTCCTTTTATTATTGCTATATAAAAAAGCTGACTTGGATAACCAAGCCAGCTTTAATAGTAAACCTTATGTGCCTTTAAATGCTAGCGCGATAATGCTTGGGCCTGCTCGATAATATCGAATCCAGTATTGATCTGCGCGCGCGTCGGTGCGTGACCACGACGCAGCAGCTCACTAAAAGCGACCAACTCTTTATCACGCCCTAAAGTACTTGCAGCACTTGCACGAGTATCTTCTCCCTCATCATCGAAGTAGTACTCGATATAATCGAGCGTGTCAGGCGAGCCAAGTAAGATATTATTATCTGGTGAAGCTGCATGTCCGCTGTAGCGTAGGCTCTTGCCATATTGCATCGTCCAGAAGAAAGGAATGCGCGCTTCTAACGAATTGACATTATCATCGTTTAATATCGCTGCCGCTGTGACCATGCCATGCTGCAAAGCCACGCGCCAATGTTCGATACGCATACGTCCCATCTGACCGGATGCTTTTGCAATGTCGCCAAGCGCATAAACCCCATCGCGCAGCTGCAGATGACTGTCGACTTGCACACCATCTGGATCATTCACCTCGTTTAAAACCTCTGTACGCGGTGCCACGCCCGTACCCAGAATCACAATATCGGCATCGATATGCTCGCCATTGGCAAGCGTCACACCGCCTACTTGTGAAAAGGTTTTATCATGTTTAGGATGCTCAGCCTTACTTTCAACTTGAGTGATTTTATTGACAGTGGCATTAAACACAAAGTTTATGCCGTTGTCTTTATGCAGCTTAATCAACGCATTGCTCACAGTTTCTGATACGATATTGCCCATTACCCGATCGTCCTGTCCAATCACCGTAATCGAAGCGGGCGTACCTGCTTGTGCCAATGCAGAAGCGACCTCCATACCGATAAAGCCTGTACCTACAATCACCACACGCTGGTCATGACTGGCCGCTTTAATCAACTTGGCATCCTCCATGCTACGCAAGGTATAAACGCCATCCAAATCAGCTCCTGTGATAGGCGGTATGTTTGGCTCAGCACCTGTCGCTACCACTAAAAAATCTGCAGTCTGTCGCTCACTATTGCCGCTATCATTGGTGATAACGACGGTAGACTCATTGGGTAGTACTTCGCTAACCGTTTGATTGAGGCGTAAATCGATATCGTTATCATTGGCCCATTTTGCACCGCCTAGTAACAGCTTGTCTTCCTCCATATTCCCCGCTAAAAAGGCTTTTGATAATAAAGGACGATTATAAGGGGCTTTATTCTCTTTGCTGATCAAGGTAATCTTGCCACCATAGCCCGTATGACGCAGCTGATTGGCCGTCATAAACCCTGCACCGCCACCACCAACGATAATAGTATGAGTATCGATCAGCTTGTCATTGATCAAGTTTTGATTCATTTTTGCTGAGGTATCGACGCTCAAGCTCTCGCCCTCATCTGTCAGCTGATATTGAGTCAATCCGCGCATGGCAACTGGCTCTAATAGCGTCCCATCACGATTGTCAAAAGTTGCATGGTGCCAAGGACAGACGACTCGACTACCGCAGCGCAACCCTGTGCCCAAATCTGCGCCAGCATGCGGACACTTGCCATCAAAGGCAAAAAACTCATCCTCATCGCGAGTGATTAAAATGATACTATCATCATCTTGTTTATATGACTTCATGCCACCATTTGGAATATCAGATTTATTGATGGTCACGATATTCTCGGTATGAATTTTATTATCGGCTAGGTTGTTATTCATCTGGCTCATAGGTCATCCTTAACAGTTATAATTATGTTCTGTATAAAACGTACCGTAATGGTCGATATACTTTAAAAGAGACAAGGTTACTGCGAACTACCGAGCGTGACTAAGATGATTTTTACAAAGCTTCTGTCAGCGTAGGCACAACAAGTGAGGAAAATTTGTACCAGTAACGCACTATAATATCCTGTATCCATTTTAGTTTGTATCGACTATACATTTAAAAAACAGCTCTATTGATAGTAACAAGCCCACTTAACGTACGCTGTTTATTTGTACGTTCGCTGCGTTGCAAAACGTAACTGATTAATATTTACTAGCTCTAATTAATTGGCCTTACCCTTTCAACCCAAAACTTACCATTAAAATACAAGACCACTTTATGACTTCTCAAGATAACTATAAAAAAACGACAGATAACTTTAATGCTCAATCTGCCTTAGCTCAATCTGACTTAGACAGTCAGCCAACTCATAACGAGCAGCTTGATATCGCAAGCTTTGATATCGCAAGTTTCGATATCAAAGCGGCGACAGATACCGAGCAGCTCCCTCAGCCCATACTGCCACCTTTAAAGCAGGCAACCTACAAAACATATAACACAGACTTTATCGTTAACGAGATATTGCCGATTGACTTCACTGGCGAAGGCGAGCATCTATGGTTACATATCAAAAAGTCCGGTGTAAATACTGCTTATTTAGCCAAATTACTGTCCGAGTGGGCAGAGATTCCATTACGTGATGTTGGTTATTCAGGACTCAAAGACCGCCATGCACTGACAACGCAGTGGTTTAGCCTGCGGATACCCAAAAAGCAATTGCCAGAGACTAAATTTGCACCAATAGATATCGGTGACAACGAATCAGTCACCATCCTTACGCAGCACTGGCACAATAAAAAGCTTAATCGCGGTACACATAGGGCTAATCAATTTATTATCACCTTGCGAGATATTGAATTGGAAGCTAACGATAAGTCGTCTGTAGAGCAGCATTTGCAAAATATCAGCGCAACTGGCGTACCCAATTACTTTGGTCCGCAGCGTTTTGGATGGCATGGTAATAATATAACAGAGGCGTTAAGGCTGTTCGCACGCCCAGCACCAAAAGATCGTCCGCAAACAAAAAAGAGTAAACGTAAACGTGCACCGCGTGAGCAACATGCGATGGAGTTGTCTGCCGCGCGTAGTTTACTATTCAATGAGATATTGGCAGCCAGAGTCCGCGACGGCAGTTGGAATATAGGACTTGCCGGTGAAGTATTTAACTTAGATGGCTCAGGCTCGATATTTGCTAGTGAAGAGGTAGACGAGTCGCTACGTGCGCGTGTTGCCAGTGGGGATATTCATCCAACTGGTGTGCTGTGGGGCGTAGGTAACGATAAAGTCAGCGGCATAGCAGCCCAGCTCGAAAACGATATAGTACAGTGCAATCCATTATTAGCACAGCTAGCAGTGGGTCTAGAAAAACGCGACGTCAAAGCCCAACGACGAGCACTACGATTACCCGTTGAAGCGATGCGTTGGACGTGGCAAGAGGAACAAACAGATGGTAAGCAAACGCTCGTATTAAATTTTACTTTGACGACTGGCAGCTTTGCTACTAGTGTACTGGCAGGTTTGGTACAACAGCTAAGCAGCTCATCATCGAAGGTGTAAGGCTTTGTAGCTTTGTACTAAGTTATCCTGTTCATAACCGATTATGCATCTGTTTTTTGGCCGCTGGTTTTTTGACTGCTGTATAACTGCCCAATGCTGTCTTTTGCTACTGTCATCTCGTTGGCACTGACCACTTGATTGCGACCACGATCTTTGGCTTCGTACAATGCTTTGTCTGCGACTCTAATCAAACGCTGACAAATATCACTAGGCAACTGAGCATATCGCAGCTCTGACACTGGTATAGATGCGCGTTTGCTCTTACGAGACTTAATTGTCGGCAGCTTCGATAATGATGATGTCGCCACTGTTTCTTTGGATTTTATGGATGCATATCTTTGTCTGATGCAGGCGCGCTCAGCATGAGTCAAGGTATAAAGCCCTAGACTCGCCGTTATCTTAAAGCTTAGATTATGGTCTATTTGAAACACATGGGTAGCAATATCGCAACGCAGCTGTTCGGCAATAGCCATCGCTAGATCATGCGCTATATCAGGCAGAACAATTAAAAATTCCTCACCTCCGTAACGACTGACAATATCAGTCTCAGTGAGCTTGTCTGTCAATATATTTGCAACTTCTTTTAATACATGATCGCCGACATCATGACCGTAATTGTCATTGATGCCTTTAAACAAATCTAAATCGAGTAAGATAACAGTATAGTCTTGGCTTTTAGTGAGTTTAGCGAGCGTTTGACGCATTTTAGTGAGGCCGCAGCGGCGGTTTTTCAGACCTGTCAGCTCATCATGATTGGCATGCTGCACGATTTGTTTTTTGCTATTGTCCAAAATTAGTAGCAGCGTACTAAAAATATATACCATAAAAATGGCTTTGGGCAACGCTAAATACATATGCGTCACACGCCAAAAGAATACTGAGGAGCGCCGAATCTCATTGATACTATCCCAGCTAAGCGTACCATCTTGAAAAATAGTGGCTTCTATCGCATTCTCAATACTTGTCATCTCGCTATAGGTTTGATAACTGTACGTACCAAGCGGTAATGAGGGGATATTTAGTTGGCGCATGCTAGGTAAAGTCACACCCAAATAAGGCAAAATCGCCATCAGGACAATCAAATAAACTTGAATCAAGAACGCATACCAAATGTAACGCCGGCGTACTAGCATCATCGCAAGCATCGTACCGCCAACGAGCGATACACCTGAGACTAAACTGCTGTGACCCATTACCAAAACGACAACGGCAATATATAACCCATATACACAAATGAGTACGATTTGCCAATTATGTAGGCGCTTAGAGTCGTCTCTAATATGAGATAAGTGACCTACCATCCAGCAAAAAAATATCCCTATGAGCGTTATAACAGCCCATATGGGATACAAGAGAGCCATGTCCACATAGCCCTCTAGTGCCTCTTGTCGTAACCAAACAAACAGACACCATAACCAATGCATGGTGATTTCCATCACGATGAATATGGCTAACAATGATGCTCTATCCGCAGCTTGCCACTCAAAAATCATCTGAGAGAGTTTTTTGTAGCCTGCCCGGTATATCGGTGTAACCATATACGCGTTACCACGTGCATATTTGTTCATTCTGTCATCAAGACCAATACAAACGTTGTGGTTTGTAAATAGGTGCTAACAGACTGATAGATGAGTTTAAAGTAACAAAGGTCTTATGCCTTGATTACTACATTAGTACTGAACTTAGGGTATGGCAGATGACGATACTTATTGGTTTAAATCTTAAACATTTGATATGCATTACAATTTTAAATAAGCCGTCGATTGACGCAGCACTATACTCGTTTTTGTGAACGTAATTCTTACCTATATAATTCTAGTATGTTTATTATTGATTTTGGCAACTTTCAAATCATTTGGCAATATTATTGTTGTCAATGGTCTCTATATACGACATATGGTTAATAACTGTCCAATAATCAATAATTGCTATGTTGAAAAAGTTGCCAAACGCCGTGCTGTTCAGTTGACAAGGTTGGCACGTCTCCAATACGGCGCCATGGCATATTGCTACCGTGAAAGTCGCTGCCAATTGAAGCCACAAGTCCATGTTCAGCGATACTACGATCAACCATTCTTCGGGTACTGATCGGCTCACTGGTCGCTGGCAACTCACAAGCATCGCCGCCAAGCTCAGCGAACTCAGCGATAAGCTTACGTACGCGCGTGGCTGACAGCTGATAGCGCGTTGGATGTGCAAGTACTGCTTTACCGCCACATGCATGAATCAGCTCAATACCTCTCGCCATACTAAGTGCGTCAATCGCGACGTAAGCGGCTTTATTGTCGGCCAAATATTTATCAAAGGCTTTTTGTACGGTCTTGACATCACCGCGCTCAAACAACACCTGACCAATATGCGCTCGTCCAACCGCTTGCGAGTTACCACCTGCTTTATCGAGTATCGCTTGCCATAGCTCCTCATAGTCGGTATCTAATAGTTCACTCAGCTTTTCGGTAATTCGTTGACCACGAGTGGCACGGCTGTCTTGTAGCTGCTGTAGCGTTGCATGCATTCTATCTAAATCGGTAAAATCAAGCCCGACGATGTGAATGATCTTGTTGGTCGATTTATTTTTGCCATAACCGCCAGTTAGCGTATGTTCGCAGCTGATTTCAACACCATTAATAAGTGTCATTCCGCACGCTGTGGCTGTCGCTCTAGCTTCATCAATACCTAGTAGCGTATCGTGATCCGTCAATGCCAGTACATCGACACCAGCTGCGTGCGCACGCTGTACAACATCTGCTGGAGCGTAAGTACCGTCTGAACAGGTACTGTGACAATGTAAGTCGATTTTCATAACGTTAACCTTAGATGTTGATCAAATATATGGGTTTATAAAGGGCCAATAATGGCTTAATAGAAAACAATAACAAGATTGTCTAGCACTTATACTTATTATCAATATGTTTATGATGTTGATTGCTTTTTTTTGCCTCAGTAGACGTGTAAACTACTCACTACGTTTTTGTTGGACATTCCACTTGTTATGAAAGCATTACTAGACTTCATTCCTTTGATTGCTTTTTTTGTTACTGCTCGTCAAAGTGGTATTTTGGCAGCAGCAGGCGCTTTGCTTATTGCAACTATCGTTGTTTATGCTATTCACTTTGTGCGTCAAAAAGGCAAATTTGATAAACAGCAATGGGTTGTATTAATACTGACCATTTTATTTTGTGGGGGTACGCTACTTTTGCGTGATGATATTTATCTGCGTTGGAAATCGCCGATTATCAACGGTATCTTTGCGTTAACGCTGATTATCAGTGCTGCGATTAATAAACCCTTGATGCAGCTTGCCATGAAAGAGGTCTTTTCGCTTACCATGAGTGGCTGGAAAAAGCTTACTATCGCTTGGGCACTGTTCTTTGCCTTTATGGGCTTTTTACATTATATCACGGCATTCACGATGTCTGATGAGGCATGGATTAACTTTAAGACCTATGGCTGGATTCCGATTATGCTGGTGTTTGTTGTCGCTCAATTTGCGGTATTAAAAAAGCATTTAAATCCAGCTTTAACTGATAAGTCTGCAAAATAAAAAAGTATTGCGATAATAACCAACCCTTATTGTCAAATTGACATTATCATTATAAATCATCATTTTTTATTTTTACTATTCATAAAGGAAGGGTCATGTCCTTATTTGCCATCATCGGTCACGACGTCGCCAATAGTACAGCACAGCGTCAAATCACCCGCGCTGAACATGTTGAGCGCTTACAGCGGTTAATTCAAGAAAACCGTCTTATTATCGCAGGCCCTACGCCTATCGAGCACGGTTTAGAGGCGATGTCAGGTAGCCTAATTATCGCTGACTTTGACTCTTTAGAAGCAGCGCAAGCATGGGCAAACGATGAGCCGTATTTACGGGATGGCGTATACAGTCACGTGGATATCAGACCCTTTATCCATACCTTACCAAAAGCAGATGATAACGCCTCGAATAAAGTAGTAAAGTCGTGAGTCAGCGAATATCCTTATCAAAAACTCGCCGCTATCAACATGGCCTGGCTAGTACGTTTTTGCTCATCGCCATGTCAGCGCATGCGGCGCCATCAGTGAGCAATACTGATTCCGTAGCAACGTCGTCTGCCACCAATCAAAACACTTCTGTCCAGTCAACATCAGACCAAACATTGTCAGCTAGCAATACTTTAGCCGCACAGATTCAGCCTTCAGACAAAGCCTTATCTGAGGCCAATCAAGCGCTACTTAGTCGCAATGCGCAACTACAAAGACAAGTAAATGATTTGCAGACACAAGTAAACGTTTTGGTTTATGAGAGCAAAGGTCAATTGTTTTTATACGGTGCATTTACTGTTTTGATGAGCTTGCTTGTCGGTATTTTTATCTCATGGCTGGTGTTTGTCCGCCGTGAGCGCTGGTAGCTCTTTGTTATTGCCTTCTCTAATGTGATCGCCTATGTCTAACGCCTCTTCAAAAAATAGTAGCGCTGCCACGACACCTATGCAGCACCCTACCACACCGAATATCCACGCATCAGCTATCACACCTGCCAAGATCAACTGGCAGATGGACGATACGGGTAATAAAGTGCCGGTATCAGGTGAGTTTGGCGATGTGTATTTTTCGCATGCCGATGGCCTTGCAGAGTCGCGTCATGTGTTTTTGGCACACAATCAGTTGGTTGAGCGACTGACTAATCTTGCGCCAAGGCAATGCTTTAGCATCGCAGAATTGGGCTTGGGTACTGGGCTAAATTTGTTGGCAACGTGGCAGCTATGGCGAGAGCTGCGTCATGCCCATCCACACTTGGCAACAGCGAAGCTACACTTTATTACCACAGAAAAACATCCGATACCGCTCACAGATCTTACCCAAATCTTAGCTTTATGGGCACAGCGTGCGCCTGAGCTGTCTGTGCTGACTGCGCAGTTTTTAGCGGCTTATCCGCCTCTGATCGCAGGATGTCATCGTCTAAACTTCCTCGATGATAATTTGACTGTCGATATGTGGTTTGGTGACGCAGCTGATAGTTTGTCCAAATTGGCATTAGACGCCTCTATCAAGCCAGCACCCTACATTGACGCATGGTATCTGGATGGCTTTGCCCCTTCTTGTAATAGTACATTGTGGGCTGAAAACATCTTCGCACAAATACAGCGTCTCTCCTACCTTGGCACGACCGCAGCTACTTATAGCTGCGCAGGTATCGTCAAACGCGCACTAAAAGACTGCGGCTTTGAGATCAAAAAAGTCAAAGGCTTTGGCCGTAAACGTGAGATGCTCACCGCCATCATGGCTGAGTCTACCGATTTGTCAGATAACCGTAGTGATGCTCATGACTATCCTGATAATCAAGCTATTAATCAAGCTATTAATAGCGCCCATAGTATTGTCATTGGCGCTGGTGTCTCAGGCTTAATGACAGCGTGGTCACTTGCCAATCGCGGTATTAATGTCACTTTGCTAGATAAATCAGCACCTTTGGCCGGAGCATCTGGCAATCCTCGCGCCCTACTCGCACCTAAGATGACACCGATTCATCATGTCGATGAGCATTTGCATAGCATCGGTTATCTCTATAGCAGCCGTCTATATCGACAGCTTAATAAAAAGGCTGCAAAGCAAAATACAGCGCCCGTACTTGAGTTAACTGGCGCACTAGATTTGCTGATAAAAGCCAATATCGGCACAGAACAAATTGCAGACTATCCGGATGAGATGGCAACCACGCTATCGCTTGCGCAAGCACAAGAGACTACCGGATTAAAAACGCATGATTTATCAGAGAATTTGTACTTACCACAATCCGGTTTGGTCAACCCTCAAGCATTAAAAAATATAATACTGACCCATCCGCTCATCTGCTTTCAGCAATTAGACGTTAGCAATATTAACGAGATGGAAAGCTGTGTTCGTATTGAAGGCAGTAATCAGGACAAAGGCGTGATGACTATTAGTGCCGATAATGTGGTGATTTGCGCCGCTTATGAGAGTCACAAAATAGATCAGCGTATTTTTGATTGTCGTAAAATTCGTGGTCAGCTTTCGTGGTTCACGCCAACCACCAAACAGCTCACAAACCTACCTAAAATACCGCTTAAATATAGCGGCTACTGTGCCGTCTTTACCGCGCAAGCTGATGATAAAGAGTTGAATGATGTGGTAGAAGGTGCAGCGCATCTATTATTAGGCGCTAGCTTTATACGCAATGATACAGACACTGATATTCGTAATGAAGAGCACCATATTAGTCGTGAAAAGCTCGTCTCTGCCATTCCTGAGATGGAATCGGTTATTCCAGCCGATAGCAGTCTATGGCAGGGGCGTGCCGGCGTTCGAACTCAAACCCCTGATTATCATCCTATCGTAGGACGATTAGCACAAAGCCGGCGTACTTGGGTTATGAGTGCGATGGGCGCTAAAGGCTATGCGTTAGCGCCCATATGCGCTGAAACGCTTGCAGATATGATGCTAGGATCTTTTGCACCATTGTCAGCAGCGATGCGCGCGCGCCTGTCGCCCAATCGTACGCGCTTACAGACGCCGCTTAGTTAACATTCAAACCTGGTTTCAGCTTTGTTATGACTGAGCTTTTCACATTCTTGGCTATTTTATAGTATGAAGCTATAAAGTTGTTTCTAATAACGAGAGGTATGTAATGCCCTACCACCAAACCACGCTGACCCTGCCTGCCTATGCGCGCGGCATTCATATCATAACGCCAATGATTGAAGATGCGATTCGTAAGCTAATACCTAATTCATCTCAAGTAGGTCTAGTGCACCTATTTTTACAGCATACCTCTGCCAGTCTCGCGATTAACGAAAATGCTGACCCAGATGTCAGACTAGATACTGAAGATTGGCTGAATAAAATTGCGCCTGCTAATCAACCCGAGTACCGTCATACATTAGAAGGTTCGGATGACTTGCCAGCCCATTTTAAAAGTATAATGCTTGGGGTCAGTTTAACCATCCCACTTAGCAATGGCGTATTGGGACTTGGCAGGTGGCAAGGCGTATATTTATGCGAGCATCGAGATAACCTTGATAAGTATGGCGGACAGCGACAGCTCGTTATTACCGTAAGTACTTAGCAATATGTTGTTATCCAACAGCAGATGACAGCTCACTATGCTCAAATAAACCCTTTTAATGGAATAATAACCTTACTATGAAAGCCCTTGCTATAGCGTCACTAAAATCCAAGTCCTACTTGCGTGTTTTTCCCGCCTTTCTTTTTAGTGGGCTGATACTGACTGCTTGCCAAAAGACACCAGAACCTGAAGCAGCTAATGAGCCACAAGCTGAAACGACCACCGTTCAAACTACGTCTGTTAATAATGACAGTGATAGCAATGACAATAGTGCACCTATAGACAGCTCTCAAAACTCGGTTGATTCCACCGAAAAGTCAAAGAACGATGTTAGCGTAAACGAGCTTGAAAACGATATCGAAACCGTAGAAGTAGAACCAAATACAGCAGACCTGACTCCTAATCCAGAACAAGCTATTAAAGGCGCACAAATCACTGATGTCATTTACAAAAACGCGGCAGGTGAAACGTTATCCGTCGTCTTTGAGACCTCAGCAGCAGGCGTACTCAATGCCCTTGTCACTTTGCCTAACAAACCGACTATGATGCTCAGCGCACCCGAAGGCCAAGGCAATAATCCAACTTATCGTTCTACAGATGGTCATATGCAGCTGGTCACTCACGCAGGTGGTGGTAGCATCGACCTTATTAAAAACAATAATGTCACAAGCTTCGATGCTATCAGCGCTGATGCTGAAGTCGTCACTGAGTAAATTGTGAAAAGACACATAGCTTAAGCCTCTTAAAAATAATATTTTAAGCAATAAAAAGGCGGCACACGTTACTATCGTGTGCCGCCTTTTTATTGCTTTCTTTTAGCCAAAACCCGTTGTTTTACCAAACATAGCGACCAGCCAGCTCATCACGGCCCACAATCCCCAAACAACAAATATCAAAACGACTAGCCCTAATATGTCAGGTATATGCAGATAGAGCCAAGCCACGATAGGATTGCGCCAAAAGCGACTTTGCCGCTGCTTGTCTTCTAATGATTGATGTAAAAATGGCCGATCCATATGCATGGTTTCAGTGATGCCATACTCATCTTGTAGGTGCTGATGTACGATGCCCAAGGTCTTACGACTAGGACGTATAAAGATATCCAGCAGCGTCCCAATACCAGGTACAATGCCAACCACCATATCAATTAGCGCCAGTCTGACTGCTGGCGTCATCTTATGTGCTGGGACGCCTAGCTGACGACCTAATATAAAAGCATAGCTGGTCAACGCGAGTCCCGCCAAATCTCCTGCTAGCGGAATGGTCGAAAGCGCCGCATCAGCGCCCATCCCTTGCTTAGTAAACGGCACACGCACGAGCGAATCCATAGTGTTGGCAAACTTCGCCAATTTACGTTCGGTAGCAATGACTTGCTCGCGAGTCAAACCATGCTCAGCCAGCTTTGCCTGATAATCGACGCTTGGACCATTGAGGTCAACCCGCTTTCTCGCTTTTGACTTTGAGAGCTTCTTGAATTTATCCATTAAAAGTCGTCCATAAACAAGCAATTGCGATAAGCGCAAAGACGTAGCGCCCGACCCATATATTGGCTAAAAATGCCTGAAAGCAAGACATCGCATGACGAGTGGCACAGGCGCTGTTTTGCTTAGCAAACATCATTGCGACCAACGCTAGTCCAAATACTGGAGTGATGCCCAGCGATGTCGGCGCAAAATAATGCCACATTACCACGCCCATAATGAGCAAAAACAACATTTGCAGTAACGAGATGATAACGACATCATAGCGGCCAAAGAGTATTGCCGTAGACTTGACTCCAATCTTTAAATCATCCTCACGATCCGCCATGGCATACTGGGTATCATAAGCCACCGTCCAACACATATAAGCTATAAACAACAACCAGCACCAAATGTCAGGCGCACCTTGCACCGCTACATACACCATTGGTATCGCCCAGCCAAACGCTGCAGCCAAAAACACTTGCGGTAAGTGCGTAAAACGTTTCATAAACGGGTAAATAAAGGCCAGTATGACTGCTCCTAAAGACCAATAAAATACTTCGATGGGCAAGAAAAACAATAGACTGGCACTCAATAATACCAACACTAAAAATGCAGCAATGGCCTCTTTAGCAGATAAACGTCCATCTGCTAAAGGGCGACCTTTAGTACGACTGACATGACCATCGACTTTACGATCGGCAAAGTCATTAATCGCACAACCTGCCGCCCGCATAAAAATCGCGCCCAGTGCAAATAATATAAATACCTTTAGGCTGGGCAGACCTGCCGTTGCCCCTTGCTGCTGCGCATGGCCCATAGCAGCCAGCATCACGCCCCAAAGTGTGGGCCAAAGTAGCAGCTCTATACCGACTGGCTTATCAAAGCGTGTCAGCTGCAAATAGGCGTGTAGTTTGTCTGAAAATGTCATGGTATTTTAATTATCATCAATAAAAAGTTATGTATGCGACTTATGTTTTTGGTTAAGATTACTGGACTTGCTGCCATAATTTATTGGCTTCAATCAATGATAGCTCAGGGTATTTTTTACGCAGCGCCTTGATGGCTGCCACTTTATTATTTTGCGTTGTTTGAGCTTGCTTATGCAGATAAGTTAAATACTCTTGTGAGCCTCTTAGTGCTTTAAGAGACGCTTCAAGCCGGAGAATCCGAGTACGCAGTATGATATTTATCAATAACAACCCTGCCCCCATCACCCATATGATTAACGTCGACATTCCTTGCTCCTAAATCCATGAGTCCTAAATATATTCCAGCAGCACGGTAACGTTCTAAAACTGGATTGCCTAGATATCAAACAAAATAACCATCAAAACGTACCGCTTCATTATGCCAACTTTCACTTGGTTGTTGATTGGCAAGTGGCGGCGCAAGCTGTGGCCGTTTTACCACCACGCGGCCTTGTTTGTCGCTATTTCTGACGATAGCTTGCGCACTTTGTAGCAGTTGGCACTCTTCGTCCATTGTCGGCGGACGAGCCAATTGGTGTAAGGCTTGCATATGCTTGCCGACTTTGGCGCCTTTGCCCGTCTTACTATCTTGATAGCTGTCTTCTGGAAACATCGGATCCAAATATACAACGTCAATTGACTGTTGACTGGCGGCTGTCATCTCTGCATTTGACTGCGTAAAATAACTTAGCGCATCGGTATTGATGATTTGCAGACGGCTCATCAGCTTTTGCCAATTCGGTAGTGCATTCATACGCTGCTGCTCTACTAGTAGTAGCAACGCCATTAAAGGTTGCTGCTCAAGCATAGTGACTTGAGCACCGGTGCTGGCCAATATCAAGCTGTCGTGACCAAAGCCTGCTGTTGCATCGATAACGCGGCTGTCCGATGTAACTTTAGCCGCTTGCAGCAACAGCTCAGACTTACGTCCAGCGCTTACCACACGGCGCTGCAATTTATCCCATTCTGGGGTAACGCTCAATCCATCACTCAACCACGACAGCTTGTCTTTTTCATCCAATAATAAAATGGGTAAAGTGGACATTTGACTTAATTGCTTGCGACGTTTTTGATTGAGCTTTTCGGCAAACAATTTAGTCATTAGGCTGATGGGGAGTTGATGCTGTTCTATCAGGACGTGCAGGCGCTCAATCTGGGCTTGCTGATGCTCGCTGACATAAAGCAGTTGGCAATGACTTTGCGCACTAAGATTGTTAGCTGCTGGTAGCGACGCGCTCATGACTGCCCTTCTCTTAACGATTGATAAGACCATAAATCATAGTGCATGTTTAACCTGCCATTTGATAACCAAACAACCAAGACGCCAACAATACTACCACCCCAGTAATAATACGTAACCATGCAAAAATCGTAAAGTCACGGCGGCTTACCCAAGCGACAAGCCAGCGAATACAAAGTAGCGCTACAATAAAAGATACTACTGTGCCTACGCCTAACACCAGCCAATCTTCGCTACTGGTCAACACATCGCCATGCTTAAGCAAATCTAGTAATGCGGCACCAACGATGACCGGAATCCCCAAAAAGAATGAAAATTCTGCTGAAGCTTTACGTGAAACGCCAAGCCAGAGCGCACCAATGATAGTCGCACCTGAACGTGATGTACCTGGTATCAGCGCCAGACACTGAAACAAACCAATCATCAACGCTGTCTTTAGACTGACGTCTTCGGCCTCACGAGCAATGATCGTTTTGGGACGTTTTTCAACATAAAATATCAGCAGACCACCGATGATGAGCATGATAGCAACAGTAATAGGATTAAATAAGTAGGTTTTGATCTCATCAGCAAAAGTAAAGCCTACAAGCATCACAGGAACAGTAGCGACAATCAAGCTCAGCCCCAGCTGTCTTGGGTTACTCATACCGTCAGCTTTGCCCGTCAGCAGACCCATCAACGCTTGCCACAGCCTAC
The DNA here is from genome assembly GCF_052259005.1 of Psychrobacter sp. 1Y10. NCBI lineage: Bacteria > Pseudomonadati > Pseudomonadota > Gammaproteobacteria > Moraxellales > Moraxellaceae > Psychrobacter > Psychrobacter sp. 1Y10. The sequence goes on along the minus strand of NZ_JBQQES010000001.1, from coordinate 223,986 downwards.
CCCAATAGTCATAAATGACTGCCAAAATAGCACCAAGCTGTACCACCACCACAAACAAATCGACTTTATCTTTAGTCCAAAAATTCATTAAATCGGCAGATAGAATTAAATAACCCGTGCTAGAAATGGGTAAGAATTCAGTAATGCCTTCAACGATACCCATAATGACAGCTTGAATTAACAAGAGTATATCCACAATTATTTTCCTAAAAACAGACCTATTGGCCGTCCTATATTGTCGTTGCTTTTATAATAAGTTACACATAGCTACTATTGCCCATCTATATGCATTCTCTTAAATGAATATATTAAAAGCTATGCTTTACCTTGCTCTTTTAAGGTTTTCCATGCCTGATTGCGCAGATACTCTGGTAGCGCTTGCGCAGCCTCTGTACCGCCAGTACTCATAAATTGAGCAATACCTAATTGACCAATCACCACTGCAGTAGGCCAGACATCATCATGACATACTTGTCCATCATACAGTGTTAAGAGCGGTGCACCATTACCAACGATAGCAAGATTAAGCGCTGTCTGACTGTCATAATCCAGCAACCGCTCAGTACTATCGCTATTATCGACTGACACCGGCTGCATTATGGCAACGGGGTATTGCTCTGTTTCTTCTATTTTATATTGGCCAAAATAGACTTGTTGCATACGTGCGTCGAGGGCACTATATACGTGCGTCACGCCGTACTGCTGATACGCACACTGGGCTATGGCTTGTAAGCTAGACACACCTACACAAGGCAAATCATGTGCCACAGATAATGCTTGTACCACTGCAGTATTAATTCGAATACCGCTGAATGCACCAGGGCCACGGTTAAAGATTAATGCTTGTAGGTCAGCAAGATTGAGATTTGACTCAGACAGCGCTGCATCAATCATCGGCAAGATTTGCTGGGTCTGCTGACGTTTACCCGTCTCTGTATGGCTCGACAGCACTTGCCCACTCGCATCTAAGATGGCGATCGAACATTGATCAAACACGGTATCCATTGCTAAAAACATTGTAACCTCGGTTTATACTTTTGGCACTATAGTCAGTCCGCTATAAGATATTATAGCGTCTCGTTTGCAGTATTACCTCTACACTCGGTTGCTTTATAACAGTTTAAACTTATACTACTTCTATAAAAAATCAACTATAATCGATTAGATCTAAGAATAGATTAGCGCTGCTGGGATGAATTTTGCGCCACCTCTGAGACAACAGTACGCAAGTAAAATTTATACCAGTAGCACGTTTAAACTTATAACAATTTCACTTTGGACGACTATATCAAAAACACCCAAATAAAATTGGGCCTATCATAGCATTTAGAATAAGCCATTTTATGACTTTCTACGTTTTTCATACTTTATTCATCAAAAAATTTGCCTACAGTTTTCATAAAAAAAACCCAAAACTGCCTTAGCTTTGGGTTTTCATCAAAAAGAAAACTTACAATAACAGAAACTTGTCACTGGTCTATTAAAAACGCTTTTTAAAATTCTTAGGCGTCTGGTTTTGCAGCTCTTGCATCTGTTTTTGCATCTCTTCGGTGCTAGGCATATTATTGGGATCAAGGCCCATTTGCTTCGCCATTTGTTGCGGGTTCACATCTTTGGGACCGCCCTGCTGACCGCCACCGCCAAATAGAGGACCACCGCCCCCAGCTCCGCCGCCACCGCCCATTAATCCTTGCATCGACTTCATCATCTTACTGATACCTTCAGGCTTTGAGATCATTTTCATCATTTTTGCCATTTGTTTATGTTGCTTTAGCAAACGGTTGACGTCTTGAATCTCACGGCCAGAGCCTGCGGCGATACGGCGCTTACGGCTTGGATTGATCTTATCTGGATTTTTACGTTCAAATGGCGTCATAGAATTAATCAACGCTTCCATTTCACGTACCTTTTCCTCAGGCTTAGCGTCTTCGACTGCCTTTTGCATGTCTGATCCACCCATACCAGGCATCTTATCAAGAAAGCCCGACATACCGCCCATATTTTTCATTTGTTGAAACTGAGTCAGTAGATCCTCAAGGTCGAAATCACCGCCCTTTTGCATCTTTTTCGCCATTTTTTCGGCTTTGTCGCGGTCGATTTTTTGCTCGACTTCTTCAACCAAACTTAGTACGTCACCCATACCAAGGATACGCTGGGCTATACGCTCAGGATGAAAAAGCTCTAATGCGTCTAGTTTTTCGCCGCGACCTAAGAACTTAATCGGTTTACCTGTAATCGCACGGACAGAAAGTGCAGCACCGCCACGTGCATCACCGTCGGTCTTGGTGAGGACCACACCAGTTAATGGCAATGCGTCGTTAAAGGCTTTGGCAGTATTGGCCGCATCTTGACCCGTCATCGCATCGACCACAAACAAGGTCTCAGATGGATTAACCGCCGCCGTCAGCGCCTTAATCTCATCCATCATAGTGTCGTCAATGTGCAAACGACCAGCCGTATCGATGATTAAGATGTCTTGATACTGGATCTTGGCTTCTTCAATGGCGCGCTTAGCAATATCAATAGGGTTTTCATCAATGCTTGAATTGACAAACTTGGCATTTACTTGACCGGCGACCTGCTCAAGCTGTTTGATCGCTGCTGGACGATATACGTCCGCTGAGACTAACATGACTTTTTTCTTTTGGCGCTCTTGTAGATATTTGGCTAATTTACCTGCAGTAGTGGTTTTACCTGCACCTTGCAAACCTGCCAGCAAGTAGACTACAGGCGGTTTACCTGTCATCTCAAGCTGCTGATTAGCGCTGCCCATCATCTCGGTCAGCTCATCATGGACAATCTTTACAAAGGCTTGTCCTGGTGCTAGCTCTTTGAGTACTTCCGCTCCGAGCGCTTGCTCTTTGACGCGTTTGACAAAATCACGGGTTACTGGCAAGGCGACGTCAGCCTCTAACAGTGCCATGCGCACTTCGCGCAAGGTGTCTTTAATGTTGTCTTCAGTCAGTTGTCCTGTGCCAACGATATTGCGTAGGCTTGACGACAGACGTTCTGTTAAGGTATCAAACATAAATAACTCTCAGTTAAACAGTTAAAATATTTTTATCAAAAGGCTTTTTATCAAAATATATACAGCCAAAAAGCACTTTATTAATGAGGGACTAAATAAAATAGTTTGGAATACTACTCACTTAATTTGTGTACAATTTATCCAAAAACCACCACTTATTGATACTAGCGTATAATTTACGCTTTTAGCATTTGTAGGTTTGGTAACAACTGCCTTAATAGTCATAAAGAATAATGAAGATGATTCTCAATTAGCCTTCATTTTATGATAAATTGAACGATTATTCTAATAATACCACTTTAGCAATAAATTGAGCGGCGATTTTGCGCTCATTATGGGATGAGGTTTTTTACCAGTGCACCTTGTGTTTATCGTTGCCAGTATGGCTTATATATTGGTCAGTATCCATATCAGTTGGGCACTGACAAAAAATCACCTTATACATAAGGGTTTAAGCCTAGGTTTATTAACCGTTGGTATGCTTGCCCATGCCGCGCTATTGTACCCGTATGTCGTTACGTTATATGGATTAAATTTTAACCTATTTAATATAATCAGTCTCATCAGTCTATTTTTCTTATTCTTTTACGTACTCTTTTGCCTGTATCGCCCTATTCTTAGTCTCGGTATTTTAGCGGCGCCGTCGGCACTTATCGGCATGACGATAGGCTATGTTGGCCGCGCACCCTATCAACCGTTAACTGATGTAAGCATCGGACTTGAAGCACATATTTTATTGTCACTGGCCGCCTATTGTGTCCTGCTAATGGCTGCCCTACAAGCGCTATTTTTACGTCTGCAGATCCGTGAACTTAAACACCACACCATTCATCGCTTTTGGGTGAACAAACTACCGCCTCTACAAAGCATGGAAAGCCTATTGTTCGATATGATATTGGTAGGCTTTATCATACTAAGCATTGCGCTAGGCATTGGCTTTATCTACGTACAAGATTTAATGGCACAGCACATTGTACATAAAACAGTCTTTAGCTTGCTGTCATGGATATTGTTTGGCGTACTATTGATAGGTCATTGGCGCGCAGGCTGGCGTGGCAAGCGAGCGGCTAACATTACCTTTTATGCTTTTATCTTATTAGCAGTGGGCTTCGTTGGTAGCAAGTTTGTTTTAGAGCTGGTGTTATAAAACACTCTCTTTATCAAAACTATTTAATCACCAATTACCGACAATCTTTTTTAATTAAAAACCACTGTTTTATTACCTGTCACTATAACTCGGTTTTGCACATGCCAATTTACAGCGCGAGCCAATACATTGCGTTCAATATCACGGCCAATAGCACGTAACTCTATCACACTTTGGCGATGAGTCACACGGTGCACATCTTGCTCAATAATGGGTCCTTGATCAAGCTCCGCAGTGACATAATGCGCAGTCGCTCCAATCAGCTTAACGCCTTTTTCATAAGCCTGACGATATGGGTCAGCCCCCACAAATGCGGGCAAAAACGAATGATGAATATTGATAACCTGCATCGGCCAGCGTTCGATAAAGTCAGATGATAATATCTGCATATAACGCGCCAATACTAACAAATCATTACCTGCCATCAATGTATGAATCTGCTCTTCTGCCTCTACCTTATTATCTTTAGTCACTGGTACATGATGAAACGGTATACCGAAGTTTTCGACCGCTTGGCGCAAGTCAGGATGGTTACTCACTATCGAGGTAATCTGACAATCGAGCAAACCTCGCTGATGACGCCATAACAAATCTAATAATGCATGATCAAACTTCGATACCAAGATACCGACTTTCGTCTTAATTGCATTGTCATGTAGACGCCAAGTCATGTTGTGGCGCTTGGCAACAGTATGTGCAAAGCTGGCCTCAAAGTTTTCAATAATCTCACTTAAACCTGCTAATGCAAACTCCAGACGCATAAAGTATTGCCCGCCTTCATGAGCGGTAGAGTATTGGTCAAGGGAGATAATATTGCCGCCATAGCGATGAATGAATTCTGATACTGCCTGTACAATGCCTGCTTGATCGCGGCACTTAATCAATAATGTAGCGGTATCAATAGCATCGAGAGGGAATGATGCATTAGACACAGCGTGCGATAAAGCACTTGATGAAGTCGTCGTTTCAGTATCTGACATAGAGCACCCAACCTAAAATAGAATAATTGCTTTTTGTATTTTAATAACCACTAAGAGCGTAGCAAATTCACTATTCTAATTGTTTTTACCACTTTTTGCTGAATGTATTTCGTTATTGAGATTATGAATGTAAAAACCCCCAACGCGAGGTTGGGGGTACGTATTAAATATCAATGATATAAGTAAATATTGTAAATCATTGCTCAATTTTGATAACTTTAGAAAAACCAAAACCGTTGTTATTTACAGTTACAGTTGAACCAAGTTCAAACGCTTTATTGAAATCTATTATATATGTATCAAACCCTGCATTTGGCTGATTACCTGATTGCTCACCATTAATTGTTACGTTGTAATTTGGCGAATATGGAGATAAAGTTACTCTTGTACGCGGTATATTCTCATTTATCGTCACACTCAAGCTATTGGTACATGTAGCACCACCCGTACCAAACGGACTTGCATTGTTAATCCAAGGAGTTATTAAGGTAGAACCATTTATTATTAGGTCATCTACTGAAGTTGGTAGTTGGTAGTTAATGCTTTGTGTGTTTTCACTACCATTGACAAAGGTTGAAGCATCAAAGCGTACTTTTACCCAGTTCGAATAGCGTAGTGGGTAGCGAATATCAAAGTCAGCGCGACCTTCATCATCTGTGATAAATGAGTAACCATCTTCTGAAACAGTGCTACCAAGAATAGTGACTGGATTAATAGCTTCAAGCTTACCACTAAAATTTTTATCTTCATTTAATATAGGGTCAGAATCTTGATCTAGCGTGTAATTGTAGTTAGCATCTTCCGTAGGATACCAATCAGACTTTAACGGTACTGGTGTTTTTTCAGAGTACGTTTGAGGCTCTGGTGTTGTAACCTGAATCACCTTACCATTTTCGTCTAATTCCTCGATATCAGCAGCTTGATAAGTAGTTGTACTATCTAACAGACAATATACACCTTGTGCATATTCAGTAGCGTAAGACTTAATTGACACTTCCTGATTAGGCACAGCACGTCCCGAACCGTCCATCACTGAAATTGAAACACGTTTCGTATAATAAATCGTATCAGAAGAAACTACATTACTAAAGGCTAACGTGGTATAGACCGCTTCTTTTGAAACGGTAATGTTGGTGGTCTTACTACCAATACTTGCATTGTCTTGTAACAAGCGTGCATTGATAATCACACCACCAATCGGTGAGCTAGCATTGGCTTGATAAACCACTCGTGCCTCACCTCTGCTATTTGTCACTGCCGTAGCAGCTGACAAACGTCCTGCTGATGAATCTGCCGCACGACTAAACACGACCGTTTGGCCCTCTACAGGAACATCGTTTTTGTCCTTCACCGTAGCAACAATTTCAGTACTACCACCTGGCGTAATAACGGATTTTACTGCTTGGAACAGCATTTTCGCAGGTGTAGTGGCACGGAAGCGTGTATCGACGGTAGTTTGATACTTAGGCTGACCATTAACATTTTCACCCAGTACAGTTGCTTGTAGTACCGTAATACCAGCAAGCTCTGACGTTAAGGTAACAGGTATCGTAATAATATTGCCACTTATGTCATTGGCAGCAATAGTTTTGGTAACGATGACATTATTGCTAACAGCACTACCACTAGCAAACTTACCTAGTGTGGTTTGCACCTCGACTTGCTTACCAATTAACTCCGCTGCTTGAGCATCTGTATCACGACGTATTTGAACCTTAATGGTATGGGCTTTATTGACATCGTAGACATCTGTAATATCGATAAAGCTGATACCTGCCTGTGAGACTTTAACCAAATCAATACTGCTGATACTGCGCTGAATATTGACACGTTCCTCACCAATAGCGCGAGCAAATACACGTAAGTTACCATTGCTATCAAAGCTCAAATCAGCTTCGTTAATATTAAATACTGCTTGACCATTTGCATTGCTAATAGCAGTCGCACTAGAGTGGATAACATCACCGTTCGCGTCGACTAACTCCATACCAGCATTGGCAATAGTACGTCCCGCACCATCCACTAATGTGGTTGTAATAGTAGTAGAAGCATCATCTTTTAAATTGGCTTCTGTCGCAGCAAGCGTAATCTCTGTGCCAACTGCTGATAAGCTTAACGACTTCTCCTCACGCACTTGCATACTAACATTACCATCCTCGTCATATTGCGGCGTGACGATTTTGGCGTTAATCACGACACTATGATTAAGGCGTGCATTGACATTATTGGCCGTTAGTAACACACCAACATTTATCAAGCCACTAGCATCAGTAGTTACCATGCTTGGCGTAGATAGAGCGGCCCCGCTAGCTGCTAAGTTTTCTATATTTAATTGAACTGGCACCCCTACCAAGATGCCACCACTGCTATCGGTTACGCGGAAAGTGGCGTTAGTTTGATCGCCACCAGTGTTTAAAGTAGGTTTGTCAGAAGAAACTAGAATTTGATAGCTATCAATACTAGTAGAATCTACAGCTACAATGTAGTTTTGCTCCAACTCAACATTTTCAACAGTTGTTGTCTTGGCAGTTAAGCGAATACCAGCTTCTTCTAAAATAGCTTGATTCACGCTAGCACCGTCTGTGAGTGTAAGATCAAAACTAGCGACGCCATCGTTGTTAGTCGTGGCTTTGCCATTAGCAATGTTCACGCCAGTCTTAATAGGATCATCGACATTTAAGCGCACTTCACGTCCTGCGATACTACCTTTTTTATCAGTCACGCGTACAAATACTTTGAACGTATCCCCTTGAGTGTTAACTACTTTGTTTGCACCAATGCTCAAGCTCTCTTTGGTACCCGTTGGTGTAACGGTGTTAACGGTAACGGTTTGCGTAGCGATATTACTACTAGAGTCAGCAGCTGATAATCCCACGACGAAGCTACTACCAATAGCCGCCTTTTGCTCAGTGGTTAAGTCGTTGGGTACAGCAATGCTAAATGTCGCTTTGCCTGAGTTGTCAGTGGTCTGGTTACCACCAGAGACCAAAGCAACTCCTTGACGAACAATAGAGGCTGGAAGAGCAAGGAATACTTTTTGTCCATCTACAATATTGCCTTTACTATCCTTTGCAATAACCTCAATCTGACTCTCACCGCCATTTAAATTAAGTGGTTTTAATGCACTGCCTAGTAAAGAGATAGCGGCGGTCATAGATTGTACTTTAATTTTGACCTGCTGCTGCTTTCCAGTTAATGTTTCTGTTAAGGTAGCAGTTAATACTGTTTTGCTAAGCGCCTCTTTTTCTGCATCTGTTAATCCGCCTCCTACCACAACATTAAAATCAACCAAGCCATTGTTATCTGTATTAGCAACAATATTTGATGAGCCAGTTTGATTATTGATGGTTAATAAACTTGCCAACGACTTATCGTCGAGGGTAAGTTTGACTGGTTGATTGGCTACTTGTTCGCCTGATGATTGATTATTGAGCTGTGCCTGTATTTTAGCAACACTACCAGCATTATTAAGAATATAGCCTGCTTGGTTATCAATATTATTCGTTGCATTCAAAATGTTTAGAGAAACGGTAGGAGTAACGATATTAACTTTTTGTATTTCAGACTTATAAGTAATATTATTTTCAACGTAAGATAGCTGATAATTAATTCCTACGCTTTTGAGATCAGCGCGCTGCTCGGCAGTTAGATTGTCTGGTATCTGAACGACGAAAGTTGCATCACCGTTGAAATCTGTAGTCGCTGTCTCTTGAGCAATAGTAACGCCATAAGTTTGTGCTTTAGCGCCTAGTTGAATATCAACTTTTTGGTTTGCAACGGCCTGTGCTTTACCTTTAGCCGTCAGCCTAACATTAATGTTGCCGCTACCACCGAGCTCACTGATTGTTGGAGTTATGATAGTGTCAAACTCAATACTGGTGTCTGGTTGTTCAACCTTGATGGCCTGAGTAATTTTGGCTTGAGTACCATCTTCATCAGTTAAGACAGCAGTATAACTGATGCCAGACTTTATCAATTGGTCACGCTGAGCGGCTGTCAAGCTTTGGTCAATTTTGACCGTGAATGTCGCTACGCCAGCATCGTTAGTATCCTGCTGATTACCAACGATAGTTACGCCTGCGCCTTTATTGATAATTAGCTTTACTGAGCGAGCATTTGCAGCGCTACCATCTTTACGTTTACCAATAACCTGTAGCTTAAACTGCTCATCTAAGACGCTAACGATCGCTGGTACGCTTTTGGCTGTCAATGTTATATCACTTTGTCCAATGTCCGAGCCAATAGTAATGCTTTTACTACTTGCCGTACTGCTAACGCCAGAATCTTCCACAGCGTTGATACTTAAGACAAAGCTTGCCGCTTTTTCTAATGATAATTTTTGTGCTTCATTCAGTCCTGAAGGTACACGCACTATATAGCTTACAATACCCTTATCATTAGTAGCTTGTTCAGCACTACCGTCAATAGTCAATAAGCCTTTACTAGTCAAAGCCGTTGGTAGAGTCGCTGAAACCAATTGATTGGCTACTGCTCCTCCATTTTTACTATTGACTCTAAAACTAATCACTGCACTACCACCAGAGCTTGAGATTTGTTTTTTGTCACTTCCTTCAAAACTCACTACGTTCTTTGCAACTGGTATTTCAACTGAACTTTTAAATGTTTTAGGAGTGATTGAACGATTGGGTTCCGACAATGTCACTGTATAGCTGATGCCATCTTCAGCGAGCATTTTTCGTATAGACTCCTTAAGGTTAGGTGCTATCGTCAACGCAACAGTCGCTTGACCTTTATCATCTAAAGTCAGCTGATTGGTTGCCAGATTCACACCATTAGGTGCATCATTAAGCTTGACAGTGACTTTAGCGCCGTTAATATTGGTTGATACGCTACTATTTTTTGGCTTAGCAGTAAAAGTCAGCTGTTGTGTATCACCATAAGCACTAAGTGGCTCTGCGCTATTGGTCATGCTTAACTCATAGTCAGATACAGGCAACGCTATAGGTAAATAGCCTGTATCTTGTTTGGTAGCACCATTTTGCTCTTGGATACTGATAGCATATGCAATTCCTTCACCTTCGAGCAATGCAGTAAGCTCTTCTTGCAATGCCTCAAGCTTATCCGCATCTTCATCTGTCCAAATATTCTCTTCTATTTTAATATTAAAGGTTGCCATGCCATTAGCATCAGTAACTTTACCATTACCCCCTACGATAGATATACCCTTAATACTATCAATACCGAGTCCAACTTTTACATCTTGAACACGAGCACCATTGTTGTTTTTAGCAATGACAGTCAGCTGGGCATTATCTCCATAAGGGTTTAGAGTATTATTAGAAACTGAAATTGTGCTTAATGAAGAGGTGATTTCAAGCTTACTTTCAGTGACTTGTGTACCATCGCCACTGCCTTCTTTGCTTACTGAAACCTTCAACTCTTGCGGTGCAACAGCTGTACCATCTGCTTTCTCAGCAGTAGCCAATAAAGTAAAGCCTTTATTTATCAGTTCGTCTTTGTCATCAACTGCTTGCGGATTGAGCTTGAGCGTATATACAGCATTACCGTCATTATCGGTAGCTTGAGTACTCTGACCTTCGATAGTAATGCCGTTGGTTTCAGAGTCATTTACTTTTAAAGTAACTGCTTTGCCAACCATTGCTCCACCAGAGTTTTTCTCAACGGCTTTAACAGTAACAGTAAAGAGAGTTTCTTCATCCGATAGCTCAATAATGGATGGTAAGGTAGTAAGCTTTTGCAAAAAGAAATCAGGTTCAGTATCTGGAACTTGTTCGCCCCCACCATTATTCCCATTACCCCCGTTACTACCACCTGATCCTGGCTGCTCAATACCTAAATCAGGTGCAGGTGCAACAGAATCTACTGTGTCACCATCACCCCCTCCACCACAACCTGCTAATGCCAATGCACAAGTCAAAGAAGTAAGTTGAAACAGCTTAGAAGTAAAAGGTAGCGAGCTATGTGACATGTTTTGGACTCCGAATCCGAATCAGCTATGATATGTTCAAAAATACAAGCAAGAATCGTACCCAATCTATAAATGCATAATAAAAATAGATAAAGTTACATTCTGTTTACTCTATATATATAATGTATTAAAATTATAACGGTAACCTTACTGACTTTTGTTGTAACTTACAACTAAAAATTATACCTATAAGTTAAGTAATCAATCACATAGCAGTGTCAATTCAAGGTATAATGACGCTTCTATAAGACGATGTTTATCGTAAAATAATTTGAGTATTCACTGATTTTATGGTATAAATGTCGGCTTTAAAATTTTCTGAATTGGTCACTCTGTTATTTGCCTTTATATGACAGTAAAACCAGCTCAACCTTCATATAGTTTTGTTTGGTGCAAAGCTGCTGCTTGCTGTGTCCATGCCGCAAATACGCGCAACTTGCCCAGACTGGTATGAGAATCCCTCATACCGCATAGATTAGGAGTTCGCCATGTCTAGAGTTTGCCAAGTGACTGGAAAGCGCCCTATGGTGGGTAATAATGTTTCGCACGCAAACAACAAAACCCGTCGTCGCTTTCTACCAAACCTTCATAACCATCGTTTTTGGGTAGAGTCAGAAAACCGTTTTGTTCGTCTACGTGTGTCTACCAAAGGTATGCGCATCATCGACAAAGTTGGTATTGATAAAGTGTTAGCAGATTTGCGCGCACAAGGTCAAAAAGTTTAAGCCACGCGCTTATCACCACCATCTAAAGGAAAGCTATCATGAGAGATAAAATCAAGTTGGTATCGACTGCTGGTACTGGGTATTACTACACTACCACCAAAAACAAGCGCACAATGCCTGGCAAAATGGAGATCAAAAAGTTTGATCCTAAAGTACGTCAGCATGTGATCTTTAAAGAAGCAAAAATCAAGTAATAGTGATTGCCTTATTATTTGACCATAAAAAAGGGTTTATCAATTGATAAACCCTTTTTTATGGTCTGTAATTTAGCTTTTTATGAATAAACTGCTATAGTTTCACTCATCGCACATTAACTATAATGCGTGGGTTCTTTATCATAGACATGCGCATGCCATTGACTCATCTGTTTTTGCATGATGACCTGAATTGCAGCATGAATCATATGCTGACCGATCGCTTGAGTATCACTACCGAGCAGCTCTTTGAGCTTGTCCGAAAAATCAATCGTCATCAATGGGGTGTCGTCCTGCTCAGCATCACGTAACAATAATCTGCCGTCATCACTTTCTACCAATTCAAGAGTCGTTTCTTTACCAAATCCTGCAAACTTATCTTGGTTGTCGTTGTCTACTTCTATCTCATTATCGATATCGTATGGCATCTAATATGTCCTCAATTATACTGTCTCATCGTTGCATAGAGTTTTTCGTCTCAGGACAATATGAGTAAATGTATCATACTCATACAATGGACGCTTTGACGCTATAATTCAAGGGTAATAATGCAACTCCTATGCAATAACAAGCATTCAAAGAAATTATACTAGCCTAGTAATTAACGCCAATAGCGTAACTTTGCTAAGGTAAATAGCAAAGCGACAAACATACCAAGGTAATACATTAGTTTAAGCTCTAACGCTGGATCACGGTATTTGAAAGGTAAAGCAATGGTGGCAGTAGCAGTAGGTATAATGATGAGCATCAATAGCCAGCTCTCAAAAACATGTAACCAGCCTTGCAACCCTGTACCATGACTTAACGACGCCAATCCTAATAATAGACAAGCAATGATAAGACTGGTAAACAAAACGTTGGGCAGATCTTTTGGGTAAATAATATTCGCAATACGGGTGGGCATAATTTGCATATAAAATTCCAGTCAAGACTAGGGTATATCCTCAATCTGAACGAGTGAACCTCTGATAAGCTAAAAATGAGGACCCGCCCTAAGATCATGACTTAACAATGATAAAAACCTATAAATGGTATGAAATCTAACTATAAGTACCCATCAACCATAACATTGCAATACAGGAAGTCAGATAACCTAGACTTATCGCATTCCAGCCTGCAATGTCAGTACCATTAACCTTGTTAAATACACGCGCGCCAAGCCAAAAAAGTAACGGAATACCAACTACAAAAGCAGGGACTATCACCGCAGCATGGCGTAACACGTCTCCGACATCATCCCCCACCATTAAGCGAAAACCATATCCAGCAAGGCTTAGTATCAACGAAAATACTGCTAGGCCAATGGTGATTCCTTTGGGTACTAAACTGCGTTTTTGTTGCTTGTCAGGCGAATTCTTATCGCTTGTTACTGGTGAAGTTGGCTTATCCATAATATACCCTTATGTGAGGTAAAAATATTCTTACCAGTATCTTTATGACGGCTAGTTTGCGCTATTTACTAAAGACAACTCTTGACGCATGGCCGTGATAGCAGCTTGATAATCATCTTGATTAAAGATAGCAGAACCTGCCACAAACATATCCGCACCAGCTTCAGCGATAGCACGAATATTGCTCGCTTTAATACCACCATCGACCTCTAATCTAATATCACGGCCGCTCGCATCAATACGCTGACGGACTTCGCGCACCTTATCTAGTGTGCTTTCAATAAACGACTGCCCACCAAATCCAGGATTGACGCTCATCAGTAAAATTTGGTCGACTTTATCCATCACATAATCTAAATAATGCAGTGGCGTAGCCGGGTTTAGTACCAAACCACATTTCGCGCCGCCATCTTTGATTAGTTGCAAGGAGCGATCAATATGCCCACTAGCTTCTGGATGAAAAGTAATAACGCTAGCGCCCGCCTCCAAGAACTGCTCAATCATACCATCGACTGGGCTAACCATCAGATGTACATCAATGGGTGCATCAATACCATAATCACGCAACGCCTTACAAATCATACTACCAAAGGTCAGGTTCGGTACGTAATGGTTATCCATTACATCAAAATGTATGACGTCGGCTCCCGCTTTTAAGACAGTATCCACTTCTTCGCCCAAACGCGCAAAGTCAGCAGATAGTATTGAAGGGGCGATTAGATATTGTTTAGACGGGCTAATCATAATTGAGCTACCTAGTTAATGTTTTGATGAATTGATAAGTTTGGTAAATTGATAAAAACGAGAAGGCTTACCTCAACATTATTAATGCTAGATAAACCGATAAACTTTCTATTCTAAAAAATAATGTCTTGAAAGCTTATGCTTTGAAAACTATACCTCTAAAACTGATGACTTTAAAATTGCTGTCTTAAAACTACTATCGTGGCTTGTATTGGGTTTTACAATAGGCACGGCCTACTTCAAAAGATCGTTTTGCTTCATGCTTAGTGGCGCGACCGGTTACACGTTGACGCCATAAACGAAAAGATGAGGGTTTTAGCTGTTGACGCATCAACTTGATAACATTAGCTTCACTAAGTCCATAAGTGTGCTCTATAGCGCCAAAAGGCGTTCTATCTTCCCATGCCATCTCTATCACACGTGATATTTGCGCGGCATCCAGTATTTTATCAACCGCTAGAGTATCTGATCTTGACTGCAACTGATCTGAGCTCACAATATCTAATCTAAGCGTGTCTTTGGCCTTATTATTGGTTGCTTGTTTTTTTCGTAAAGCTGTATCTATGTCAGCCTGCATAGTAGCAAGTGATGATTGAACATGCTGCTGATTATTTAAGCGCTCACCTATGGATGACGCTTGATGATATACCATAAACTCTTACCTTTTATGCATGAAGCATTTATTTAACCAAGCTCTATTTTACATCAATAATGGAGCTTGGTTGAACTATCCGCTAAGCCATCTATCTACAGTACAGTCACAAAAACTGCTTTATAAATAATAGTTTAGAGTAAATTTAGAGATAAAGGTAAGTAAGTAACTAACTCAGCTGCGCCATGCGCCAATGATGTTCAATATGATCATTGATTACGGTTTGGATAAAGTAATAGCTGTGATCGTGACCTGCTTGATAGCGTAGTGTTAACGGCTGTTTGGCCTCTTCACAAGCTTCTTGTAGCTTAGGCGTTTGTAGCTGCCCTTCTGCTAAGAAGTTATCAGCAGCACCTTGGTCAACTAAGAGACTTGAATACTTACGACCGACGCTTTTGATCGTTTGCGTTGCATCAGCTTGCGTCCACTGCGCTTTGTCATCGCCAAAGTATTCTGTATAAGCGGCCTCCCCCCATGCTGACTCACTGGCCGCGCTTACTGGAGACAATGCCGACACACTGACAAACTTACTTGGAAATTTAAAACCGAGTAATAATGCGCCATGACCACCCATAGAATGGCCTGTGACACCGATACTGCTAATAGGAAACTCAGAACGAAGCAGATCATATAACTCATCAACGATATAACTTTGCATGTTAAAGTTTTTAGCCCATGGCGCACAAGTTGCATCGACATAATAGCTTGCGCCTTGACCAACAAAATA
Source organism: Psychrobacter sp. 1Y10 (assembly GCF_052259005.1). NCBI lineage: Bacteria > Pseudomonadati > Pseudomonadota > Gammaproteobacteria > Moraxellales > Moraxellaceae > Psychrobacter > Psychrobacter sp. 1Y10. The sequence goes on along the minus strand of NZ_JBQQES010000001.1, from coordinate 208,448 downwards.
ACGCTCATCGTTTGGCACGTCATCATCTTCGCTACTTCTAGGAGAAGTGTCTGGCGCGATAAATATCATGCCAAGCTCGCTACATCTTTGTTGAAAATGCGCTTTATGAGTGACGTTGTCAGCATTACAAGTCAAACCTGATAGATATAAGATGGCAGGACAATCCTTTCCTGCTAGCGCCTCATCTGGCAAATAGATACTAAACGTCATTGACGTTTTGGTCGCTGTCGATTGATGACTGTAATAATGCTGTTCGCCATCAAAGCAGCGATTCACGCTTTTTTGTGTGAGCTGAGTATTAGTAGATAAACTGTTGTTATAAGAATTGTTCATAATGACTATCCTTTTTTATTGAACTTAAAATAAATCATGCTTTATCGCGTCAACCAATAAGACAATGATAACATTTTCAGAAATGACGGACGTAGTGATAAGTAAAACGAAAGATACGTCATTGTGAGCAAAATCAAACGCGCGATCACATAAGATGATAATAGTGGCGAGCATAGTAGATCGCTACTATGACTTAAACAAAATGACGCTTATTCATTACTTTGCGCCGGACATAGCAGTGCTTTTATTACTATTGATAGCATCATCATTGATGGCATTATTATTAATAGTATCTTCAAGCATTGCGCCGCTGGCTTCCGTATTATTAGTAAGATGCTCTACCGAGGAGCGCGTTTTATCAAACAATACTTTTTCAAACGCTGGTAATGCTGTCTCCATCAAACTACCGACGACCATTTGCGGGTCTGATGACTCAAAGCCCATAAAGTTTTCGCGCTCGCTAACACGTAGACGCGCATCCTTAAAGGCTGCAGCAAAACTGGTGTTTTCACGTAAACTTTCTGCAAAAAATGCTTGACCAAAGTAGGTCATCTCAGCCGTATTGGTACAGCCAAACGACATCTTATCAGCAGCTGAGGCAGTAATTATCACGGTAGTTGGCGAAGCCAACTCATCAATAAACGAACCAGAGTAGCAAGCGGACACTACAATCACACGCCAGCGAATACCCGAAGCGTCAAGCGCCTCTCGTAGCCACGTAGCATCTAAATTATCCATCTCAAGTGGCGGGTTAGATAAATGAATAAAGTCTTGGTCACCATGTGAAGATAACGCCATGAATAGAACATCTTCGTCAGCATCCATTTGCTGACCGATTGTTTTTAATCCCTGTAAAATACTAGTCTTAGTCGCGACTGGCTCGTCCAGCCAGCTATAAGTATTGTTGATGAGCGCCAATGATTGACCACTAGTGCCAAAGCGCACATCAAACAATTCTCGCACCTTATTTATTTCAGAACGAAAAACGTTTTGCTCAGAGAACCCTGCCACTCCCATAAAGTACCAGTCATTCTTGCCAGCTACATTTGGATCAATACTTGTTAATGCTTGTTGTAATAGACGTGGCTGCTCATACAGTGCTGCCTCCTCTAACACAGGCTGTATGGGTATCTGCTTAAAAATAGGTTGATCTGCGACATTACGCTGCCAAATGGTTAGTAATGCTACCGCTCCCAATAAAATAGTAATGCGCTCCCACCAGGGGGTACGCTGTCTTCGGGCAAATATCCATAACAATGCTAATGTTTGCCACAAGAACAACACTAAAAACAATATCGGTAGAAAAGAATAGCTCCAATCCGGTAACCACCCATGACTACCCAAAACCTGTACGATGCTCTGCAGCAGCGCAGATAATGTGTCAGCTACCAACCATAGCACCACTGGTACAAACACCAAGGTATGATTACCAGAACGCCGCGCCAGAACGATACCGACCAAAGAGATAATAGCAGGCCAAATTAGATAACTGACCAATCCTTGCTCATTAAAGACACTACCAGCTTCAGCAGCCAACCAAGAAAATAAAACGTTGCTGCCTAACGCTAATAAGGCAAATAGCACAAATTGTATAAATGTTGGCTTTACCCAAGAAAACGCACGCGTTGACCCTACCAACATCCAAAGAGCAGCAATAATATTGGCAGCGAAGTTGAGTGAAAAGCGCTGAAGGGAAACGGTTTTTAGCGACGAGAGTGGCAAAGACTTAGACCTCTATCTAGTCGAGACAAATGGTTACCATCATATTGATAACATAACCTCATAGTTTATCTTGCTAATCTATCGCGATTGTAACGGATTGTCAGCTAAGACGATAAGCATGATTTGTAAAATACCCTATAAAATACTGAATTAAAAATCAAACAAAAAAAGGCCTTGAAACCAAGACCTTTTTTAATTCAATTAATAGATATTATTTCATCAATAGCTCATTGACGCGTTTAAGATAAGCCGCTGGATCTTCAAGCTGACCGCCATCTGCTAATAACGCTTGATCAAAGATCACTTGCGCAAGGTCATCAAATTGCTCGCTGCTCTCAAGCTTTTTGATTAGCGGGTGCTCAGGGTTCACCTCAAGCGTGGGCTTGCTCTCTGGTACTTCCTGCCCCATTTGCTGCAGCATTTGAATCATTTGTGGCGACAACTCACCCTCACCTACGACCAAACAAGCTGGACTATCGACCAGACGCGTCGATACTTTGACATCCTTAGCTCGATCACCAAGCGTCGTTTTTAACTTATCGACAACTGGCTTCATGGTTTCTTGTGCCTTCTCAGCCTCTGCTTTTTCTTCATCGTCCTGCAAGTCGCCTAAATCTACCGCACCTTTTGCAATGTTCTGCAATGGTGTTTCATCAAACTGCGTCAAGAAGTTCATCGCCCATTCATCAACGCGGCTGGTCATCAAAATAACTTCGATGCCTTTTTTCTTAAATAGCTCAAGTTGTGGGCTATTTTTTGCAGCAGACAAATTGTCGGCTGTTAGATAGTAGATGGCTTTTTGTCCATCTTTCATACGCGCTTTGTAGTCCTCAAAGCTGGTCGCAACCTTATCGTCAGTGCTGGTTGCATAACGCAGCAATTTAGCAATACGCTCTTGGTTACCCATGTCTTCGCCAAGACCTTCTTTGATCACATCGCCAAACTCACTATAGAACTGGGCGAACTTTTCTTGCTTGTCATTATCTTCGCTATTGGCAAGGCTTGCGAGCATGGTGAGGATTCGGCGCGCGTTACCATCACGGATAGATTTTACATCACGCGACTCTTGTAGCAGCTCACGGCTGACGTTCAATGGTAGGTCTGCTGAGTCGATAACCCCTTTCACAAAACGCAAGTACATCGGTAGCAACTGCTCAGCATCATCCATAATAAAGACGCGTTTGACATACAGCTTAAGACCATGCTGCTGCTCACGCGTATACAAATTCATCGGCGCTTTTTTGGGAATATAAAGCAGTTGCGTGTACTGTACACGGCCTTCAACGCGGTTATGCGTCCAAGTTAGTGGCTCATCCATGTCATAGGTGATGTTCTTATAGAAATCGACGTACTCATCATCTTCAATCTCAGATGCTGAGCGCGTCCATAGTGCACTAGCCTTGTTGATGGTTTCCCACTCATCAGTAAGTACCATTTCACCGCCAGCAGGTGCGCTGTTTTCTTCTGAATCGTCACTGTCATCAGCGACATCTTCTTGCCAAACTTCTTTACGCATCTGAATGGGCAAGCTGATATGATCTGAGTATTTATTGACCAAACGCTTGATTTTACCGCGATCAAGGTAATTGTCTTCGCCTGCGCTATATTCTTCTTTTAAGTGCAAAGTGATGGCAGTGCCACGCTGTGCTTTGTTGATTGTCTCAACGGTAAAGCTACCAGTACCGTCTGATATCCAGCGCACACCTTTATCCGCAGGCTCACCTGCTTTACGTGATTCAACGCTAATCTTATCTGCCACGATAAAGCCTGAGTAAAAACCAACACCGAACTGTCCGATCAATTGACCATCTTGCTTTTGCGACTCAGACAGCTTATCTAAAAATGCTTTGGTACCCGACTTGGCAATCGTTCCTAAGTTTTCGATGGCATCGGTTTCATTCATACCAATACCGTTATCAGTAAAGGTAATGGTTTTAGCATCGGTGTCGACTGCGATACGGATTTTTAATTCCCCATCGTCTTCATAAAGGCTGTCATCATTGGTTGCTTCAAAACGCAACTTATCACAAGCATCAGAGGCGTTTGAGACCAGTTCACGCACAAAGATGTCGGCATTAGAATACAGCGAATGGGTCACCAAATGTAGTAACTGCGCCACTTCTGCTTCAAAAGTATGTTTTTTTAATTCAGGGGTACTTTCAGTAGCGGTACTGCTATTAGCATTAAGATTATCCGTATTTTTATTATCCGCTTGGGCCTGCTCACTCATAAAAACTCCTATTATTTATACCAAAAATGCTGTAGCCAGCATAGATTAATCACAAGAACATCAAGTACCAGCAGATGAGCGCAACTTATGCACAAAACTGCGCGGTAAATACTGCTAGGCTGATTAATCAAATAGGGGCATGGGCAAAAATTTCAAGTTCAAATAACCTAAAAACAATTATTAGTCGTAAAAAAACCGCCCTAGTTTTCTAAGGCGGTACTTTTAGATAAATTCATACAATTTGCAGTCTATAGACAACTAGGCAGATGACGTGCAGGATCTGTATCCCGCGCTGCCATCGCATCTTCGACGGTCATGCCCAGCGCCTTGGCCACGCCTTCGCCATAAGCAGGATCACACCAGTTACAGTTGCGAATGTGCCGATACTTAATAAAGTCTAGAGCATCACCCATTGCTCTTGCAGTATTGTCGAACAACATCTGTTTTTTCTCATCATTCATGAGGTTAAACAATGCGCGTGGTTGACTAAAGTAGTCGCTGTCGTCTTCACGAAAATCGTAATGCTTGGCATAACCATCAATCTTGAGTGGTGGTTCAGCATAGTCAGGCTGATCTTGCCACTGTCTAAAGCTGTTAGGCTCGTAGTGCGGTAGGCTACCATAGTTGTCATTGGCACGGCCTTGGCCATCTCGCTGGTTACTTGTCACAGGACAACGTGGTTTGTTCACTGGAATTTGCTTGTGATTGACGCCCAAACGATAGCGCTGAGCATCGGCGTAGCTAAATAAGCGAGCTTGTAGCATGCGATCTGGTGAAGCGCTGATACCTGGTACAAGATTATTAGGTGCAAAAGCCGCTTGCTCTACATCTGCAAAATAGTTGGCAGAGTTTTTATTTAATTCAAACTCACCCACTTCTATTAGTGGATAATCGCCTTTTGGCCATACTTTAGTCAAATCAAAAGGATGGTAAGGCGCTTGATCCGCCTCTACCTCTGGCATGATTTGCACATACATTTTCCATCTTGGAAAGTCGCCGTTATCGATAGCATTGAGCAAATCTTCTTGATGGCTTTCGCGGTTGCTTGCGATGATATCAGCGGCCTCAGCATCGGTTAAGTTCTTGATACCTTGCTGAGTGACAAAGTGAAACTTCACCCAAAAGCGCTCATTATCACGATTGATAAAGCTATAAGTGTGCGAGCCAAAGCCGTGCATATGCCTATACGAAGCTGGCAAGCCGCGATCACTCATCGTAATAGTCACTTGGTGCAAAGACTCGGGCAATAGTGTCCAAAAATCCCAATTATTGGTCGCAGAACGCATATTGGTACGTGGGTCGCGCTTTACCGCTTTGTTTAAATCTGCAAACTTGCGCGGGTCACGGACAAAGAATACTGGGGTATTGTTACCTACCATATCCCAAACACCCTCTTCGGTATAAAACTTTAGCGCAAAGCCACGAATATCACGCTCAGCATCGGCTGCCCCGCGCTCACCTGCAACGGTACTAAAACGCGCAAACATCTCAGTCTGCTTGCCAACTTCGCTAAAAACTTTGGCCCGAGTATATTTAGTAATATCGTTGGTAACAGTGAAAGTACCGAACGCACCAGAGCCTTTAGCGTGCATACGACGTTCTGGAATCACCTCACGATTGAGATCAGCCAGCTTTTCATTAAGCCATAAATCTTGTGCCAGTAATGGACCACGCTTACCTGCGGTCATACTATTTTGGTTATCTACCACTGGGGCACCATTGCTCATGGTGAGCTGGGTAGGATCATAAGGGCATCTTTTATCGCTCATTGTAGGGCTCCTTTAAGGAATAAATTAGAGACTGACATCCATCATTGCATCTTATATATGACTTATATATGACTTATTGTCTTACTAATTCCTATTAGAACCGATTTTCAACTATTAGTATAATAAATTAAACGCATGTTTCCGTTTTGATTTTTAGAACATAAATTGGCTCTTAACATAAAATGGGTCCTTCATGGTACTCAATTTGAGTCAAGTCGACCAACTACATGTCAGTTATAATTAGTGCGGCATTGGGCGAATCGTCAAAATCTGCTCACTGCGACCAAAAGGCCCATGTACATCATGCAATACTGCACTGGTCAGTCCTATCCCATCATCGCCGTACTGTTGCACCGCTTCGATACCAAGCCAGCGACCTTTCGGTGCGCGATGCATATGAATTTGCAAATCAGTATTTGGGAACATCCATTGAGCAGCTGACAGTTCTATGCCAAGTCGAGGTACGACGCCATTAGCCGTGTCAACCATACCCAAAAGATGGACCAAGTCATCAGTGGGTTCACCTGCTACCATTTCGATATCATTGGTTATCCAGACCATACCCTTGCCTGGCCGACGCTCTGGAGCAGCGACCAACCGCACGCTTTCAATAAAACCGCCCGGCCAACCTTTCATATCTCCCCAAACAGGCAGCTCGTCTGGCTGATGCAAGGCCTTCTGATCTTCTAGTCCTGCGACAGCACTGGTATCTTGAGTCATCAAACGCCAAGCGCGCGCAATAATACAATTACGACCACGACTACTCATGACTGCTTCTATTAATTCAATAGTCTTGCCTGGACGAATACAACGGGTAGTAACAGTAAACTCATCAAGTGGAATCAGTCCCAAGATATCAAGACTAATACGAGCAACTCGCATATTGGCTTGCGGTACAAACTTTTCCAATTCGACAGTCAATAACCCAGTCGCTGGCGCCATATGCTGCTCATGCTCGTTCCAAGCGCCTTGTGCATGCTTGGTTGGTTGATAGTGTGCCACGCAACTACCATCGGCTTGTTGCTCGCGGTTTATAAATTTATAGTAAGCTGACATAACCATCCTTAGTTTTTGAATGTAGTATTTTTAGATATAGTGTTTTTAGATGTCGTAAGGTTGTATAACCTATAGAATACTCGAGCGTTGGTCTACCTTTACGCCCTATTTAGTAAACTCTTGTTTTTTCATCTTAAGAATCTTGCGGCTCTTTATCATCAAGAACAATAAGAAAATGACAGTGGCGATTAGAAGTCCGTAAAAAAGATTGTATTCTTTTATAAAGTGCACTGTGTTTAGACCAAGCAACATGACCAGCAGCCCAATGACAAACATATTAACTGTTAATTGTCTGTTAATCTCATCAAGTGTCGCCTCTGACAATACAAATCTTTTTTTCTGTTTTTTCATGTTATTTTGCCTATTTACCTACTTGGGTAACTGGGATACGTAACGCTTTTGGCAAACTAAACGTCACGTTTTCTTCGATACCTGACAACTCACTGGGCAAATCACCACCCCAGTCTTGAAGCTGTTGTAGCACTTCTTGAATTAACACTTCAGGTGCAGACGCGCCAGCAGTCACCCCAACACTTTCAATCCCCTCAAACCATTGACGATTCATCTCACTGGCATTATCGATCAAATAAGCGCGGCAGCTCATACGTTCTGCCAATTCACGCAGACGATTAGAGTTCGATGAGTTTGGTGAGCCTACCACCAAGACGACTTCGCAGCGTCCAGCCAAATCTTTGACCGCGTCTTGTCGGTTTTGAGTGGCATAGCAGATATCATCTTTGCGTGGCCCTTGAATACTAGGAAATTTGTCGCGTAATGCATCGATGACACGCGCGGTATCATCCATTGACAGCGTGGTTTGGGTAACAAACGCTAAACGTTCGGCATCTTGTACCGTCAATTCTTTGACATCGCCCTCGTTTTCGACCAGATGTATTTGCCCGCCATGACGACGGTTAAAGCGTCCCATTGTACCTTCAACTTCAGGATGACCGGCATGGCCGATCAGCACTGCATCCATACCATCCTGCGCAAATCTTGCAACCTCGATATGTACCTTAGTGACTAGTGGACAAGTGGCATCAAATACAGTCAGGTCACGGCGTGTTGCCTCATCTTCAACGGCTTTTGAGACGCCATGCGCTGAGAAAATAACGATTGAGCCATCTGGCACTTCATTGAGCTCCTCAACGAATACAGCACCGCGATTGGCTAAGTCTGAAACCACAAACTTGTTATGTACAACTTCGTGACGTACATAAATAGGGGGCTCAAAACGCGTTAATGCTTCGTTAACAATCGCAATTGCGCGGTCCACACCAGCACAAAATCCGCGTGGATTAGCAAGATAAATTTGCATAAGACGGCCTATCATTAGATAATTTAGATTCTAAACTTGAATTCAAAAAATTAGAGTGGAACAATACGCTACTTTAGCATAATTTGCTTTTATTGCCTTCTAAAATACCATAGTCGCAATCGTCATAACTTTGACAGGATTACTCATCAATACGACGATATCAAAAGCAATTTATAATTATTAAAGTAGACGTAATTGTTATTAGTCGTACTTGCTATCGTTTTACATGATGGCATTTTCTTTTTTTACCAGTCTTTATCTGCTTACTTATTTGATTACTCATTTATTACTAGGACACACTGTATGACAGGTTCATTGTTTATTATTACTGCAGCCTCTGGTACTGGCAAGACCTCACTGGTCAAACAGTTACTTGCTACCACCAACGATCTGACTGTCAGTGTCTCTCATACTACCCGTCAGCCGCGACCTGGGGAAATTGACGGTCATCATTATCACTTTACTAGTGTCGATGTTTTTACTAAAGCTATCGCTGAAGGTCAGTTTTTAGAGCATGCAGAAGTCTTTGGCAACTACTACGGCACCTCAGAGCAAAGTGTACGTACGCAACTAGAAGCAGGCGTTGATGTTATTTTGGAGATTGATTGGCAAGGGGCGCTGCAAGTCAAAAAGATATTTGCTGAAGCAATCATGGTGTTTATCTTACCGCCAAGTGTGGCGACATTGCGTCAACGTCTATCGACACGTGCGACAGACAGCACCGACGTCATCGAACAGCGCTTAGCAGGTTCAGTGAACGAGATGTCGCAATATGTACATGCCGACTATGTGGTGATTAACGACAATTTTGAGGTGGCGTTAACAGAGCTAAAATCTATCATCGTAGCAGATAGACAAACGCTAAGACGTCAACAGCAACGCTATAGTCGCGTCATTACAAACCTATTGTCAGACCCAGCTGACCAATCATAAGTCGATTGATTAGTGCTGTGGTACTTAGAATATAAGGTATAAAAAGCAACTGCGCGTTTGAGTAAATAAATGCTATAATAGCCAATTATTGACCCTTATGTTTTTGATACTATTTTTATTAAGTGGCGAGCTATATTCGTTACTGATAAAAACAACCGAGGTAGCTATTTATGGCACGAGTAACGATTGAAGATTGCTTAGAGAATGTTGATAATCGCTTTGAATTGGTATTGGTTGCCAGCAAACGTGCTCGTCAGCTTGCAAAAGGCATTGCCGAGCCGTTAGTAGAAGTCGACAACGATAAGCCGACTGTATTGGCATTGCGTGAAATTGCCGCTGGTAAGATTACTCGCGATATCCTAAATCAGCCAGAGCACAACTTTGCCACAAGCTCACTAGATTTAGCCTTGTCAGGCGATCATAGCTTCTAGCGTGATATAGTCTTGTTTTTGTTTGAGCGGTCGCCATATATTCTATATGACAGCTTAGATAAAAACACTACAACATAGATTGCAGTAATAAAAACCACAGTGTCATGCTGTGGTTTTTGCCGTTTATATCTGCTGTATTTTTCTAAACGATTGTTAATCATTTATGTTCACGGACAGCTTATATCAATGATTGTAGTTTTAAGATATTTAAAGTGTCTATGCGCTTAGTAGTTGACATTTAACGCAATTTACGATTAATTAGAGGGTGGCGTCGCAGTAATAAAAATAGAAAGACTTTGTAGCTGAGCTATCTTTACAAGCATAATTTTCATGGCGACAACCGTACAACTCATATCCATATAGAATTAGCATTAGCATTAGCATTAAGCCATCAGATGTATAAAAACTGGTTGAGTAATAATTCCCAGTCATGTCACGAACAATAGGATCGCCACTCTATGAGCCAAACCTTACCCAAACTCAGTCACCATCTGGTTGATGAAGCTCAGTATAACTTACTGCGTTCGGTTGGGTATTTATGTGCAGCCGAGCGTCGCGACATTATAGATGCTTGTGCCTTTGGTGATGTTGCGCACATAAAAGACCGGCGCAAATCAGGTGAGCCTTATATTACTCATCCTATAGCGGTCGCTGAAATATTGGCCGGCTTTCGGCTAGATCGAGATACGATCATCGCAGCAATCTTGCATGATACGGTCGAAGATACAGAGGTTAGTGATGAGCAGATTGAACAGCGCTATGGCAAAATTGTCGCAAGACTGGTCGATGGCGTCACCAAGCTCAAATCCTCTACTCACAACAAGCAGCAAAACAAAGCCGCTACTTTTCACAAAATCCTCACTGCAACTTTAAATGATCCACGCGTGCTAATCATTAAGCTTGCCGATCGTCTGCACAATATGTCAACGCTTGATGCGGTTCGTCCTGAAAAGCAGCGCGCTACCGCCCAAGAGACCTTGGATTTTTATGTGCCATTTGCACGCTTGATGGGTCTCAACGATATTGCTGATTACATTGAAGTCTTGTGTTATCGCAATCTTAACTCTGATATGTACAACAAGTTATCTGACAAACTGTTGCAGCATGGTCTTGGACGTAATTTTCAAAGAGAAGCTATTCATCGTTATCTGACCATAGTTCTTAATAACTTGGGGCTTGGTGGTCATGTAAAGGTGTTAGATAATCGCGTGGCTATATATCGACAGTTCTTCCGTAATCGCGGTGAAATCAATGCCCTACTTCGCCATTATGCATTTGAGATTGTGCTGGATAATATTGAAGCTTGTGACAAGCTGGCATATTATTTGATTAAAAAGTATCAAATCGATGACTCACATATTGAAGACAATATTCGCAGACCTCTGCCCGGCGGCAATCAGTCGCTCACCCTGATTTATGAACGTGATAACGATTTTGTGAAAGTCACTATCTTGACCAAACAGATGCAAAATGCAGCCAGGCTTGGGGTTATCGGTGCAGAACATGCGTCTGACGTGAGTCAATCCGTCATTCAAGCTTCATTACGCAATATGAAAGACTTGGTTGATGAGGATACTTTAGATGAGAACAGCCCTGACTTCACCGCGGCCGTCTCTACCATTAACGAGCTGATGGACTATCTGCATTCTAGCAAAATCATCTGTTATAGTCCGCAGGGACGTGCTTATGAGTTACCACAGGGGGCAACAGCGCTAGACTTCGCTTACGCTGTCGGGCCTATGGTCGGTAACGTAGCGGTTGGGGCCAATATTGAGGGTAAAAAAGCCAAGCTGGGTACGGTAGTCAAAAACGGCCAATTGGTCGAAATCGAAGTCAATAGTCACTCAGAGCCAAAAGCTGAATGGCTTGGGTTTGTCGTGACCAACAAAGCCCGTGAAGAGATTTTACGGTGGTTTAAAGACTTATCAGCGGCTGATAAACAGCATCATGGGCAGCAAGCTTTGGATCGCGCATTAAAGACCTACCAAAAGAACCTCGACGACTTGACGGATAATGATTGGCAAAATCTTATCGAATGGCGCGGCTTACCAGAGAAAAGCGCGCTTTTTGAACAAATAAGCTCTGGCACCTTGCTACCACAGCTTGTAGTGTCACGTTTGTTCAGTGATGAAGTCAGCAATTTACAGGCTCAACGACCCCACAATGGTATGGTACAACCGCAGCAACTGATTGCAAATGCCACCGGTGTTGAGATTGATTTTGCCAATTGTTGTCATCCTATCTATGGTGACCCTATCGTTGGACATCTCTCACGTCATGGCTTGGTTGTTCATCGTCATAAGTGCTTCTCGCTTGATGATATCCGTAAAGACAATCCTTATCAGGTCATACAGTTACGCTGGCGTAGTGATAAAGCGATCAAACAAAGTGAAGAAGATGAGCAAAATGGAAAGATTCGTTTTCCAGCTTACCTAAAACTGTCGATTGCCCTTAGCGATGAACAAATCAGTGAAGTTATCTACCACTTGCGTCAGCTTAATATCGGCGTCGAAACTGTCGATGTACGTAGCAGCGACACCATCGTTCACGTCATTGTCCGTAGCCGTGATCATTTGGCGCAAGGTATTCGTGAACTGCGCTCTTTACTCGGCTTTCCTAATATCGTACGCCTATATCAGCTATAAGCGTACAAGCGCGCGTTACTCTTTGTATGAATTTAAAAAAATCCAAAATAGTGCTAGACTCTCCTGCTAACTTTTAGCAAAAACTCTTGCAAACTAAACCAGTAAAAATAAGACAAGGATACAACATGAGCCGTCAAACCATCCAAACTGATAAAGCGCCAGCAGCTGTTGGTACCTATTCACAAGCCGTAAAAGTTGGTAATACCGTATATATCTCAGGCCAGCTTGGTTTTGACCCTGAAACGATGGAATTACGTGACGGATTTGAAGCGCAAGCCAAGCAAGTATTTGCTAACCTAAAGGCCGTTTGTGAAGCTGCTGGTGGTAGCTTAAGCGATGTGGTGAAGTTTAACGTATCCTTGACTGACTTAAGTGACTTTGCTGTTTTAAATGAGGTCTTTGTCGAAAACTTAAGCGAGCCGTACCCAGCTCGTGCTGCCGTACAGGTTGCTGCGCTACCAAAGGGTGGCGTCGTTGAGATTGAAGCCATTTTATATATTGAATAAACTGCTATATTGTTTTACTTGACTCTCAAATGATTCAATCAAAAAATATACTTTTTAAAAGATAACTATAGAGTAAGCCCAAATATGTTTATTTGGGCTTATTGCTATCTCTCTTTTTAATGCAATAATCTAAATAGCTAAAAGCTACATATCTAAAAATTTAATCTAAAAGCTATATATCAAAAAGCTAAGGGTGCATTTTATGTTGGTACAAGTTGCTCTACCCGTGCCCCTTTATCGGGTATTTGACTATAGCGTATCAACTGATAACAACATCTCATCAAACGTCTCTTTACCTCAGATTGGTAGCCGTGTCGAGGTATCATTCGGTCGTCAAACCCTAATCGGTATTGTAATTGCTCATATCGCTAGAGCCGATAGCAATGTACCTAGCGGTAAGCTTAAACCTATTAATAAATGCTTAGATGCTGAGCCTATTTTAAATGCCAGTATGTTAAAACTTGCCTATTGGCTTGCGCGTTATTACCACTATCCGCTCGGTGATGTTCTAGCCGTTATCTTGCCAAGCCTAGTGCGCAAAGGCAAGCCGTTGGACTTACTGATTACACATTGGCGAATTTTGCCGCATGTAAGCGACGATGACTTTCATGCCAATGCAAAAAAACAAAAGCAGCAGTTTGATATGCTCAAACTACATGGCGCGCGCGGTGCTAGTGAAGATGTACTGTTATTAGAAGGTATGGAGCGCGCCTTTTTAAAGACTTTAGAAGAAAAAGGTCTGATTGAGCGCTATATTGAGCCAAAACAAGTGCCGTCTCCTGTCACGTTAGCGAAAATGCCCCTTGATCTAAACGAAGAACAGCAGCAGGCGGTCAGCGCTATCATCGCTACTCATCAAGCTCAGCGCTACACAGGTTTTTTATTAAATGGCATTACTGGCAGTGGTAAGACCGAAGTTTACTTGCAAACGATGCAAGCGGTACTTGAAGCTGGCAAGCAAGTTTTGATTTTGGTGCCAGAAATTGGCTTAACACCGCAGACGCGCGCCCGTTTTGCCAGTCGGTTTGCCGCTCATATTGTGTTGTTGCATTCTGGTATGAACAATACTCACCGCTTGCAAGGCTGGCAAGACTGCCGCACAGGACACGCTCAAATCATCATCGGCACGCGATCAGCAGTGCTCTACCCTTTTGCTAACTTGGGGCTGATCGTCGTTGATGAGGCCCATGACGGCTCGTATAAACAACAAGATACACTGCGTTACCATGCTGCTGACGTCGCACTCTACCGCGGTGTACAATACAATATCCCAGTCATACTTGGTACCGCTACTCCTTCTCTTGAACATCTAAAACTGGTCGATGATGACAAACTGGTAGAGTACCAGTTACGGACACGGCCAGGTAATGCCAAACCTGCGCCCATGCAGCTTATTGATGCGCGCTTGCAAAGTACCCATCAGCAGACGACGGACGATGGCGCACGCTACGATACAGGACTGACAGACGCCATGATTGGGGCAATACGACAAACGCTAGAGGCTGGCGATCAAGTGTTGGTGTTCCTAAACCGGCGCGGCTATGCACCTGTCTTATTATGCGAAGCTTGCGGCTGGCAAGCAGATTGTCCGCGCTGCGATGCCCATCTGACCGTTCATTACAATAGTCAGTCTCAATATAGCTCATATCTAAAATGCCACCACTGTGACTGGCAAGCTTATATTCCAACCATTTGCCCTGATTGTGGCAGTCAAAACTTGGATGCCAAAGGTATAGGTACGACAAGGCTAAGCGAAAATTTGCACGCGATTTTTGCCAACCCGCAAACCAGCAAAGAGCTGTACCCTATTATTCAAATCGATCGTGATACTACACGGCGCAAAGACAGCTGGGAAAATATTTATCAGCGTATCAATCAAGGCAATCCTGCTATATTGGTTGGCACGCAAATGGTCGCCAAAGGTCATCATTTTCCAAACGTTACCTTGGTTTGCTTACCCAATGCCGATCGCGGCTTTTTGTCTGCGGACTTTCGCTCGCCTGAGCATACAGCGCAGTTAATGATTCAGGTAGCAGGACGGTCAGGACGTGGCAATAAAGCAGGACGCGTGCTGATTCAAACATTGCAACCAGACAACGATTTGCTATTAAAACTGGTAAAAGACGGTTATTTATCATTTGCGCGTGAACTGTTGCAAGAGCGCAAAATGATGGGATTGCCGCCTTATACCCATGCCGCGTTGATTCGCTGCGAAGGAAAAACTCTCGTCAGCACCAGGCAAGCACTCAAAGATGCCATATCTATTCTTCCAAATGCACACAACTTGGCAGTATTAGGCCCCATCGATGCACCTATGAGTAAAAAAAATAGTCGCTACCATGCGCAGCTGTTATTACTTGCCAAAGAGCGCCAGCAGCTCCACCATGTATTAAGTCACTGGTGGCAACCAGTACTGGCGCTACCCAGCGCTAAATACCTAAAACTGACTTTAGATATTGATCCCATTGGCTGGTAGGCTTACACCTCAAACTTATCACAGTTTACTCTTATTATTCTTAGGCTACTAAACGTATAGTCAATTCAAAATAACATGATTATAAATGGTTATAAATTGAAGAGTGCTACTGGAATGAATTTTGCGCAGCCTCTGTGATAACAGCACGCAAGGAAAATTTATACCAGTAGCACTATGTCATTTTTACAGTGAATCGACTATAGCTTACTGGCTTCATTTTTACCTCGTCGTTACAGCTTCTAATACCCGACTATGTTAGATTTATTATCAGTCATCAGAGTTATTTGTTATAAATTTTAATAAGTTTGAGTATCGTTATGAGTCAAGAAAATCCCAATCATAAGCAAAAAAAGCACTTGCCTCCAAGTGAGCATATTGATGTGTATAAAAAGGACGATAGTAACTATACTCCTAACAATCAAGACACCCATGATCATGATGAACATTTAGAGCAGACTACCGCACCGCGAGATACCAAAGGCTATCAGCGCACATTACTTATTAGCTTTATCATTATTACTGGTTACATGTTTATCGAAGCAATCGGTGGGTTGCTGACTGGAAGTTTGGCGCTATTGTCCGATGCAGGACACATGCTCAGCGATGCCATCGCCCTTGGTGCGACCTTGATGGCATTTAAAATCGGCGAAAAAACAGCCACGCATCAAAAGACCTTTGGGTATAAACGCTTTGAGATTATCGTAGCCACAGTTAATGGTGCGACGCTGGTGATTATCGCCTTGATGATTTTTTATGAAGCGATCAAACGCTTTAACTCGCCGCCAGAGATTGCCACCCAAGGTATGCTTATCGTCGCAACCATCGGTATGCTAGTCAATATCTTAGTCGCTTGGCTGATGCATCGTGGTAGTAGCAGTGGCGATGGGCACGCTCATGATCACAGCCATGGATCAAATAAAGATAAAGCAAATAAGGACATGGTAAAAGTCGAAAGCTCTGACACAAAAGAGCCTGTTAATCTCAATATGCAAAGTGCTTACTTGCATGTACTAAGTGATTTAATGGGATCCGTTGCTGCTATTGTTGCCGCGCTATTAATGATGGGATTTGGTTGGGTTTGGGCGGATGCAGCAGCGTCTGTCATTGTCGCCATACTTATCTTAGTAAGTGGCTACCGCGTCGTACGTGATTCGGTACATATCTTAATGGAAGGCACACCAAAAGGCATCTCACTTGTCGATGTTGAAGACAAACTGCTTGCCCATCCACAAGTAAAACAAGTCCATGACCTACATGTCTGGAGCATCACCAGCGGGCTAAATGCGCTATCTTGCCATGTAATGGTCGATGGAGATATGAGAATTTCGGATGCCAGCGTATTGATTGCCAATCTTGAACAAGGTTTGTTAGCGATTGGTATACATCATGCTACCATTCAGGTTGAAAGCTTATCGCACCCGCAGACCAAAACCCATAGCGATGCGCTGGTTTGTGATGTCTCAGAACGTCCTATAGATAGTAATAGTCATATTGGGCATAGTCATTAACAATAAGTCTTGAGCATTGCCGTGATTTATTTCATTCAATAATAAAGAACTTCTTCGTTTATTACTTATGTTCAGATTAATTCGGTAGTTTTTCTCAAAACCTTAGTTGTACAATTTAAAAAGATAAGCTTTAAAGGGGGTTATATGGTTATAATAACGATATAAATCCTCTATTTATCATACCGATTGACTTTGGTAAGCAGACTTATTAGTATTTTTTTAACCTACTTATTGACGATATAATCCTATGTCTAGACGCTCAGCGCCCTTTGTCGCCCCAGACTATATTGACAACCCTACGTCAAAAGATGGCAAAAAACACGCCAAGGTTTTGCTATCAACCCTGCAAGAAGACATTGCTAAGTTTCGTGACGAGCAGTTTCCGCCTGACATTTTACGTCAAATTCGCGACATGCCCATCTATGAAGGCAACTTAGCAGAAGTCCAAGCATACCAACAACGTTGGCAAACTTTGCTTGAGCGTGCGATGGCGTTTTATCCTGCAGCCAACCTACCACCCGACTATCTACCACTGCCAGCCAGCCTTGAGATTCCCCAGTTTATCTATCATGTTCAGCGCCTACATCTCACTAAAACTCATGCCAAGGAGTCTAAAAGTTTTGGTTCGGTCGGCGCACTGACTGATAAATGCGGCGATTATAGTGCTGAGGATATTGCGCGTATGGCAGCAGTATTTGATAACGACGATGAGGCACGTTTAGTCGCTCACCGTGAGTTTATTGATCTGCGTGCGTATGTATTTTGCCGTGACAGAAAAGGTGAGATGTTAGAGCCTGAGCGTGTACGCTTCTATCGTACGGGGCTTATCGTTCATGCTTTGCCTGAGTTTAAAGTAATTGATAGCAGACAGACACCACGTAAACGTCGTAACGATGCCTATAGTAACCCGATAGCAGAGAATGGCGTTTGGAAGATTTATCGTAAAAAATAACTGTATTGTTTTATTTACTATGTCGTTGATTATGTTTTTAAATTGATTGCTAAGGATTTTATATGTTCGCTGCCGCTGCCGGCTCTCCAAACTTGATGCTACAAGCCACCATATTTTTGGGTGCAGCGCTGCTTTTTGTCCCTCTCGGTAAACGCTTCGGTATAGCCACTGTCCTCGGTTACTTGATTACAGGACTAATATTAGGTCCAAGCGCGCTAGATGTGGCAGGTGATGCTGAAAGCTTACTACACTTTTCTGAGTTTGGCGTGGTCATGCTGTTGTTCATCATTGGTCTTGAGCTGCAACCATCGCGTCTGTGGGCATTACGACGTTCTATATTTGTCCTTGGCGGCTTGCAAGTTGGGCTTACTGGCACATTATTAATGGTCATCTTGTATCATTTTTTCTCTTTACGATTGGATACCGCTTTTATCGTCGGCTTTGGTCTAGCCCTGTCATCTACCGCCTTTGTATTACAGATACTAACCGAAAAGCAGCAACTCTCTAGTACCCATGGTCGCGAAGCATTTACCATCTTATTATTTCAAGATATTGCCGTCATTCCATTACTAGCAGTAATTCCATTTTTGTCAGGTGTGCGCGAACAAAGCTACGATTTGATTTATTTTGCCAAAGTTTTTGCCGTCTTTGGTGGTCTTATCCTCGCTAGCCGTTATGTTATTCGACCATTTTTTAAATTTGTCGCATCTAGTGGTGCGTCAGAGCTACTGACTGCTGTGGCCTTATTTATCGTTATGGGCGTGTCTATTTTGATGGGACAAATCGGCCTATCGATGGCATTGGGGGCGTTTTTGACTGGTGTACTCTTAGCAGATTCTGAATATCGTCATGAGCTAGAAGCCAGTATTGAGCCCTTTAAAGGTTTACTGCTCGGTCTATTTTTTATGTCAGTAGGCATGCTGACTGATATTAAGCTCATCATGGCACATCCTGTATTTATCATAAGTTGTGCCGTGGCGTTAATGTTCATCAAATTCGCTGTAATTACCACTATTGCAAAGGTACTAGGCAATCGCTGGCCGACCAGTATCCGTCTTGGCGTGACCTTAGCTCAAGGTGGTGAATTTGCATTTGTATTATTTAACGTCGCTGCAACCCAAAACGTATTAGCGCCCGAAATGGAGAACACGCTAAATTTAATCGTGACCATTTCTATGGCACTCACCCCGCTTGCCTTCTTATTATTAGACAAAGTCGGTGAGCCTTTATTTGCTAAAAGTAAGCCTAGTCGCGAGCACGACACCATTCCCGATCATGAGCATCCTGTCATTATTGCAGGTTTTGGACGCGTCGGGCAGATTATCGGCCGTGTGCTACGTATGCATAATATCGAATTTACGGCCATCGAACGCTCGGCAAACCGAGTGGATTTTGTACGTAAATTTGGTAACCAAGTCTATTATGGCGACCCAAAAAACCCTGAGATTTTGCGGGCGGCTGGTATCAGTAAAGCCCGTATTTTTATTATCGCTGTTGATGATTTAGAGCGCTCTATCACCACTGCTGAGTATCTGCGCAAAAACTATCCTGATTTGGTTGTATTGGCGCGCGCCCGTGACCGTCAGCATTATTACCGTTTACGTGAGGTTGGCGTCCGTCATATCTGGCGTGAGACCTACTTGTCCTCGTTAGATATGTCACGCGAGTCCCTACAGCTGCTTGGTATATCACCTGAAAAAGCCCGCGATACGATTCAGACTTTCCGCGACTATGACGATGATTTGATTGAACGTCAGCAAGCTATCTATGATGATGAAGCAAGGATGATTGAATCAGCACAATCTGCAATGGCAGAGCTTGAAAGCTTGTTTGACGAAGATATTGGTAAAGCGCGCAAGATGGACTTAGGGGATTTTTATGAAGTACTTAAGAAACAAGCAACTCCAGTTGACGATGCCTCAAACAATGTTGCTACTGACCCCAAAGCCTAGCGGTTGTTGCAAACTTATCTAGGGTCTGCATATTATCGTTATATTACGTTCAGCTTTATACAATCTTAGCTATCAATAGTCCTAATGTGTGCATGTTCATTTTTAATTAGTTATACAGCGCTTAGGAGCCTGTTTTTCGTTAAGTGAACTTATACAGCTCCAGCTATCAGTATCTGGATTGTGGTGAAATACTAGCGTTTGATCATTTAGATAGCGTATAGGAAACTTGACGTTTTGAACGGTCGCCACGACTGCGCAGTCAGTCGCAGCTACCCCTTCTACTTGCGTAGTAACATGCATACGTACTTGCTGAGCATCGGTACTAAGTGGCAAGTTGGTCGGGCACACTCCTGTTTGCTGATAAATTAGCGCGACTCGATTTTGTGCATTTTTGGTGATGTCATACGCATCAAACAACACCTCGTTTTCTTTTTGCTTGGCAATGATTGGTAAAAACTGCACATTGATCACCATGAGCGCAAAAGCAAAGAACCCAAAGCCCAGTCCTAAACCAAATAAGCTTACCCCGCCCTCACGGCGTAGATGTGCTTGCTGTGCAGCTTCATCGCGCGGATGGTCATTGATAGCATCAGCAATCTCACGTCGCGCCATCCGGTAATAATAAGCATCGGTCCAGCGCGCCACCATAAATGACCAAAACAGCCAAATTATCCCAGCAATGCCAATACGTGTTGCCATCTGATAGGCATCTGGAATATAAGGCATCGCTACAAACTCAAACGTGACTAGCGCGATGACGATATTAAGTTGGATAAATGACCAGCCAGCCACACTATATACAAGCGCATCCATGTAACGTTTGCGATACAAGAGCCAAGGTAGAGTGATAAAAAATGCCGCCCAATGCCACTTAGGTGATAGGTATCCTTGCTGATCAAACTGTGCAAAACGCTTAAGGTAATAACCTTGCGTACGATGACCAATAAACCATTGGTCAAGCTGTTTACGTTTGAGAGGGCTCAGCTGTTCTTGATAAAACGGTGGTGGCGAATCCGTCTCAATAAATAACATAGCAGTAGGCTCTATTGACTGTTAAGGGTTTACGATTACTTGGTGTTTAGGTCGCTAAATAGCAGTGTGACGATAAATGCCCTTTATTATATGACAATAGAAAAGCAGATACGATGTACTTTAGTATAGGTCAACAAAATGATGTGGCGTCTATTAAAGCCTGCATGAAATACTTCAAACCAGATGATAGACCATCGGAAAAGACATGTATAACGGTTTAATCATAAATAAGTTAGTTGAGCATTCAAATATTGCACGTTCACACACAAGAGTATTTAACTTATAATACGCTCATACTCGCTACCCAATCGAATTTTACTGCTCCTATGAATGAACATTCTCACAACGATAGTCTCATCAAGCATGATACCGATGTATCAGCTAATACCGACACACAGACCAACGAGTCTATGACATCTGATACTGAAGCGCCTGATAACAAACATAAACGTATCGTCAATACCTTTATGAAACGCCGCACTCATATGAATAAAAATGCTGAGCTGGCCCTAACTGATCCAGAATTTACTCAGTATTTGGTCAATAATAGTTTCGGTGACGGCAATCTTGAAGGCATAAACGATCTGCGTTCATTATTTAGCGATAAGCCCAATGGCAGTGATGCGCCCCTTACCCTAGAAATTGGTTTTGGGCTGGGTGATTCGTTCATTGAGATGGCAGCGGCCGATCCTACACGTAACTTTGTTGGCGTTGAGGTACATGAGCCTGGTATTGGTAAGTGCGCTTATATGGCCGGTACGCAGAATTTAACCAATGTTAAAATCATCAATGGTGATGCCATTCAGCTACTAAAGCAGCTGCCAGAAGATCACATTGATCGTATCCAGCTTTATTTCCCTGATCCATGGCAAAAAAAGCGCCATTATAAGCGCCGTTTTGTGAGTCCTGAACGCATGGCTATTGTCACTCGTAGTTTAACGCAAGGTGGCTGGTTTCATACCGCAACTGACTGGGAGCATTATGCGTTTTGGATGGTTGATGTCCTAGACAATTTCGCTGGGCTTAGAAATCAAGCTGGTAAAGGTAATTTTACGGCGCGTCCTAGCTTTCGTCCAATGACCAAGTTTGAACGTCGTGGCCTAGAGCGCGGTCACGGCGTATGGGACTTAATATATATTAAGGACTAGATTCTTATACTTTCTTTGATGGTTTATATACAGCGGCTAATTAACTTAGCCGCTTTTTTGTAATGATTCGATTGATTCTAATGCTAAGCTTTATTGTATATTTATTCGCGATAACATCGCATTATTCTCTACGTGACTCTTAAGCACATTCTCATGATAAAAATAATGATAAAAACCCTTGCTATTTCTAGCGATTATTTTTAATAAAAGTATTTTTTACTATTTTAATATTTTGACAAATAAAGACTGTATTTGTCAGAATATGTTATGTTCTTTAGCGACGTGAAACATAGACATAAAAACAGAAAAATTAAAGCAATTTTCAAATATATTGTTCTTGAAAAAAAGGACTAGGAGGGTTAGACAACTTTTAGTATTAGCGCAAACATTGATAGCATAAGGGTTTGCTGAGTTTTCCCCATTCCCTGTGGATAAGTATGTGGATAAGTCACTACTTGACACGTATTTGACTTGATAAACTAATGGTTTAGGTAAAATTGGTTAATTTTTATACAATTTAAATAGATATATAAATCAATAACTTACATCTCAATAAAAGTAAAATTGACTTTTTATGAATTAATTTAAAAAATTTTGAATACCAATCGATGTTTCACAAACTCGACTCTGAAGCCTATTGTTTCCTGTGGACAACTCAATATTCTTGTTGACATCCTTCATTGTTAATGATTCTAATTTATCATAATAATGACAAGTTTTTCTACCCATTTAGACAATTAAATTACACTCTATCTCACACGACAGCTGTTGTCGTTTGATACCTTTCCTATCATGATGTTGCACCTAGATTTTGTTATAATCACTGCATCAACTCACACACCTACCAATCTTTTACTCTAAACTTCATTCTACTTCTATTGCTAGTATTATTTACTGTATAGTGGAACGAGATGTTTATATTGCATTTATTTAGACAACTACGATCTTAAAGATATGTTAAGACAGATGATCTAATAGGATATTTTCTGCACTTACCATTATACCTTCGAATTTTTAATTACTCTTTTATGAAAATTTATGACAAGGACTCCATTATGGACGACAACAAAGCCAAAGCACTTAAAGCGGCACTAGGTCAAATTGAAAAGCAATTTGGCAAAAATACTATCATGCATCTAGGTGATGATTCGGCAGCGCTTGATGTAGACGTTGTATCAACTGGCTCATTAGGTTTGGATATCGCTCTTGGAATTGGTGGTCTGCCTAAAGGACGTATTGTTGAGATTTATGGTCCAGAGAGCTCAGGTAAAACGACTATGACGCTGCAAGCAATTGCAGAGTGTCAAAAGCAAGGTGGTACTTGTGCTTTTATTGATGCAGAACATGCTCTTGATCCTGTCTATGCGCGCAGACTTGGCGTAAATACGGATGATCTATTGGTTTCTCAACCTGACAATGGTGAGCAAGCGCTAGAGATTACGGATATGTTGGTACGCTCAGGGGCAGTCGATATGATTGTCGTTGACTCCGTTGCTGCTTTGACACCGCGTGCAGAGATCGAAGGCGAAATGGGCGACTCTCATATGGGTTTGCAAGCACGTTTGATGAGTCAAGCTTTACGTAAGATTACCGGTAATGCCAAGCGCTCTAACTGTATGGTGGTATTTATTAACCAAATTCGTATGAAAATTGGTGTTATGTTTGGTAGCCCTGAGACTACCACAGGCGGTAATGCTCTTAAGTTTTATGCTTCAGTACGTATGGATATTCGCCGTATTGGTGCGGTCAAAAACGGTGATGAAATCATCGGTAACCAGACTCGTGTTAAAGTCATTAAGAACAAAATGGCGCCTCCATTCCGTCAGGCTGAGTTTGAAATCACCTATGGTGAAGGTACCAACCATTTAGCTGAAGTCATTGACCTAGGCGTTGAAGTTGGTGCTGTTGGTAAAGCTGGAGCATGGTATAGCTATGGCGATGAAAAAATCGGTCAAGGTAAAGCCAATTCAGTCATCTTCTTGAAGGAAAATCCTGAAATTGCTCAAGCTATTGAAGCGAAGATACGTGTCGAAAAACTTGGTGTTGTTGACAACAATGATGCATCAGACGCGGATGATGTGGATGAAAAATCAGACGCAGCGCCAGTTCAATAGTTATTGCATATATATTTTATTGATTAGCTGATTAATAGTTATGAAAATTAAAACATTAGCTGAAATTCTAGCTGAATCGCAGGCCGATTCAGCTAGTACACCTGCCTCAAAGTCAAAAACAGCCACTCAAAAATATCTGTCTAAAAATCCTGCCAAAAATAGAAGCTCTATCGTCAAGTCCAAATTTGCAAAATTCGGTCCTGAGCCTTCTTTATCAGTCAATGAGACGTTTGATGGTTTTAATGAATCTGACAACAAACTCCTACCCTCCTCTCATGGTCATACTGCTAAAACCAAATCCAAAAAGCGTAAGAAGCGTTTTCATCCAGCGGCTAACTTTGAACCTGAACCTAATACAGTACCTACCTATCAGCCGCCTAAAGCGCAAAGTATTAAAGAGATACTGGCAGAGGTTAAAAGTGATGTTCATGAAACCAATATAGACGATAAGTCTGACATAGAAGCCAAGTCAGCTGTAAATTACAGTAGTGACGATACAATTAATCATAATAACGAAGACAGCAAAGTAGATAGTCAAGCGGATAACTTACCATCTGCGTTAAAAGCCTACTTACGCACGCCTGAGCAGCGACAAGCAGATATCGATGCCATCAAAGCTGAGAGCCGCTTACGCTGGTTGGCCTTCTATTATCTCTCACGCCGCGAATATGGCAAAGCTGAGTTAAAGCAAAAGCTACTGGATAAAGAGCAGGATCCTGACAAAATCGATGCGCTGCTTGATGAGTTTGAGGAAAAAGGCTATCAAAGTGATTATCGTACGACCTTAATGCTTATTCGAGAAAGTATTCGTAAAGGTCGTGGACGTGGACGTATCAAGCAAGAGTTTTATCGAAAAAAGATAGCTATGCCTAGCAATATTGATGAGTTAATTGATATGGCTAATGCAGAGTCCGATGAATTTAGAGACTTTGTTGATGATAGTGCAGAGAGCTTGGTTGAAGGCGTGGACTGGCTAAAGCTTGCGGTAGAGGTACGTACTAAAAAATATGGAAACGATATCCCTACTGAACAAAAAGACAAGGCGCGCCAGCTGCGGTTTTTGCAGTATCGTGGATTTAAGAGCGACATCTGCTTTGCCGCGCTCAACTATACGCTAGAAACGTTAGATGATCGCTTCTAGCTAATTCTTATTGCCGTTTAAGAGTAAAGATCGTTAATTATAATCAAGCATTTTTAATAATAACCAAGCACTTTCCACCAAACCAGACCTGCGCCTATCCATATCACCAAGTTAACTACACTCATTATCGCACCAATACTCCACCACTCTCTTAGCGTCACATAGCCCGAGTTAAAGATAACTGGAGCAGTACCTGTCGCGTAATGGGTCAAGGTCATCATGATATTTCCCGCTGCTGCAAGTATCAACGCATATAACATCGGCGGTGCACCTAAGCTTAACCCTACCGCATAAAAGGCGGCGAATAGCGCGGTAATGTGAGCAGTCGTACTGGCAAAGAAATAATGGATATATAAATAAACTAGCGTCAAAATCGTTACGGCACCTACCCAGCCAAACCCAGTCGCGCCAATCATCGATTCAATATTACCCGAAAACCAGCTGATCAGTCCAAGCTCGTTAAGATAGGACGCCATCATGATAAGTGCACCGAACCAAATGATGGTATCCCAAGCAGACTTCTCTTTGAGAACGTCATCCCACGTAAGTACGCCAGTCAGTATCAAAGTCGTTAATCCAATAAAAGCTGTGGTGGTAGCGTCAACACTATAGGCTTCACCGAATATCAGAGCCGGAATGTTGGCCCACAATATCAACATCAATGCAAAGACACCGAGCATGATTTTTTCTTGGGTACTGATATCTCCCATTTCATCTAAATTATCTTTGGCGAAACCTCTAGCATTGGGGGTTGCTTTTATATCAGGCGGATAAATCATATAAATAACTAATGGCATAATTAGCAAACACAGCATCCCTGGTACAAACATCGCAACTGCCCACGTCGTCCATGACAGCTGAATATTACCGCCTGTTGCTTTATTAACTAGGTCAACGACTAAAGGGTTTGGTGCAGTAGCAGTGATGAACATACCTGAAGTGATGGGGTTGGCATGGTAATTAACCATAGCCAAATAACGACCAATTTTATTTTGCGTGCCTTCCTCTGGTGTTGAATTAAAACTTTTTGCAATGGACCTCATGATGGGATGAATAATCCCGCCACCACGGGCAGTATTAGAAGGCGTAATGGGCGCTATCATCAGCTCAGCTGCTGTTAAAGAGTAAGCCACACCGATGCTTTTTTTACCAAAAATCGAAATAAAATAATAAGCAATACGTCGACCAAGACCAGTTTTTATCAAGCCTCGTGATATCATTACCGCGATACCAATCAGCCAAATCAATGGGCTTGAATAGCTTGATAATGCATCATTGATTGCTTGCTTTGGACTATCACTCGTCACACCTGTTAATGCCACTAAGGTGACTGCAATGATAGCAATCGCTCCAATAGGCAATACCTTACCTATGATTGCCACAATAGTTGCGATAAACAATGCCAACATGTGCCAAGCTTCGGGTGTAACCCCAGTAGGCACTGGAATGACGAACCAAATTATCAGACCAACTAAGACGGCAATAGCAGCTTGAATAGGCTTAAATGGCATTACTGACTCAACCTTATTAAACTTTTTGAGATTAGTGATATATTATTTATTAGCTCTGTAGCTTTGACAATTCGTACTTATAAAGTTATGACTGCAATGGAACTATATGGTGAAGCAGCTCTCAACTAATTATATAGCTATCATATAACGACTAGACCAGTACTGCTTTATTGCTCACCTTTTTTAACATAACTCTTTAAAGCCTGATAGTTTAAAGCCTGATAGTTTAAAAACTAATGGTGCTATGATTTTCTGATTATTAAACATAAAAAAGAGCACATTATTAAATGTACTCTTTTTTAGACTAAAACATGGCGTATTAAAACTGGAAAATACTTGTCTTATTTCAACGTGCCAAGACGACTAGATAATTGGCTAACAATCTGGTCTATCTCTTGATTGGCCTCTGATTCATTATCTAAGTTGCCATGCGGTGTTAATTGATTAAAAACCTCTGGTAACAGCTCAGCCAGACCTTGACGTACTTCTACATCATTAGCACCAGTATGCGCAGCGACTTGTTGAATTTCTTTTTCATCAAATAAACGATTGATGTCATTAGGGTCTAAATTATCATTAAGCTCGTGGTTACTCATCCAAGAGCGCGCTTGGTTGTCATAACCCATACCTGTAACTTTAGATAGCGCGCCACTAAGTCCACCATTACGTTGAATCCAGCTAAGCACCATAGGCATAAGAGCTGCAACTAACATACCCTTACCACCAAAGCCGCCTCTAGTACGCTGACCGCCTAACACACCACCTAATATATCACCCAGCCCACCTGCACCAGAAGTGATACCGCCGCGCTGACCACCACCAGTCAAGCCGCCTAAGATATCATCTAAACCCAAACCATTATCTGACTGACGGTCATATTGTTGCGGATTATACTCACGTGTTTGGTTGCGACTACCCGTTAATACGCCGCCCAAAATATCGCCAAGACCACCGGTACGGCGCGGATTAATGTTTTGATTAACTGGATTACGTTTAGAATCTTCTGGATCCATTGCGCTGCGAGCAACTTGTGTAATTAAATTTCCTAATAAACTCATAATATTTACCTCTCCTTATTTTAATCATATTGTCGTACATGACATCATAACTATTTATAGTATGGATAGTCTTGTTAGACAATATAACAAACCGTGTTAACCATCGGCATAGGTATTTTGTTATCACACGTAGTGCTTCGTAAGGTTGCCACCCAACGACCAATAAGAAGAGTCTTTATAAAATTATATAGCAATATAGGTTTTTTAAACCTTAACATTAACCGTGCTTCTTATTTACTATAGTGGCTAAGATATTTAATTGTTGCCAATGATCAAGGCTGACTTGATCACGATAGATAGTAATGGTCAAAGAGCGCTTAAAAGGTTCAGTAGTAACAAATTGGAAATTTAATAGCCATTGATAACGATGAACATTGTTGAGATCAGCTCGCCATAATTCATCGTCGCGACCAGTACGCATAAGCAACTGCCACTCTTTATTTAGATGATTGTGTAAGGGAGGCTGACTTAAATGTAGTAGTATTGGCCTTGATAAAGCCAAATAACCTATCACTGCTGCACTCACCATCAAAATTAAAGCGTACTGCCACCATGACAGCTTGGCAAGCCAAGATAATAAAACGATTGAGATTGACAATCCAGTATACATTAACGTACGAAGTCGACTGCCATATTTAATAGCAGTATCGATACGTAGATTTGTAGGCAACTGAACCGCAGTAGAATCATACATCGGTTAAAACCAATCCGTTATGACAAATCTTTCCCATGACGCCACATTTTAATTTTCTTGACCAGCGTCCATATTGCCTCATCATCTGGGCGCGCCTGATTGGTAAAATAATCTAATAGATCAGGATCTTCATAAGTAAGCATGTTTGCAAAAGCTGCTTGTTCAGCAGAATCTGCTGTCAAGTAAAGCTCTTTAACATACGGATCGATATAAAAATCCAACTCTTTTAAGCCGCGGCGTGCTTGATAAATAATCCGGCGCTGTTCGTTGGTAGGCTCTGGCTGGCTTTTGACTGTCATAATTTTGATCTCATTGAAGATACGTCTAAATAAAAATACGTTATAGCATTATAGAATAGTCATTGTCGTTATTGGACTCTATTTTGCTCGTAAGCAGATAACTGATTCCATAATGCCACCGCTTGCTGCATCATAGGGACATTATGCGTACGAATAATACAGGCTCCTTGTTGCAGCGCAAACAAACCAGCTGCAACTCCTACTGTATCGCGATCAGGGGCTTTAGTTGTCGCAAGCTGATCAAGGCCACTGTTAGCCAATACTTCAGCTAAAAAGCGCTTACGCGACACGCCAAACATCAGCGGTAATCCAAGCGCTTTTAAGCTATCAAGTTGGGTCAATAGTGCACAGTGATGTTCATGGTTTTTAGCAAATCCAAAGCCAGGATCTATGATTATTTTATCACGCTCAACGCCGAAAGCTATTACCTCATCGATACGAGTCGTCAACTCAGCACTCACTTCACTGACTATATCATCATAATGCGCCAAACTACCCATCGTCGTTGGCTCACCACGCA
Organism: Psychrobacter sp. 1Y10; assembly: GCF_052259005.1. Taxonomy (NCBI): domain Bacteria; kingdom Pseudomonadati; phylum Pseudomonadota; class Gammaproteobacteria; order Moraxellales; family Moraxellaceae; genus Psychrobacter; species Psychrobacter sp. 1Y10. Next base: position 179,100 of record NZ_JBQQES010000001.1, on the reverse strand, counting down.
TGTGCATAAGCATTACAGGAACATCAAGTTTGGCTGCCATTGTAATTGCACCTTCGCGTTTTAAAGCACGTACGTCGTTCCAAATATCTGCGCCTGCCTCAACAGCGGCTTGTATAACTATAGGATTACTGGTATCAATAGATAGCCAGGCTTCCTCGCCAAGTTGTTGCCTTATTGCCTCAACGACTGGGACCACACGCGATACTTCTTCAGTAGTCGCCACAGAGTCGGCATTTGGACGAGTAGATTCGCCTCCTATGTCAATGATGGTTGCTCCTGATTCAAGCATATACTGACAATGTTCAACTGCTTTATCAATAGCATTAAACTGGCCACCGTCCGAAAACGAGTCCGGCGTCACATTTAAAATACCCATGATATGGGGCTGAGATAAATCTAGCTTTTTCGTAGGACCATATAGCGTATAAGCTGGTAAAGGGTCGAATAATGACATAACTCATCCATCAATGATTATATTTTATAAATAATATATTCTGTCATATAAAAGATCATAATTATATCTAATAGTAGAACAAACACATAATCTAGCGAGATGTCTGTCGCTTATAGTACTAATGATTAGTATTGCTAGTCGCTACCAAAAATTTTAAACCATTAAAAAAGCCCTTTATGAAAAGGGCTTTTTTATAATAACTATGGTTTCGATTTTGACTTACATTGCTGGTAATGGTGGCGGTGTTAAACCGGTTGGTTTAACGTTACCTTTACCCAAATTGACACCATGCTGATAAACCTTAGGTGGACGTGGTTCTTCACCTGCTAAAATATCTTGCAACTGGTCACGGTCAATCGTTTCCCATTTCATCAATGCATCGACCATTGCATGCATCTTATCTTGGTTGCCTTCAATTAGCTCACGAGCAATGTCATACTGCTCCTCTAACATACGGCGCACTTCTTCATCTACTTTTTGCTGTGTGGCTTCTGAGATAGTACGATTGCTAGAACCAAAATAGCCTTGTGAACTATCGTCATCCTCGTATACCATAATACCAAGTGCATCGGACATGCCATACTTAGTAACCATAGCACGAGCCATTTTTGTGGCACGTTCAAAGTCATTAGAAGCACCTGTTGACATCTGATTAATGAACACTTCTTCTGCAATACGTCCACCAAACAAAATAGCAATATCGCTGAGCATTTTTGACTTATACATACTGGTCTGGTCATGCTCAGGTAATTGCCATGTTACGCCAAGTGCAAATCCACGCGGCATAATTGTTACCTTATGAACAGGATCAGTACCCGGTAGTAGTTCAGCAACCAAAGCATGGCCTGATTCGTGATAAGCAGTTGCACGGCGCTCTTCTTCACGTATCACCATAGATTTTCGTTCAGGACCCATGTATAGCTTATCTTTAGCATCTTCAAAGTCGTTCATATCGACGCTAGTTTTGTTGCGACGAGCTGCAAACAATGCTGCTTCGTTTACTAGGTTAGCCAGTTGTGCACCGCTAAATCCAGGTGTACCACGAGCAAGAGCATTTGCATCGACAGCGACTGTATTGGGAAGTTTCTTTAAATGCACTTTCAATATCTGCTCGCGACCTTTGATATCTGGCAACCCTACTTGTACTTGACGGTCAAAACGACCCGGACGCAATAACGCTTTGTCGAGTACATCTGCACGGTTAGTCGCTGCAATGACGATAACGCCCTCGTTACCTTCAAAACCATCCATCTCAACCAACAACTGGTTAAGCGTTTGCTCACGCTCGTCGTTACCGCCGCCCATACCAGAGCCACGATGACGTCCAACAGCATCAATCTCATCAATAAAGATAATACATGGCGCACTTTTCTTCGCTTGCTCAAACATATCACGAACACGAGACGCACCAACACCGACGAACATTTCTACAAAATCAGAACCTGAGATTGAGAAGAAAGGCACTTTGGCTTCACCAGCAATGGCTCTTGCCAATAGTGTCTTACCTGTACCAGGTGGACCTACCATCAAGATACCACGTGGAATGGTTGCGCCAAGCTTAGTGAACTTATCAGGATCACGTAAGAAATCAACGACTTCAACGACTTCTTCTTTAGCCTCTTCACAACCAGCAACGTCTTCAAAATTGACGTTAATTTGGTCTTCAGTCAGCATCTTAGCTTTAGACTTACCAAAGCTCATCGGACCGCCGCCTTTACCGCCAGCGCCGCCCTGCATGTTGCGCATAAAGAACAAAAATAAACCAATAATCAATAAGATTGGGAAACTGGCTATTAGCAATTGCATCAGCACGCTTTGACGTTTAGGCGCAGTCCCTTGGACTTCGACTTGGTTTTCACGTAATAGAGGCATCAACTGCTCATCAGTCACAGCTGGCCTAATGGTCTCAAAAGATGAACCATTTTTCTTTTCGCCGATGATTTGCTCGCCGTCGATCTCAACACTGGCTACTTGGTTTTCAGACACTGCGGTCACAAACTCAGAGTAGTTAAGGTTATCTGGCTCAGATGATTGATCAAAGCCGCTAAACACCAGTACCAAAACGCCGATTACCACCAGCCACAATAAGGTATTTTTTACCATGTCGCTCACTAGTTATTCCCATCCCTTACTTATTGGTGTGTTTACTAGACACGTAACGCCTATATAAAAATGTAATATAAATTCATCATACATTATCAGACGACTTTGCTTGAAACAAAACAAAGTTAATATATCATGATATGTGGTTTTAACCTGCACAATTCAAGCAAAAGCTGCGTTTATTCAGTTAGCAATTGTAGCGGTTTTACACGTAATATGACGTACTTTATAAAATCAATCATAAACTATTTATTAGATACAACCTATTGAAATAACAAGTTATTTTATTGCTATCCAAAACATCTCTTTAGACCGTGGTCTTGATGCTGCAGGTTTGATACTACGAATCTTACTAAATTTGGACTGCATCTGCTTACGTAATTCCTGTGACCCTTCGCCCTGAAACACTTTCATAATAAGCGCGCCACCTTTAGGTAAGGTCTCCAAAGCAAAGTCCACTGCAAGCTCGCATAAATATATCATTCGCGGTTGATCGACAGCACTGTTTCCGGCTGTATTAGGAGCCATATCAGACAATACCACATTTACTTGTCTGTCACCGACCTCAGTCATAATTTTGTCAAAAACATCTGCTTCTCTAAAGTCCCCTTGAATAAAGGTTACATCTGCTAGAGCGTCCATAGGCAAAATATCAGAGGCGATCAATGTACCGCTTTCACCGACCAGTTGACCGGCGACTTGTGACCAACTACCAGGTGCACTACCCAAATCTACTACTGTCATTCCAGACGATATTAATTTAGCCTTTTCATTGATCTCAAGCAGCTTGTATGCAGCACGCGCACGATAGCCATCTTTTTGCGCTCTTTTTACATAATGATCATCAATATGTTCTTTCATCCAAGCACGGCTACTTTTTGATAAACCTTTATTTTCAATGCGCGTGGCCAAAATACCTGCTCCTATTACTTTATGGTGTCATATACTTTACGATGTCATAATTTTTAACAGCCGACTGACTAAATTTCTATCAATTAAAGATGATCTCATTTTTTATTTAGTATCGACTATATTGTGCTAATAAACCCATTCGATAATACCCATTAAAGATAATTTTATTTTTATAAATAAATTTAAAGGCATTATTAACGATTTAGCAGCTTTATGATCCAGCAGCGTTTATAATGCAACAAGTTATTCAGTTTAACATTTTCATCACGTAAAATCGTGCAAAATGGTACTGATATCATGCAAGATAGTCATAGATTATTTATAATGAATATTAACTTTTTTAATAACATGGTTTTGGTCATGTCGTTTAGATAACATTGCTTCTTATTTATTATGACTTATTATGACAATTCAACCATTTTAGAACTGTTTTTTATTTTTACTAAAATTTAGGAATACTATGCAACTTGATAACGCTACGATTAAACGCTTAAAAGGTATTGGTCATGAGCTCAAACCCATTGTTATGATCGGTAACAATGGCATTACTCCCGCTATCACCGAAGAGATTGATCGCGCTTTGACCGATCATGAACTTATTAAAGTAAAATTACCAGCTGGCAGTAAGCATGACCGTGACGTAGTCGCCACTGAGCTTGCAACCGCAGCCAAAGCCAATGTGATTCATACTATTGGACGTATGGCGTTATTGCTACGTCAGAATCCAAATGCTAATCCTAAGTTATCAAACTTAGCACGTCATGCTCAATAATTAGTATCTATGAAGCGTATAAAATAGATTGAAAGAACAGCCAAGATTATAGAAGCTGCGTTGCATCATTGCTCGTGGCTTTTATTTTATCCCTCATTTTATCAAATCTACATTGACGATCTTTTCTATAATGAATCAAGTACTATGAGCCAGCTATTTACCTTACGATTGGCAACCGACACATTATCGGCTGATGCAGAGCAAATCGGTGTATCGATTAAAGAGCTACAAAAAATACGCATTAACGTAGAAGCCTCGATTGTGCTGTCGACACGCCAACTTTGGTTGAGCTACCAAATACAGCTACCATCCGTTAGGCTAGCTGCGCAGCTAGATTGGACAGCATGGCAACAATCAAAAGTCCGTTTTACCGACTATTTATGGGAGCGTACTTGTCTTGAATGTTTTGTCAGTAGTGAAGTTTTTGATACAACAGCTAACTATATAGAAATCAATGTTAATCCAAACGGACAATATGCTCTTTACAAATTTGATGAATATCGTACACCATCGACACTGCCTCCAGTACCATTGATGCAAGCAAACTGTACTACAAAAGCGAACGTCACTTGGGCTAAGAACGCCTCAAACCAGCAGGCAGAACCAATAAACCGTCTAAAACCACATCCCGCACTGGCAAACCACTTTGTGGACTCAACCATCACCAAATTTACTCCGTACTATCAATATCGACGCTGCTTTGGATTGTCTTTAGAACAGCTCTCGCTCAATACTCATAACCACGACTTATCCGGCGATATCAGCATAAAGCTATTACATCCATGCGTCATTCTACAGTTTGGTAAAACAAACCTGTACTTTGCCCCAGCTCACGCTACCCCGCCTGACTTTCATCAACACTGTTATTGGACAGTGCTGGATTTGCAAGCTGCACTAACGAAATAGTTTTTATAACGTCAAGCAACGTTTAATGGCTGGTTGGTCTTTTGAATAGCTCATAGCTCATAGCAGATAGCAGATAGCTTTGATAGTTGAACGATGATAGAAATAAAAAAACTCAGTAATGTCATAAAGAGCATTACTGAGTTAGGAGAAAACGCTAAAATAATAAGTTTAAACAATTTACTTATGTTTTATTTATCAGCCATAGCTAGGTAGATACCACGATCCGATGCATCATCAACATATTGCGAATCACGCCATGTGGTATAGCTATGTACACCGCTATACGGGCTAATACTGTTCTGGCGGAAGTCAGACACCCAATCTGAACCATCAAAAATCTGTATATGACCATGTGGGCGTTTTGAGCTACGGTCATAGACTATGACATCTCCAACTTGAGGCGCCATGTCGTTGCTGATTTTAGTAAAACCAGCATTGGCAAGTGTACCACGGGAGGCGTACTGATAAGCTGAAGGGTTTGGAGTGAACTCATAACCAGCTGATTGCAAAGCTTTACGCACATAGCGGGCACAATAACCAGAGCTTCTAGAAAGAGCAACTCTTGACGCACGAGCAGCTGCAATAGCAGGGGCAGAGTTACTATCTGGTATTCTGCTGCTTGCTTGCTGCTGACGCTCATAAGATAAGCGACTGGTTAATGAGGCTAATTTATACTCTTTTTGTTTGGCATGAGCACTTAAGTTGTCAATAGCTTGACTAATTTCATCATTGCTAAAAACATGCGCGCCACTATTAGTGCTATAGATATTACGACTAGAACCGTAGTTCTGAGATACTGAAATATTTGTAATGGTATGACTCAAGGTATTATTTGGCTGAAAGGTGGTTTCGGCAGCACCACTCGTTTGTGCTAAACCCATTCCCAATACTGACAAAATTAATAAAGCTTGTTTCATAAATTTACTACCTATTGTTAATACAAGATTGCTTGTCATCCATGACAAAACATTAATTAATTTAGAAGACGTATCACTAAGTAACCGTGATAAAATTCAACATACTCAATTTATTTATCGACCTTTATCACCCAATGGATGAGTAAACATAATGTCGAAGAAACAGCCTAATCAGCTTGCTAAACTTATTGATCATCAGGCATTTGCTGGTAGCGCCCTACCTCAAGCCTTAACTGAAAATATGCAGCTTTATGCACAGATGACTCATGAACTAAAAACACTTCTAATTGACTGTCTACCTGAGGAAATACTTGCCAATTGCTGGGTCGTTGGCTTGAGCTCTGAGCAATTAACATTAAGTGTAGGCTCTGCTACTGCAGCCAACCATATTCGTTATCTACAAAGTGCCTATCTACAAGTATTAACAGAACAATCGATTACATTTAAACAACTTAAGAAAATAAAGGTCATCGTTTCAAAAACGAGTTCAAATAAATTGTTAAATGAAAAGAATTTATCGTCAATAACAAGTGACCTAAACTCTCATAAAATTGGTAAAAATCAGGCTCTTAGCCAAAACACAAAGCGGACTATAGCACAGGCTGCAGAGCATGTCACGGCAGATAAAAACCTCAAAAAAGCCCTTTTACGGCTGGTAAATGAGTAAAAAAACCCTCTATTACAATGTAAACTTATGTAAAGTGACAGAGGGAAATAAGCTGATAACGCTGCGTTTTTGTAATTTCGCAAACAAAAAAAATCATCTGTTAGTCAGAACCCAATCGAGAGTTTTGACTAACAGATGACTTTTAGAAAACTTTGAGCTTTTGAATACTCTAGGCTTCAGCTACTCAATCAAACAATACAAAATCATATATTCGCTATTATGGTTATAATTTGAGCATTATTTTGATTAAATTATGTAATCTTACGTAAGTGTTGCGATACTTCCTGTATATTCCTGTATTTATCCTTCAACTATTAAGCCTGTTGAAGGTAAATACTCGATTGGACAAGTTACGTTGTCATCAAATGTTACAATTTCAAAGTTACTTTTATCTGATAAAATTTCTCGGACTAGCATGTTGTTCAATGCGTGTCCTGACTTATAGGCATTAAAACGACCTATAATGGGATAACCAATCAGATATAAATCGCCTAAAGCATCTAATATTTTGTGACGAACAAACTCATCAGCAAAACGTAGCCCTTCAACATTCAGAATACGAGCATCATCGATAACGATGGCATTATCCATACTACCGCCTAATGCTAAGTTATTTTGTCTTAGAGTCTCAATATCTTGTAAAAAACCAAAGGTACGGGCTTCACTTAGTTGTTCGATAAAATTCTGTGTTGAAAAATCTAATTGAGCATGTTGAAAGTCTTTATCAAATGCTGGATGATCAAAGTCAATTTCAAAATTTAACTCATATCCTTCATATGGATGCAGCTCTGCCCATTTGTCATCAACTTCGACACGCACAGGTTTGACGATTTTCAAAAACTTTTTTAGCGCTTCTTGCTCAACAAAACCTGCTTGCAATAATAGACCGACAAAAGGCGATGCACTGCCATCCATAATTGGTATCTCGCTTGCTGATACCTTTATTAATAGGTTATCTACTCCAAGCCCAGCGATTGCACTTAATAAATGCTCTACTGTACCAACACGCGTCCCACCGAAAACAAGATTTGATGACATCATAGTATCTTGTACCAAAAAAGCACTGGCTGGTATTGGCGCACTACCAACGATGTCAGAACGCTCGAAAACTATTCCAGTGTTAACTGGTTGCGGATGAAACTCCAAATCGACAGGCTGACCACTATGCAAACCAATGCCTGTGATAGCTATCGCTTTTTCTATGGTTCGTTGATTCATGGCTGTTTTCTCACATACTTTGTTACAATTGTCATAGTTTACCATTAGCAGGCCTTAATTCGCTACAGTTATGGCACCGTAATCTTCTTATACCCATGATTTATATATTAAATAACCATATAAGTATCAATCTATAATACTTATAAAGGTTCCTAAAAGTACTGATGTCAGCTTAGACTCTTACAAAACGAAGGGTATATGTACCTTTTTTTAGTATAAATGCAAAAAAACCAGCACTATTGTGCTGGTTTTTTATGTTTAATATATTGTTGGTGATATGTTTAAGAACTATATAAAAAACAAATGTAAAAATATATACATTACAAATAGTATAGTTATCTAAAACATACTATTTGTTCTGTTGACGTTTTAGATAATCTTGAATGCTATTGGTTTTAGTTTGCGGTTGTTCTTGAGTAGATGTAGAACGTACGCCATTATCTTGATACGTCTGATTTTGCGAATGCTTTTGACTGTTTAATGCACTGGTATGTAAGTTTGGATCTACTGATTGGGTACTAGTGACAGAAGGTACTGGCTGTTGGACTTGAGGCGCTTTCTCCATCTTTTCATCCAATGTTAGACCTGTGGCTATCACAGTAACATGCAAGTCATCACCCATCTCTTCATCAACAACTGAACCATAGAAAATGTTTGCTTCATCAGTATCCGTTATACCTTCAACAATCTCGCTGATTTGACTAAACTCATCTAGCGATAAAGTTTCAGAAGAAATAACGTTGACCAATAGACCTTTCGCGTTTTCTAAGCACAGATCATCCAACAAAGGTGACTTAATTGCTTTTTCAGTTGCTTGACGCGCACGATCATCGCCGCTCGCACGTCCAACACCCATCATCGCATGACCTTTAGCCGTCATTGCCGTACGTATATCGTTAAAGTCAATGTTGACAAGACCTGAACGAGCAATAGTTTCAGCGATACCTTGTACTGCATGCAATAAGACGTCATCCGCTTTTTTGAATGCATCTTTCATTGAAATATTGCCGTACACACTCATAAGTTTATCATTAGGAATAGTAATAATAGAGTCAACGAAGTTTGTTAATTGCTCAATTCCTGCTTTAGCAGATTTATTACGCTTACCACCTTCAAACTTAAATGGTGTCGTAACGACTGCCACTGTCAACACTTCCATCTCTTTAGCAATACGCGCGATAACAGGCGCTGCACCCGTACCTGTACCACCGCCCATACCAGCTGTGATAAATACCATGTCTGAGTTTTCAAGTAGCGTTCGAATCGCTTCTTCTTCGCTTTCTGCTGCTTCGCGTCCGACTTCTGGATTGGCACCCGCCCCTAGACCACGATTACTTTTAGCGCCAAGTTGCAGTTTATGCGGTACGGTTAGACGATCAAGGGCTTGTCTATCAGTATTGGCACAGATAAACGTCACGCCTTTGATACCTTGCTGTACCATATGTTCTACAGCATTACCGCCACCGCCGCCTACACCGAATACGGTAAAACGAGCTTGGCCGTTGCTTTGAGACTGGTTATCATCTGGCATGGTGTATTTTGACATAAAAAAGGTTCTCCAGTTGCAGATAGCGTGATGGTCGATACGTGACAACGCACTCGTATAAAGTACTATCGACTTACTATATATAAATACATACAAATAAAATAATAAAGATGAGGTTCAATCAATGTGTGTTAAACCTCTATTAAAACATGTTACGCTGATAATATAATCATACAGTACTACGATAGTCTCAAAACACGTATATCAAACGCCTACTTTCAATCGTCCATGACAAATATGGGTTAAAAATACTTAAGATTTTTGTGTATCACCTCAAAATCTCAAAGTATTTTTTTCAGAACACTAGTAAAACGTTGACCGACATTTTTGAAGGTCCCTTTTATACGACCTCTTTTAATGGCATCGGGTTCACTTTGCTCACTATGACGAAATTGCTCACTTTGACTATAGAGCAAAGTACCAAATGCCGTTTGATAAGCACGATTATTTACCTGCATACTTAACTGCTTAAACGATTCCTCATTATCGAAATGGTTATAAGCACTAATAGCAGGATGAGTGTTGGATAACACTACAGGCATTTTTAATAGCCTTTTAGCAAAAGGTATCATACCTTTAATAGTACTACCACCACCGTTAAGCACAATACCTCGATCAATATATCCTAATAACTCGGCTTCATGAAGTTGTCGTACGACTTCAGTAAATATCTGTACATAACGTGCCTCAATAATGCGCGCTAGATTATAAAGACTAACATTAACTTCGTCACCTGAACCTTGCGGTTTAAAGATAAAGAACGAGCTTGGATCCATACTATTTATATCTACTGTGCCATGTGATTTTTTGAGCTTTTCAGCTTCTATCATAGAAATACCGATATCGGCTGAGATATCCATGGTTACTTCATGACTACCACTGGCTATACAGTGAGTAAAAATAAGTTTATTTTCTTTATATACACAAATACTAGTGGTACTCGCGCCTATATCTACTAGACAGACACCTTGCTGGCGCTCTTCACTCATTAGGCTATATTCAGCACTTGTTACTGCATCAAAAACAATATGATCGATACCAACATCACAACCTTGTAATAGCTTTTGAATATTTTGACGGCTAGAGACTGGCATCATCATCATGTGATACATAACCGTGATGTTTTTTGCGATCATCTCAATCGCATCATCAACCATAGTATCCTGCTCATCAATGTAAATACCTTGCTGACAACAATGCATTAAATAATAATCAGAGGGTAAGTCTTGAGATTTGGCATTAGATAATGCTTGTACCATATCCCTAGCACGTACTACTTCTTCTTCAACTGCAACGTTACCGATACTATTTTTACTAGATAACTCAGGCGTCGCAAGTGTTAGCCATACACTATGCACACGGCAATTTGCCATATCTTCAGCATCTTGAATGGCTTGTTTGATTGCACCCTGTAAACGTTCGCGATGCTTGATTTGGCCTTGATAAAAATCACTATTTTTGACTTGTCCAACACCCATGATACGTATGTCTTTTGCAGAGACAACGCTACCAATCACCACATAAACTGCAGTGGCACTTAGATGGACAACAACCAGATTTTCAGTATTTTTCATGTTACCAAACAAATTATCACTAAATAGAAGACTATCTGCTGTCTCTATTGAATCATTAGAACAGTACTATTTGATTCACTCTATCATTTATAGTACAAAAATTGTGCAACTATCCTACTCATATAACCAGACCACAAAGCATAAACCCTATGTTACAGACTAGCTCGTCGGAGACTCTGCCGACGACTCTTTTACTTTCCACGCTATTGTAAAACCATTTTTATAACGTAAATCTATCGATTGTATATTGTCGCGACGATCAGCCAATTGATTGTTCAAAAGTTGACTCAAATTGAGCAGTTTTTGAGCAGTATTTTCGTTATCAACAATGACCCGTAGACCGTTATCAAAACGTACCAGCCACGTCATTCGAGGTGTTAAAATAATATCCTCTACTCGCATATCAAGCGGAACATACCAATCATTGATTTGTTGCATTTGTTGCATAATCACAGGTGCTTGGTCTACTTCACCTTGCAATGTAGCAAACTGCGGCTGAATCAACGCTTCACTATCAGCTGGCACGAATACTGCACCTTTTGCATCAACCAGTCGTTCCGTACCAAAATTGGCTATTGCTTGTTTAGGTAGTGCAGTAATGACAATACCTTGTTGCCAATCTCGAGTCACACTAATTTCATCAACCCAAGCAAGACTCATGGCAATATCTCGTAACGCTTGTAAATCAGTTGTAAAAAAACTGCTTACTTTCTGCTGGTTCATGGTCTGTTGCAGTACTTGATGCTGAGCAGTAGATAAGTCTTGTGTATCAACATGAATAGCCGCTGGCGGTGCATCACGTAAAGCTTTACCACCCATTAATAGTATTAACAACAATAACCCTATTACCAGAGTCGTAAAAATGTACTTTACCCATAAAGGTATTTGTAAGCTAGATCCTGGGCGACGGACGTCATTACTCATCAAGTCAGTTGTTCCATTGACAGTTTGAGCCATAGCCGCATTTGCCCCTATACTTTTTATATGTTGTTAACTTAATAAATATTTGATTGAATAACTGTTATTCCAATAAACACCTTTTATCATAGCTTTATCATTCTGTATAACAGAAAATGCTTAAAATGAGCTGAATATCATCAACATAAGCCAATCATAACAATCTTAACGTATTTTGATGGTAAACAATAGCCTAACCCATGCTGTAGCCAGTGATTTTACACAAGTTTACATGAAGCTGGGATATAGCAGGGCTAGTGATACAATATGAAGTGGCATTATATCCGTTTTGTTCAATATAGTACTAGAAAAATTACCTATTTAGTTTGATAAACCGTAATAAAATTCACTTTATGTAAAATAAGCGATGACAATCAGTCTCTACTTATCCTTTTATCTATTAAAGTGTCTGTGCCAATATATGCCAGCACAACATATCAAAATCCATGCCGTAAGCCTTAGCCGCCATGGGCACTAAACTATGACTGGTCATACCCGGGACAGTATTGATCTCAAGTAGCCAAAAGTTGCCCGCCTCATCTTGCATCGCATCAATACGTCCCCAACCTTTTGCATCAACCGCGCGGAATGCTGCAAGGCTCAACGCTTGCAAATGCTTTTCGTCAGCATCGCTCAAACCACACGGAATATAATAACTGGTATCGTTACGGTTGTATTTTGCTTCGAAGTCATAAAAATTGGTAATGTCGGCAGGCTCAAGACGTATCACTGGATAAGCTTCGTCATCGATAACAACAATCGTAAACTCGCGTCCAGTAATCCAGCGTTCCGCCATTACTGCATCACCGCACTGTACTGCCGTTGCGTATGCTGCAGGCAACTCGTCAAGGTTATTGACTTTCGTCATGCCAATACTTGAACCTTCATGAACGGGCTTAATAATCAAAGGTAGCCCTAGCATGTTGACGACTTGCTGCCAGTCAGTATTAGCCGTTAGTAATGAGAATGGCGCTGTCGATAAGCCGCAGCCCTGCCACAATTGCTTGGTACGTACTTTATCCATGCCAAGTGCCGATGCTAAAATTCCTGAACCTGTCTGCGGGATATCAAACCATTGCAACACGCCTTGTAACAATCCATCTTCGCCGCCGCGACCATGCAACACGTTAAACACTCGATCATAATCACGTAGCTCGGTAATATCTTGATGCTTAGGATCAAAGTGTATGGCATCAACACCTTGGTTTTGTAATGCTTGCAAGACTGCTGCGCCACTGTCTAATGATACGCTGCGCTCATTGCTACTACCGCCATAAATGACAGCGACTTTACCAAACTCACTGGCATCTTTGACTTTGCTCGTCGCAACACTCAATGATGAGGCTTGGCTTGGCTGGTTATTTTCTATACCATCTTTCTCTGCTTGAGCAGCTGCTGCTAAAGCTGACTCTGGATTGGTGATAAGTGTTTCATTATCAGCACCATCGTTGACACTATTGAGAAGATTTGTGTGTTGATTGTCATTAATAGTCATGAGTACGATTTCCAAAAATCTTTTAAAACTTATTTAAGATATAAATCATTTGCAGCTAAATCGATTGCAATTTGACCAATGTTACCAGCGCCTTGGGTCAAGAGCATGTCATTAGCTTCTAGAAGACGCTGCATAACGGGCGCAAGATTGTCTTTATCAACAATCGTAGGTTCAACGGCGCCGCGAAGACGAATACTACGTGCCAAGGCCTTAGTATCAGCACCCGCAATAGGACTTTCGCCTGCTGAATATACATCTAATAATAGCAATTCATCAACATTTGAGAGCACTTCAACGAAATCGTCAAAGCAATCACGCGTACGGCTATAACGATGCGGCTGAAACAGCATCACTAAACGACGAGCTGGGAAGCTTTGGCGCGCCGCTTTAATCGTGGCATCGACTTCTTTTGGATGATGCCCATAATCATCAATGAGTAAGACATCACCTTCATCAACACTGACAGAAGCATGCTGCTCAAAGCGGCGTCCGACACCTTCAAATTTTTGTAAAGCACGCTCAATAGCATCATCATTTACCCCTTCATCAGTTGCCATGGTGATAGCAGCAAGGGCATTATAGACGTTATGAATACCTGGGATATTTAACGTTAAACGTAGTGGCTCGCGGTCACGGCGCAGTACCGTAAAGTGAGTCTTAGTGCCTTCACTAACCACGTCAATCGCTTGCACATCATTGAACGGCTCAAGTCCGAAAGTTAGTACTGGACGGCCAATATCATCAATCATTGCATATAGCTCTGGATCGTCACCACATACCACAGCCAAGCCATAAAACGGCATGTTTTGTAAAAACTGAATATAAGCGGCTTTTAATTTATCAAAGCTGTTTTCATAAGTTTCCATATGATCTTGATCGATATTGGTGACAATCGCTGCCATTGGATGCAATGACAAGAACGATGCATCAGACTCATCCGCTTCGGCAACTAGATAGCGACTGCTACCAAGCGCAGCATTTTTACCAGATGCATTTAGCTTACCGCCGATCACATAGGTCGGATCGAGCTGCCCTTCTGCCATCATAGTAGTCAGCAAACTAGTCGTTGTAGTCTTGCCATGCGCGCCCGCAACGGCAATACCATGACGATAACGCATTAATTCGCCAAGCATATCAGCGCGGCGTACCACTGGTAGACGCGCCTCTAACGCCGCTTTTACTTCAGGATTGCTACGATCAATTGCTGAGGATACAACGATGACATCTGCATTCGCGATATTCTTGGAATCATGACCAATTGATATCTCAATACCAATCTGCTGTAGACGCCGAGTTACCACGCTATCAGCAATATCAGAGCCACTAACTTGGTAGCCTTGATTATTCATAACCTCAGCGATTCCGCACATTCCCGAGCCACCAATACCAATAAAATGCAAATGCTGGATACGGCGCATTTCTGGTATTTCAATCAAACGCTTGGGTAGAGCTTTCGCGGAGGTAGACATAAAAGGTTCTCTTTATTAAAGGCCAGTAAATTTATTGAATTAGTTGTAGAAACAACCAGTTATGGAAACAGTAGCTTCTGAAGATATAGGCTACAAGGCTTGCCAAACAATATCAGCAACTTGGCTAGTGGCGCTACGATTGGCAAGGGCATGGCCTTTTTTTGCCATCTCCAAGCAAGTGTGGCGATCAAGCGCTGCAAGCTCATTACTCAGACGCTGCGCTGTTAGCTCAGACTGCGGTAATAAAATCGCAGCATCGTGTGACGTCAAGGTGCGTGCATTAGCAGTCTGATGGTCATCAACTGCATGAGGTAGCGGTACAAAAATCGCGGCAATACCGACATTTTGAATTTCGGTAACTGTCAACGCGCCTGCTCGACAAACGATAATATCTGCCCAGTTGTACGCCGCTGCCATATCGTCAATAAATGGCTGTACAGTGAACTTATGAGCGCTTAAATCCTCGCTATCATAAGCTATTTTTGTCGCTTGCTCATTATTACGACCGCACTGATGCTGTACCTCAAAAGGACGGCCTATTAACGCAAGTGCCTTAGGTACGGTATCGTTTAACACTTGCGCGCCCAATGAGCCACCAACGACTAATAGCTTTAAAGGTGAACGATCACTGATATCGTAGCGCTTAATCGGTTCAGCGACACCCGAAATCGCATTACGTACTGGATTACCAACGCTTTCAAGCTTTGCATCTTGTGTACTATCAGCAAAGGTATGATCAAACGCTTGTAGTACCTTAGTTGCAATCTTCGCCAAATAACGATTGCTCATACCAGCGATGGCATTTTGCTCATGAATAATTAGTGGCGTATTGGTCATACGTGCTGCAATACCGCCGGGTGCTGTGACATAACCGCCAAAACCCACCACCATATCAATCTGATTGCTACGAATAATTTTGACTGTAGCCATCGTCGCTGATAGTAAGGTAAAAGGTAACTTGGCTAGGCGCGTGATACCTTTACCACGCAATCCCTGCATCGCAATAGGATGAAAATCATAGCCAGCTGGTTTGACCAAACCATTTTCCATACCGTTTGGCGTACCTAGCCAGTGAATGACGGCACCGCGTTGGGTCAATTCCTCAGCAACTGCCAGAGCTGGGAATACATGGCCACCCGTACCAGCGGCCATCATCATTATGTGCGGTGTTTTCATTAACGCCTGCCTTTCTTATCTTTACTGAAACAAATATTAAGTAGTAGCCACTCATATATTAATAATAATAATTCACTATAAAAGCTCATACACTAAAGACCGCATAGTATAGAGGAATTTATGCTCATTTATATAGCACTTTATCGCTTAAATAATGAGTTGAAACACTTTAATGCCAAACAATAAAAATGAGAGATATCAAAAAATTAATAACCGCTCATCTTCAAAATACAATCCTTAACAACGAGCTTCTATCGCTATCATAAAGTCTGTCGCAATGTCCGTACCACACTGATCATCAATCTCACGGACGCAAGTGGGACTGGTGACATTAATTTCTGTAATCCGGCCACCGATTAAGTCTAAACCAACGAACATGAGACCTTTTTCTTTGACAATAGGAGCGACTACTTCTGCCACTTGACGTTCAATATCGGTGAGCGGCATGGCCACACCGCTACCACCTGCAGCTAGATTACCACGGGTCTCGCCCTTGACTGGAATACGTGCCAAACTATAATCAACCACTACCCCATCGACGATCAACACACGCTTATCACCCTCAATAATCTCAGGTAGATAACGCTGTGCCATAATTGGCAAGGTCTCAAGTTCAGTCAAGATCTCCAGCGTTACGCCGATATTGGCACTGTCGGCGGTCAGACGAAAGATACCAGTTCCGCCCATCCCATCTAATGGCTTGACGATTACGTCTTGTTGCTCAGCGATAAACTTGCGAATGTGGGCCTGTTTACTGGTCACAATCGTTGGGCTCATATACTCGCTAAACCAAGTCGCAAACAGCTTCTCATTACAGTCGCGAATCGCTTGCGGGTCATTGACCACTAACACGCCTGCCGCTTTGGCATGATCGAGCAGGTAGGTTGCATAAATAAAGCGCATGTCGAACGGTGGATCCTTACGCATCAAAATCACGTTATAGTCACTGACCGGACCTGTCGCTTTATCACCTAACGTATAGAAGTTTTCAGGATCACGCTTTACCGTTACTGGCTGTGTATCGACCATCAACTGCCCACGATCCAACCATAGATCATGAATCTGACAATAACCAAGCGTATGACCGCGGTCTTGAGCGGCCCACATCATTGCCAAACTGGTATCTTTTTTATAGTTAACCTGCTCGATAGGATCCATGATAACGAGTATTTTTAGAGATTTTTTTTGATTTTCTTGGCTCATGATAAGGCTCACTTACGTTATATTATAAATAGGCAGTTATTAAAATTGACAGACACTTAATCTATAGGCAGGTATTTATAAACCCTTATTTATAAGTACCTGCAATATACTAACGCTTGAATACAGCTCAAGAACAGCATCCTAACAACAAACTATACGCCGTACTGCTCGCGGTAATGCTGCATCTTTGCAAGTTGGGTCGCGTCTTTATACTGGCCGCTTTGTGCACCATGGTCGTCTGCTAAATAACTAATTAAATCATCAATATTAACGAGAGCATGTACAGGCACTTCTAGCGTCGCGGTAAGCTCTTGTATAGCAGAATGATCATTTTGGCCTTTTTCTTTGCGATCAAGAGCAACAATAATACCCGCCACACTTGCACCCGATTGCTCTAAAATCTCGACCACTTCGCGCATCGCTGTACCCGCAGTAATAACATCGTCAAGCACCCAGACAGCTTTGCCACTGACATCAGCACCCACTAAGTTACCACCTTCGCCATGAGTTTTGGCTTCTTTACGATTATAACCCCATTTAGCATTGATGCCATGATGCAGCCATAACGCTTGCGCGGTTGCGGCCACAAATGGAATACCTTTATAAGCCGCGCCAAAAATAACCAGCTCTTGCTGCTCTGCACCGTTATTGCTAGCTGCCATCTGTTCAGCCAAAGCATCTGCATAACCGCGCGCTAGTAACGATAACATCTCACCTGTCGCTAGCAAGCCAGCATTAAAAAAATATGGGCTGATACGACCAGACTTAAGCACAAACTCACCAAACTTTAAAACTTGATTGTCTAAAGCGAGCTGAATAAATTGATGCGATGAGAAAGAAACGTTTTGGGCAGGTTGAGCATTAGTCATTGAGGCATTGAGCATTATGGCATTCCTATCAGCAAAATAAAGGGCAAAAAATTTGCATTATTGTACGCATTATTGGTCAGCTTGACCAACCATTGATGTCGTAATCTTGCATATTCGGATAACGAGTCAGTAGGCCATTACGCGATGAGAGATTAAAATAGCATTGACCATCATGGCTCACTTGTATGTCCCAGCCTAAATGATAAGCCGCAACAATAATATGTCCTGCAAATAGTCGCACTTGACGATACTGATAACGCTGTGCTGGTTCAAGATCAAGCTGGCTAAGCAAATAGCTACGGACATGCTGACAGATTTGCGCCGCGCTATAGCTATGATTGATAGTTTTGCGCGTACTACATTGCTTTAAAGCATGAAGAGCGACGCTACACGCCATAATATCTGTAGCCAAACTGCCCTCGCCTGTCTCAAACTGCTGCGGCTGCAAAATCACTTGCCAGTCATCAGCATAAAGGCTGTTGAGTAACTCATCAGGATTATAACGTTTGGTCAAAGCACGTAACGAGGCAGAAGACGCTTTGGTATCTTTTTTATTAAAATCGTTATTAGAGACATTGTTGTTAGAGCCACCGTCATTTTTATTAATTTTTACTGGGCTATCAGCAAGCGCAAAACCATAACGATTCAGTTTTGGATGAGCGCGAATTGCCTGCTGAATATCCGACATATCTAATAGAGTCATGTCACTTAGTGGCGATAATAACGGCTGCTCGCTATGATTTTGATAAAAATTATCAGGAAACTCGACAAGCTTTGCCGCATTTAATAATGACAAATGCTCAACCAATGCCTCTGACGCAACCAGCTCCCATTTCGATAAGCTGTCTTCATTAGGCTGATAAAACCGCGCAGAATTTCCATAGAGCCGTCGCAATTGACCATTTAGGCGTCGAGCAGGCTCTGGGATATCACTTAAAGGCCGTGCAGGATCAAGTGGCGATTGGCTCGGATCAAAGTTAGGGTGCACGATCGCAGGCTGCTTACTATCAGCCAATGTAGACGACAGATCAGCATTGCCTTCTGCCAGTTTATCGCTTATTACTGCACGTTCAGCACTGGATAAGCGATTATCAGAAGTAGAAGGCTGGGTCATGAAATCTCCATAAACTATAAAACATAAAATCAATTCTAATTAAATCAAACTGTCATCTTATGCCTTTCACAAAAGTTAGAGTAGCAAGGAAAACAAGTGTAAGTACTACATATTGTAGACTAAACGAGTTTGACACCGCTAATCATACTTTTTGGATTTGGCATTACTCTTGATGACTCAAAATATCACGATAACCTGCTTGCCAGTCAGGATAATTGAGCCAAGCTAACGGAATGTTGCTATGTAAGCGTTTCCCCGTAACCGCTGTTTTTTTATTATCAATAGCAGGAGGCGTCTCTCCTATCTGCTCACTTAACCAAACGCCTAGCTCAAAAGTTGTGACTGGCGCATAGTCAGTGGCGATATAAAGGGGCTTCGGCGCATCTGTAATCAGTACATTGGCGATAATATTGACCAAATCACGATCCATAATACGATTGCTCCAGTGCGCGGCTGCCACGGGCTTTTTCTGTGGCTCGCGGGCTTTACGTAGGCGCATGAGACGCTCACGTCCGTAAATTCCGCTCGGACGAATGACAATGGTTTTATGACCAAAACCTTGTTGCAGCGCTTGTTCTGCTTGGAGTATCACTTTGGAAGCTGCGCGCTCAGGAGTAACAGGCGCAGTATCTTCATCAATCCATTCGCCACTATCCTGCCCATAAATACCCGTTGAGGAAATAAAAACCACGCGCACAAGGTTGGTTAGCGTGTCCGCAAGCTCTGCTAAATGTTGATTAATCGCCAAGTAACTATCGTGATAACCGCTGGTCGAATATTCATCGGGAGTGACGATAACTGCCATATGAGTAAAGTCTTGGAGCTGCTCAGCGCTAAGTGTCAACGCATCAGCTTGCATAAACTTTGCATTACTATCTAAATCATAATGTTCGCGTTTACTGCGGGCAAGACCCGTGACCGATAAACCGTCCTCAGCAAGTTTATTGGTGACTGGCAGTCCGATATCACCTTGTCCGATAATCAGTAAATTTTGCGTACTCATTTTATATCCTTAAAAATAGCGTCTGTATGACAATTGCACATCGTCATTGGCATCGACGCGATCTTGCCAGTCGTAGTTGGCATTGATGCGTAATGCTTGTTTTTTATCGATATCGTATTGCAGACCTAAGCTTGAGATCGGCTGCCAATAATGACCGCGAGTGTTAGAGTCATCGCTGCTGCCATGATACCAATATGGCAATTGCAATTCAGCCTGCGCGCGTAACTGATTGTTAATCTGATAACGGCAGCCAGCATTTACGCCTGCGCCTACGCGAAAACCTTTATTAATCCCGCGCCCTGCTTGCCCTTTCCCTGATAATAGGGCATAGCATAACTGTGGCGGCATCTCACCAGTACCAGCACTAGGTGTGCCGAACGCCCACGACCAGCCAGTTTCATAGCCAACGCTCCCAACTAGATGATCCCGACCCTCGGCTTGCGAGCCATCGTTCACACGCGTTGCTTCGACACTTGCGCCCCAAGTCTTGCCTTGCTTGGCAGTATTGACCGGATTAAAAGAGCGTCCGCGCAGCACGGTAAAGTTTTCTAACACCACACTGTCAGGTTCATTGTCCTTACTGCTATCAGTATCATAAAAGCGCAGCGTAGTGGCGAGCGCTTCTAAATTAAAGAACTGTGAAAATCCTGACGCCCGATCAAGGGTGTCATGAAAGCCTAGACGTAACCCAACATCAACATAGCTGTTGTCACCGCGCTGCCCAATACCAATTTGAGCCACTTGCAAAGGATGCCTGTCGATAGGGTTATTATCTGAGGCGACAATACCGTGATCTATAATCGTTTTTGGGTCAGCATCACCAGCAGATATACTTGATGCCAAATTGCGCTCTGCTGATTTAATATCAAGAGCGTCATCTTTAGACAGTTTCTGATAACCAAGCGCTGCTGCTTTGGCTTTATTCAGCTCAGCTTGACGTACGGTACTGTCAGCTGGTGTGTAACGGGCATTTGCTAATATGGCTTCTTTATTTAGCAGTTGAATCACGTCGGAAGGAATAACGACATAGGGCAATTGACTGAGCAAATCCTGCTCAGGGCGCACGACATCAATCAACCGTAAAATCTCAGAAGCACAGTTATCTGTGGTGAAATAATAAGGAATATCTAAATCCTTGGTTTCCCATACATGCAATATAATTTGCTGCACTTCTGCGGGTGTCAAATCCAACTGATACGTCCAAGCGTCACGCTCATCGTCTTTGAGATACTTGGCCAGCTTCTCTGGATAAGGGTCAATCTCAATCCTATTATCATAGCCGCCACTGGTAGCCTTGATAGCATAAACAGCAAAAGCATCATCAGGATTGCCATCGACGGTGTCATTGAGCGCGTAAGCATGATGAATTTGGCTAGGATTTGCCGCGCTTGCTGGCGAGTCAATACGCAGCAAGGTGTGAGCAAAAGCGGAGATAGGATTGTCCAAATACTCCTCAGCAAACATAATCGACAGCTGCTTGGGGTTCAGCATGGTCATCCACTCTTTAAGCTCAGGGCAGTCAGCTTGCAAGCTCGAACTATCAATGCCCAAAGTCTCAGTAAGCCAGTGCGTGCGCGCTGGAAAACGACAAATGGCTGAGTTTGAGTTATTGGTAGACTGTGTGGTTTGAGAGGTTGCGATTTGATTGGCAAATGCCACAAGCATCGCATCAAGCTCAGCACTGGCATCCTGTTGCCCATTCGCACTAATAAAGAATTCTGGACTATCGATTAAGCTTTTGGGCGCATCTCTATTAAAGAACGACTTTTTATCATCCAAAAAATATAATAACCGTCGCCATGTTGTATGCTCAGCAAGATTGTCTGCTTGCACCTGCTTACGCCATGTGGCTAATAGTTGTTCGGCTTGTAGTGAATGAGCTTGATTGTTTTGCACACTCTTATCACTATCCAAATTCACCGCTTTTACTTGAGACGCAGAATTTATATTAGGCGCTAGCTCACCTGTCGTCACTACTGACAATGGCGTTGGTAAAAAGGCCTGCGCATTTGCAGAGAGTAGTAGCCCAGCAATAACAAGTGACAAACGTGCTCGATGACTGCAAGCTCGCAGGCTAATTGCGCTTAAGGTACAATCTACAGATATAGAAGACGGCTTTATAGACATAAGGTAAAATCTCGCACGTTAATATTGATAGGCTGGTAGCGCTGCTAAGGTCTGGTCAACAAGTTCTGCTAGGTTGTTGACTTAAATATTTCAAAAACTATCCTTGAGCTAAACTATTTAATTATTTGGTTCTTAAGCATATAAATTATGTTTGTTGCTACTTTACGAAAACTTATTAATACCACTATATAAGATAAAGAGAACATTATGCTCAGTTCAGCTACCCCATCGTCAATGACTATCAAAGACGGCCTATTATCCGACGCGACGTGGGTTGCATCACCGAATTATAATAAACGACCTGACAATACGACTATTGATACTATCGTCATCCATAATATTAGCCTACCACCGAATGAGTTTGGCACCTGTGGTACTGACGGCGTACATTATGTAAAAGCGCTATTTACCAATCAATTAGACTGGGACGCACATCCTTATTTTCAGACGATTGAAGGCGCAGAAGTTTCAGCGCACCTATTTATCGAACGTGATGGCTCTATTACTCAATTTGTAAATTTCGATGAACGCGCGTGGCATGCGGGTAGATCAAGCTACCTTGGCCGACCTGAATGTAACGATTATAGCATTGGCATCGAGCTTGAAGGGTCAGATTTTGTGACCTTCACCATCGCTCAATACGACACGCTTGCAGCAGTAGTCGCCGCTATATACGCCGCCTATCCAAAAACCCGCCGACACCTAACCGGACACAGTGATATTGCACCGGGACGTAAGACAGATCCTGGTGATTATTTTGAATGGGCGAAGTTGCGTGAGCTGGTGGCCGAGAAATTATGTAAGTAGCGATTACTCATAATAACAGCAGCAGTCAATTCCACATTCAATTCATTTATCTATGCTATAGATATGCCATGAAAGTGCTATAATCCGTCAGTTTTTTGACAACACTACATCAGCAAACAACCATCAGTAAACAATTTGGCAAAATAGGTTCTCAT
Source organism: Psychrobacter sp. 1Y10 (assembly GCF_052259005.1). Classification (NCBI taxonomy): domain Bacteria; kingdom Pseudomonadati; phylum Pseudomonadota; class Gammaproteobacteria; order Moraxellales; family Moraxellaceae; genus Psychrobacter; species Psychrobacter sp. 1Y10. The sequence continues at coordinate 155,656 of NZ_JBQQES010000001.1, read as the reverse complement.
GGCAAAAAGTCGGTTATTTCGTTCAACCATGGTGGTCAGTAGCATGACCATGCTGTCTCGTATTTTAGGTCTAGTACGCGATATCGTACTCTTAGGTGTCTTTGGCGCAGGTGGCCTAATGGATGCCTTTTTGGTCGCCTTTAAGATACCAAACTTTTTACGGCGTCTGTTTGCAGAAGGTGCATTTAGCCAAGCTTTCGTCCCTGTACTGTCCGAATATAAAGAAAAATACAGTCTGCAACAGGTACAGATTTTAGTCAGTCGTACCTCAGGGGCGCTGTTGCTGGTGCTATCCATGCTGACAGTCGTTGTCATTTTAATCGCGCCTTGGGTAGTGACATTATTTGCGCCTGGCTTTGCTGATCAGCCCGATAAATTTGCCATTACCGCTGAGCTGCTCCGTCTTACCTTCCCTTACTTACTATTTATTTCTATGACCGCTTTTGCCAGCGGTATTCTGCAAAGTTACGGACGTTTTGCTGCACCGGCCTTTGCACCAGTATTATTAAACTTATGCATGATTGGCGGCGCACTGATTTTCGCTCCAATGTTTGATACGCCGATTATGGCGCTCGGTTATGCAGTCGCTATCGCTGGTTTGTTGCAGTTTTTAATACAGCTGCCACAGCTATGGCAACAAAAATTACTGGTTGCACCTAAAGTTGATTTTCAACACGAAGGTGTTAAGCGTATTTTAAAATTAATGCTACCTGCTATCTTTGGCGTCTCTGTCACTCAGATTAACCTACTGCTCAATACCGTATTCGCTTCTCTCATGATAGGTGGTTCAGTCTCTTGGTTATATGCTGCCGAACGTATGAGCGAGCTACCACTAGGACTAATCGGTGTCGCTATTGGTACGGTTATTCTGCCAAGCTTGTCAAAAAGTGAGGCGCAAAAAGATGATGTTAGCTTTAAAAAGACCATTGATTGGGCAGCGCGGCTAATCATTTTGGTTGGTGTTCCAGCATCAGCAGCTCTGTTTATACTGGCCGATACGTTGATGCAGGCGCTGTTCTTACGTGGTGAATTTACCTTACGTGATGCGCAGATGAGTGCGCTAGCGTTACGCAGTATGGCAGGTGGTATTTTAGGCTTTATGCTGATTAAAATCTTTGCACCAGCATTTTTTGCCCGCCAAGATACCAGAACACCGGTAAAAATCGGTATCGTTTCCGTTTTTGCCAATATGGTATTTAGTGTCATATTTATCGGCATATTTTACTTCTTTGACATGCCGCTGCATGGCGGCTTGGCATTAGCAACGACGGGAGCAGCCTTTGTAAACGCAGGCTTGTTGTATTATTTCTTACATAAGCGTGAGATATTCCGTTTTGGCAGTCACTGGAAAAAACTGTTTGCTCAATTTGCGATTTCTACAAGCGCTATGGTTGCCGTGCTTTATGTCATGCTGCCCTACTTCCCAACTGATAATGCTCAATGGCGACGTATAGCAGCTTTGCTCATTATGTGTGCAGTTGGTGCGGTAGTTTATGGCGTGGTGTTGTTAGCAACAGGCTTCCGTCCTCGTCAGCTAAAACATGGTTAAAACTAAGTGTTAAAAAATAAGTAGCGTACAAACTTACGAAACCAAAACAAGCTTAGTATGAGAATTGACAGTGAAGGACGCTGATAGTTGCCATAATTGCTCTTTAATGAATAAATGGCTATTGAGGACTATTATGACAACTAAAAATTCAGCATTACAATCTTCACGACCTACATTGTTACGCTTGCCAACCATACTAACTGTCGGCGTACTAAGCACTGGACTACTTTTAACTGGTTGTAGCGATAATGACAATGTAAAAACAGAGACAGCAGACAGTGATACTCAAAACACCGCAGCTGTCGTTGAGACCTCTGAGGATGAGGCAGCTGAAGCAGAATTAACTAATGCTGACAATGCTGTTGAAAGTGAACAGATAGCAGCAGATAGCGTTGAAGAGGAAACTGCTATTGATAGTGATAATATCAATCCAGTTACCTCCTCTGCCAAGCAGAAAAGTCTAGTCACCAATCCTACTGAAGCTGGTACACCAGAAGATACTGTTAAAAAAGCGCTAAACAGCTTGTACTATGATGATGCAAAAAAATCTGCCTCTTATTATGAAGTAGATATGGCAAACTTTGAAGAGGAGCTGGCCAATACGCAGTTGGCTTTTCAGCAAACGGTCGAAGGCGTCACTATTACTGATACTACATATAATGATGATAAAACGCGTGCCACTATCACCGGTGAGCTCATGCTGAAAGACCAAAGTGAGCCTGCACCACTGACCTATGAGCTGCAAAAGATAGATGGCCAATGGAAAATTTTAGGCTAGAACATTTAGGGTCTGTTATTAATTATGCGTTATCGGCCTTTGTTTGTTCAACTACCACGGTTTTACCAAGCATTACGACATCCGCGATAAACCCCTGCATATCACATACTTTTGGCATATAACCCCACTGCTCAAAACCAAGCTTATGAAACAGTCCTAGGCTTGGTTTATTATGGGCAAAGACAAGCGCGACGACATTTTGAATTCCAAGATTTGGCGCTTGCGCCAGCATCCAGCGTGCGAGCAAACTGCCCAAGCCTTTTCCTTGGTAGCCTTGATGCAGGTAGATGCTAATCTCAGTGCTAATATGGTAAGCCGTACGAGCATACAAATCACTAAAGCTGCCCCATGCAACGATTGGTGACTTTGTTTGTGTGACAATCTTATCATCATCTGCTGATATAACCGCTGCTCTAACTACATAAATGGGACGCGTTGGACTATTTAGATGTTCATCAAACCACTCTGCACGCTCTTCACAAGTCACCGGCGTCAAGTTTGCTGTCGCTTGCTTGCCGGCAATACTTTGATTATAAATTGCCAAAATCTCTGGTAAATCCTGTTTATTGGCAAGATGCACCATAAACTGCTCGTCAAGATTGTATATTGATGAATTAGGCGGTATAGCATTCAAAGTAATGTTAGTCATAGAGTTTCCATAGCTAATGGCATAGTAAATAATGAGGCGATGTAACGTTTTTATAGTAGATTGACTATACTTGTATTATCAGCAGACTATAGATGTTAGTGTGACTATTTTACTTTATAATAGCTGGTTTTAGACACATCGTTTTTTAGTACAGGTGTGTTTTTTGTTTTTTTATTTGGTCTTATCTATCATAGCTGAAATTTATGAACACCTATTTTCTTGAGCAACTGATTGCATCACCAAGCACTTTGCCTGCAGATACCAGTCCTGTAGATTTGGCACCTTGCGTGCTTACTATTGGCAACTTCGACGGTGTACATTTAGGTCATCAAGCGATGTTAGCGCAAGTGCGTGACATCGCTAACACGCAAAACCTCCATTCTGCCGTCATGATATTTGAACCCCAACCGCGCGAGTTTTTTGCACCAGCCAAGGCTCCAGCGCGCTTGACCAATCTAGTAGAAAAGCAAGCCTTATTAGCCGAGCATGGAGTCGACACTTTAATCGTTGCAAGCTTTGATGATGAGTTTCGTTCGCTATCAGCGCAGGCGTTCGCTGATCTGTTGGCACTGCGCCTAAATGTCAAAGCTTTGGTATTAGGTGATGACTTTAAATTTGGTCATGATCGTACTGGTGACAGTCAGTTTTTACGAGATTATGGATTAAATGTGACCAATCTACATACGGTCACCGATGATAGCAGTAAAGCGGCCCGCATTAGCTCCACACGTGTTCGTGACTTATTGTTAGCAGGGGATATCGACTCGGCCAATGTTTTACTTGGTCGCGACTATACTATGACAGGATCGGTTGTCAGCGGAGATAAAATCGGTCGAACGATGGACTTTCCCACCGCTAATATAAATCTGGATCGTTTAAAGCCTGCACTTCATGGTATTTTTGCTGTTGATGTGGTCAGTCTTGATGATAAAGGCAGAATAATACCCCATGGCTTGGCAAAACTGGCTACGGGTAAGAAAACAGGTGTGGTAGGCCTACGTCCGCATAGCTTGTTTGGTACTGCAAATATCGGTATCAGACCTTCTATTAATAAAGCACATAACTGGCGCTTGGAAGTGCATTTTCCAGAGTTTGAAGGCGATTTGTACGATCTAACCTTACAAGTACGCTTTTTGCATTTTTTGCATGGTGAACGGCGCTACGAGAGTTTAGAAGACCTTAAAGCAGGTATTCATCAAGATGTTAAAGAATTACTTGAATGGCGAGAGCATCAAAAAATAAGTTAAAGAGCGCAACTTGTTTGCAGAAAAAAGCCCACAAGCTGTAAGTAAAGTTGTGGGCTTTTTTAATTCATCTGTTGTTTTACTCTAAGCGTCTGGATGCAAGCGTACGTTTAATTCATCAATCGTCTCAACCCACACTGCATCTTTTTGCCATTCTTCTTGCAAAAACATACGCTGATTATCATTCCAAATATGAGCATCGATTAGCTCTTCTTCTTTTGCTAATTGGTTCTTTTCGATAAACTCATCAATCGCTTCATCCGAGCTATCTAGCCCCAACTGAGCAAATAGCTCATTCATATTATATTCAGGTTCACCCAACATACTGTCTCTCCTTAAATAATGCAAGTTTGATTGTACTTATTATTTCAACGAACGCATTTATTGTAGCAAGCTTTTTTTTATTCGCTGTTAATCAACGTGTATCTAACGTTATCAATTGTATTGATGTACGCTTAAAACCCAAAAAGCCCTCTATATAAGAGGGCTTCTTCTAGATTACTTTGTACAATGGGTTTAGCAAATTTACGACCTATGGAAGCAGGTGTGCAACCGCATCACGCTCTTCGCTAAGTTCTTGTTCTGTAGCTGCCATCTTCTCTTTTGAGAAATCTGATGACACGTCAACGCCGTCTACGATAGACCAATCGCCGTTGCTACATGTACATGGGAATGAGTAAATCAAACCCTCAGCGATACCGTATTCGCCGTTTGAATAAACACCCATTGATACCCAATCGTTTTCATCAGTACCGAGTGCCCATGTACGCATATGAGCGATGGCAGCATTGGCAGCAGAGGCCGCAGATGATGCACCGCGCGCTTTGATGATTGCTGCACCGCGCTGTTGTACTTCTGGAATATAAGTATTTTCGTACCAGTCGCGATCTACCAAATCTAATGCTGGCTTACCATTTACCGTACAAGCGGTTAGATCTGGATACTGAGTTGATGAGTGATTGCCCCAGATAGTCATGTTTTTAATGTCATTAACAGTGCTGTCTGTCTTGTCAGCCAACTGTGCCATCGCACGATTGTGATCTAGACGAGTCATGGCAGTAAAGTTACGTGGATCAAGATCTGGCGCATTACGCTGGGCGATTAGCGCGTTGGTGTTGGCAGGGTTGCCGACGACCAATACTTTTACATCACGGCTGGCCACTTCGTTTAATGCTTTACCTTGTGCTGAGAAGATCGCAGCGTTGGCTTCTAGCAAGTCTTTGCGCTCCATACCTGGGCCACGCGGACGTGCACCTACTAGTAACGCATAATCGATATCTTTGAATGCAACATTGGCATCATCAGTCTGGACAATACCTGCCAACAATGGGAATGCACAGTCTTCTAATTCCATGACCACGCCCTTTAAAGCATCAAGCGCTGGTGTGATTTCAAGCAATTGTAAAATAACTGGTTGATCTTTACCAAGCATCTCACCAGATGCAATACGAAATAGCATCGCATAGCTGATATTACCAGCGGCACCAGTCACGGCAATACGTAAAGGCTGTTTCATAGAATACTCCCTAATTAATTATTAGATAATGTCGTCATCATTATACAGACAAGCATAATAGATATGGACTTGCGCAATGAGATATAGACTTGCTCAATGGTAGCGGTCACAAACCGAAAGCTAGTGTAGCACTTCATTTAGTAAACCGTCTAGGGACAACGACGCGCTTACTGATGTCTATATTGTTACATTTTATACGTACAAAAGTTTGTCAGCAAAAACCATCATGCACATAAGAAAGGGCTGTACAGTAAGAGAACTGCTTTAATTGATTTGTCTCATCAATAGTTATGGCTACTTACCACCCGAAATAATAAAGTTACTGCCGCAACTATTTGTTACTTCGTTGCATTTACCAAACTGGCCACCATCGTAGCAAACATGTATGTCAGTCAGTACAGACTGACGACGATTACCAGCTTGACAGATCAAATCAACACTAGCAGAAGACATTCCACTATTGAGGCGAGTCATTTGACTAATAAAACGAGACTTTGAAACCGTATAACTATTACCTGTATTCAACTCGCTAGGTAGTTTTAAAGCGCCGGCATAGTTGGTAATTTGGCGAAAATAGCTGCTGGCGCTCAGCGGACTACAAGCACCATGATGCTGCCATGCTTGGCTACGTACGGTCGTATCAGGCATAATACGATTAACAACTTTTAGCTGCAACGGCGTTAAACGTGGATCACTACCGCGACCACAGCGCTCTCCATATCCCATATCCAGTCCAGATACCGTCAAGGAATAACCTTCTAAACATTGACGCATGCGTGCGCGTGAAGGTTGCAAATTACACAGCGCTGGCGTCATCTCAATCATTAGTACTCTTTGATTAGATTGAATAGCATTTGCTGCCTGTGCTGGTAGTAAAAATATGCCTTGTAGTAGGATTAGACCTACAATATTCAAGGTTAGATAATGATTTTTATTAGGGACATTATTTTCAAGTTTGTTCGACCAATATCTTTGTGACCCATCTCTTTTTATATCACTTCGCCGTAATTTAGCTATTGAAACAAATACCCGCACAAACTGGCGCGCACGCTTTCGAGCAGATAACTGAAATCTGGTGAACGTATGCGCAAGCCGGATGGGGGCATTGTTTATCATAAATAAAAAAATACTCAATAGTTATTAAACATGGACAGCAGCATTTAGGCAACATCATACAGTAAAATGCAGCTAAGTTCTGAACGTAAAATGCTAATAATTTAAGCAACAGTTTTAAATGAACCGTTTAGTAAAACTTTGTAAAGAATGACAATTATAACAGAGGTAGCAAAGCGCTTTCACATCGCCCTTACTACCACTTACAAAAACTTTAATTTTATAATACCGACATAGGAAAAATCAGATCGCTGTTAAATCTAAAGCGCTGCTGGCACTGTGCCCATACGTTCACTAATCGACTTAGTACGACCCAACAAACTACTATAAACAGTCGCGTTCTCCATTACATGCTTCACATAATTACGAGTCTCAGGATAGGCTATCGATTCAACATACTGATCTGCGGCAAGCGGACCATAAGTAGGTTGCCAGCGTTTGGCATTGTTAGGACCAGCATTGTAACCTGCCGTTGCCAGTACAGGCTGATAGTTCAGCTTACCCAAGATATCACTCATATACCATGTGCCATAGCGAATATTAGTGTCTCCACTATTGGCACGGCTGGCACTATACGACTCACCTAGGTTACGTGCGATATATTTTGCTGTACCTGGCATGATTTGCATAAGTCCACTAGCGCCAACGTTAGAACGTGCTGACGTCACAAAGCGGCTTTCTTGACGCATAATGCCATAAGCCCATGCTGGATCAATACCGGCCGACTGACTATAACGTACCACCGCATCTTGATGCGGCATTGGATGCGATAATGCCAAACTGTTTATCCTATTAGTATTGTCGGCAGCATAAATAGCACGATCAAGCCAGCCCATATCATGCGCTTGACGAGCCGCTGCAATAATTAAGCCATCATCACGATTATCGCGTGCCTGCTTTACAGCCCAGTTCCATTCACGGTTGGCATAGGCACGGCTAGCGTCAGCATTATATAAAGCAAAAGCGCGTGCAAAGTGTTGGTCTTGTAGAACACGAGCTTTATCAGCAGTACTTACATTTGGCAGGTTGCTACCACCTAAGCTCCTAGCATCGAAACGCTGTCCGACTTTGTCTTTAGCCATCAAACCATAATAATCATTACTTTTGGCCAAATATTGATACATTTTCTTAGCCGTATTGCGCTTGCTGCTGTTATTTGACTGTTCGTATGCACGTGCTAGCCAATATTGCCACTGATTCAGTTTTTGAGTTTCAGCATCCATTTGCGAGATCGATTCGATCACATCATCCCAACGACTAAAACGAATAGCCGCTTTAGCATAATCTTCAGCTTCTTCAAAGTTAAAGTCATCGTCTAAGCTGTTGCGAAACCAGTCGATAGCCTCAGCGCTAAAACCATCATCAGTGGTGTGGTTCATACGCTCTACCCCTAGAATACGGTAAGCGTAGCGACGTGTATCATCATTCAATAATTTGGCTGAACGCTGATTGTCTTGTTTGATATCAAAATCTAACTGCAGAGCAGCTTCACGGTATGACTTTTCAGCGAGTCGTCCTATAGCATATAGATATAAATACTGGTTGGTTTGGTTATTAGGCTGCATGCTAAAGCGACCAAAATAAGCACTTGGATTAAGCTGAATCTCGCTTAACGTAGAATAAGGAATCGGCGTACCAAGACGTGATGATAATGCCATAATATCGCCTGTCTTGCCTTTACGTAACATACGTTTGAGACGAGCGGCGCGGTCTTGATTACTAATAAGCGTATTATTATTAAGCTCAGTGGCAAGCTGATCACACAGTGCAGGCTGCTTAAGCGTGCTCAACCAAACATCTGACTTTTCTGCCAGCGCACGCATCGTATCACCGCCACTATTAAATCCAAGAGCAACAGCACAGCGCTCACTACGATCGCCATTTGTCACTAAATTAGCAACTTGACGTACCGAAGCGTGGTCACCTGAAGCGGCTTTTGTTTCGGCAAAATCAGCAACCAATTTTTCAGCCATTACCGTATTAGGATACTGACGAACGAACTGCGATACGGCGGCAGAGGTTTGTGCCTCTAAATCTAGATTCATACGCCAGTAGGTCGGATACATGGCAAACAATCCGCCACTCATCAATTGCTCATAATTAAACAAGGCATTAACGTCCCCGCGGTCTGCCGCTTGTGCAGCTAATGTAAAGTAATCCACACTGTTGTCTTGCTGGTAACTATTACCATAAGAGGTTGTAGGCTGTGCACAAGCAACCTGTGACAACCCAGCTGCACTCATTGCGGTGACTAGACTTAGCGCCCCAATACGTAATGATCGGGCTTGCACGCCCATAACAGTTATATGGCGTTTAGGTTTAGACATAGCAAAATCACTAGCTTGGCTGTTATTTTGAATGTGATTGGCAGCTGACTGCTTTCTCATACTTTCTCTCTTTGTATTTTAATCATCATTTACTGCCAAAACCCTTTATGCTGTTTTAGCTCTCTTATCTGTGCTCATTTCCTGTACTAACTTTATGAACGTCATTCTAATATTTGACAAATACTCTTTATTAACATCGACTATCTGTTCATTCATACCATGATAGGCTCACTACTTATTAAAATGAGTAGAGATCAGTCAAAATAAGTAAAGACTAGAACAATGTACTGTATTGGTAGTATCACACTTATCATACTACATTCATCTGACCTTCAACCAGCGCCCTTACTATTCGTTAATAAATAAGAGAGTGGCGCGTAACACAGAGATGATATAGCGCCGACTCTGCTATATTCGTCAAACACCTATAAAAATCATGATAAGCAATTGATAGTATTATAAATAATTTATGATAATTATATCCAATACGCTACGGTTACTTTTCACATTAGCAGATGGTTATGATAAAATACGCCACGCATTAGTGGCCCATCGCCGCTATGTTTTGATAATTTTTGATAATTGTGGATTTTAACTTATGAGTGTTTCTGTATTCGACCCCCGCATCATTGACGCTAGTGCTAAAACTGATGTCACTGCGCCTGCTATCAATGCACTCGTAGAGACAAATCCAGAAACTGCCTCAACTGCTACTAAGAAAGTATTTATCACGACTCAAGGCTGTCAGATGAACGTTTATGACTCTGATAAAATGCTTGATGTGCTGGGCGATTCGCACGGCATGGTAGTGACGCAGGACATTGATGAAGCTGATGTGCTTTTGATGAATACCTGCTCAATCCGCGAAAAAGCCCAAGAAAAAGTGTTTTCAGAATTGGGTCGCTGGCGTAAATTGAAAGAGAAACGTCCAGACTTGGTCATCGGAGTCGGTGGTTGCGTGGCCTCACAAGAAGGCGATAATATCCAAAAACGTGCCCCTTACGTCGATATGATATTTGGTCCGCAGACCCTGCACCGTCTGCCAGAACTATATGATCAATCGAGCGAGCAACGTAATATCGCTCCCAAAAATCGTATTGGCACCATTGACATCTCTTTTCCTAGTATCGAAAAGTTTGACTTTTTGCCTGAACCAAAGGTAGAGGGTTATAAAGCCTTTGTTTCTATTATGGAAGGCTGCTCAAAGTATTGCTCATTTTGCGTGGTTCCTTATACGCGCGGCGAAGAGCTGTCACGTCCATTAGACGATGTATTGGCTGAGATTGACAGTTTGGCGGCGCAAGGTATTCGTGAGATCAACCTGCTCGGTCAAAACGTCAATGGTTATCGCGGAGAAAAGGATGATGGCAGTATTTGCCGTTTCGCTGAGCTGCTGCATTATGTATCACATATCGATGGCGTTGAGCGTATTCGTTATACCACAAGCCATCCGCTAGAGTTTACTGATGATATCATTGATGCTTATGCGCAATTACCAGAGCTGGTATCGCACCTGCACCTACCTGTACAAAGTGGCTCAAACAACATCCTTGCAGCGATGAAACGCAATCATACGATCGATGTTTATATCAATCAGATTAATAAACTCAAAGCTATTCGTCCTGATATCTATCTGTCGAGCGACTTCATCATTGGCTTCCCTGGTGAGACCGATCAAGACTTCCAAGATACATTAAACTTGGCAAAAGAGTTAAATTTCGATCATTCTTATAGCTTTATCTATTCTAAACGCCCAGGTACGCCAGCAGCAGAGCTGCCTGACGATGTGAGCTTTACGACCAAAAAAGAGCGCTTGGCAGAGTTTCAGCAAGTCATTATTGACTCAACGCTTGCTAAAACTCATGAAATGGTCGGCACGACGACTCGCGTATTGGTTGAACAAGTGGCAGATCGTCATCCGGATTGCCTAATCGGTACGGCGGACAATACACGCACTGTTATGTTCCCTTACGATATGGAACAAATAGATCAGCTACTCGGTAAAATCGTCAACGTACGCGTGACGGATTTTGTGAGTCCGCATATGGTCAAGGGTGAGCTTGAGGCTGTTTTAGCCTAAATTTATTTTGTGTAGATACAAATAAGAAAAGTCGCTTCCTATTCGATAGGAAGCGACTTTTTTTATGACTCAATGATAAGTTTCTAAATGACAAACGGCTTATTTTAAACCATAAAGCTATTAAGCACTTCGGCCAATAGCGCCGCCGCAATTAATATAAAAATCACTCCACAACCACGATTAAGCCACGCTAAGCGATTTCCAACATCGAGCCAGCTTGCGAGCTTTGTACCACCTAGGGTATAAACAATCTGCCAGATTGTCTCACTCAAAAACAATCCTATAGTCAATACCACATATTGTGGCCACAATGGCGCACTAAAATTGAGGAACTTAGGAAAGAACGCAGCAAAGAACAAGATGGCTTTTGGATTAGACAGTGATACCCAAATACCAGTACGAAACAAGGTCGTGTTGCTCGGCGATACCTTAACGGCTGCACTAGATAGCGAACGCGGTCTGGGCATATCAGCCATAGGTTGCATAGTAGTGGGATAGTCAGCTGCCACCTCTTCACCTATCTCACAAGCATCACTCATTAAGCTGCCTTCACTAGCATCGCGCCACGAGCTGATACCCAAATAGATAAGATATGCTGCGCCGACTGCTTTAATAACCGTAAGCAACCAAGGGGACTGGCGACTGATGACATCCAATCCAAGCAATGTCGATAATAGCAGTATAAACAAACCAAGGCTTAACCCCGCCAGCGTCCAGATTGTCCGCTTGACCCCATAGTTCATCCCATACTGGAACGCTAATAACATATTGGGACCAGGGGTCGCTGAAATAAAAAACGTACTTGCAAAAAATACCGCAAACAGATGCCAAGACATCAACCAACCCCTACTCTTTTATTTAAAATAAATGGCATAAACGCAAAAGACGCAAAAAATAAATACCGCCATAAAGACGGTATATTTTATGCTACTTCATAACAAAAAAGAACTGCTTACTGCCTTAACTAACCGCACAGCTCTTAAGCAATTTTTGTAAAAACTCATTACAGCGCGCAATCTCACTCAATGCCACGAACTCATCGGCTTTATGCGCCTGCTCAATGCTGCCGGGGCCACAAATAATGGTCGGAATGCCAGAATTGGTAAACTGCCCGCCTTCGGTGGCATAAGCCACTTTATGGCGCTCATTATCGCCCGTTAATGCCGCTATCAGCGTTTGTAGCTCATCATTATTATTATCGTTCATTGCGGGTACGCCCTCTTCCTGTATCAGCTCGATACCGGTTTCAGGAGACCGCGCTTGCATCTGCGCGTTTAGCTCGGCAATTTTAGCTTGGATGGGCGCTACAATATTCTCTTGCGTCATATGCGGTAGATTACGATAGTCAAAGGTGAACTCGCACAGATTGGGTACGATATTGGTCGCTGTGCCGCCTTTTATTGTACCCACTGACATGGTTGAAAAAGGCACATCAAACATGTCATCGTTGTCATCACGCTGGCTAATCTCTTCCGCCAACTCATCGACATAGCCGATTAGACGACTGGCATAGCTGATGGCATTGACGCCCTGTTTGGTCAATGATGAATGCACAGACTTGCCATGGACGCGGCAGCGATAAACAGCAATGCCTTTATGTGCCACAACCACCGTCATATTGGTTGGCTCACCGACGATACAATAATCAGGAGTGATACCGCGCGCCTCGATATCCGCTAAAATCAGCGGCGCACCCAAACAGCCCACCTCTTCATCAAAGGATAGTGCCAGATGCAGCGGACGGCTCAGCTTACCCGCTTTAGATAATTCTACTGCTTTAGGTAGCACCGTTAAGCTACAGGCAATAAAGCCTTTCATGTCACAAGCACCGCGCCCATATAGCTTGTCACCACGAATGGTCGCGGTGAATGGCTCCGATGCCCACTCTTGTCCATCAACTGGCACTACATCCGTATGACCAGACAACACAAGGCCACGGTTCACCTCATCAGCGTTGGCTCCTGCTGGGACGGTGACAAATAAATTGGCTTTATTTTTAGCCTCATTAAAAGTCAAATCCACCGATAAGCCCAATTGCTCACAATAGGCTTGTACATCTTCGATCAACGCTAAATTGGAATGGCGACTGACCGTATCAAAGCCTATCAGACGCTCTAGCCAATCGATACTTTGCGCAGGATACGTCACATGAGACAAGGTTTGATTATCATCATCGTTACTACTACTCATAGCCATAGAACATCCTCATTACGATATAAAACAAACATTAGTCTTTCTGGATTGAGCGCCGGTGTAACTCTTTTACCTTGTTGTCTAAATCAGTAACTGGGCCCTCTACTGGTATGTTCGGAGCCACTTCCTGAATCGACAAGGTATTGATAGGAGAAGAAGATTTAATGCCCATCTCCTCCATCCATTCGCCCAACTGTTTCGATGAGCTAACGTAAACAATACGCCCCAATCCTGCCCAAGCATGCGCAGCAGAACACATAGCACAGTGCTCGCCTGAGGTATAGACCACTGCTTTTGCACGCGCATCAGGGTCCATGTTTTGAGCCGCCCATTTGGCGACAGCAATCTCAGGGTGATAAGTCGCATCAACCGTATTGGCACGGTTACGATCTTCATGTAATACATGACCCTCGCTATCCACTAATACGCTACCGAATGGCTCATCGCCCGCTTCCAAAGCTTCGGCGGCAAGCTCAACGCAGCGACGCAGATGTTGCATGTCTTTGTCTGTTATCATCACAGTCTCCTTTTTAATCGCTTATAGCTTATAAGCTTACTGTCAACCAGCACTCCTATCACACTGCTTATTATAACGATTCAATTATGACGGATTGTTTTGATTCATGATATCTATCACTGGTGGCATCGGTTTCGGCAGCTTACCTTCTGCTTGTAACTCTTTGGTCGTTTTAGCATCAATGGCCAGTCCAGAAATCAGGGCGATATCTTTGACAGGTTTACGCTTACGGGTGGCAAAGCTTACAGGTATCATACGCGCAAACTCATAAATATAAAGGTAAGACTCTTCACCGCCCTCATATTCTTCATCTTCTTCAAGGCGGATAGCCCCAATTTTGGCCAAATCTGAAAGCATCTCATTTTCTTCAGCAGTCAGACCACAATCAGTAACCCCAAACCCTGTCATAAAACCATTCGCCCACTGTTTCAAAGCAATGACACGTTCGTATAAGCTATGTTCGTCATCAGGGACAAGTGGCATATATGCATAGGCATCGTCTTTGTCTTTTAGCTGAAATACTGTATCTTCGCCCTCCTCTGCCAATAAGGTTAGCGCCGCGTCTGGCAATGGTGCAAAACTTAGCTCTGCAAGGACAGTCGCCCATTCTTGCTCACTAGGAGCATTGCATGCTGTCATCAAGCCTGTCATCAAACCATGTAGCTCACTAATGCTAACATCAGTCCAATCTTCAATGGTATTTGACCAAGTATTCCAGCCTGAGATGTTGTCATTCATAACTATCGTCCTATCAATTAGTCGGTACTTATTCATTTAAAATAGCTGTAATTTCATACTATTTATAAGATTACAGCCAATAAAAGCAAAAAATGGAGCACAATACGTGCAATTACTTTGTTGATATAGATATTATGCGGTCACCTATGGCATTATTAAACGTAACGAAGAAAATTCCTCCACACATTACTTGTTAAGGATAATAACTGACTATGTACGATCAACTCAAAAACTTAGAAAAAATGATACTCGATATAAAAAAGCAGTATCAGCTCGTCAGTAGCGAACTTAGCAGCCTCAAACAAAAGCCAAATAGCGACCCAAAAGAACTAGCAGCGCTTAAAACCCAGCTAAACAGCTTTAAATCTGAAAACGATAATGCCAAAAAACAGTTGGGCGATCTGGATAAACGCTATCAAAGCCTCGCTGAAGCACATCATATGATTGGCGAAGAACAAGACCAACTGCATAAACAGATAAGTGATTTGCAGCATAAGAATAATGAGCTACAACAGCACAACAATGAACTTAAGCAACAAAATAGCGATATCAAAAAGCAAAATCATGACTTACAAGAAAAAAATCAGCTCGCCGCTGAACGTACGCAAGTCGTACTAAAACGATTGACGCGTATTGATCAAATGGAAGGCTAAGCATAGTTTTTTATATACTTTAATTTAATAATGCTGCGGTGCATCATGTATTAATGATGTCTGGGCTAATGATACTATTTTAACGACGTTAACTTGTAGGATTCTCTATGACTGATAACAATAGCAACGCCACTCAAAAAGACAAACTGCAATCTCAGCAAAACCAAAATGAAGCATCAAAACAGCGCGCTGACAATGCAAACTTGACTTCTAACAACTCAGCTTCTAGGAGCTCTGCCTCTAATACAAGCGCAAAACCTGCGACTTTGGAACCAGAAATGAAAAAAGTAGACATTGTCATCGCTGGTGTGACCTATCAAATTTATTGCCCTGCAAATGAAGAAGCGGAGCTACGCTCAGCAGTATATTATATCAATGACTTTTTGCTCAATATCAAAAAAGATGCGCCGAACTTAAGTCAAGAAAACTTACTCGTACTATGCTGCTTGAACCTTTATGAAAAAATTCATGCTCATAAAAAATCAGATGACGAGACTGCTCAAGCATCTAAACAAGCTGAAGCACTGCTTAGAAAAATTATGAAAGATGCACAGTCTATTTTGTAAGCTCATAAATGACAGACTACCCTTCTGGCTGATAATGCTTACCAGCATGAAAGTCTGCTTGATGCTCATAATTACAAAAAAATAGTTCTTTATTGGCTACAGTATGCCCATCGCTATCTGTGGCCAAATTAGGCTGGCTTTCGAGGACGCCGCGATATTCAGCCAAGCTGTGCCCACAAAAATCGCAATTGCGCGGTGTGGTCACATCCCCTTCTTTTGGCATCATACTTTTGGGTGCTCGTGGGTACATGAACTTATAAAACCCCCACATTGAGACCCAAATAAGAATGATTATAATAATAGCAGCAGCCACGGTCATGCTCCTTAGATAGATAATTTATATACTATAGGTACGGTATGAAGTGTACTGTAAGTTAAACTATAAGCACAATCTTTGCTCTGTTTGTTTACTGTCATATTAATTGTTACCAAGCGCTTAGCACTTTTTAAAAACGCTTTTTAAAGAGAATAAAAAACTGACTCATTAGGGTCAGTTTTTTATTATTAGTGCACTACTTTGCAAAAACAATTTAAGCGAGCTTAAACCATAAGGTTATAGTTGTAGCTCGCTGATGTCAGCCACGGTTAAGAACAAGGCTCGTACTTGTTTGAGCAAGGCTAAGCGGTTGTTTTTAAGCGCTGCATCGTCACTATTGACCATCACGTTATCAAAGAACTGCGTCAATGGCCCATCTAAGCTGGCGAGCGTTTGCAATATTTGCGTATAATCAGCTTGCTCAAGTAGCGGTTCTACAGCCTCTTGTGCTTGCTGAACAGCTTGATACAGATTCTGTTCGGCCGCTTCGCTCAGTAATGCTTCATCGACATTGTCAGCAACGGTTATTTCTGACTTGGCTAAAATATTAGCCACCCGTTTATTAGAGTCGGCTAACATCGAAGCTTGAGGCAACTCGCTAAACGCTTGTACTGCGCGAATACGCTGATCAAAATCTAGTGGCATATGCGGATTAATCGCTTGTACTGCTTGGATGGTATCGACGCTCACTCCTTGCTCTGTATACATCGCTCGATAACGCGAATTTAAGAACGCCATCACTTGGGTGAAAGTATCACCCATCTTAGTGATTTTGCTGCCATCGCTTGTGCTGTAGCCTTTGATCGCTTGCTCAACCAATGCTACCAAATTAATCGGTAGCTGTTTTTCAATTAAAATCCGCAAGATACCAATAGCAGAGCGACGCAGGCTAAACGGATCTTTTGAACCAGTTGGCGCTTGATCGATTGCAAAGATACCGACGAGCGTATCTAAGCGATCAGCTAGCGCTAAGCAGATACCAATCTGCGTCTGCGGTAATATATCGCCGCTAAATTTAGGTAAATACTGCTCTTGCAGGCTTGTAGCGACGGCTTCTGGCTCATCATTTAAACGCGCATAATAAGTACCAGCGATACCTTGCAATTCAGGATACTCACCAACAAGCGAGCTTGCCAAGTCCGCCTTGGACAACATAGCCGCGCGTACTGTTTCATCAACACTAATATCACGATCTTGCTGTTGCATCAAGGTAGCAATAAAGGCAGCAAGCTTAGCAATACGCTCAGACTTTTCCCAAATCGTACCCAGCTTGTCTTGAAACACACGGGTTTTGAGGCTTTCAGTTAGTGCAAACAATGGCTGCTTTTGATCTTGTAAGAAGAAAAACTCGGCATCAGCCAGACGTGGTCGCACCACTTTCTCATTACCCTCGATGATTTGATTGGGGTCTTTTGACTCGATATTAGTAATAAAAATAAAGTACGGTTGCAACTTACCTGCTTTATCAGTCAAGCAAAAGTACTTTTGATCCGCTTGCATGGTGGAGATTAGCGCTTCTTGTGGCACTTGCAAAAAGCGCGGCTCAAAGCTTGCACGTAATGCAATAGGGTAATCGACCAACGCCGTCACTTCATCAAGCAAGTCTTGCGGCACGATCGCATCAGCATTGACTTCATCCGCCAATGCTTTGACTTGGTTTTTGATCATTGTTTGACGCTTATCAAAATCGGCCACAACTTTTAGGTCAGTAAGGAGCTCCTCATAATCATTGGCGTGAGCAATATTATGATAGTCAGGACTGTGGAAGCGGTGACCGCGGGTTTGATTGCTGGTCTGATGTCCCTGAATCACCGCATCAATGACAGCATCATCTTGCATTAATACTGTCCACTGTACTGGACGCACGAACTCATCACGACTCGCACCTGTACGCATGCGTTTGGCAATTGGCAAATTATCTAGCGCTGCCTGAAAAATAGTAGGCAGTAACTCAGTCGTTGCCTGACCATGAATGGTCTGCTCGTAGCCAACATAATCGCCTTTATCGGTGTTGATAGTGACAAGCTCGCTGGCATTGATGCCTAAGCCTTTGGCAAAGCCCATTGCTGCGCGCGTCGGGTTACCATCAGCGTCAAATGCCGCTTTAATAGCAGGGCCACGCTTTTGTTCCATGCGATCTGGCTGCTTATCGCTAATTCCTTGAATCTGAAGTGCCAAACGACGCGGTGCGGCAAAAGCTTTAATACTATCAAAGCTAATATTAAATTCGTTTAATTGTTCGATGACACTGGCTTGCATGGCATCACGTAGTGGTTTTAGGCTTTTTGGAGGCAGCTCTTCACACCCCAATTCAAATAATATCGTACTCATGGGATGCTCCTATTTATTATTAGTCGTTTGATGATTGTCGTTAGACTGGTTTTTGTCCGCTATTTCAGCTGCCGTCTCAGGCTCTTCTTTTGGCAAATACTTATCAAGCGCCGCTTGACGGTGATCGTCATCTGCCAATGGAAAACCAAGCTTGGCACGCGCTTCGACATAACTAAGAGCCACTTTACGCGCTAGCGTTCGCACACGTAAAATGAAGCGCTGACGTTCAGTAACCGAAATAGCACCGCGTGCATCGAGCAAATTGAAAGCATGTGAGGCTTTTAGCACCATCTCATACGCTGGTAATGGCAAGCCTTCGGCAACCAATTTATCCGCTTGCGCTTCATAAAAATCAAAAAACTCACCCATCTTTGGCACATCAGCGTGCTCAAAGTTATAGGTTGATTGTTCAACTTCGTTTTGATGAAAGACATCGCCATAGGTGACACGGCCAAACTCACCATCTGTCCAAACCAAGTCATAAACACTATCGACGCCTTGTACATACATCGCCAAGCGTTCAAGACCATAAGTAATCTCGCCTGTGACTGGGAAGCATTCAATACCGCCGACTTGCTGAAAATAAGTGAACTGCGTCACCTCCATACCGTTGAGCCAAATCTCCCAACCAAGCCCCCAAGCGCCAAGCGTAGGTGATTCCCAATTATCCTCAACGAAACGCACATCATGCACTAAAGGATCAATACCAATGGCTCTTAATGAGTCTAAATATAACTCTTGGATATTGGGCGGGTTGGGTTTTAGCACTACTTGAAACTGATAGTAATGCTGTAGACGGTTGGGGTTATCGCCGTAACGGCCATCAGTTGGACGACGTGATGGCTGCACATAAGCGGCGTTCCAACGCTCAGGACCAAGTGAGCGCAAAAAAGTCGCCGTATGAAAGGTACCCGCGCCAACTTCCATATCATAAGGTTGCAAGACCACACAGCCTTTGTCAGCCCAATAATTCTGTAAGGTTAAGATTAAATCTTGAAAAGTCATCGGTTGAGAATTCATAAGAAAATCACTATGGAATTAAGAAGGTTAGACCGAACGTAACAAACATCTATGCTAACTGTTCGTGTAGCGCATTTGGCTACATATCTATTTGCCTGCTCACCTTACTAAAAAACGGATATTTTATCCATATTTACCGCAACTAAATTTATCTTGCTAGTAAGTCATATCGAATAATAAAATGGTATCTAGACATTCATAAACGTCATGATCATCAAGTAGCGTAAAACCAGACAACAAAAAAATACCCAGATGAATTAACATCTGGGCAGGAGGAAAGCTGTATGGCTGCTATTGATTTATGCTTAAGGCTTGTGCACTTTATAAGCAACCTTTGTAGCATGTTACTATTATTATTATTCGTTTATTAAGTTTGATAATGCTGTATAACTGACTATAAATTATATTACTGATAAGACTGATTTGAGGCTTTAGGCATAACGACCCATAAGATAACGTAAATTAATATGCCAGGTACTGCTGCACTCAACGTAGAGATTATTACAAATAAAAGGCGTACCCAAGTTGGTGACCAACCTACATACTCTGCAATACCTCCCATCACACCAGCGATCATACGGCTATTTTGTGAACGATGTAATTTTGCTAATTTACCCAAAATCCATACCTCTTCTTTTTTTACTTTCAATTAGCGTTATTATTATAAAATGCGTGAAAATCATGCTTTGAACAATTATTAGAAAACCAAACCGTTATTAACTCAACTTTCAGTAAAAATTCTAATAGTGTTTGTTTGCGCATTTGTTGTTTTTTGACTTGAGATAATTATAGCAATGATTTACTTACCATCTGTTATTCATGTAGGTATGCTTTGTGAATTTATGCTACTTAAACTTACCCTAATATATCGATGACCACCTCTAACTACTTGATTTTAAATAGGTATTTCAAAATGTTTCAGAATAACCTTTGTTACGCTTATCTTTCTCTTATTCTACTGGTAGTTTGCTCTGTTACTTTTGATATAAAAGTATGGTTAGTCAATAATGGATAATTTTATCGTTTGATATAGTGACGTATTGAAATAGACTCACAAAAACCAAGCAGTAGTTTACAATAAGGTACCTGCATCAGAGCGAAAAGCTTTATATAGTCTGTGCTAAGTAAGGCTCTGTGTCATATAATCCATGATAAATAACAGATAAAAATTTGAGCAATAAAACATTTGATAAGTCACTTTTAGAGAACAACTTAGGGAACAATATGTACGATAACGGCTTGATGATTGGACACTTTGAACCGCTACACTTAGGGCAAATGCGTAGTATTTTAGACGCTGCAGGACAAGCAAAATCGTTACACATCATCATTACCGCTCACCCGTCACCGCATCCAGACTTCACTATTACGCTACAAGATAAAGCCCGCTGGCTCCAGATGGCTTGTGCAGATCTGCCGTTTATCCACATTCACACCACTCATGAGATTGAGCTACCACTTCATGATAGCTTTGATGATATCAAGATTGATGTCCCAGCCAGCAATGCTAGACTGCAACGTTTAATCGCTGCGCTCAACTTACCCGCAGAAGCGGTTTTATTCGTCGCGGATAATCATCCATTGGCGCAGAGCGACATTCATGAGCAATTACTGATGACAGTGGTCACTACCCCACTTCAGCCTGAATTTGACTCTTATGCTATCGCTTGTGATCCCATCGCCCATTGGTCAGCGATTCATCCACAAGCACGCGGTGATTACACAAAGACGGTCGCTATCGTTGGCGGTGAAAGCTCAGGGAAGACCACTTTAGTCCATAAGCTTGCTAACTATTATGGGGCGAGTTTTGCGTTAGAGATGGGACGCTTGTACGTAGGGACGGACTTAGGCGGTAGTGAAATTGGTCTACAATACAGTGATTATGGGCCTATTGCGCTTGATCATGCACAGGCCATTCGAGATGCTACTGCTGTAGCAACCGCCCCTGTTACTATTGTTGATACAGATTTTGTGACCACACAAGCATTTTGTGAAGAGTATGAAGGTCGTACTCACCCATTTGTCACTGCCAGTATTGACGAGTTTCGCTTAGACCATACGATCATGCTAGATAACAACACACCATGGGTTGACGATGGCATGCGCTCATTGGGAGACCCTGATGCACGTGGACGTTTTGAGCAGCGTCTTATCGATATATTTGTACGGCATGATATAGCACCATATTTGATCGATGAACCTGACTACGACGCTCGCTATCAGCAAGCGTTACGATTTATCGATCAGTATATTTATGGTAAAAACATACCAAAATCATAGTTTAAAGTTTCATCATAATCCGAAGTTTCGGAGATTCACGAATACCACATTTATAATAATATCATTTTTGTCAGTACCTCCCTGATATATTTTTAGGAAAACAAGTTATGCGCATTCAGCTATTAGATAACATTACTGGAAAATGGTCCATGCAATGGATTGTTATCTGGTTCATTTGCGGTGTGGTTGCACTATCTACAGGCTTTTGGCTCACTACAGAACACACAACCCTTGACATGTTTTATTTGGGAGTCTCTTTTGTCGGCTTGATCTGTGTGGTGTCGCTGTCATTTCGCAAAAACGTCATGGGTAACGGTCTTGGTATGGCGGCGACCGCTGGTGAGGTGGTCGTACAAGCAACGTCTGGTGCAGTGGGCTTGATGCTTGCGCCATTATTTAACTTTTTTACCCATGTTTATGGATTGTTTTATTGGTCCAAGCACACCGACCTCGATGGGGACATGGTACCTAAATCAGCCAGTAAATGGGTTTGGCTTATCACCGCCACCTTTATTGTCATTGGTTTAGCACTATTTCCGACAGTCAACGACATACTAGCAAGCTATGGTTATGCTGTTGTAGAAGATGATAATAGTAAGTTTTTGGGCGTTATTTCTTTTTTTTGGATCAACGTCTTAGCCTTTGTACTGTCTATTACCGCACAGGCTGCTATGGTTCTGCGCTATTCGTTTAACTGGTGGCTGTGGATTATCGTCAACTTCGTTTGGTTAATCGTAAACTTGATGTCTGGCAACTATATTTTTGCTATTCAAACCATGGTTTATCAAGTCAATGCCTTTATCGGCTTGTACGAATGGCATCGTAGCGAGCAAGATGCAGTAGAAGTTTAAAGTTAATAAGAATATTAGATAGTTAAATGGCGAATAACGCTACCAAAACAAGGCCTTATGACTGCATGGTCTAGCTAATAATATGGTAGATTGTCTTAGATAGTGTTAAAACTGATGGTTCAGTAATGACTTAACTACTCGTAAGCACTCAAACACTAACAAGGAGGTTAGTATGTCGCGTATCAATCGTACAGGTATGTCCAAACGTACACTTGAACAATGGCTCAGTGAGTACTCTGTCAGCCACCAAAACTTAGTCAATAAGAAAATTCATTGGCTTTGCGTCCCGACTATCTTTGTCAGCCTTTTAGGGATGGGAATGTCGCTCTCAGTCTGGTTTACTCTGGTACTTAGTGCTTTGGTATTACTATTTTATATGCAACTCTCTACGCCACTATTTATGGCGATGGGAATTTTCATTCTTATTTGTCTGTCAGTGATGAGCTTGCTGCCATGGGGATTTAAGATTTGGGCAGGTATTTTTATTGTCGCTTGGATTGGACAGTTTATCGGTCATAAAATTGAAGGCAAAAAACCATCGTTTTTTGAAGACTTACAGTTTTTATTGATTGGCCCTGCTTGGGTGGCCAACAGCCTTATGGGTGGCAAAAACAGCTAATAACCACCGTTTAACAGCGCAACGCTTTATGTTTAGCGCGCTATGTAGCCACAACTTACGTATTGATAGTTTTTACACCTAAAAAAGCGCCACCCCTTAACTGGATGGCGCTTTTTTTAGCTCTTCATCTTTTATATTACTGAGCCTGGGTATTATTTACCAAATACTTTCATACGCTCTTCTACTGGCTTAAACTCTTTGTCGCCAGCTGGCTGCTCGATCGCACCAAACACCATTTGTGCATTCAACTCCCAGTCATCAGCGATATTCCAAGTATCGGCAACTTGCTGGTCAATTACTGGATTATAATGTTGCAAGTTTGCGCCAACATCGATACTTGCCAATGCCGTCCAAATCACATACTGATGCATGGCGTTGGTTTGGTGTGCCCAAATTGGGAATTTGTCCGCATATAAAGGCGCTGCTTCTTGCATGTTTCTGACCACGCCTTTGTCTTCAAAGAACAATATCGTACCGGCGCCTGCTTTAAAGCCTGCGATTTTATCTTTCGTACCTTGGAACTTCTCATTATCGCCAACTATAACCTTCAAGGTCTCTTCAGTGATATCCCACAGCTTTTGATGATCGTCACCGAATAATACAACGATACGCGTTGATTGTGAGTTAAACGCTGATGGCGTGTGCAAAATAGCATGCTCAACCAGTTTAATGACCTCATCATTAGACACTGGCAGCTTATTGCTTAGTGCATAGATAGAACGACGTTTTTCAGCCAATTGTTGTAGATCTTTTAGGTCTGACATAGATTTTCTCCAAATTATTAATGTGTATTGATTAAAATAAACGCTAGATGAGTATGATTAAAAAGTCATATCTGATAACCATCCACTAGATTAATTTCATTTATTATAAAGAAAACTGGATTAAATCCTTATTTCCTTTTTGTAAAAAAACTTAATTATAAATCTTCTTTAAAAAGATAATTTAACAAATCGTCTTTGTTATCAAATTAGCCTTTAAAGCCTTCAGGTAATTCTGGCGCTACCAACCGCTTCATATCAGAATCAACATCGCCAAAGCGCTCATGACCATTGTTCCAGTCAATAATTGATTGCTCAATCTCTTCTTTATTATCAGCGACGAAGTTCCACCATAGTAGTACTTGATTATTCAAAGGCTCACCGCCGATAAACATCACACGAGTACCCTTTTTAGCGACCAGCTTGATGCTCTCATTGTTAGCGACATCGCTATCGTGGAAGCGTAGTAGCTGATCTTGCGGGCAGACTTTGCCCTCAGACTCAATCTCGCCTTCGGTCACCAAGATCCCATACTCAAAGCCTGGCTCTAGGTTCAGCGTAACTTCACCGTCTTCGACCCAGTACACATCGATACCGACCATTTTTGAGTACTGTACGGTTGGCGCCTCATAGCGCTCCCCTGTGATACTGTTATAGCTACCGGTCGTCAGAATCATCTCAACGCTATCTTCCGTCCACGTTGGTAGCTCTGGATAATGATGGAAACTTGGCTCAATCTCTTGGTCGGTTGGTAGTGCGATCCATAGTTGCACCATGCTTAGCGCACGTGCCGCATCTGGTGAGCCACCCGTATCTGGGAAGACACTTTGCTCAGTATGGCTGATACCGCGATTAAGGCCTGTCCCTGCAGTCATGACATTGACTTGGTTTTTGGTAATAACTTGCTCGTTACCCAAGCTGTCTTTGTGCAGCACTTCGCCATTCAACATCCAGCTAAAAGTTTGCAGATTAGTATGCGGATGACGGCCGACTTGCATGCCTGAGTCATCTTCATCGAATTCGGCAGGGCCTGCATGATCCAAAAAGCACCAAGGACCAATAGGCTCTTTGCCTTTATTTGGTAAAAGACGGGCAATTGGAATACCGCCAACATCTGCCAAACGCGGTTCTAGGGTTTCGATACTCATGGTTCACCTCTTATTATCTATTATGTGACAGTCAATGTAATGAAAATGATACGGCCTGACATACGGTATGTAAAAATAAAAGTAGCGCTAAAACATAGATGTTATAAATATCTCACCACGCTACTTTTAATTATCGTATTTTATAATCTTAACATCTTCTAAATATTATCATTTAAAAAGACGTATCTTATAAGCTCAAAGTGGCTTATAAACTCATCGGTACTTCCATTAGTAGTACTTTAGCGTCTTCTTCTACATCCATTGTGAAGTTCTTAGTATCCCAAACACCAAGGCCATCACGAGTATCCAAAGTGTGACCGTTTACAGTGACCTTACCTTCAAGAACCAATATATAAACACCGTTATTGGCATCGTTTAGCTGATAGGTCTGAGTGACGCCTTTGTCAAAATCGCCCATGCTGAACCAAGCATTTTGATGAATCCACACGCCAGCATCGTCAGGATTAGGTGACAGTACTTGGGTGAACTCATTATGCTGCATGATATCGTCCATGCGTACTTGCTGATAACGAGGCTCTACATTCATTTTGTTTGGAATGACCCAGATCTGTAGAAACTTTACATCTTCTTCATTGTCGCCATTCATCTCACTATGCGTGATACCAGTACCGGCTGACATGACTTGGATTTCACCCGTTTCGATGATGCCGTTGTTACCAATATTATCGCCATGACCAAGCTTACCCGATAATGGAATACTAATGATTTCCATATCACGGTGCGAATGCTTACCAAAACCTTGACCTGCGCTCACATGGTCATCGTTGATTACGCGTAGTGCGCCAAAGCCCATACGTTCTGGATTGTGGTAGTTTGCAAAGCTAAAGGTGTGCTTGCTTTTGAGCCAGCCATGGTTTGCATCACCACGAGAATCTGCTGCATGATAGATAGTTTTCATAATTTATCCTTATTTATTGAGTAGTTAAACATGTCTGAAAATTTATGATTAACGAACTTGTCTAAACAATGGAGCTATTATAATTGTTGTTGGTTGAGAGATAAACAAGGTAAATAGCAAATAACTATTCTTATTTCAAGAACAATATAAAAACCTAAATAGAGTAATATATTCATAACAGAACAATCAGCATAAGCTGTTAATATTATTAATGTTAACTAAATTGTGTTAAATTTATAAAACGTTAAACACATAATATTAACTAATAAGGAAAGCTAAACATGTCTAATGAATTAAACAAACAGCCTCTAGATTATGAGGTCATTGACAATACTGAACAAAAACGTTTTGAGATCCATATTGATGATCAAATTGCATTAGAGGACTACGAGTTTTTTACTACCAGTCAGGGTGAAAAAGGCATCGAGTATAAACATACTGAAGTGCCAGAAGCGCTTGGTGGTCAGGGTATCGCCGGTTACTTAGTGAAATACATCTTAGATGATGCAGCGGCAAAGGGTTTAAGAGTTAAACCGACTTGTCCTTACGTCAAATCCTACATCGACAAGCATCCTGAGTATCAAGACAACTCTGTCTTTCATAACGCTACGCCGTAACTCACATTTTGAACATCAGATTTTAAAGACAAAAAAACGCCATGCTAAAAAGCGTGGCGTTTTTGATTTAACGATAAACTATTTAACCTTTTTCAAAAATCTTTACCTTTGATGGTTTACTCATTGAAGATTAGACTGTCGTAATTGAATAGCCCTACTTTAACAAATAATAAATTAACAGAGCGACTTAACAACACAAAAAGCTCTTAACCAATATTCTGTAAAAATTCTTTATCTTTGGCCAAAAATGATAAATAGAGTACGGGCAGTACAAACAGACCAACGGCCCAATAGCTCAACTTGACATATAGTACAGCGCCTAACAACGCGCCTATTACAAAGCTTATGACCAGTGCTGAGCTATGTCCCAACTTTTTAGCATTTTCAGACGTTCTATTGG
The DNA here is from genome assembly GCF_052259005.1 of Psychrobacter sp. 1Y10. Taxonomy (NCBI): domain Bacteria; kingdom Pseudomonadati; phylum Pseudomonadota; class Gammaproteobacteria; order Moraxellales; family Moraxellaceae; genus Psychrobacter; species Psychrobacter sp. 1Y10. Next base: position 128,471 of record NZ_JBQQES010000001.1, on the reverse strand, counting down.
ATAAGTAGTCCGATAGACCTATCCCTAGTTGCGTCGTATTGCCAGTCATCAGTACCGTTGGACTCATGTGCTTGATGACTGTTTTGCTAGCAGTATTACGAATCGCTAACGCAGTCAAACCCAAACCGCCAGTTATTGCAACGGTAATATCGCCTGCATCGATAAAAGGTTGAAAAGACAAGCCTGCAACCATAAATGCGGTCAAAAACACTGCTTCAGCTAATAATAAATGACTCAGTATCAGCTGCTGTTTTTTGCTTTTATCTATGTATATCTTCGTTACTACTACCGTCAAAATAAACAATGGTACAGACGCAAGCTTAATCCATAGACCATCTTCGCCTTTCACCAGACCGCTACCTGCCAGCACCAAGTTACCAGTGACATGAGCGGTAAAAAACCCAAACAAGGTGATAAAGCCAATAGTATCGATAGCCCCACCAACGACTGTCAGCAACACAGGCGCTTGATAACGTTGCCAAAAGCTTGGCGGCTTATCATCTTGAGCGCCACTCTTATCATTCTTAGAGGCTGTAATGTTAGATTCAGTGTTGTTAGAGGCGCTGTTATGCACCAGTATTTCCAGCAAACACGACAAACTCATCCACAAACTTTTGCAGGAATTTTTGCGTGCGCTCACTGACACTACCATCTTCATTTAGGCTATCAGTCGCATGGCCTAGGTATACTTCAGGGCTAATCATCATTTGAGCCGATAGCATCTGCATGCTTTTGCGTACATCGAGACCGCTAACTCTACCCCCATAAGTGCCTGGTGATGCTGTCACTACTGCTACTTTTTTGCCTTCCCACACACTCTCTTTATAAGGACGAGAGGCGATGTCGATGACGTTTTTTAAAGCAGCAGGCATGGTGCGATTATGCTCTGGTGTGACAATCAACACCGCGTCAGCATTCTTTAACTGCTGACGAACTCGTTCGTAGCTGTCTATGGTTGTATCATCATAATCTTGGTTATAGAGAGGTAAGTCTGCAATATTGACTTCTTCTACCGTGAGACTTTCTGGTATCTGCGACACAATAAATTCAGCAAACTTGCGGTTAATTGATTCTTTACGCAAGCTTCCGATGACTAGGGCTATATTCGTCGATGTGTTCATAATGATGAAGACCTCCTATTTACCGTACGTTAATTGATTTGACAGTGCTTAGCTTTGTGTTGCTTAGTGTAACGTTCTTGTTCTAGGTGCATGACCTTTATCAACTGAATAAGCACCTGGACCATGAGCGAATATCATTAAGAAACCACCAGCCATAGCGATGTTTTTCATAAATGGGTTCATCTGTGATTCATCATTCCAAAATTGATGGAAAAGAAGTGCAGAAACGATGTTGAATCCAACAAACAACAACGATATTAGACGTGCTTTAAAGCCAATCAAGATAGCGATACCGCCCAATAACTCAAGTGCAATCACTAATGGTAGCAAGATACCTGGTACGCCCACCGATTCCATATAGCCTGCTGTCGCTGCATAACCTGTAATCTTACTAAACCCTGAAAAAATAAAAATCATTGATAAAAACAGACGACCGATAGGGGCGCTTATGTCTTGTAATTTATCCATTGCCACTCTCCATAAAAGTGTAAATTAAAATATTTATGAAAATAAATATATTTAAGTATTGTTGATTCAGTTATTTAATGCACTCATTGTAGACATTGACTATACTTAGATAAACAGTAATAATCTCAAATATATGTTCTTTTTATCAGAACAATACCTAGACATTTAACAACTTCTTGCTCACAAAAGAACTTTTATAAGTGAATCATTTACGAAAAACGTCCTATGTAAGATGGTTAAAACCTATTCACTTGTATAGCAGAGTTTAGTTAGGAAAGTATTGAAGACTCTATAAAAAGTACAAAAAAATAACGGAATTACACATCTCTTGATAGTGTTTGGCTTTAAATAAAGTAGTTCTTTGCTAAACTTATTACTTCTATGTATAAGCAGTAATTAATAATATAGTTTCAGATTCAATCAGTTTTATGCTGACGATCAAAGGAAATACTATATTTACTAAACCCCTTACTTACCTATACGTACAAACTTAAATGTAATTAATTTACTTATCTAAAAAGGATTATTTATAATGACTTTAAAATCTATCAAACAAGCGAATCGTGCTATGACTTTTGCAGCCATCAGTGCGCTTGGTATGCTTAGCACTTTGGGTCATGCAGCGACTTACGAGCTTGATCCCAAACATACCGCGGTACGCTTTTATGTCGATCACTTTGGCACTACGACCAACAGCGGCGGCTTTCATAATCTATCGGGTACTCTTGAGTACGCACCTGAAGAGCAGAAAGGCTTTATAGGTATTACTATCCCTATGGGCAGCTTAAGCACAGGCCTCAAAGTCTTTGATGGGCATCTAAAGTCTGCCGATTTTTTCAATGTAAAAGAATATCCAACGGCTTATTTTAAATCTACTGAATGGCAGTTTGATGGCAATAAAGTTAAGGCCGTCAAAGGTGACTTAACCTTACTTGATGAGACCCATCCTGTGACTTTAACAGCCACTAAATTTAACTGCTACGATAGTCCTTTGTTAGAAGCAGAAGCTTGTGGTGGTGATTTTGAAACCACTATCGACAGAACCAAATGGGGTATCGATACCTATACAGACGGCGGTATGATGAAAGATGTCAAGCTGGTCATTCAGGTAGAGGGCAGTAAACAAGCAGATCTTAAGTAAGTAGACCTTAAACAACAATGGCTCGTCCACTTAAGACAATCTGTACTACAATGAAGCTGGGTTTTTTAACCCGGCTTTTTTTATTTTGTGAAAGTGTTTATGAGAGTTTTATGCAGACAATCTCCCTTATAAAGCGATAAGTTAAGATAACAATAGGACAGCTAAAATGGGACAGCTAGAAGATATGGCAATGTTTGTACGCATTGTCGAAGCCGGTAGTATTACTAAAGCCGCTGAGCAATTGGATGTTGCTAAGTCGGCTGTAAGTAGGCGACTAAAAGATTTAGAGTCTCGCTTGGGCAACCAGTTGATAAGTCGGACCACACGGCAGTCTAACTTGACCGAGGCTGGTGAGCATTATTATCGACAGGCGAACAATATCCTCAGTGAAGTTGACGCACTTAATGAGCAGACCAGTGGTGCACCTACACGCATTGAAGGCACGCTCAAAATGACAGCGCCCCTGTCATTTGGGCTTATGCATTTAAATGATGTGATCGATGAGTACGCCAATCAACATCCCAATTTAAGCTTTGATTTAGATTTTTCTGATCGACATGTTGACTTAATTGAAGAGGGTTTTGAGTTAGCCATTCGTATTAGAGAGCTGCAAGACTCTAGCTATCAGGCAAAACGTTTAGCGCTGATTCGTTATGCGCTCTGTGCCAGCCCTGAGTATTTAGAAAAGATGGGAACGCCTGAAACGCTCGAAGACTTAAAAGAACATGAGTTTTTGCAGTATGGCCTTAGTAAAACAAGCAACCTACAGCTGACTGATGCACAAGGAAAAAAGCATAACCATACAATAAACGCAAAAATCAAAGCGACTAATGGTGAGTTCTTAGTAGATTTGGCAGTGAAAGATCACGGTATTATTTTTATACCAACCTTTATCGCTTATCAAAAACTGGCTAAAGGTGAGCTAATACCTATTCTTAAGCAATACCAATTGCCCACACTAAACGCCTATGCGGTATATCCAAAAAACCGCTTTTTATCACAGCGCTGTCGCTATTTGATCGATTTTATTGCAGAGCGTTTTGGTGACGATCCTTATTGGGATGAATTCTAATAAAAAACACAAGCAAGCCTAATTTAATAAGACTCAACAGTTTTCTAAAGTCGCTATAAACCCCAAAACAATGTTGCTAGTATTGTGTCAAGATATCCATCAATCATAAGGAGATGCATTATGGATTTGCAAGCACTAGGTATGAAAGCGATTAATGACTTTGACAATGTACGTCAAAGTCCCCTACCTCAAGAGCGCTTACATGTAGCTCGCAAGCAGGCAAGCGCGTTTAGAGAACGCTTTATAGATGAGCCACCTGTTCAATTTTATCAAAGCGCGGACATGGTCAGAGTACCCTACCCAACGTGGTACGCTTACAGCGGCGTCTATACGCAAAGCACTTATAAATTCCCCTATCTTCATATCTTAAACCGCATTTTTATCATTCAATATTATGACTTTTTAGACGAATTAAAGACCTTGTTATTCTCTCCTTCTGATATCGAAGCGGATCGCGAGACGCCGTTTTTTAAACGCTTAACGGACAAGATGCCCAACTGGTCGCCTCTTGAAAGCGTGGTTGCTCCCATCATCCGTGATGTGACTGGCGCATTAGCCGAAGTCGGTTTAGCTCCAGAAGATGTCGATTACATCAGCTACGATCATCTACATACCCAAGATATACGCCGCTGGCTAGGCACCAAAGATAACGTCGCCTACTTCCCTAATGCCAAGATTTTGGTGCATGAACAAGAATGGCTAAGCACCACTGCTTTGCTACCAGTACAAGCAGATTGGTATTGCCCCAACGGTATCGAAGGCGTCGACCCTAATAAAGTCATTAAGTTTACTGGTAGCATCAAATTGGGCGAAGGCTTGGCACTAGTACATACCCCAGGCCATACCGAGGGTAACCATTCGCTAGTCGCACGTGTGCTCGATGGGATAAGAGTCACCTCAGAGAATGGCGTGGGCGCAGATGCTTATGCGCCAATGAATTCAAAAGTGAATGCCATCCGCCGTTATGCTCAGCAGACAGGCATGGAGGTGATCCTAAACGGCAACACGCTAGAAGGCAGTAATGATCAATATATCTCAATGGTCGTCGAAAAAACCATCGCCGGTCCCTCTAAAAACCCTAACTTTCCTAACTGTGCCTCAAGCAGTGAAGCGACCCCTTACTGGCTTATCCCTGGTCATAAAGTCAGTCATCTCATCGGTGAAGCAAAATTTGGAACCTTACATAAAAAATCGAAAAAAAGTCGCTCAACGCAGACAACTGCCACCAGAAATAGCTCCTTGCAAAAGGAAAGTGCCTAATGGGTTATTTTACCAATAAGACGGTTTATATCACTGGCGCGGCATCTGGTATCGGACTTGAAACTGCCAAGCAACTGATTAACCAAGGTTCCAATTTAGTACTTTTTGATGTACAACCGCTCGATGAGGTACTACCAACCTTACAAGCTATGAATAAAAATGACGCTTCGATTGCAACCTATCAGTTGGATGTGACCGATGCGGATATGACCACTAAGCAAATCGCTACAGCTGCCGAAAGCTTATCACCAGATATTTTAATGCATTTCGTGGGGATTACAGGGCCTTGGACTTTTGATGATATGAGCCAAGAGCAGTTTGAACGGGTGATAAATATCAACCTGTTTGGTACGCGCAACGTTCTGGCTGCCGTACGTCCGTTTTTGTCACGTGGCAAGCAAGTCATGGTTACCGCTTCTATGTCATCTTTCACTGGCAGTTATGGCTACAGCTCTTATAGCGCGTCGAAGTTTGCTATTTGGGGCATGGTGCAGTCGATAAGCTTTGAATGGAAGCCATTGGGTATCGATATCACTGTCTTTGCGCCGCCGCCGATAGATACACCATTGACGCAATCTGAAGTCGGCGTCATGTCGCAAGCTGGCGTCGGTATGAAAAAGCTAGCAGGTGAGCTAAAGATTGAGAGAGCGGTTAAATCCATGTTAAAAGGTGTGGAAAACCGAGAGTTCCTAGTCGTACCAGGCGTAATGGCAAACTTAATAAGATTACAGCTGCGCTTCTTCCCAGTGAAATGGGTGAATTGGATAGGTAATAAGACCGTGGCATTGTCTATGAAAAGGTAATTTGCTCATCAACTTGTAGATATAAGCCAAGCATATTGCTTGGCTTTTTTATGGCTAATAACACCTTTCACTATCGCATCTACATAATTCCCACCGAACTAAGACAGTAACGGATGGTAGATGTTTTTTCGATACTCTACTCTATCTAATCATCAAAACAGTCTTGCAAAGTATAATAAGCGCATACTACCTAAAATAGGATAATAACAATGACGGATTTAACAATAAAAAATGCCAGACTAATGGATTATCAGTACCCTGTCGATATTCACATAAAAGATGGACATATTGCTAATATAGACGTTGTAGAAGACTATATCACTGATAACGAATCGGACAAAAAGTCTAAAACTTCCAAAAACGTTTACGATGCTAAAGGCAACTTTGTGTGCTCAGGGTTTTTTGAGAGTCACATTCATCTTGATAAAGCCTGCATTTTAGATCGGTGTAGCGTACAAGAAGGCACACTTAAGGAAGCGGTTGAAGAGACAGGTAAAGCTAAAGAAGATTTTACCGAACAAGACGTATTTGAGCGCGCCTCAAGAGTTATTGAGATGGCAATAAAAAAAGGCACAGTAGGTCTACGTACCTTTGTAGAGACTGATGAGAAGACAGAATTACGTAGCTTTGAGGCGATAAAAAGAGCGCAAGATAGGTACGCTTTTGCTATCGATATTGAGATCTGCGCGTTTGCTCAGTCGGGCCTAACCACTAAACCCAAAACTCATGAGCTGTTGCAACAGGCGCTTGAGCAAGGCGCTGATCTAATAGGGGGCTGCCCGTATAAGGATGAAAATCCAGACCAGCACATCGAGATGATATTTGACATTGCTGAGCAGTTTGATGTCAATGTCGACTTTCATTTAGATTTTGATTTAGATCCACAAGGTTCAAGCATTCCAAAAGTAGCAGAAGAGACTATTAAGCGTGGCTATCAAGGCCGCGTCTCTATCGGTCACGTTACCAAACTGTCAGCTATGGATAAAATGAAGCGCGGTGAGATGGCAGGATTGCTCAAACAAGCAGACATCACCTTGATTGTACTACCAGCTACTGATATCTATATCAACGGTAGCAACTATGAAGCCCTGATACCTAGAGGCACAGTCAATGCGAATCAATTTGCAGCGTTGGGACTTAATACAACAATCTCTAGCAATAATATTTTGAACGCCTTTACGCCTTATGGTGATGCGTCATTAATCAGAATGGCTAACATGTATGCCAATATTGCACAACTATCTACGGATGATGAGCTTACCGATACCTTTGATATGATTACCAAAAATGCTGCTAAATTATTAGCGGTTAAGAGCGATATCATCGTTGGTGCGCCGGCAACGCTCATCGTATTAGAAGCCAAGAGTGCCGTAGAAGCGATCCGCACCAATGCACAAGCGCTCGCGGGTTTTAAAAATGGCAAGCAGACTTTTTGCAATGAAGCGGCTTATATTTGCTTTGAATAAACATGCTTAAGTCTTTGTACTGATGGAAATACTTAAATCTCTACTATAATGTATCAACGTTAGAATAAAAAAAGCATCATCTAGTCAAAAGTCAGATGATGCTTTTATTTTAATACTTTGATTTTGCAGTAATCGCGCAAATCTTAATCCAAGGTTTGTACACCACCACCATTTACAAAGATAGTTTGACCACTGACCCAAGTCGATATAGGCGCAGCAAAATACAACATAGCACCGGCGATATCATCGGCTTCACCTAGGCGTTTAATAGGCGTATTTGCGAGCATTTTCTTCTCAATCTCAGGTGTCAATACACTCTCTAACGCAGCCGTGCGCGTCGCGCCAGGACCAACTGCGTTAATACGTACTTCAGGGCCAAAATCATGTGCCAAGTTTGCCACCATATGATTGACAGCGGCTTTTGATCCTGCATAACCACTCATATTTGGGCTTTTATTCACACTCGACATGGAAGTGGTAAACACAATGGAACCATAACCTGACTCTTTCATGTATGGCACGCACAACTGACACAGACGCCAGCCACTAAAAACGTTTAGCTCAAAGTCGCGGCGGATATCATCTACTGAGATTTTAGTAGGATCTTCTTTACCACCGCCGCCACCGCCAGCGTTATTGATTAAGATGTTAACCGCTCCAAACTCTGTCACTACTTGATCAACCATAGCGACTAAATCATCATCTTTTAGGATATTGCACTCGACCGCTAAACCTTTGACCCCTAGTGCTTCAATATCTTTAATAGCAGCTTTAGCATCTTCTAACTTTAGATCAGCAATAGCGATATTAGCGCCCGCCTCTGCTAAGCGCATTGCGGTTGCTTTACCAATACCATTTGCGCCGCCTGTGACGATAGCCACTTTACCTGACAAATCAAATAGTTCATTAAATGCTTTATGTTGAAATTTCTGCATACTTATCCCTTATAATTATTATTTATATAATTGTTAGATGGTTATCTATGATTTGATTGTCACTCTTGTTCGAATGACAGTAATAAGTATGCGCCTATTAATTTGACTTAATGTGACAGATTGACCGTCTTTTGTAACGATTATCTATAAGTTAATTTTGTTTAGATAAATGATATAAATTTGGAACTATAAGATAAAAAAATCAAAAAACTAAATAATAAAAATTTTACACATAAAAAAAGCCTCACTATAAAGTGAGGCTTTAGTGCTCTTAAAGAGCCATATTTGGAGCGGGATAAGAGATTCGAACTCTCGACCCCAACCTTGGCAAGGTTATGCTCTACCACTGAGCTAATCCCGCTAAATATCAAACCATACCGTTATTAATAACGACTACGTCTTGATAGGCTGGCTATTTTAGCAAAAATCCTGAGCGTGTCAATATATTTTTTAAAGTTTATGAGTAATATTATTAAATCCAGTACTAGATAACGTTAAGCATCCATATAACCTATTGATATAGCAAAATTTTTCATTAACTCACAATAAAAAATAATAAGACCATCCATCATCGCCTTAGTTACAGGGATACTTTATTTTGTTACTTTTTCCACCTTTGTTTTTCATTATTAACATTATTATACTTATGTTTAACAAAAGTTCGGGTAAAATTTATTGGTAGCGTAGGTAAGCTGACAAACAATATGAAAATTTAAATAATAGTCTGTTTATTTACTAGATTAGCTTTGATCAACTTTTTACTATTTATAATGAGGATATTTATTATGAGAAAAATGCTTACCACCACAGTGATGGCAGCTTCGTTATCGGCACTCACTTTAACAGGTTGTACGAGCACAACCAATAGCGGTGCCGTTGGTGTTGATCGTCAACAGTTCTTATTGGTTTCTAGTGAACAGGTACAACAGCTATCAGCTCAGAGTTATAATAAAAACCTACAAGAAGCTCGCAAGCGCGGTCTGCTCGACACTAACAAGGCACAACTGAATCGCCTAAAAAACATCTCTAATCGTTTAATTGGTCAAGTTGGTACATATCGTCCAGACGCTGCTAAATGGCAATGGGAAGTACATACGATAAAGTCTGATCAGCTTAACGCCTTTGTTATGCCAGGCGGTAAAATCATGTTCTATTCAGGTATTATCGATCGCCTGAATTTAACTGATGATGAGATCGCTGCAATTATGGGTCATGAGATGTCTCATGCACTTCGTGAGCATTCTCGCGAGCGCCTCTCACGTGAGTATGCAACTCAAACAGGCATCGGTGTCGCCGCGAGCATCTTTGGTCTATCGCAAGGACAGGCCGAGCTTGCAAACGTCGCTGGTGATCTCGGTCTGAGTCGTCCGCATAGCCGCACTCAAGAAGCAGAAGCTGATCAAATCGGTTTAGAGCTAATGGCACGCGCAGGCTACAACCCACAAGCTGCGATTACCTTATGGCAAAAAATGCAACGTGCCAGCCAAGGCGAGCCACCGCAATTTTTGAGCACTCACCCAACCAGTAGCAATCGCATTGCACAATTGCAATCATTGATGCCCAAAGTCATGCCACTCTACCAAAGAACACGTCGTTAATTGTGTATTTTTGGATGGGGTATAAAGCAGAGTACAAACCATGGTTTGCACTCTGCTTTTTTACTGCTGTCGTTACAAGCTTAATGTCTATTGAATGACAAAGTATCATTGGTAGTGTCTGCTATAATAGCGATCATAAATCACCGAAAGGTGCTAATACGTAATAGACGTTGACACGATATAAAAAAGGACTGCTATGAGTACTACCCCTACCGCTGATGCGCTAAATGCTGAGCTAAAATCATTACAACCGCAGTATATTGAGCTAATCAATGAATCAATGAACCACGCTGGTTATTTTGAAGGCAAAGAAAGCCATTTTAAACTTACCATCGTAAGCGATGCTTTTGAGAGTAAGCGTTTGGTTGCTCGTCATCAACTGGTTTATGGTCTAGTCGCGCCCCTACTTACTTCTCAAGGCGGCTCGGTGCATGCACTGGCTATTCATGCCTATACGCCAACAGAATGGCAAGGTCAAAGTCCAGACAGCCCATTGTGTGCTGGACAAAACAAATAATAAACCCTACTTGAACAATCATCAGACACAAATAATAAGTCTAATTGCCGTAACCTTAGAGGAGACGATACTCAATGAAACACTTGCATATGCTAATGGCAGTATTGGTAATTGTATTGTTCTTATATCAAAGCTATCTAGTATTAAGTGCCAACAGACGCGCGCCAAAGATGGTAAAAGTAGCCAATCATATTGTTTATGCTTTAGTTATTTTCTCAGGGGCTTTAATGTTGATGCAATTAATGAGTGCAAACGCCCCTATACAATGGGTATTTGCCAAAATTATTTTACTTGTTGCTGCCATCAGTGCAAGCATAAAAGCCTTTCACAATCATGCAACACCTATTCAAAGAAAGACAGGGATTTTAATTTCAGCGATTGCGTATATCGGTATTGTAATACTTGCATTCACAAAACCTGCAAACTTGTTTTGATATTGAAGTAATATTAATTTAATACACAATATTTACGTATAAATGAGCCTATAAAAGATCATTTAATAATCAGCGTACTTTAAATGTTAGTGATTGAAAGTATGTTCATTAAGAGTACAATAATAGCAATTACAACAACTTAGCCTTATGGAGCCATTATGAACATTCTTACCGCCGCAACCCTAGTGGCAACAGTTGGCGCTTTTGGTCTTGTTGGCTGCGCCTCAACTGGTAATATTACCCCGCAATATGTGCCACCAAGTACCTATCAAAATTATGACTGCCAAGCACTTAGTCAAGAATATAACCGTATAAACCGTTACGTTGAATCGGCTCGTAATCAGCAATCAACGTTGTCTGCTTCAGGGGTAGGTGTTGGTGTCTCTGCTGGGCGCTGGGGTATCTCGCCTAATATCAGCTTTGGTGTAGGTAAAAGCAACAATACCAAAGCCCGCGATGCTAAACTTTCACGGCTCTACGGCGAACGTGATGCGATAGTCCAATCTGCTCGTATCCAGCGCTGTAGCTTCGTCAATGGCATCAAAATTTATGGCGAATAAGTTAAAATAATTTGCATACAGTACTGATAAAATACTGTCTTTAAGTCACTAAAAAAAGCCAATACGCCATCAACGTATTGGCTTTTTTGGTTTGCAAAAAACAAATTTAAACCAGTTGTTATGTTTGTAAGCTTTGTACCCATTGGGCGATCTGCTGGCTTGGCAGCGCGCCCGACTGTCGCGCGATCTCTTTGCCGCCTCTAAAAGCCACCATCGTCGGTAAGCTACGAATATTATAGGGCGCGGCAGCTTGCTCATATTTGTCCGTTTGGACTTTAGCAAAGACTACTTGTGGCAGCTGATTGGCAGCCGCTTTAAACTGCGGTGCCATCATAATACAAGGCTGACACCAACTCGCCCAAAAATCAACGATAGTCAGCACATCATTTTTTTGAATGACTTTACTAGCCGTTTGTGCGTTTAGCTCATGTGGGCTGCCAGTTAATAATGGTTGACTGCATTTACCACAATTTGGTGCAGCACTAAGCCGTGCGGCTGGCACGCGATTGGTCACTTGACAATGTGGACAGACAAGATGGCAATTTTGCTCATTCATTATAGAACTCCTATACAAATACAAATAGCAAAGACAATTATTGATAGCATTGTAGATCTTTATTTCTTATGTCTTCATTTATTCATGCTGAGACTTGTAGTAGTAGCTTAACGCTTGCAAGTGTTCATGCCAAGCATTCTGTACAAAGAGCAAAAACGAAATAATCCTGTTAGCAAAGGTATTAACCCAAGCACACCCCATAAGCTTTGATAATACACTCCCAGCCCAATAATGATCAACCCAGCTATAATACGTAACGTTCTCTCAGTACTTCCGACATTTGCCTTCATTTCTGACTCTTTAAGCTTTATCACTTAGTATTTTAAAAACAAGTTAGCCAGTAGCTTTATCCCAATGCGTTAATCGGTACCTTTAGATAGCGAATACCATTGTCTTCTGGCGACGGTAAATGACCAGCATCAATATTGATTTGTACCGCTGGAATGATCAGACGCGGCATCTCAAGAGTGGCATCACGGCGCTCGCGCATTTGCACAAATTCTGCCTCATTAATACCCTCTTTTACATGGATATTACCCATTTTTTGCGCTGCAACTGTAGTAGTTGGACAATGCTTGCGACCCTTACTTGGATAGTCGTGACATAGATACATGATGGTATCCTCAGGAAGTGCCAACAGTTTTTGGATAGACTGATACAGTGCTTTAGCATCACCACCTGGAAAGTCACAGCGCGCTGTACCTACATCAGGGGCAAACAAAGTATCACCGACAAACACCACGGTATTTTCTTTATCAGCAGCGATATAGGCCATGTCAGCACGCGTATGACCTGGCACATACATCGCCGTAATAGTAATGCTCCCAATCTCTAATATCTCACCATCATCTATCAAGATATCAAACTGACTGGCATCGGTACGAAAACGGGTATCAAAGTTAAAGATTTGTTTAAAGGTTTTTTGTACTTCAGTGATATGCTGACCTATCACTAACTGACCGCCAAGCATTTCTTTGACATGAATGGCCGCTGATATATGATCGGCGTGGGCGTGCGTTTCGATAACATAGACCAGCTCCCAGCCTTGCTCGCGGACAAACGCAATGACTTCATCGATGCTGCTGGTGGCAGTGTGGCCAGATTTGGCATCAAAGTCTAATACCGGGTCAATGATGGCACATAACTTTTGCTCAACATCAGCGAGTACGTGTGTGTACGTTTCAGTATCGTTATGTAAGAAAGAATGAACTTGCATGCCAACCTCGCTATAAGAATGTTTGAAACTTTAAATAACACTTAAGTATGATATTGAATCGTATATAATATTTGACATACCGACTACTTATCTATGTCTAACAATATAACAATGATCATACAATTTATCAATTTATATAATGTAAATAATGATAACTTGATATAATTGGTGATATCATTGATAATGAACCATATATTGTTAGATAATAATCCAAAACATATTGCTATCTTATTTAAGGAGCTCATTCTGACTACTTCTATTTCAGCACTGGGTACATCTACTCACAGTATAGATGACGATGCATCGTCTAATTCAGCAGACTTTGCCCCTATCGATCTTGCCAAACAAATGCAGCAAGCATCCATGCAAGCCAGCCAACTACTAAAATCGCTCTCACATCCTGATCGCCTGCTATTATTGTGTCAGCTAACTCAAGGTGAATACTGCGTCGGCGAGCTTGAAAGCTTGGTCGGTGTCGGGCAGCCAAGTCTGTCACAACAGCTAGGGATATTGCGTAAAGATGATCTGGTCGCTACTCGCCGTGAGGGCAAGCAAATCTACTACAGTATCGCAAGCGATGATGCTTTAGCGGTACTAGAGTTACTGTATCAACGTTTTTGTGCCAAGGCAGAGCAATAATATAGTGCTGCATTCAAACACTTGAACTTAGTATAAAAATGCTATCCATTGTGATAACGATTTTTGATGTGATGACGTACTGACATGCCTACTATCGCTGCTCGCTTGATTCCTACATGGCTGCGTCAATACCAGCTTACGACCTTACCAACTGATGTCATCGCTGGATTGGTCGTAGGGGTACTCGTCATTCCGCAGAGCCTTGGCTATGCTGTACTGGCAGGGTTACCGCCCGTTTATGGTCTATATGCAGCGATTGTACCCGTCATCGTCTATGCCTGGCTTGGTTCTAGTAATGTACAAGCGGTCGGTCCCGTCGCCATCACTGCGATCATGACGGCCAGTAGCCTACTACCTTATGCCGATAAGGGTGCTGAGCAGTATGCGCTGATGGCAAGCCTTCTTGCATTTATGATAGGAGCGCTGCTATGGATAGCTGGGCGTCTTAAGCTTGGCTGGATCATGCAGTTTATCAGTCGCGGGGTCTCAGCAGGGTTCGTGAGCGGAGCCGCTGTTCTAATTTTTATCAGCCAGCTTAAATATTTAACCGATATCCCCGTCTCTGGTAGCAGCTTAATCAGCTATTTGTCGAGTATGCAGTTGTATGCCCGTCAGCTACATCCGTTGACGCTACTTATTGGTACTGTCGCCTTCGCGCTTTTGGTAACAAATCGCTATGCGAGCAGATGGGTATGGCGCACATGGCTATCATCGTCTTATACCAAATGGGCGGAGCGCTTGTTCCCACTTATCTTACTTGGTATCGCAATTTTGCTGAGTATGGCATTGCACTGGAATGCGCTAGGAGTGGCAACCATCGGTAGTATTCCGCAAGGATTGCCAAGCTTTACGGTACCTCATGTGCCAGATGTTCAAGAAGCGCTTAGACTGCTACCAACAGCAGGACTGATGGCGCTTATTATATTTGTGTCCAGCAGCTCAGTTGCTAGCACTTATGCCCGGCTACGCGGTGAAAACTTCGATGCCAACCGCGAGCTGACTGGACTTGGACTTGCCAATCTATCTGGCGGACTGTTTCAAAGTTTTGCGGTCGCTGGTGGCTTTTCACGTACTGCTATCAACGTTGATTCAGGCGCTAAAACTCCGGTGGCCAGTCTGGTTACGGTGTTAGTGATGATTGCCGCACTGATCGCTTTTGGTCATGTACTTGCTCCACTACCTTATGCTTTGCTTGGTGCAACTATCATGGCCTCCATTATTGGACTGATTGACATTGACACGTTAAAGTCTGCGTGGCAGCGAGATCGATTGGATGCAGCAAATTTTATCGCCGCGTTTGCAGGCGTGCTAATATTCGGATTGAATATTGGACTGGTTATCGGTTTGATGGTATCGTTCGCCAGCCTTATCTGGCAATCGAGTAAGCCGCATGTTGCCATCGTTGGACAGTTAAACGGTACAGGACACTTTCGCAATATCAACCGTCATAATGTAGTGACCTTTAATAATTTATTACTATTGCGTATTGATGAGAGTCTATTCTTTGGTAATAGTGAGTCAGTACACCTGCGTATTTTAAACGCTTTGCAGCGCTACCCAGACGCGAATGAACTTATCTTAATCATGTCCGCAGTCAATCATATTGACCTGACTGCGCAAGAAATGCTCAGCACACTTAATGATGAGCTAGCGCTGCAAAATAAACGCCTGCATTTTAGCTTTGTAAAAGGGCCAGTCATGGATGTCATTGGTCATACTTCACTGATTACCAAGCTATCAGGGCAGGTGTATCTAAGCACTTTAGATGCCGTCAACGCATTAAAAGAATGCACTAAAAGATAGCGAGCGATGACTGGGTTTTTACGACATAGCATCAATTGCTGGTGTCGTCTGTCACAAAATATCGTTATGATAGAGTACGTATTATGCTATCTTGTTGTATAGACAAATTGGTTGAAATAGACTCTATTAGCTTCCATATCTTTACTGGTTTAATACGCTACAATCTTCTTTGATAACCCTACTTTAACAAACTCAATTGAATACAGTTATGACCAATGATATAACCATTTATAGACAAATTTATCCAAGCCAATGTATCAAAATCGCCGAGCTTGGCTATCGCTCAGTGCTCAATATACGTCCTGATGCTGAGGTTGATACGCAGCCTAATAGCTGTGATTTGGCCACAGCTACCGAGCAAGCAAACCTAACTTATCATCATCTACCTTTTGATGATGAGCGTTTGAGTATGATGACTGTGCAGCAATTTGCTGATTTTTATCGTACCGCACCCAAACCTATATTGATGTTTTGCGGGACTGGGGCACGCGCCAAGCTACTGTACCAAAGTGCGTTGATGCAAGGTTTGTTATAACGTTTATATATATTTAGCTTAAAACAATGGGTCTCAAAAACCGTATCTGTTAAGAAATAACGTATCTGAGAAAGTAACGTCTTAAACAGACACTAACTACATTTAATAAATCATTCTAAAAAAGGAGCTCTTATGAGCCATCAAGTTAGTATTACTGGACAAATCACCCCTGATCAAATCCCTATGATTGCTGAGAATGGCTTTAAGACCATTATTAATAATCGTCCCGATGGCGAAGAGCCAGGCCAGCCAACCAGTGCTGATATTGAAGCGGCTGCTACCGATGCAGGTCTTGCTTATAAAGAAGTATCATTTGCAGGTAGTGATCTCAATCAAAATCACGTCGAAGAATTTGCAGATTTTTTTAATCAAGCCGAGCAGCCAATGCTCATATTCTGCCGTACGGGCAATCGCTCGACAGGTATTTATGAAGCTGCTAAGCGTATGGATTTATTAGACGACTGATCTATCCAATTTAGGATAGATAATGCAATTCAAAACCGATGTAATACTACTGAGATAAATCCTGACAGTCAAAACTTAGCGAAATAACTAAAAGCTCATATAAATATATGGGCTTTTATTGTATCTGTAAGTATGTTTTAGGGTATATTTATAATGTTATTGCCACAAGGATTGTGGGCTATTTAAAGAGTCATTCTGATATGACTGTTAATTTTACAAGGAACGTTTCATGAGTAATACCGCATTGGCGCTACTTCCTCTGGCACTCGCCTATATCATGTTTACCTTAGGAACAGGGCTAAAACCTAGCGACTTTAAAATTATTATTACCTATCCCAAAGCCTTTTTTGTAGGCTTAATGAATCAAGTCGTTTTGGTCCCTTTAATTGCTTTAGCAGTTGTCTTAGTAATGGCACCGCCACCAGAAATTGCCTTTGGTATTATGCTGATTAGTTTTTGCCCAGGCGGCGTGACCAGTAATATGCTTACTTATTATGCTAAAGGTAATGTTGCACTTTCTGTTGCGCTCACTGGTGTGGTCAGTTTGTTATCAGTCGTCACCTTGCCTATCTTGATCACTCTGGCTTTTAATCATTTTATGAAAGGGCAAGCAGGCTCTATTAGTGCTATCAAAATTGGTCTTGTCATGTTTTTATTGACCACCCTACCTGTGACCCTCGGCATGCTCGCTCGCCGTAAATTCACTCGCTTTATGGTGCGTAGGAGCAGCATTCTAAATAGCTTGGCCAGTATCTTTTTTGTGTTGATTGTTTTTGCAGCCATCGCTTCTAACTGGGAACTACTAAAGTCACAGTTAACATCGATGGGACTTGAGCTAGTTCTTATTATTATGGCGTTGTTTGTATTAAGCATTTTAACGTCTAAGGTGTCAAAACTTAGCTGGTTTGACACCAAAACGATTTCGATAGAGACCAGCATTCAAAACAGTACAACTGCGATTACTTTAGCCCCTATTATTATGGGAACAGCGGTTGGTTTACCCGCTATCGCCCTACCTGCCGCCGTATATGGGGTGCTCATGTATGTGATTGCGCTACCGATTATTGCTTTGATTCGAAATAAGAACTGATTATATCTGACAAAAAAACCACCTCAAAAGAGGTGGCTTCTTAAACTAACTTTGTAGCTGAACAGCTTACTGCATGATTAAATATTCAAACGCTGACAGTGCTGCTTTACTACCCTCACCCATTGCAATATTAATCTGCTTAAAGGGTACAGTCGTCACGTCTCCACAAGCAAAGATACCTTTTCGGTCAGTGCGGCAACGCTCATCAATCTCAATCTCACCAAAACGGTTTAAATCGACAAAGCCTTTGATAAATCCAGTATTTGGCACTAAGCCAATCTGTACGAACACCCCTGCTAAGTCACGCTCATAGGTCTCACCTGAGCTGCGATCTTGATACACGATAGAAGTCACTTTGCCATCAGTCGCTTTAATCTCTTGCGTCGCTGCACCAGTGATAAATTCGATATTGTCTTTTTCTTTAGCTTTATTAATCAATACTTGATCCGCTTTTAATTCATCAGCGAACTCGAGTACCGTTACATGCTTCACAATACCTGCAAGATCTAACGCCGCTTCCACACCTGAGTTGCCGCCGCCAATGACTGAAATATCTTTACCTTTGAAAAAAGGACCGTCACAATGCGCACAGTAAGCAACACCTTTACCGACATTTTCTTCTTCACCTGGTACGCCAAGCTTACGCCATTGGGCACCAGTTGCTAGAATAATACTGCGAGTCTCAAACGTCTCACCCGTGTTAAGATGGATGCTATAATTTTCGTCTTTGGTCTCGCCAATCTCTTTAACACTGACATGCTCTTTTGACGTAATATTATATTCATGTAGGTGTTTCACAAAATTGGTCGATAAGTCAGTGCCGTTAGTTAAGGGTACAGAAATCAGGTTTTCGATATCCTGTGTGTCTTTTACCTGTCCACCAATACGGTCAGCGACCATCGTCACTTTAAGACCTTTGCGCGCAGTATAAATCGCTGCCGCTACCCCAGCAGGTCCCGCACCGATAATAGTAACATCCTGCTGCTCTAACTGCTCTTCGTCACCACCCGCTTCTGCTAATAAATCAGGAAACTGCTCTTGTAGCTTTTCGATCAGCTTAGCGGTATCAATCAGACCATTCGCAAATGGCTTACCGTTTAAAAATACAGCTGGTACGCCTTGGATATTGTTCGCCTCAACCTGCTCTTGGAACAGCGCGCCATCGATCATCTCGTTACTGATATCATCATTTAAGAGTGCGAATTGGTTCAACGCCTGCACAACTTCTGGGCAACTGTGGCAAGACAACGATACGTAGGTTTGGAACTGTAATGGTTTATTAAAACGCTTAATGAGCTTTTGAATGCCTTCATCTAGCTTTAATGTATGTCCACCAGCCTGAAGAATTGCTAAGATAAGCGACGTAAATTCGTGACCGCCTGGGATACCGCTAAATACAATGCCTGTATCGGTAGGTGTCTCATCAATATGACTACGAACCGCAAAGCTGATTGGGCTTGGCAAGCTGTCGTCGTTTATTTGTGCATCGAAGTTAATCTTATCGGTGGTACCAGCAATTTTGGTCAAAAAATCAACCAACTCGTCACGTTTTTCATGCTCACCACTACCCAATACAAAGGTAATCGGACGAGTCATGTTTTCACTATAGCTTTTGACAGCATCTAATAAGCTTTGATCTATCATATTTGTTCCTTATCATTATTGGTTATGTAACGGCAATGCGCCTATTGTACGTTTGAATACAAATTTTTTAGTACTAACAATTTTGTTTAATATCTTATAAACAATAGGCTGATACCCTTTAATGTCCCTATTATCATAGGTTTCATGATTTTGAGCAAGCTGGTAAACTCAAACTTTATGTTTTATAAAACAAATCGTAAATACGTTTAATTAATTAAATATAAACTTATGGACGAATAATAACCATGGTATAGCCGTGATTTTTTCGCTACAATCAAATGAAGCGAATAGGAAGAGTTCCTATTTGTCTAGTGGCAGATTCGCTTTTATGCTGGTTTATCGAAAGACATTTCTGCTGATATTAAGCTTTATCACTATTGAATCAAACCTCAACTAGGTTCAATAAAACCTAAGACTTACAATCAGAGCAATGCATCATGACAACCTTTAAGACAAGACACTGATGCTTATTGCAGGGTTGTGTTTTATAACAAGGATGACAATATGAGAAAGACTGATACGTTACAAGACAATAGAGACATTATTGCCGAACTTAAGCAGAAAGATAGCCATTTTGCCAGTATTTTTGATGAACACACAGCGCTTGATCAGCAAATCAATCAGCTTGATAAAGATATGGTTACACATGCAAGTAGAGATGACGAAATCGAAAAAATGAAGCGACGAAAGCTATATTTAAAAGATGAGATTTATAAAATAATTGATAAAAATAAACTACAATCTCAGGCTTAGCGCTTCATATCTTATTAGTGCAAAAATACAAACATTTTTTAATAGTATAAAACCCTTATCAACTTTTACTGATGGGGGTTTTATTTCATAGCACAACTAACGAATCGCTTTGAATATTTATCAATAATTATTAACCGCCTATGATTTCGCCGCCATTGACATGTATCACTTGGCCTGTCACATAGCTTGCATCATCACTTGCTAAGTACAAGTAAGCAGGCGCGACCTCGTTCGGTTGACCCGCCCGTCCCATCGGCGAGCTTTGACCAAATTTTTCGACCTCATTGGGCGTGAATGATGCCACGATAAGCGGTGTCCAGATCGGTCCTGGTGCGACACCATTAACTCGAATACCTTTGTCATTACCCATCAAATTGTTGGAGAGCGCACGGGTAAAGGACAAGATAGCGCCCTTGGTCGCTGCATAATCAATGAGATGATCGCTACCTCGGTAGGCGGTGATAGAGGTAGTATTGATGATACTACTGCCCACCTGCATATGTGGCAGGGCATATTTACTCAGCCAAAAATGCGGATAAAAATTGGTATGAATTGTCTCGTTGAGCTGCTCGGTGCTGATATCCGTTAGCGTTTGCTGCTCGACTTGTCGGCCCGCATTATTGACCAAAATATCGATACGGCCGAACTCAGTGAGCGTTTTGTCTATCAGCTCTTTACAGTTAGCCTCCTTTGACAAGTCAGAGGCAACCAATAGGCAGCGGCGCTCATAAGACTCAATATGCTTTTTAGTCACTTTGGCATCTTCATCTTCACAAAGGTAGCTTACCACCACGTCTGCGCCTTCTTTGGCAAACAAAATAGCTACCGCTTGGCCAATACCGCTATCGGATCCCGTCACAATCGCCACTTTTCCAGCCAGCTTGCCGTTTGGATAGTCGCGCGGCAATACTTCAGGATTTGGGTGTTGTTGTTTTTGCGAACCTGGCAAAGACTGCTCTTGATGAGGAAAATCTTTATTTTCTGATTGATTACTCATGATTTTACTCCTTTATTATCATATTCATTCTTATAGTAGTCGTGATTAAACGAGCTTTTGAATAACCCACCGCTTCTTATCGTTTAAAGCTTGTTATCAGCTTAAAGAATCTAAAATAAGGATTAGGTAAAATCTGGTGTCAGCCTGTAGACGAGATGTAAAAAAAGACCCTATCAACATCTGCTGATAGAGTCTTTGTCTATGTTACTAGCTCTAAACGTACTTAGTAGCCAGTCCTATAGAAGTATCTAAATAATAAATCGACTACTTAGATTTTACCAACCAAATCAAGGCTTGGTTTTAGCGTTGCTTGACCTTGTTCCCAAGCTGCTGGACATACTTCACCGTCGTTGTCACGCACATACTGGGCCGCTTTTACTTTACGAACCATGTCTTTTGCGCTACGGCCAATGCCTAAGTCATGAATTTCAGCAACTTTGATTAGGCCATCTGGATCTACTAAGAAAGTACCACGAAGCGCAGCGTTGTCTTCTTCGATCATGATGTTAAAGCCACGAGTAATTTTACCAGTACCGTCGCCTAGCATTGGATACTGTACTTTACCAATCGCTTCTGAAGAATCATGCCATGCTTTGTGTACGAAATGCGTGTCAGTTGATACTGCGTATACTTCAACGCCGAGGCCCTTTAGCTCTTCATAATGGTTGGCCATGTCTTCTAATTCAGTTGGGCAAACAAAGGTAAAGTCATGTGGGTAGAACATAAAGATCGCCCAGCTGCCTTTTACGTCTTCTGAAGTAATTGTTTTAAACTCACCATTTACAAAAGCTTCTGTTGAGAATTCTGGAATTTCTTGATTGATAATAGCTGCCATGATTGGCTCCTTTTTTGATTGAATGTTCTTAAAATAAATTTTGGTCATATATTTGACTATTTCTGCTAAGCCTTTAACTCTCTTGGCTACCAGACAAACTATACGCGAATTTTATGGTTAATCCAGTTAAAAGTTTTTAATGTGATGTTTTGTTTTATTAAACTTGTTAAACTATTATCTCTAATTTTTATCATCAGTGTTTTATAGGTAAATCACCACCTTGTGTCAAATTATTGTCTCGGTTAAATTACTATAATAAATTGTGTTAACAAGCTCGTTAATAGAGAGGTTTTATGATTACTTTACGTCAACTTGAATTTGCCTTAGCCGTTGCGAAACACCGTCACTTTAAACGCGCAGCTGAAGAGTGTAACATTTCACAATCTGCGCTCAGCCTCGGTATCGCTGAGTTAGAAAAGCAGCTTGATACGCAGATTTTTGAGCGTAATAACAAGCAAGTGCTTATCACCCCGATTGGACAAGATATTTTGACGCGAGCGCAGCGGGTGTTCTCTGAAGTCAGTGATCTGACCACGCGCGCGCATAGCCATCAGACGCCACTTGCTTATCCGATGACGGTCGGGATTATTCCAACGATTGCGCCATACTTACTTCCCAAAGTATTGCCCGCACTGCGACAGCATTATCCTGAGTTTCGTATGACCATCGTTGAGCAACAAACCGAGCGCCTACTCGAACAGGTCCGCTACGGACATATCGATACTGCCATTATTGCCCTACCATATGCCGTCGATGGGCTGCATAGTTTTGAGTTTTGGAGTGAGGACTTTTTTGCTGTATTTCCCAAAGATGATAACCATGCCAAGCTTGAGACCATCAATGCTGATGAGCTCGCGACAGCCAATTTGATGCTACTTGGTGAAGGACATTGCTTGACTGATCAAACATTATCGGTCTGTCACTTTGATCGTGAGCAAATGAAATCGAGCTTTTCCGATGCCAGTTTAAATACCTTGATACAGATGGCACTTGCCAATATGGGGACGACGTTAGTACCAGAAATGGCGTTAGATCAGCTGCATCTAGAAAATCAAAATGCAGTCGCTGTACCGCTAGCAGAGGAAGGGCCCCATCGTCATATCGCCTTTGTAACTCGACTAAACTATGCGCGCGTCGATGATGTTAACTTGCTCGGTAAAGTGTTTAAACAAGCGTTTGAAGAAGCTGCTGACAAAGAGTAATAGGGCGGTATAGTGTATTAGCTCATTAACCGTCATAAAGGTAAAATATGGACGATTTGTCGCAAACAGAAGCTGCGCTTGGTCTTGGTTTTGCAAGGCACTTATCTGCGATTGATAGTGATATCAAGTCGGCGGAGGTTGATGCGCTTTGGCAAGATATCGCTACTCGCTATAATGAAGCAACACGTGCTTATCATACTCTACGCCACCTTCAGCAATTGTTTGCACAGTTTGAACAGGTTAAGCATAAGCTTTATGAGCCACATATCATTGCATTAGCGCTTTATTATCATGATGTGATATACAATCCAACAAGCACTAATAACGAACAAAAAAGTGCAGAACATGCTGTAGAAGCGTTAAGTCACTACCTAAGCGTTGAACAATGCCAGTATATCTCAGCGCTTATCATGATGACCGCTAACCATCAGCTTGATGAGTTGGCAAACCCTAACAAAATCAGTGATGCCGCTTATTTACTAGATATGGATTTGAGTGTTTTGGGTGCGTCTTGGCCTGAGTATGAACAATATACAAAAGCCGTACGCCAAGAATATAGTCACGTTCCGCTGACGGATTATTGTACGGGACGAATGGCTGTATTAAACGGACTCTTGGCGCATCCTAAACTTTATCTGACCAACTATTACTATGAGCGGCTTGAGATGCAAGCACGGGATAATATCAAACGCGAACTTACTTTACTTGCAGCTTAATAAATAATTCACTGCCCTGCCGTGCAGGATGTGAATTATAGCTCGTTTCCATTATTTCAATATCGAAATGCTTCTCGAAACGTTGTTGGTACTCTTCTTTTGTACCGCCAAAAGGTGGTTCTTGACGTCCAAAATCGACGTTAAATAATAAGCCAACTAACTTGCCTTGCGGTTTTAGTAGCGCTGCCATTTGCTGGACATATTCATCACGGCGTGACGAATTTATCGCACAAAAAAACGTCTGCTCAAGTATCCAATCAAACTGATACTGCTCAGCAGACAATTCAAAAAAGTCAGCACAGATTAAATGTTCAGTCGGAAAGTCAGGATAGCGCTCGGCAAAGTCATTAATTGGCGCTGGGGCAAAGTCCACCAACGTGACATTAGTAAAGCCTTGCTCGTGCAGATAGCCAACCTCGTAAGCATTACCTGCCCCTGGCACTAAAATGGCCTGCTGCTTAGCAGATTCAGGCAATTGATCTACATAAGCTTTGAGCGGCGGTGATACCTGCCCCATATCCCATTGTATACTGCCCGTCTTATAACGTTGCTGCCAAAACTCGGCTTGATTGACGTTTTCCATATGATATTTATCCTTGCTTACTTGTTTTAAGTAATACGCTTTGTACCATTATGGGCTATCATATCAGTATTATGCAGGTTAATTGACTCTATTATTAATATACCATCCCTAATCCAACTGCCCTGTCCTACCTGCCAGCATATCATGCCAGTGCCGATAATCTGGCATCGCTGTCGCCACCGTTTGCCAAAAAGCATGGCTATGATTGGCGTGATGTAAGTGACACAGCTCATGAACGATGACGTATTCAGTACACTCAATCGGATAGGCTGGCAAATATATAGACAGCCAAATTCGCCGCGCTCGCGTATTGCAGCTGCCCCAGCGCGTATGCATTTTTTTTAGGCGTATTTCATTGGCATAAGCACCGATCACTGGTTGCCACTTTTCAAACAGCGATGGCATGATAGAAGCGAGATGTTGCCGATAATAGGCGAGTTTTTCATCATGGCTGAGGGTGATAGATTGCTCGGTACCCCAAAGCAAAACAGGGCTGTCAGCGGTTGAAAATTGTGCTGAATGGATTTGTTTACGCTGGTGCTGCTCTAAAACTTGGGCATGATTGGCAAGCGCCCAAGGTATGCGCTTGGCAACAGCTTGCTCAATTTGCGCTGTACTGATAAATACTGGGACAGACACCATCAAAGCATAGGGTTTCAAGCGAAAATTGATATTTTTGACGCGTTTTTTGGTCACGTATAGCTCAATGCCGGCCTGCGCAAGATGTTGTCTAATCGTATGTAAACTGATGCCACATCTCCTTGCTTAGTCATCGTTAGAGTTGCGCCACTGAAAAATAAGGGCTACTAAATAAAAGCTACGAAGATAAGCTTTTCGCAGCACATAAGGACGATTATGCCCATCGACCATTATTATGATTTTTTATTTAGCACTTACCCCAGTTGCAGTGCTTGCAAATGATTGTCAAAAGACATCTGATGCACCTGACTGTCTTTGATAATACGCGGAACTCTTTCAATCTTACGCGTGTCGATTGCGCCTGACGCTAACGTATCTTGTATTTCTAACGTCGTTAACTGCCCTTGTCCATCACTAACGATAAAGCCTGATTTTTCGCTGCCACTCTTTTTAGAAGTTTGCTCTTTAAAGGCTTGACTGGCTAACATAGAAGCTCCAGCACAATCTGGCAAACTGACATCATCAATTAGCTGCCGCGTATCTAAATCGTAAATCGCCGCACAGCCGCCGATGGGCGTGGTGACACACAATAAATCACACTCGCTATCGACAGCGACACTGGCGATATACTGGTGAAAGCGCTGCCACTGATCATGAGGCATGATGAGCGGTTCAAAATTAGCATCACCGCGCCTATGCGTCAGTACCAGTGGTACATTGATATGTTTATCCCCTTGAAACTGAATGCCAATCATCACTGTACCATCGTCATGCATAGCGAGATGACGCACACTCATCTGATTGTGCGCTGGGATAACTTGCTCCAGCAATGCGCCAGTATGACGATTGAGATACACAAGCGAAGGGCGCATGCTATCGAGGTTTAGCTCTTCTCGAGACGCGCGCTCGGTTTTGATACCGCCATTGGCGATCACTAGTGTGTTGCCGTCAGGATGCATAATCAGCTCATGAGGGCCGATACCATAAGCGTCATATTCTGCGATTTTCTTATAGCCATCAGCAGCGTCATAGATACCGATTTTACCATCTAGGCTTACTGTATCATTTTCAGTCACATATAAAAGCTTTCCATCTAAGCTATAGCAAGCATGACCATAAAAATGCCGCTGGCTTACCGCTTTGATAGCGTTCGTGACTTGTCCACTAGCGGTGTCTAGCACCCAAAACCTCTCACTAGGGCGACGACCCATCACCACGACATCACGGCAAGGAGGCTGATTTTTCACGCTATCTTGAGTAACATGCGGCATACCACATAAATCATCAACAGATGGCTGCACAACGATATCGTGCACAC
The DNA here is from genome assembly GCF_052259005.1 of Psychrobacter sp. 1Y10. NCBI lineage: Bacteria > Pseudomonadati > Pseudomonadota > Gammaproteobacteria > Moraxellales > Moraxellaceae > Psychrobacter > Psychrobacter sp. 1Y10. The sequence goes on along the minus strand of NZ_JBQQES010000001.1, from coordinate 102,105 downwards.
GCTCAGGCATGGTGGTCTGCCAGACGATCTGTCTATCAGCATCGATACCGACGACACCAAAGTCGCTGTCAAGCTGCCTGTTAGAGCTATTAGCACCAGTAATATTCTTTGGCATAGATGCCACACCGCTTACCCAGCTTACGGGACGTGCCACCATGGTGGTGGTATGCAAAGCAGTAAAATCAGGAGCATTTGTTGTCTCTTGATAATACTGCTGATACGCTTGCTGCCATGCCTGCCACTGTGCGCGGACACCGGTCACGTAATCTTGCAAGCTTGCATCGGGCTGGTGCCGCTTTCGATAATAATGATGGATGCCGACCAGTGCTGCCGTGCCTGTGATACTAGCGAGCGCTGTCAGCACAGATGACGTTAATAACCTCTGACTGGACTGATCGCTAATATCAAGCGCCAACATGCTAGTCTTCGTTTCATTAATACGTTTATGCATTGCTTAATCACCATCAGTACTATTAAAGCCCACACGAATACCGAGTGTCGGAATCATCTGGCGCTTCATAATACGGGTAATGGTAGTCAGATGATCATATAATTCTTGCTGCACGGCCTTATCAGCTGTAGCAATATCTTCTGGCATTTGTGCCAACAGAGTGGTGGCGTCTACAAGTGCCGTTGATAAATTATCAGCGACTTCGTTTTCGCTATTACTGCCGAGGATAGCGGTTAAGACAGGATCAGTCAGCGCTTCATTTAACGTGGCTAATTTGGTATTGATGATGGCGCGGCTTTGACCCGCTGTCGCGGCTGGTAGATGACCTTTGGCTTTACCCGTCAGTCCCAAAGGCTGATCAACGGCGTTAGATTTCATGGTCTCAACCAACGACAACAAAGAATTAAACCATTGGTTCAAGCCTTGATCGCTATCTACCGTCTTATCAATTGCCAACAGCTCAGTGGCATTCTTTTGCCAGTGGTTTCCGATATCTTGTAAGCGCGTACTCAAGGCATGACTTGCGCTTATCACGTAAGCACACTGGCCAGCATCCAAACTCTCGTTAGCATAAAGTGCCTCTTCCAACCCTGGCACTCCTTGTACAATGGCACTTTCGTTAGCGAGCTGCTCAGCGCTTAGGTTTGGATTGGCAGCGATAAGATCTGCCACACCACTATGTACCAGTCCACGCTCATCAGGATAATAATTGATATATAAGTTGCTCATACTGGCGGTCGCAGGGCCAAAATTGATCATCTCAGCGCGCGCCCACGCTTGGGCTAACATCAGCCATTGATCACGCAGCGCTTGTAGCTCATCACCGCTGACTGCTCCTGACTGACAATGCTTTTGCGCCAGTTTATGCATCAGCTCGCTTTGCTCTACAGCATCAGCATAGGCGGGAATAACGATATCATTTGCCACGTGAGTCAGATAGGTTTTTTCTGTCTCAGCACTAATATCGACAGCGACAATTTTCTCTATACTATTATTTTTATCGTTTACAGAAGACGTAGTAGCGCTATCTTGTACGACTTTTTGGCTATCAGTCTCTGGCGTTTTGTTTTCATCTGCAGGTTTGACACAGCTGATCAGTAGCCCAGCACTCAAAGCAGAGAGCGTCATCGCTAAAGCATGGTTTATTTTCATAAGTTTCTCGGTATTTGTATGAACATGATGGCTGAAAAGTTGATAAAAGCAATCACAGTAATATCAATATATTCAGTCATTAAAATTGTAGCCGTTAACGATCAACGCTGATCCGCGCTTTTATAACGGCTCTTTTTATAACGATTGTAAGAACGCTGTCAATTCAGCGCGTCCTTGCTTATCTAGCTGTAGTACTTTTTGCTTTTGTTTTTCTGCCTCACCGCCATGCCAAAGTACAGCTTCCATCAATGTACGAGCGCGGCCATCGTGTAGAAACGTCGCTTGTGGATCGACCGTTTGCGCAAGGCCAATCCCCCATAAAGCTGGCGTTCGCCATTCATAGGAATTGGCTAAAAACTCTACTTGCGTGTCTTTTGGCGGCAGCTTACCAGCGGCCGTCCGATCGGCAAGCTCGTCGCCCATGTCATGCAGCAGCAAATCAGTATAAGGATAGATCACTTGTCCATGCTGCTCAAGATGGTCATCGTCGGTTTTTGGCAACTGATATCTTGGCGTATGACAGCTTTGGCAACCCATATCATAAAAGCGTTTTTTGCCCGCAAGTACTAGTTTATCGTCGGCATTGCGGCGATGCGGGACGGCAAGATTGCGCGTATAAAATTCGACAAACTTGGCCACTTCATCATTGACTTCCACAGGCGGCTTGCCATTGACCTGCTCATCAGCGCCCGTGGTCGCGTTGACACACGCTGTCTGCGTTGGCATACAGGATTCATGAGGACGAATGTTAGAGGTCAACCCCATATCTTCATTAAAGGCGCTTTGGTTTTGTGTTAAAAGCTTAGTCTGGCCGGCCTTCCAACCAAAGCGTCCCAATGCAGTTTTACCTGTTTGTGGATCCATAACCCAGTTAAACTTACCGCTGATATCGTCACTGTTATTTTCCACTACTTGTTTTTTAATGTCGTCGTCAGGTATTTGCTCCAGCAGCCCAAGCCCTATCATCGGTAGAGCAACGCGCGGCGACACCATTAGTTCGTCATCAAACGCGCCATAACCTGGGCGTGTCAGATCAAAGGTTGGCGCGCGCAGGGTCTCAACGTGACCATCAGCAAAAGTAACGGGCTTGTCGGTCCACTGCACACTAATACGTGCTTCAGCGGGCACGCCCTGAATACCGCGATCTTGCAGTTGGCCGCCATACATTGGATGGACGACTTTTTCGATCAGCGAGTCTTGCAGCTGCTGACGCTCCTCAGCTGTAGTCGCAGGCATCGCTAGACGAATCAGCAAGCTGTCGGCATCGTCCTCACTACTCATCGGCGCATGACCACGGCCGTCTTTGATGTGACAAGACTGGCAGGCAGCGACGTTAAATAACGCGCCCAAACCATCACGGCTATCGGTACTGGCAGGGGCGACGACCCATGGCTGGCGAAAGAACGCATTACCAATAAAAAAGCTACCCTTACGTGAGGCCGATAGATTGGAGGACGGTTTAGAGTAACTCTCGCTACTCGTAATGCTAATACCAGTATCACCGCCTTGCTTGATCTCTTGCGGGTCAAATGTCGCAAGCTGCGTCATTGGCACGCCCGCCAGCGCTTCAATATCTTGAGCACGCTTAGGTGTGACCGCTTGTGCCTCTGCGCTATCCGCTACCTCGTTTTTATTTTCAGATACACTATCAGTCGGTTGACAAGCGCTGATCGCCACTGCGCCTATGAGTGTTAGCGTAAGTTTATAGATAGTACGTTGGAGGATTAAAGCAGGGATGGCAGAGGGTTTGGCAGAAGTGACGCTCATAGAAGTTGCCTTAGTTCACAAGTAGAACCATTAAAATCAGATGCTATACGGTTTTAATCAGTCTGTTGACTGATATACTGGTACACACTGGCCTATCGGCTTATTTTAATGCTCAAAAATACGCTGCCAACCATTGCCAGCAACGTATATATTATATCTGATTGACGCTTTTATCAGGACTTGTCTTACAAACTTATAATGACTCAACAGACATGACAAGCAGTATAAACCAATCTATTTAAACAGATAAGCGTCAACTTAAAACTGAGAGCCTGCATCGGCATCTAAGTTGTCGATACCGACCGCTTTTGCTGCATTTTCGATACCAGCAGTCAGTTCTTGTAAGCTAGTAATGCTACTCTCAATCCAGCCACGACGCGTGTTTTGCTCTTCAGCCGAGATACCTTGTTTACTCACTTGACCTGCTGTAGCAATCATTTGATCAACCTTAATGCCTTCTTCTTCGCCTTTTTTAACGATGAAATTAAAAGCATCTTCTACTTTGATAAAGTCAATGGCCAATTTATCAGCGGCGTCTGAGTGTCCGTTATCAATAAGATACTGATGAATACCGTAACCCCCAACGGTTTCGCCAGTGACTGTTTGATAGCTACCACTGAATACATTTTGGATACCACGTGCATTATTGGCATAACTTAAGTGAGTCAAATCACTAAAGCATTCGTGCTCGTCTTCTGTTGACCCAGTCACAAACGCTACCTGTATGCGCTCAGAAGCCAGCTCACCCAGTGCTAAGCTGCCCATTTGATACATGATTTGACGTAAAGCATTATCATTTTTACGCGCTATAAGATCACTACGTAAAGTATTTTCGCTATCAGGTTGCCACTCAGCTTCCATCGCTGTTAAGTCATCAACCAATAGCTGAGTCGCCGCCTTTAAAAAATTACCGCGACGTTCACATATACTGGCGTCATCATTGACGATATCACCACTGGTACATTGCCCAGCTTCAGTGGCATAGTCAGTCACTGGACGCTCTCCTGCACCCGCACTCACACCATTGGTGTCTTGACCCCATAGCATAAACTCAATTGCATGATAGCCTGTTGTGACATTGGCTTCACTACCACCGATCTCATTCATTTCTGCTAGTAGCTCAGGGGTAATTTCGCTGGTATCTTGTTTAATACTGCCAACCGTAATACTATCGCTATTGATAATATTGTCCTGGCTATTGTACTCACCTTCATAGCTATCACTGACATAATCAATCAACGCTTCATCAAGTGGCCATGCATTTATTTGACCTTCCCACCCATCGACGCTGCCGATGGCACGCTCGTCATTAGCCGTGACAAAACCTTCATCAAAACGGAACACTTCGGTTTGTGAATAGGGCTGACGCGCCGCTTTATAAGCAGCTTTTGCAGCATCTAGGTTAGCTTTAGTTGGTGTTGCTACGTAGGTTTCGACCGCAGTTTGTAGGGCTTTTGCTGTGTCTAGTGAGTCTTTATAGGCAGCATGTGCCATATTGGCATAGCTACTTACCAGTCGATCAATGTGAGCTTGCTCGGCAGCTGAGCGCTGTCCATCATCAGATGTTTCTGCGCTTTGCACTTCTGTCTGTGTAACAGTAGTGTCCTCTTCTGTCTGTTTGGTACAACCCGACACCATTAGTATCGCGGTAAGTGCAGTAGCTAAAGTAGTTGGTAAAATCTTGCGGCTCGTTACTGTGGTAAATGTCATACACATCCTCAAAAATTTTTGCAAAAGAATTTATCAATTTTGACCAAATACTAAAGTTTGACCAAATATTATTAGGCATTTTGTCCCTAGAGTCGTAAGCGCACTTATCTTTATATGACGACTCTTTTTAGTCATACATCTAATTATGCATAATAAAAATGTTAGCGTTACAGCCATAATAAATACTAATGAAGTATAAAGTTATTGATAATCATTATCAATATTTAATTTAATATTAATATTTTTTCAATAACTACTCTCTACCTTTCATAAATTTACAGCAAAAAAAAGAGCCAGCAAAGTGCCAGCTCTTTTTTTTCGTTATTCAATAAAATGTTATTCGATACAAATACGTATTTGGTGCTTAGTTTATGCTTTGTGGTGAGTTGATAGTCAACTCTACGCGGCGGTTTTGCTGACGACCATAATCTGTACCATTATCAGCAACTGGACGAGACTCGCCATATGCAACCACATTGATACGGTTGGAAGATACGCCACGTGCAGTCAAATAGTTAGCGACTGAGTAAGCGCGGTCACGCGATAGACGCATGTTATAAGCATCCGAACCTTTGCTATCAGTGTGGCCTGCAATATTTACTGTCGTTTTATTATATTGGTTCATTGTTGATGCAAGCTTATCTAATGTTGGCTTGAAAGAAGAACTCAATGTTGCATCGTCAAATGAGAAAGTAATATTACCTGGCATAACCAAGTCAATGTTACCCGTATTCGGATTTTGCTCGACCGTGACGCCCGTGCCAGCCATTTGTTGCTCAAGCTGCTTTGCTTGACGTTCCATATAGTAACCAACGCCAGCACCTAGCGCCGCACCGATAGCAGCATCACGACCAGTCTTATCGCCACCAGTAGCCTTTGAGATTGTCGCACCACCTGCTGCACCAACTAAAGTACCCAAAGCCGTTTTATTCAAACGCTGTTGTCCAGTGTTTGGATCAGTGGTACAACCGCTCAATGCTAGACCTGATGCTACTGCTGCAATCATTAATTTATTACGCATAATATTCCCTCTTAAGTTAAATTTATTCATTGTACTCTGTTGTATTCTAGAATTTTTCCTCTAAAAACACGCTATTAATATGATTGATATGCGACATATTAGGGTTTAGTACAGTTAACGATTATAACGTTTTTGAAAAGAATCAAAAGCAGTTATATTTGACAGTCGTATAAGTTCACAAGATACCAAACATTAAACAGCTTGTTAGGTGTTATTCACACTCGTCATTATTATCGCAAGCAAGTTCTGTCTATGTGTAATATTTTGTCACATCTATGTATAAGAAGTGCATGAGACCTTACACACACTGTTATCGATACGATTATATAAAGGCAGTAAATACTGTAAAACGTCCTCAATATATACTTTTTTCTAAATAGTAAAAATATTATTATTCAAAATATTCTCGATTTTAGCCAATAGTTATAACCGTAAATATAACGAAATATTTGTAGTATTTGCTACCGAAAGTGATGTTAACACTCGTACACTGTTATTGCTTTCTGCTAAACTCGTGCCTGCTTAGTACTATAAATTTATCGTTTTATTTAAATTTATATGGCTCACGTTGCTATATCTATATAAACCACTTGTATTTTCTCTATAGTATTAGCAGCCCTTATAACATTAGCAACGATTACTACGACAAATAAAAAAGGACTTATCGTGCAATTGACTTCTACTATTCAAAAACTGCATGAGCGCGCTCCCAGACTCGGCAAAGCCCTCTCTCTTGCGACGGCTACGGGTGTTATTACTGGGAATAGTATCGGCGCGAGCATACCTATATGGTTTATGGGCGCTGCCAAAACCATTACTGGCGCGAAAATTGCTGATGATACTGTCATTAAAGTGACCAATTATTGGATAAATAGCAATAATGCTTTGATTGATAATATTTTACCTAATAAAGATTGGCGTATTAACCTACCTGATGACGTGCATTCGAAGGGTAAATACTTGCTGATTAGTAATCATCAATCATGGGTCGATACCAGTATCGTACAGTATGTTAGCGAAAAGCGCTTACCATTAACGCGTTTTTTTACCAAGTTTGAGCTGATCTATATTCCTGTCATTGGACAAGCCTTTTATTTTTTAGACTTTCCTATGATGCGCCGGCATTCAAAAGAAGCGGTAGCGAAAAACCCAGCTCTACAAGGTAAGGATATAGAGGAGGCCAAACGTGCTTGTGCTTTGTTAAAAAGCAAACCTTTTACCCTATTAAACTACTTAGAGGGTACGCGTTTTACTAAAGCCAAACACGCTAAGCAGCAATCGCCTTATAGTCATTTACTCAAGCCTCGTGCAGGCGGTCTTGCACTCGCTATTAATGCTTTGGGTGAGGATATCGATGGTATTTTAGACATGACCATCGTTTATCCTGATGGCATACCAAGCTATAGCGATTTGTGGAAAGGCAACATCAAACGCTTGGGAGTCGATGTCCGCTATATCGAGATGCCTGACACGCTGTTCACTGCTATCCAAAAAGGTGGTTACGAAAAAGATGAATCGATTAAAGCTGAGATGTTTGATTGGGTTGGGGACGTATGGCAACAAAAAAATGAACGTATCGATACTATGCTCGCTGAGTTTGTCTCCAACTCTGAACCTAACAATGCTTAAGACTAAATTGCTCTAATATAACCATCGACGATATAAGGTATGATTGTGTCCGCCTCTACTACTCCTTTTGTTACAGATACCAAGCCGCTGCCCAATCAGCTAAAAACCTCGTTATCAGAACCAAAGCCTCCTAGGCGTCCACAGCCGAACCGGTTAAAGTTGGCTTATGATATTGTGATGCTTATCGCTATTAGTATTGACCTACTATTTATTAGCATCGATGCAATTTTGATGAGTAACTTTAGTAGCCATGTGGCAGGATGGTTGGCGATTAGTGATGGACTTAGCTGGTATCAGACCAGCTTGCACGATCCGCTACGTACCATAGGTGGGTTCTTTACCATATTTTTGATTATTGAGCTGCTGGTACGTTGGGCAATTGCTATTAAAGATAAGGTCTATTATCGATGGTTTTTCTTTCCATTTGTCCATTGGTATGAAGTACTTGGCTGCTTCCCGCAGCTACGTGCACTACGTCTGTTTCGAGCTGTGATAATCGGTCGACGCTTGCATCAGCTTGGTTATCAGGTACTACCGCAACCCTGGATCAACCGTATCAAGTTTTATATCGATGTGTTACTAGAAGAACTGTCTGATCGTGTCATTTTGACGACTATCTATAACTTTCGGCAACAGCTTACTGACTCTAACGCTCATAAATCGCTGATTAAATCGACTATTGAGCGCAATCGCGAGCAGATCGAAGCGATGTTGTTATCGTTGTTACGTCAAGAGCTTGCGCCCATGCTTCAAAAGCTTACTGATAAATCAGAAGGTGGTCAGATGATAGCAAACGAGGTTGGTAATGCCATTCAAGACGGACTCGCTAACACTCCTGAGCTGCGGCGTTACCTGCGTCTGATTCCGATTGCAGGTAGCCTCATTGAATCACAACTTCAACATATTGGGCATAATATTGGAGAAAATGTCGTCTACTCTCTCAACGAGCGTCTGCTGAAAGCTGAGCATATTGACGCATTGATGGTAAATATTGCCCATAGTATTGTAAATATTGATATCAATAATGCAGCACTGGAGGCGTTGCTTGCAAGTATCATCAATGATAGCTTGAGCGAATTTGAAGCACAAATCAAAATTCAGCAATGGAAACATCAAGATATGCTCAATTTATAACTTCTATGACCTAGGTACTGCTAAAAACAGGCCTTTATGATGATCGGATTTCAATTTTTATGTAACTATTTATGTCAATTTTTGTATGACTAGGGGCTTGTTAAATACCAGCAACCCTTAGTACACTGCTCGTTGATAGCGAACAAACTAACGATTTATTTATAGTAACAACTGCGCCGTGATCGCAGCGTTATTAGTATCTTTTAAGGATTTGCATTATGACGACTTCGAATACAGGCCAGCATGATGATATGACATCTCAACCTGCGATAACCTTTTATGGAAAGATGCTGACGTTTTCACGCCTGCAACTGAGAACCAATGATTTAACCGCTATTGAAGCACATTTATCAGACATGTTAAGCAACAAGAGCAGTCAGATTCCTGTCATCATCGACAGTAGCGTTGAACAAGATTTGTCCGCTTTGATTGAGCTTTTGTGGTCGTGGGGTTTACAGCCTATCGGTGTCGTAACAGGATTGCTTGATAGGCAAGCGCAGGCTCAAAGACTGGCGATATTCCCAGCAGATGGCAAACGCATAGAGCGTATTGTGTCTAGTAAAAAATCAGTCACTCAGTTGAGCCAAACCAACGCTGAAAAAACAGCAGATTTACAAGCTAAAGCAGACAGCAGTGCTGACGATACAGTCGTAAACAAAGATAATAGCACTGCAGATATTTCGGCTGAGACCTTGCTCAGTAGTGAGCACATCACCAGTATGATTTACGATCAACTGCTACGTTCAGGCCAAAGTATAAACCATGTTGGTGGTGATTTAATCCTAACCAATAGTGTCAATAGTGGTGCTGAAGCCATCACAGATAATAGCTTACATGTTTACGGGCGCGCCCAAGGTCGTCTAGTTGCGGGAGCTACGGGCGACAAAGACGCGCGTATATTTTGTCAGGTATTTAATCCATCCCTAGTCTCTGTCGCTGGCACTTATTGCTTGCGTGACAACCTGCCTGAAAATACTATCGACAAACCAGTACAAGTGCGTTTTGTAGAAGGGGAAGGCTTGGTGTTTACCGTCATGGAAAGCACTTAATATGCAACTATGTTATGTAAAAATAGCCAAACTATTTGATAGTTAAGGCTGTTTTTTATTTTGGCGAAAGTTAAAAAGTACTTACATAAGACTTCGTTAATATTCAAGTAAGGTAATTTAACAAAACTATCCTACTATAAATCTGTAAGTCAGCCACTATCTACAAGATTAGTAAACAATTATATAAAATAGGGTTTATCTCAACAGGTTTTTAGTGTTTGTTATAGACAAGCTATAAATTTTTGTTGATTTATGCTAGGCTTACGCTCGCAGATAGTAGTCGTATTATGCTTGTTATGTTTAACGATACATAATTATTATTAAATACTGAATCATAGATATCCAGTGCTGTAAGCATCAACATTATATTCACGTTTATTAAACGATTTTTAACTATCGAATATCCCATTGAATTATAGGAGTGTGCCATTGTGGCGAAGATTGTTGTAATCACTTCAGGTAAAGGCGGCGTGGGCAAAACCACGACCAGTGCCTCTTTTGCCGCAGGTTTAGCATTGCGTGGCTATAAGACGGTTGTTATTGATTTTGATGTGGGTTTACGTAATCTAGATTTGATTATGGGCTGTGAAAATCGCATCGTATATGACTTCGTTGACGTCATCAACGGTAATGCTCGTCTATCGCAAGCATTAGTCAAAGACAAGCAATTAGAGAATCTATATATTTTGCCTGCTAGTCAGACACGTGACAAAGATGCTTTGACAGATGAAGGTGTAACGGAAGTTATATCTGAGTTATCTAAGCAGTTTGACTACATTATTTGTGACTCTCCAGCTGGTATCGAGCGCGGTGCGCAGCTAGCGATGTATCATGCTGATGAAGCCATTATTGTTACTAACCCTGAAATCTCTTCAGTACGTGACTCTGATCGTATTATTGGTATCTTACAAAGCCGTACTAAAAAGGTAGAAGAAAACCAAGGTTCTATACGTGAGCATTTGATTATCACGCGCTACAATGCTGAGCGTGCGGCAGCCAATGAGATGATGGACATTGATACCATCTCTAATGATATTTTAAAAGTACCACTACTTGGTGTTATTCCTGAAAGTCATTCAGTGCTTGAAGCGTCTAACCACGGTGAGCCGGTAATTCACTATACCGATTCGGTCGCTGGTCAGTGCTATGACGATATCGTTGCCCGTTTCTTAGGGGAAGAGCGTCCATTACGTCATCTCGACGTGAAGAAAAAGAGTCTATTACAGCGCTGGTTTGGGGGTTAATAATGAGTAAAAAGAAAGGATTTTGGAGTAGTCTGTTTGGTACCGATGATAACAGTCATGCAGGTAGTGCCAATATGGCCACCGAGCGCTTAAAGGTCATTGTTGCAAGTGAAAATCGGTTAAACAATCGATTGACCACTGATCGTATCGAAAAGATGAAACGTGAAATATTAGAAGTAGTCAATAAGTACGTTAATGGCGTACAAATTGACGACGTCAATATCAATCATCGCTCTGAGGATACACTTGATGTCCTTGAAATGAATATCAGTTTGCCTGAACATAAAAAGTAAATCGGATAGATAAATGCTTGATTTGCATTAAATCTCAAAACCATCTATCACTAAAAAAGCCCTCAGTAAATTACTGGGGGCTTTTTATTTAACTATCTGTATATAACTTAATCTGTCGTTATTTCATGCGTGCTATCAGTCCGTCTTTTTTGATAAATTGATGATGCAAAGCCGCTCCAATATGAACTAATGTAAAGGCAATAATCATCGGCCATATAATGTCGGTATGTAGATCGTTATAAAAACGTGCTAGGCCTCGATCTGGATTAACAAACACTGGAATCTGAAACAGCCCGAAAATGTCGACAGGTCGACCACCATAGACAGACATAAGTAGCCCTGCAATCGGCATCGCAATCAACAGTGTATAGAGCGCAAAGTGTGACAATTGCGACATCAGTAACTGCCATTTTGGCATTGGTACTGGCGGTGGCGCTTTGGTAAGCAGTCGATTGATCACTCGTGCAATCATCCAAAACAATAAGCTAACGCCAAAGGCTTTATGTAGTCCAATATATAGATTACTATCAGAATTGTTATATAAAAACATCATTGTCCAAGTTACTAGCAGTAAAATGGCGCTAATCCAATGGAATATGCGACTACTAACTGACCATTTTTTTACGTTTGAATTATTACTATCCATAAAACATTCCATGCCGTTTGATTCTGACACTACTGACCTATTAAGATCACTTTAGTAAATAGTTCAAACCATACCTCTAAAATATATTTTGCACAACCATTTATGCAAATCAGTTCAACGTTTTCAAAAAAAGCTATGAGTTGTCTTTCAATCTGAGGTAGCTGAGCGTGGCGTATCTAGTAGAGCTTCATCACTTAAACCGATCAGTTGATGAGCAATCTTATCCAAATCTGGTATTAAGTAAAGGGTATCATTGATAGTGACTACTTGAAACATATAAGAGGTAATGACATTTTCTTTAAATTGAGCGCTTACTGTCTCCTCCTCTTTCTCACTACTGGTAGGGATATTATTATTATCGTCTACAGGGACTTGTATATGATGTTCGGGCAACTCAGCATCCTTAACTTCTGAAATACTGACTTTCATTTGATGTAAATCCCCTGCTGTTTGTAAAGCAAATCGATGCGCATTGGTATTGCCTTCTAACACAATGGTTTTATCAATAGGCTGATCATGGGGTAACAAGTGAAATACCGCAACTTTTGTCTGTTCCCACTCATATACCCATACACGTTCATTATGGTCATCAACACTTAGAATCAAACTGCTTGGAATAATCCAATCTGGCTGATTTGCAGCAGGAATAATAGTAACCTCTAGCATGCCATTATCAGTCGTCAATAGACTGACAGCTTCAAATGAATGTTTTATAATTTGGCTCATACATCGCTCACAGTAAATGAAGGTGAAATGATACCCGCTGTCATCTCACTAATATAATTGGTAAGTTTTTGGGCAAGTAATTCAGGACTACCAATAAATTGACAGTGACCAGAATCAATAATGGCTTGTGGCTGACTAGGACAAACACTTGTACTTGGATTCTGCGCCCATAGCTGACTGTTATTATCTTGAATTAAATCTATGTATTGAGCACCATCCTTGCCCATACCAGAAAATATAATGCTCACAAGATCACTACCGTAAACATCACTGGTGTTTTGGAGCAGCTGTCCAATACCAGGCTTGTACTCTCCTGACCATGTTTGTTCTGTTAATATGACTCGACCATCTGAGTCACATATAATCTGTCGATCAATGGGTGCGATTAGACAATGTCCTGTTCGCAAGCGCTGAGTTGTCGTAATCACTTGACAACGCCAATCGTTATGGCGATTTAATATTCGAGGTAAGGTCTCTATCATATTTTGGTTAAAATGGTGCGCGAGTAAGATACAGATAGGTAGCGTAGGCGATAAGTTGTCTAAGAACGTTTTTACTGCATGCGGACCACCCATAGATGCTCCTAAAAACACGACATAACGCCAAGGCGCAGGATTGTTGTCGATCGGTGGATTGTCTAACAATGCTGGCTTGTTTAGCAGCTTAGCCAGTTTACGCTTTAATTTGCGCTGCCATTTTGCATAATGTTGCATCTCATTTAGGTACGGTGCTGGGCTAAACCCTACCAGCACTGCACTAGATTGAGATGCCATAATAAAACTGGCTATGCTGTCGTCATAATCGCCATCAATCAACCAAATATCGACTTGAACGCCATATAACTTACTCTTATCTTGCAACTGTTGCCGCGATAAGCAATCGATTAGCATAAATCCTAAACTGCGTACGGTATCAGTGAAAGCCAAACGCTGATGTTGATGTTCTGCAATTACTAGTACTCTGATGTCTTTGTTATCTTTATCAATAACATTGGACATATAGGTTTTATCCATCATGACTCAAGCTTATCTTTTGACCAAGTAACATCTGCATTCTATTTAGTAGTTCAGTCTCTTGGAAGGGTTTACCCATATAATCGTTTACCCCAATATCTAATGCGCGTTCGCGATGTTTTTCACCAGTACGTGACGTTATCATAATGATTGGAATATCTCGTAAGCGCTTATCGAACCTTACTTGTGTTGCCACTTCAAAACCATCCATACGTGGCATTTCTATATCCAATAAGATCAAGTCAGGTATGGTCTCTTGTAAAATCTCAATGGCATCAACACCATCTTTTGCAAGAGCTACATTGATACCTTGACGCTCAAGTAAACGTGACGTGACTTTTCGAACCGTCACAGAGTCATCAACTACAAGCACAGTCACTTGTGTTTCCACTCCACTACGTTCAGGCTTTGGTATTTGAACCATGTTTTGCGTCGATGCATTACGCATTAGCGCGATAAGGTCTAAGATCAACATAACCGATCCATCACCCATAATAGTCGCAGCCGAAATACCTGCCAAATGTGATAACTGACGACCAAGTGGCTTTAACACCACTTCAATACGAGAGCCTGCAATTTGGTCCACTTGCAGGGCCATTTTTTGACCAGCACGGTTTTTAATGACGATAAGCGGTAAGCTAGTATTGGTACTGACCATCAGCTCATTCAGCTTACTACCAGATAAGATTTCATTTAGGTAACGGACTCGGTAATCCTCATCTTCGATATGTAAAGTGGTAGCACCAGATGCATAATAATCATATAGCCTTTCTGGATTCACTCGTATTACTCGCTCAATCTGTACCAAAGGTATGGCGTAGTAACGATCCGCTGCACGTACTACCAAAGCATCAGATACCGCCACTGTTAATGGCAAACGTATGGTAAAGCGCGATCCTCTACCTTCCTCAGATGTGACGGTTACCATACCGCCTAACTGACGAATTTCACTGATAACTACATCCATTCCTACCCCGCGCCCTGAAATTTGGGTGACTTGCTGGGTAGTCGTAAGACCGGCATTAAAAATATACTGAATAATGTCTAAATCAGTCAGACTGTTATCGCTTGCATCAATAAGCCCTTGAGCAATTGCTTTATTTCTGACTGCCTCAACATTGATACCGCGACCGTCATCACTAAGGTTGATGACAACTTCACTGCCTTCACGTAGGACTTCTAAAGTGATATGACCGCTACGGTTTTTACCAGCTGTTAGACGAGTTTGAACATTTTCAATACCGTGATCGACTGCGTTACGCAACATATGCTCTAATGGCGAGGTAATGCGCTCTAGAATGGTTCTGTCCATTTCGTCATCAGCATTGATAATTGTCAATTCTACCGACTTATTAAGCTCATTAGCAGTTTGACGTACAATACGTTCAAGACGCGGTGTCACACGTGTGAATGGCACCATACGCGAATTCATTAACCCATCTTGCAGTTCAGTTTGGGTACGCGATAGTTGCAGCAGCAAACCCTCACTATCACGTGTCTTTTCTAACATAGTGCTGTTGATTTCGATCAAATCAGAAGCTGATTCTGTGAGCGATTTAGATAGCTGATTTAATGAAGAGTACTGATCCATCTCTAATGGGTCAAAGTCCTCGTTATTCACCAATTCATCATCATCAATTTGCGATAAGATTTGCGCTTCAAGCTCAATCTCCATTCGGCGTAGCTGATCCGCTAAGCGTTGAACGGTAGTGCCCATTTCTTCAATACTATTGGTTAAGCTACTTATACCCATATCAATACGTGCACGGTTGATTGCAGACTCACCCGATAGGTTAATCATATGTTCAACCAAACCACCAGAGATACGAATCATCTCGTTACTACTGGTGCTTTGCTCTTGCTCTGCAAAGCTACCTGCCATAGATGGCATCTCTTTTAAATTTTCGACTACACGACCTGACTGTTGTAGCATTTTGGCTGCTAAAATCGTACTACGCTGAGCTTGCAACGTTTCATTAGGAATATGTTTTAAGTCATCAGGGTTTTTACTAAACTGCTTTAGCGCCAAGATTAATGCGTTGGGTGTTGATGGATTGACCTGCTGTTTTAGGATAAACACCGCATCAGCCAACCAATCATGACAGTCTGTTAGCAGCTGTGAGATCATTTTGGTCGCAGGCTTTCTCAGAATAGCCAACTCTTCGTATACTGTCTCCATCTCATGCGCAAGATCAGCAATACCATTCGCCGCCACCATACGTGCGCCGCCTTTAATGGTGTGCAGATCTCGTTGCAGTGCTTGCAATGCTGCCACGTCACTGACGTTGCCTAAAAACAGCTGCAAATACTTATTGCTACTGACAACTATCTCATCTGCTTCTTCTAAAAAGACTTCTAAAATATCAGGATCCGGTAGACCATCTGTCCAAGACTCAGCAATGATGCTATCCAAACTGGCGGTATCAGAAGCTTGCTCGCTCTCTTGATGACTGTCTTGCGTCTCATTTGAATCATTATTATGGTTTTGGAGCGCTGGTAAAACCAAAGTAATAACTCTTGGTAGCTGAGCGCTGCGTTCAAACTCTTGCAACTGTCCAATGAGATCATCAGCAAAAAATGCTTCTTGATAGCGCACAACATAATCAATCTGTAAAGACAGAGTATCTTGTACCATTTGCATAATGGTCAGCCACTGCGCTGTTGGGTGCAATCGTTGTTCAACAAACGCTTCATAAATACTTTCAGCCTCGTGCGTCAGGTCGCCGATACTACGGATACCTGCCATGCGCGCACCACCTTTGATGGTGTGCAGATGACGCTGTAGTACTTTTAACGCTGCCATATTGCCACTATCAGCACGCCACTTGCTAAAGGACTGAGCGATAGCACTATCAAGCTCTTGTGCTTCTTCTAAAAATATCTCCAACAACTCAATATCGGTATCGATTGCTTCAAGTTGTAAGGTATTGGCCTGTATGCTTTTTACCGTCGTTGACTCATCACCCTCGGCCTCTTCTGTTTCCTGATATACTATTAGATTATCATCTGAAACATTTGAGCTGCTTCCAATATCTGCTGTACCAATTGCAGATAAGTCGTCTAGTACTTGCTGATCCACTTTTAAAGACATGCTACCTGCCAAAGCATCGAACAAGCCCACTAACTGGCGGTGACCTGCAAACAATACTGTCTGTATTTTTGCGTCGTAAGCTACTTCAATATTGCTATTAAGATAGCTATACGCTGAGTTTAAAGCTGCTAATAACGAGGTAAATTTTGGCGACTCTTTAGTCTGGCCTGCCAACTGATTGATTTGTTCAACTTGTTTTTGAACATAGTTTTGGACATGTTCAATACGGCCATCGTTTAATGCTTCACCCAGCTCCCATTCAGCATTTAATAGGGTATCAACGTCTGTTTCTAGTAGCTTCGCCACGCTTAGTTTATTGTCTGCTGATGTATGCGCTGCATTGGATTCATTCAGTATTTTTTGCAAAGACATAAGGTCTTCTTCATTATGTAGACCCTCATCAGTTAAATCTTGCTCCAAACTTTGCTGATAGGCGTCCAGATACCCTTCAATTAATCTCACTGATTGCGCTAACGCTTGTAAGTGATGATCACTCATCGGTGTATCATTATTTTGTAGTTGCTCTAGGCTATGCTCTATAGTTGCACTAATTTCACTAATTGAGATGAGTGCACTAGAGCCAGAAGCTGCTCGCAAAGTATGGAAGGCGCGTACAATCTCATCAGTGACTTCAATGTGTTCAGCGCCATCATGAGCTTTGACAAACTTATTGATGTCCTGTAATAGTGAATGCGCCTCTTCAACGAAGATTTTGTAAAAAGTTTGTTCTTCAGCACTTTGCGGTGTTATTACCACTGGTGCGTCTGCCATCATCTCATTGATAGAATGAATGGTCTCTAGCATGTTGTCGCTACTGTCGTCTCCATGCTTTTTATCATCATCATCAGCGAATTTACTATCATACATACCAATATTATTTTGGTTGTCTAAACTGTTTTTGTTATCTAAGGACCATACTTTACGTAGGCTAACATAACTAAATTTATCGCCCTGCTTTTTACTATACGCATTAGCACAGGCGACCCATAAGGGTACTACCGCTGGGTAGTCCGCATCGTGACCCTCGCTATTACTAGCAAATATTTTCACTAAATCTGGGTAAGTGGCTAGGACATCAGCTACCAGTTGTACGATATCTGCAGACACTATAATAGTATGGTCTAAGATACGATTAAGCATATCTTCGACAGCCCAAGCAAGCTCACCTGTATAGTAAGCGCCAACCATACGTCCTGAACCTTTCAAAGTATGAAAACCTCGACGTATTTCTTTTAGTCCCGTTAAGTCAGAAGGCGCTAGACGCCATTGCTCATATTTTGGTGTAATTTCATCCAATACCTCTTCTGCTTCTTCGATAAAGATCTCTTTAATTTCTGGATCACTATCTTGAGCATCAACAGGTAATTGTTGAGCTTGTTGTATAAAAGGTTCAAGCACGATAGGAATGTTTGGTTTGTTTGTTTGAGGATTGTTTGTTTGGGCATTGTTTGTTTGGGCAGCGCTGTCCAATATAGCGTCTTGGGACTTGGAAGTAGAGTTAGTTGCTGCAGTGTTATGTTGGCCTACCATGTTTTGCGCGTCAGTTGGCGCGACCTGAATCTCTTTTGAATACTCAGATGTCAATAAACCTGACTCTACAGATGTATCCAAACCAGCCAATAATGACTTTCCTGCTAGTAGGTTGTTACTTTGCAAAATAGTAATAGCAGGATCGATACTAGGCTCTTGTAATGCTGCAAAATCTGCGACCAGCACTGATAGATGCGCAGTTGTTTGAGTCACTAACGTGACCACGTCTTCTGTGACGGCTAACGTCTTATCTAAAACTCGGTTTAATAGATTCTCAATTGCCCATGCCATCTCACCAACAGTAAAGGCCCCTACCATACGTCCCGATCCTTTCAACGTATGAAAACCGCGGCGCACTTCGGTCAATGGTGACAAATCTTGAATATCTTGCTGCCAGATAGGTAAAAAGTCTTTTAAATCAGTAAGTACATCGTCTGCTTCTTCGATAAAAATATCGCGAATCTCTTCATCTATATCAAAATTATCAGGTTTTACTTGCGTACGTGCAGCTTGTAGCTCTTTGCTGTCTCGACTGATAGCATCCACTTTTTTCGCAGCGCTTACTTGGACACCAGCATCATCATCTAATACGTTTTTATTTAACGCCTCGTCAGTAGGCACGATCTCACCACTGTCGTCATAGCGAACAACATCGGATAACATTGTCTCATTTGCTATAAAAGCAGGCACTACTTTATCAGGCGCTGCTATCAATGCATCTACCAATCTTTGCGCCTGCTCTATATGCTCATTGGCTTGCTGCAATAAAGAACGATCAAATACTTGCTGGGCTAAATAATCTAGCAATAGCTCAAGCGCTGTCACACTCTCCGCTAAAGATTGCGTTAGATTCCAGCTGATATTTTTTACTTTGTGGGTTTCTAATTTAGCAAATACTTTTGCAAGCTTGTCACTAACTGTCTGTACTGACGTCAAACCCATCTCTTCAAAAGCATTACCGATCTCATCAAAAGCAGTGGCTGTTGGCAAAAGGTAGGTTTGTTGCTGATACACATAATCGTTAAAATTATGTTTTAGGTCTTCAACTGCAATACGTAGCTGGCGTAAATTATCATTGGTAAAGGTGGTAGGATTTAGGGCATTCTCATCAATAGCGGTATCATCGGAAGCAGCTAAAGTCACAAAAGACGCTTTATCGCCAATTTTGGTATGAATAGACTGTTCAGTGTTGTAAATGGCACTATATAACTCTTCAAGCTGACGTTCAATCTGCTCACTTACTTCTGCAAATGACGACTCTGATATCATGTTATTGTCAATGTCGAGCAAGATTTGTGTTACTTGTGCTTCGTAGCGAGACCAACCACGACATTCAAGCTGTCTTTGGAGTTGCTGCAAAGGAGCTATAACTGCTTGTGGGTTATTGAGACCTAAAATTATAGACTCAAGCTCCACCAATATACGTGGTAAAAAACGCAATGTAGATTCGGTCGATTTTGATAAATGACTTAACAAACCATGTGTCTGTTGATCAATATTCTCAAGACCACTTATTTGTATATAGATATCAGCTATTAAACCTTCGATATCTTCATGAGCTGTTTGTTTATTCTCATTTTTTTTAGCAGTTATTAGATTAGAATCTATACTACTGCTTGATGAGTTATTTGGCTGCTTACTTACATCGATAGCCTGCTGATACCGGCTAGCTAAGACCTCGTCTAACTGGGATAGTAGCTGCGCATAGATAGCTGGTAGTGGTAATGAATTGTCTGCTAGGTTACTCAACCAAAGCTCTGTTAGAAACCATAAACGCTGTTGAGCGTCGGTATTATTTGTATGCTGTAAGCTGACAGCTTGCCATAAATAGTGACTAACCTTTTTTAAGCTCAGTAGGACAGTTGCATCATTGTTATTGATGGCCAACAACTGCTGGACTTGTTGACGCCATACCAGTAACAACTGTTTATATTGCTCAGGTAATAAGGATGATAAAAAAGAGCCACTCGTCTTTGTAGCGTTGGGTATTGCTACATCGATTGTTTGGGCAGGAAAGTGATGTTTATCAACAACTGAGATGCTCTTTGGCGATAAACTATTATCTATTATTGTATTTTGTTGCGGTAATAAATGTGTAAGCTTATCAATCGTTCTATCAATAAGCGCACTTCGGTAACTTCCTGTATGAACATATTGAGTCAGCTCATATTGCAACAATTGATGAGCAAATCGCCCTACTCGGAAATACTGAGCAGTTAATAGTGTACCATCACTCTTACTATAGGCTAATAAGCTAAGCTTTGTAGCCAAAGTAGCCAGTTGGGGCAAGTTAGCCATTATTAATGCACCACTGATCTCGTGGTAATCTCTTCCTATACGCTTAAAATCAGGATAAGTATCTAACTGCCAGTCCTCAGACACTAGTGATAACTGCTGATCAAAAAGTGGGAGAAGCCATTCTAGCGTCACCATTTCATTTGGCTGGTTTTTCATAGGATTATCCTAACTCGTTTAGGCACTAATTTTTTGCCATGCATTAACCTGTGGATGGGCAATGCGGCGCATATTTGAAGGTCGCCAAAACAGCGCCTCTCCTGGAGCCAATATGATATAACCGCCTATCGCACACTGTGCAGACAGTCTTGTCAAAATATCGCGCTGATCAAACTGTCGAAAATATATCAACACGTTCTGACATACAATCACTTGCTGCAGATGCAAGGTCGCTAGACCCTGAGTAAAAATGTTGTGCCAGATAAAACTGACTTGTTCATGCAACTCTGGCACTACTTGCCAATATGTTGAATTTTCGTTTTGGTCGGTAGCGGCTAATGGTTGCGTAAAGTGCTGATACACTGACGGAATAAGTCGTCGTTGTCGCTGATCATATTGTCCTTTACGTGCCTTAGTGAGCGCTTTTTGACTAACATCTGAGCCCAATAACACATAATTTGAGGTGTTTTTTGCAGCTAGACTCATCGCCAACGACCACACTTCTTGGCCTGTAGCACAGCCGACGCTCCATATGCGAAAAAGCCTTGTATTACTACCGTTACTACTAATGCTATCGTTAGCATAGTCTTCAATAATATTTTGCGATAGCCGAGCACTGTACTGACTTGCAAGCGATGTTATAAACGCTATTGAAGGTTCGTGCCGAAAAAAACGACTTTCAGGAATAAGTACGGTATCAAGTAACTGCTGGTTCAGTTTGTTATCTTTTTTTATAGCTTCCCAAAGCTCTGCTACAGACATTTCATTTTCTGTGGCAGTGGTTTCAATCGCATTCAACAACCACTGAGACTGCTCACTTGGCAAGACAAAACCAATTTCTTGTTCTATATAGCGTTGCCACTGAACAACTGCAATTGGCCTGTCTTTTAAGCGAAAAAGGGTCGGCTCATTTATTTTTAGATGGTTGCGTCTCAAATGATTGAGCTTAAACTTACTGGATCTTAAGCCATTTACCTTGTGTATATCCGTACCCACGTTAGATGTAATAAATGACATTTTTTATCTACGCCATAGCGGAAGTATGATCTTGAAAGTCTTCTTCGTAATCATGCAACTGCTCATCATCATCAGATAATTTAAAGCCTGTTACTGACTCTTGAAGCGCTGCTGCCATTTCGCTCAACTCACCAACTGAACGCGCAGTTGCCATTGTTCCTGATGAGGTTTGCGACGTAATATCTTGAATAATATTCATCGCATTAGAAATATGACCGGCAGACTCTGCCTGTTGCTGCGCCGCATTTGAGATGTTTTGAATCAAATCAGCCAACGTATTAGAAACGCTTTGCACTTCTTCTAGCGCCTCTCCAGCGTCTTTTGCTAAACGTGCCCCGCGTACAACTTCTGAAGTCGTTGTTTCCATTGACATAACTGCTTCACTAGTATCTGCCTGAATGGTCTTAACCAAGGTTTCAATCTGCTTGGTGGCATTTGCTGAACGCTCTGCTAGACGCTGAACTTCATCAGCAACTACCGCAAAACCACGACCAGCGTCGCCCGCCATGGATGCCTGAATAGCAGCGTTCAATGCCAAAACGTTGGTCTGATCTGCAATGTCATTGATAAGGCTTACAATATCACCAATCTCTTGTGATGATTCACCCAGACGTTTGATACGTTTTGAGGTTTCTTGAATCTGATCGCGAATTACGTTCATACCTTCGATAGAGCGCTGTACCACGTCGCCCCCATTATGGGCAATGGCAACTGAGCGCTGTGCAACTGATGCAGATTCGGTCGCATTGGTTGATACTTGATCAATCGATATTGCCATCTCATTAATCGCAGCAGAGACACTAGCAATCTCTTGCGCCTGATGCTCAGAAGCTTCGGCAAGTTCAACGGCATTCATCTGGGTCTGTTCAGAAGATTGAGAGACTTTTTCAGCGGTGCTGTTAATAACCAATACCAGCTGACGCAATTGGTCAATGGCGAAGTTTACTGAGTCAGCAATCGCACCAGTAAAATCTTCAGACACCGTTGCATTAACAGTCAAATCACCTTCCGCTAAGTCACCTAGCTCATCAAGCAAACGTAAAATAGCCATCTGGTTACGTTCGTTTTCTTCTTGAATTTGTCGTGCACGCTCAGATTCAGTTTCTGCTTCTTGGCGACGACGTAGGGTTTCTTTTTCAATCAATACTCGCTCAGTACCACCTTGTTGCTTTAATAGTTGGGAGAGCGCGTATATAACACCAAGCAAACCTAGTAAGAATATAAGCGCAGGCCACATCACACCAGTACGTGTCAAGATATCACGATCTATACTAGCCAACTGTGCTTGAGTATTAGTAGCAAGCTCGCCTAGAGCACGCGCGTTCTCGCGAGACTCGATAGCAGGACTATTTAATGAAGCAAGCTCTTGTACCACAGGGGCAACAGCAGTATTAAAGGTTTCAGATATACTTTGTAAGGCAGGTAACGACTCACCATAGTTTTGCTGTTGTACGTCTAACGTTTGAGCAAATAGTTCTGCTTGCTCTGCAAATTCTGCTGGCGTACCATCAATACTACGAGTCAGCTTATCCATCTCAGTATGCAAACGCTCAGCGCGTAAGCTCTGAGTCTGCATATCACTGATGGCTGCAACAGGTATGTTGGCTGCGACCGCCTGTTCTATAACTTGACTATAGTCGCTTTGCATCTGTTTAGTAGCCGTAGCGACATTATCTTTTATGTCTTGTAGTGCATTGACATCGTTGCGATGATTGAGGACGTAATCAATCTTCTCTTTATTGGCTTGCCATTCGGTCTTAAGCTCACCAAAGACCGCTCTATGATCAGTGGCGTTTTGTTGAGCTGAGATCAATGCTACTTGATAACGTTGCACATTATTTTGTAAGGCGTCATAAGCATTAGCGCTTACATCAGCGTCACGCGAAAAAGTGGCATCATTAACGTTTTTTACAATGTTAGCTGCACTGACTTCTAACTGATTGACGTTACTTAAGTAGTTACTTACTGTCGATAGCGTATTAATAAGCAGAATCAAACAAGCCACACTTGCTAAGGTGAAAATCCCTAATAGAATCTTCCATATATTATTGTTAGGGCCTGATGTTTGTTGATTGCTACCAGTCGTAAGGTTTTCTATAACATCACTCATTGCGCTCGTTCCTTTCAAACAGTCGTTTAAGTCATATCGTGACTGACGTTGTTAATGATCATCGTCCAATGATAGTTTCTAGCGATCATTGGCAAAATTTCTATTAATAAAATCTTCTTTAATGCTGACATATCATCTTTAATGTCAGTCTTTATAACTTTTATGCTCTTGCCTAAGTTCTACAAACTTAGTGGCAGATATTGAGTGGTTACGATTACCTACAAATACTGATTTATATCGCAGCATCAATATAGTCTAAATCTCGTGCTAGCATACTCGGCATAAAAATATACCAGTCTTGACTATCTTTGGAGAACTTGCCATGGTTATAAGCTGCAAATGGCGAGTCACTATCAATGGCTTCAGCGCGATATTGATCACGAGTAAACTGTTCGATACCAATGACTCTATCAACCAATAAACCTGAAAACACTGAGCTATGATCGATAACTATTACCTTACGATGGCTTCTCTGCTGCTGACTAGGAATTTGCAAGAATTGCGCCAAGTCAGTGATTGGTAGCAGGCGTCCTCGGACGTTGGCAATGCCAAGCATCCAAGGCTTTACTAATGGCATACTGGTATATTCAGGCATAGCTAACACCTCAGACACCTCTCCCATGGGCGCAACCAGACGCTGACCACCGATTTCAAAGACTATGCCACGCCAATCATACACCTGCCCGCCTTGACGACCACTACTACGGGCACGGGCAAGATCAGCTAAGCGTAGAAGCTCGATAAATCCTTTGGAAGCCACAACTTACTCCGTTACTGTACGGATAATACGTACAAGCTCATTTTCGTCGACTGGCTTGACTAGGTACTCTCTAGCCCCCTGACGTTTGCCCCATACCCGATCAGTCTCCTGGTTTTTAGTGCTTACGATGACGACAGGGATATGAGCCGTTGTCTTACCACGGGTAATTTTGCGAGTCGCTTGAAAGCCGTTCATTTCAGGCATCACCACATCCATTAACACCACATCTGGCAAATATTCAGCAGCCATTGAGCAGCCTTTTTCGCCATTACTGGCTTCTAGTATTTGAAAGTTGTTCTTCGTTAGAATGTCGCGAAATTTTGCCATTTCAGATGGCGAATCGTCTATGACCAATACAGTTGTCATGGTTATTCCTTTTATTGTCGTTTTTATCCATTCGGATAAATTATCAAAGCCATTAAGTAATGCGTTCAGTGAGGTATTGCCTTTTTTTCAAAACATCTGAATAAACGATCACTCGTTGTTGGCTATAATTGGTCGTTACATATTTAGGTTCGATATCTTTTATAATGAGTCGATATATAAGCTAGGTGCGGTACTGGTTAATAGTCTCAAACAGCTCATCTTTACTAAATGGCTTGGTGAGATACTCATCAGAACCCACAATGCGTCCTCGCGCCTTATCAAACAGTCCATCTTTAGAGGACAGCATAATGACGGGGGTACTTGCATAGTCAGAGTTGTTTTTTATCAGGGCGCAGGTCTGATAACCGTCAAGACGTGGCATCATAATATCGACAAAAATGATGTCAGGATTATTGTCAACAATCTTTGCAAGTGCATCGAAACCATCAATTGCAGTGACGACTTCACAGCCAGCTTTTTGTAGTAAAGTCTCAGCGGTACGACGAATGGTTTTTGAGTCATCAATGACCATGACCTTTAACCCTTCAAAATTATTTTCCATTATTACTTTCCTATGAATAGATATTTATTCTTGACATGGTTGCTACTTACTGTTCGACAAACCCTTACAAAACAAGAGTTTCATTAAGTAGTCTCAGTAATTTTTCGACCAATATTTAAGTCTGTTTTGTAACTATATTGTATAAACAAAATACCTTAAGCCCGTTTTGTCATAGTTCACTCAAACTTTTAATGGCTCAGACCATGCATACAACAATTGGGATAATTGATATGATCGCTCTGTTTTGTCTTACATTGCCCGCATCACTCTATGATTCCGTCTCATAGATGTCGTTAATAACTGCTATCTAGATAGATACTAGTTATCGCACCTTTCATTCTTTATCTATATAATAAAATGACGTTCACCATAATGATTAATGACGATGCGTATAAGACTTTCTAACAACTGCAAGAACTGTGCCTTCTTGTTAAGTAGCTTACTTATAATTGCTTGCCAGCCTCCAGCACCTGTAGACAATCAACCGCTTAACGAAAAAGATGTACAGGCAGACTCTCCTATTATCGCTAGTGCCGATAGTGTCACTATGGCGTCTGATTATATTTTGAATATCAAACCCTCTCGCTATCAGCCAAGTCTTGGCTTGCAAGGAGTAATCGAACCTACTAAGCAGTCACGTTTTGTCGCAGTGCATGACATCATTGTGCAAAAAGTATTGGTTACAGAAGGACAATGGATAGAGGAAGGTACCCCACTATTAATAGTAAAGCGTCAAGTGTCTGTTGATAAAGTCAGTGCAACTTCTGCAGCTACTGAAGATATTGAACAAAAAGAAAAGGGTGTTACTAGCAAGGTGAAACCCGCTACTAACATGCCAAAAGAAGAAGACATAGATAGTAATGATGAAGAATCGAATAATAATGTAGCGTCGATAGAGGAGGTTTTGACCCATCGTGATGTAACAGATGACAAGGTAGATAGCAGTATAGATAGTGAAAAACCTAACAACGATCAAGATACAGCCACTGTAGAGCAAACCATACCGACCAATTTAACAGCACAGTCTGTTGTAGTACGAGCAAGCTTTTCTGGACGTATTGATAAATTACATGTAAAAAATGCCCAACCAGTTACTGCTCGCACGCCTTTATTACGTTTAAGCGATGATAAAAACTTGCAGTTTATTGCCACGCTTCCTCTAAAAATGAAACCGCAACTGTCAGTCGGGCAAACTGTGAATTTTACAGCCAAGAACGCATCAGAGAAGTTTGTTGGTCAAGTTGGGAAACTAGTCGTGAGTAATCAGCCCGACAAGCTACAGGTCTATGTTCATGTCGTCAAAAACGAAGCCAGTCGTGATAAGCTCAGACCTGATATGCTCGTTTCTGGACGGGTTGATTATGGACAGATAGAAGTCGGTACCATTATGCCTGAATATGGTATCCATGATGCTGATCTGTCGGCACTAAAAAAGCCCCCTTATCAGTCGCTTATGCCAATCACTGCTAACGTTTGGATAATCAAACAAGATCAACGCTTAACTCGTTTGTCAGTAGAAGTGATCAAGTACGATCCTAGCACTGAACAATATCTGGTTGCTGGTATTAGTAATGATAGCCTCATTTGCTTAGCAGATTTGCCCATAGAGTCAGTAGGCAAAAAGGTAATTGTTTCATAACGTTGTTCCATCCAATGCTCAAGCTTTACTTTAGAATTTTCAGAACAAAATATCATTCATTTTATCTGCTTTCTACGTTGTATTCCTATTTAGGCTGACTAAAATAGCGACTTCATAAAATATATTAGCGATGTCGCGAGTTACATTGTGTAGAAATATTAACAAAGCGCATCTTGTGTGGTAAGGCCTAAGTTAGGCAAAATAGAGCCAGTAACATTTGTATTGCTCATTTTTCTGTTGCTATGGATACGATATAGTACTATGTATCTTAGAAAAATCAGAAAAATAACCACGACGACTAAAACAACAATTATTGAATAATGACCACCAATAAAGGACAGCTCATGAGTAAACAAATCCTATTAATTGAAGACGATCCAGATTTGGCTGAATTGATTAGCGATTACCTGACAATGAACTATTACGACGTTCATCATGCAGGGTTAGGTCAAGAAGGTTTGGATATATTGGATACTAAAGAGCGTGACATTGATCTGGTTGTACTAGATTTGATGCTACCTGATATGGATGGTATGCAGGTCTGTCAAAAGATACGTGGCAACAAAAACAACATGACTAATAAAGTACCCATCATTATGTTGACTGCAAAAGGCGATACAACGGATCGGGTGCTGGGTCTAGAGATGGGTGCTGATGACTATATCGCCAAACCCTTTGAACCGCGAGAACTACTAGCCCGCATACGTGCTGTGGTTCGTCGCCATGAGCAGCCCAATCAAGCTGACAGTCAATCTGATAGTTTAACTTTTGGGCGTTTGAGTGTGTTTCCTGATAGCCATGAAGTGACCATTGATGAGCAGCCAGTACGTCTAACCACTCATCAGTTCCAACTATTACACTACTTTGCGACTCATTCTGGTAAAGTGCTCAATCGTGAGCAGTTGTGGCAGGCAATGCCAAACGATGATAGCTCTGATAACATTGACCGCGCAATTGATGTACATATTTCACGCTTACGTGCCTTAATTGAAGACAATCCGCGTCAGCCAAAACGTATCATTACTGTGCGCGGTGTTGGTTATCAATTTGCAACTGATCAGGTTTAACGACTTATCTGATGCGTCAAATCGGTTTGAATAAACTATTGAAGTAATGACCAAATAAAAATAGCCATCACGTCAACCGCGATGGCTATTTGTTAGTCATTGATATAAGCGTTCGTTAATAGAGAGCATATAATGCAGCAGTTGGGTTTTCGCTCCGTGTTTGCCAAACTATTTGCTAGTGTGATGCTGGCACTTGTTTTGTTCGCAGTCGCTATGGTGTTATTGACACAGCTCGTTCATGATAAAAATGCTGGTATTCGCTCTGAGGTGGTGGCAACTCAAATACTTGGACAAATTGATCCTTTTTTGCATGAACTAAATACGGCCGTTAGTAAGAATAACCGTTTGCAATCGCGTTTTATGTTAGCCGTGGTCAAAAAAAGCTTTGATATCTTTGATGAATCACTGCAAGCTAAAATGGGACTGTATGACAGTAAAGGTCGTCTGCTCATGCAAACCGACAACAGTGATCTGCCCTTAGAGCTACCTGCAACGCCTTCGTTATTAACCATTATATTCCCCTCTTTTTCAGAAACGCCTCCTACTCAACAAGCTCAGGTCTATAGTAGTACAGGCTATACATTGCTGTATGAGTCACGACTATCGCCCAAAAAACCAGCTTTATCTGCGGCGCTAAACTTGTTCACCGGCACCCTACTCTTACTTATGATTATGGCAGGCGTACTATGGTGGATTGCACGTTCAATGACATGGCGTATCAATCACATGAGTCAGCAGATGAGTCAACTTGGTGACGGTGACTTTACTGTACGTGTCAATAGTCGTGGTAATGATGAAATTGCTTTTCTTGCTCGTGGGTTTAACCAAGCAGCGCAAAAAATCGAACATTTGATTGACGCTAATAACTTATTATTGGCACATGCATCACATGAGCTACGCACACCCATTACCCGTATTCGTCTACAGATAGAGATGATGGACATGTTGGCAGGTTCGATGCCAAGCGATACAAAGGCAAAGTTTGATAAACGTGCCCAAGCGATCAATCGTGATTTATCAGGGCTTAACGATTTGGTGGAAAGCATCTTGTTAGTGAGTCGACTCGATGCAGGTCATGCGATGCAGCAGGTTGAACGTGTGGACTTATATGACTTAGTGAATCAAGAGCGACAGCATTATCCAGAGGCAACATTGATTGGCGAACATATTGTAATCGATGGCCAACCGCCGATGTTGACTCATCTTATTCGCAACCTACTAAATAACGCTATGTTGCATGGTGTTCCTCCAGTAACTGTTTTGTTATATGGCGCACAAACCCTTGCAGAAGCAGATACCCTACCCGAATATTTGTTAGATTCGCTCGTATGTAGTAGCTTTGCTGACTATGGTCATTTAAACTATGGTCACCCAACTTATGATAAACCTATCGATATAATAGAACAGTCTAAAGACGATCAAGAAGACAGCCCTACCTCTATCCAGTCTGTTGAACAGACCTCATCCGATGCATCAGAACAGCCTGACATCATACCAGCACCGGTTATTTTTAAAAATGGCGAAACGCTTGTTAGTCATGATGAAGAAAACGATAAAAACAGTCACGATCATAATGAGACCGATCAGTTAAGAGACATATCTGATAATAACTATAATAACCAAGGTCAAAAGCAGACAGCGGATATCCTAGCTCCCAATGGTAATAGTAAGACACTTCGTAATGACCACTATAAACTTGCTTCTGATTTAACCAATAGAATCAAAAAAGTCGTTTGGAATATCGTCCCAGAATCGCAAGAACAACATCTAAAGACTGGCGAGCTAAGTGATGCTCTAGTCAAACCTGTCACTCACAAGCGAGTAATTGAAAAGGCAAATACTGCTGACCATAAAGGCAATTCAACCAAAGACAGTAATGCTAGCAACAGCAACGTTGATAGTGATGGCAATAACACACCACGTAAAGAAAGCCTATTTAAGAAACATCTTAAAAAAGTCAAATCTGAAGATGCACGCCCTTTACCAAAATATGCAGTACTTGCAGTCATTGATGAAGGTACTGGTATCCCGAAAGACAAGCGCGAAGAAATCTTTAGCCCGTTTGTGCGCTTACAGCAAAAAAACAAAGGTTCCGGTCTAGGTTTATCACTGGTATCACAAATCGTCACGGCTCATCAAGGCCAAATAATTACTGATACTATTAATGGACATACTAGGTTTTTGGTTGTCATTCCAGTCAAGCATAACCCACATAAAAATCACGATAACCGTGATTAGGTATGGCCAATCTAGTTATTGACATAAGCTAAACAATTCTGTTTTTCGACCTAATACTTGTTTGTATCTATCCACTACTGTATCTCAAGACTCTATGAATATCCTTTATACGTCGAGTACTGCATAAGGCTAATATCCATATCGTTATAAGCGGTTCTCGAATGTTCATATCCAAAACGTCTAGAAATATGCTATATTACTGCCCCTTATCATATAGCCATTGATATAGATTTGACGCTGTCATCTTGCAATAGTATATCGACATTATCACCGCTACCTTATTTACTAAACTTCGAGCATTCCATGAGCGATATGATCGTCCTAAATGACGTGACCAAAAGCTTTTTAAGCGACCGATCCATAAAAGACAAAGATGGTAAGCCGCATTGGTTTACTGCGGTTGAACCGACGTCCCTGTCTGTTCGACAAGGTGAAATCTTTGGTTTGATGGGCTATTCAGGTGCTGGTAAATCTACCTTATTACGATTAATCAATATGCTTGAGCGTCCTGATTCAGGTCAGGTTATTATCGATGGTACTGACTTGACGACGTTGTCCGCCAGTGACCTACGTGTTGCGCGTCACAATATTGGTATGATTTTCCAGCAATTTAACTTGATGTCCAATCGCACCGTCTTTGATAATGTGGCGTTTAACTTAACAGTGTCAGGTTATCCTAGTCGCGATGTACGCAAACGTGTCATGGATTGTCTTGAGATTGTGGATCTAACTGATCGTGCAGGTCATTATCCTGCGCAGCTATCAGGCGGTCAAAAGCAACGTGTTGGTATTGCTCGCGCCATTGCACCAAGCCCAAAAGTACTGCTCGCTGATGAGCCGACCAGCGCGCTTGACCCTGCAACGACTCGCAGTTTGCTGACCTGTTTGCGTGATATCAATGACCAGCTTGGCGTAACCATCGTGATTGTCACTCATGAGATGAGCGTGATTCGTAGACTCTGTGATCGAGCAGCACTACTTCATCAAGGAAAATTGCTTGAAGTTGCAGCAGTAAAAGAAGGTCTGATTCAAGCAACCACTCCGATTGGCAAAGGCTTAGTCGTTGAAGATTAATGAGGTAAAATAAACAGATATGTTAACTGGTACTGAACTATCCGCCTCAGTAGATAAGCTGTATGCGCTGCGTAAAGAGATTTGGCAAGCATCGTTTGATACCTTTGTCATGCTTGGTATCTCGACCGCTGCTGCTGTTACGATTGGCGGGCTATTTGGGATATTCTTATTTTTGTCCAGCGATCGGCAGTTTTTACAGAATAAAGGATTGTATGCAATCTTAGGCGGTATCACCAACTTTATGCGTGCCTTCCCTTTTGTCATTTTGATGATTGCCATGAGTCCATTTACCAAGGCGATTGTCGGCACAGGTATTGGTCCTATTGCTGCCTCTTTGGTTCTAGCAATTGCCGGCTCGTTCTACTTTGCGCGTTTGGTCGAGCAAAATCTGCGTGAAGTACCACGTGGTATTATCGAGGCAACCGAATCGATGGGCGCACGTCCTTTTACGATCATTAAAGTATTGCTTAATGAGGCGCGATCAGGACTGGTGTTATCCGTCACTATTTTATGTATCAGCCTACTTTCTTATTCAGCGGCGGCTGGTATGATCGGTGGGGGCGGCCTTGGTGATCTGGCGATTCGTTATGGTTATTACCGTTATCAAACAGAAGTCATGATTTTTATTGTCATTATGCTATCAATCATGGTCATCTCAATTCAAGCTTTTGGTAATTGGCTGGCGACTCGCTTGGATAAACGCTAAACCACTTTGTAGAATACTTGACATTGTAGCCGACTAGGTTTAATTTGACCGTCATCCAATTTTTTGTAGAGGCAGCATTACTATCCATAATGTTGCTTTTTTAATGGTTACTTTATTATTTATTTGAGGAAATATTATGAAATTAACAGATATTAGCCGTCAGTTGGCGACTGCATTTGCCGCTGTTGGTGTATCGAGCCTAGTGTTGGTCGGTTGTAATAACTCATCTGCACCAGAAGCAAATAAAGAAGCGGTTACTGAGGGTTCAACAGCTCAAACTGCTGCTAGCAATATCGATCCTGAACACACTAAAATTGTCATCGGTACGACCGAAGGCGACTTTGCTGATATGGTACGTAATCAAGTTAAAGCCTCACTAGAAGAGCAAGGTTATGAAGTTGAGTTAGTACCTTTTACTGACTATGTACGCCCTAACCTTGCACTGGCTGAAGGTGATTTGGACATCAATATCTTCCAGCATAAGCCTTATCTTGATACCTTCAAAAAAGAAAATAACCTTGATTTGGTCGAAGTTTTCCAAGTACCAACCGCTCCGCTCGGTATCTATTCAGGCAAAAAAAGCACTCTTGATGATGTCTACAAAGGCATGAGCGTCTCTGCACCGAATGATCCAAGTAACTTTGCCCGTGCCTTGGTAATGATGGACGATCTGGGCTGGATCACACTAAAAGACAATATTGATCCATTGACTGCTTCAAAAACTGATATCGCTGATAACAGTAAGTATGACATCGACATCATTGAACTAGAAGCGGCTCAATTACCACGTGCCCGTGACGAAGTCGACTTTGCTGTTATCAATGGCAACTATGCAACAGATGCTGGTATTGAGCTAACCGAAGCGTTGTTCCAAGAGCCAAGCTTTGCTTATGTTAACTGGTCAGCGGTCAAATCTGCTGATGCTGGTAAAAAATGGGTTGAAGACGTCACCAACGCTTATAACTCAGAAGCCTTCAAAAAGTATGCTCATAATACTTTCCCAGGCTACAAATATCCAAAAATCTGGGGTGGTAACACTGCACCAGCTACCGAAACTACTGCAAGCACTGCTCCTGTAGAAGCAGAAGCAGCTCAGTAATCAAGAGCTTAATGGCTAAAAGTTTTAGACCATTAAATACTGCTAATTTGAATTAATTAACAGTGCTAATAAGACAAGTCGTAAACACAAAAATGCCCACTACTTATGAGTAATGGGCATTTTTTACGTTCTAAATTTTATATTTAGCTTTTGTACTAATCGTTAGATAGTGCTTCTAAACAAGTCCAGCTCAATATCATAACTAGGCTCAGGTTTCTTAAACAGGTACTTACCATTACGAATTGAGGCCAGTACATCCGCGCGTTGGCGCACCGCTTCAAATGGACTTGTCGCATCCAATACTAGGAAGTTTGCTGCCTTACCCACCTCAATACCGTACTCTTCTTCGATGTTCAAGGTTTTCGCGCCATTAAAGGTAATGAAGTCAAGGCAGACATCAAGCTGCGGTAATGACATGGTTTGTGCTAAGTGAATACCATTATCCAAGATATTCATCATGTTACCGTTGCCCGCTGGATACCAAGGATCATTGATGGAATCTTGACCAAAAGAGATGTTAATACCATTCTCCCAGAATTCTTTCACTCGCGTGAGGCCACGACGTTTTGGATAAGTATCTTGGCGACCTTGCAGATAAGCGTTTTCGGTCGGCAGTGCAATAAAGTTCATACCTGATTGCTCAAACAGTCCCATCATACGAAACGCATAAGCATCATCTGCAGAACCAAATGAGCAAGTATGACTAGCCGCTGTACGCGCACCGATACCTTCAATCATGACCAAAGCATTCAATAATTGCACGTGACGACTCATCGGGTCATCGGTCTCATCACAATGCACGTCGATGAGTTTGTCATACTTGAGCGCAAGCTCAACCGTTTTACGTACAGAATCTTGCCCAAACTCGTACGCCCATTCAAAATGTGGAATACCACCGACGCAGTCCGCGCCCATCTTGAGAGCTTCCTCTATCAGCTCAACAGCGCCTTTGTAGGCATACATGCCCTCTTGCGGGAAAGCAACGATTTGAATAGTCAAGTTGTCTTTTAACTCTTCGCGCAGCTCCAGCATCGCTTTGAGCCCAGTCAGATCAGGATCACAAACGTCAATATGGGTACGAATATATTGCACCCCTTTGGAGACTTCTTCTTGAATACCTTTTAACATACGCGTTTTAGCTTCTTCAAAAGACTGCGTTTTTTTGACATCGTGCCAGCGTGCAATACCTTCAAACAGCGTTCCTGAGGCGTTCTTGGCATCATCGCCGCCACCCGTATAAACATAATCAAGATGCAGATGTGAGTCCACATAAGGCGGTACCACCAAACAGCCCTTTAAATCAATCTCCTCCGTAGCGGCAGGCAAGCCTCTACCAATCTGCTCAATGATTCCGTCCTTGACTAAAATCTCATTAGCTTCGCTATTGCGATAGATATTTGCATTAGTAAATTTGATCATGACAAACTCCTGTTATTGACTAATAAGTGATTAAGAAATAGAAACTAAATACCTTCAAAATCGATATCGTACTGTACTATTGCAATGCTTTTTTAAAACATATAATGACGTTACAGCCTGTTTGTCCTTTGTAGAAAACCGTCACTTACTCTTTCACTTTTTTCTATTTTTTTCTATAGTAGCTGGGTTGCTTAGTCATTCTATCAGGCTAGGTTTTATAATTAATACTAGGATATAACGATTGTTAACTCAGGTTTAGAAGCTGCTAACTCAGATCGTATCATGAATTATTTAAAAAGCTGTAAAACCACAAATAACACATAATAAGGATAATAATATGAGTACCAAAACTTATAAAATTCGTACCGCAGGCAAAGCCAATATTCCCGTATTAGGACTTGGTACCTGGCAATCAACAGGACAAGACTGTATTGATGTCGTCAGTCAAGCACTAAAAATGGGTTATGAGCATATTGATACTGCGCAAGCTTATGATAATGAAGTCGAAGTCGGAAAAGGTATCAAACAATCAGGCGTGGCTCGTGATAAGTTCTTTTTGACCACGAAGATTTTCCCTGATGATATGAAGTTTGAGCCAGAAAAGTTAATCGCAGCGGCCAAACGTTCTTTAGAAAATCTCGATACCGATTATGTCGACCTATTGCTATTACACTGGCCAGATTCCCGTGTACCGTTATCTGAGACCATTCCTGCATTGTGCGAGTTGCAAAAACAAGGCTTAACACGCAATATCGGCGTCTCTAACTTTAATATCGCCAATATTATTGAAGCAAAGAAACATGCTGATGTCCCTATTGTCGTCAACCAAGTCGAGTTTCATCCATTTATCAAACAAAACACCTTGCAGTCTTTTTTGAATAATCACCATATTTTATTGGAAGCTTACTCACCACTCGCACGCGGTGACGTGTTTAATAATGACGTTATCAAAGAGATTGCAGACAAGCATAACGTGACTCCAGCCCAAATATCATTGGCTTGGATACTATCGGATAAAGACCGTGTGGCTATTCCAAAGACTTCTAATCCTGATCATTTACAAGGTAACTTGGATGCTATCGAAGTCCAGCTTAGCGCCGATGAATTAGAAAAAATTGGCAACTTGGCTCGTAGCGATGGCCGTAAAATCGAACATCCTGATTATACTCCTGTATGGGATGACTAACTTTTATATCAACACCCATATAAAAAAAGCGCCGTTAATAAAATATTAGCGGCGCTTTTGCTGTCAGTAGATGTTTAAGACTACTGTTGCAACGTTTTGGACTCGTGGATTGGCTCTGCTGGATTGTACTGCTCAGAAGTCGGTGTCAATCCATTGCGGTTATTAGCTTTCATAGACTTGGCAACCTCAGGTGGCATATAGTTTTCGTCATGCTTGGCTAGCACTTCACCGGCCACAAAAGTCTCGCCCTGCATTTTACCAGTGGCGACCACGCCTGAATTTTCAGCAAATAAATCCGGCAAGATACCTTGATAAGTGACCGGAACCGTTGATTCAAAATCTGTAATCGCGAACTCAACATTTAATGGATTGTCTGGCGCCCGCTGTACGCTACCAGCAACGACCATACCACCTGCACGAATACGCTTATCTTGGGGTGCTTCGCCCTCGGCAATAGCGGTCGCATCAAAATAATAGTCAGTCTGCTGGCCAATAGCATAAATGACCAGTACCACGGCAATTGCTGCTCCTGCTAACGTAAACATTACCCACATCAGTTTTTTGCGACGAACTGCATTCATACTATTACCTCATTAATGAGTCTTTGCCTTACAAGATATAGGCAATACCATCTAAATCTATAAAACAGAAAATATTAAAGAAACTACGATTAGAAAAATTTTTTAAAATATTTTTCTAATCGTAGTTTTCTAATGGTTATATGGTAGCATTTTTCAAACAAATCAATAAGCCTTTAAACACTAATAAGCTTATGTTTTCATCATTTAAAAAAATGTAATAGTATATGCTAAGGCAATGATATTAAAATATTTTTTATAACGTTTGCTCGGGTACAGAATTGGGGTTTTTAGTAGTACGCTGAGCTTGACGCGCTTGCTGAATGGTCAGCTGTTTGATAAGTGTTTGTCGCTGCTTACGGCTATAAATAATAAAAGCCAGCATCACGCCCACCGTAATTGCCCAACACGACCAGACAAACACGCCATGCTTACCCATGGCGATAAACTCAGATATGCTATAAAAGTAAGGCTGCATAATCAGCTCCTAGCCATTATTTGTCTTGTCCACGAATATATTCTTTGACCCACGCTTTACCTTGATCTCGGTACAAAATGAGGGTGTTAGTACGATAAATCGTTAATGTCGCGACTAGTAAGTAACTACCGATAATCATAAGTAGCAATGGCATCCACATATCGGCTGACATTTTTGGTGCGGCGGTTAAGGTAAAAGTTGAGCCTTGATGTAAGGTATTCCACCACTGTACCGAATATTTAATAATAGGTAGATTCACTGCGCCGACAATGGATAAAATAGCCGCCGCTTTACCTCGATTAGCGGTATGCTCAAACGCTGCAAACAACGCCATCACGCCTGCATATAAAAACGCCAAAATCAGCATAGACGTTAAACGCGCATCCCAAACCCAGTAAGTACCCCAAGTAGGTTTTGCCCAAATAGAGCCGGTGATTAAGCTAATCACGCAGAGCAAAAAGCCCAATGGAGCAAGCGCCTGCGCCACCAGACTGGCCGTCTTGATTTTCCAAACAAGGAAGATAACCCCTAATACGGCGAGGGCAAAATAGATAGAAATAGCGATACTGGCCGCTGGCACGTGAATAAAAATAATGCGGTAGCTATTACCTTGTAAATAGTCAGGCGGCGCAAAAGCGAGACCCCAAACACTACCGATCAGTAGAAAAATGCTGGCTAATATTGCCAACCACTTAACCCAAGGCGCAAAGATGCGAAAAAACTGCTTGGTACCCACAGTGGTCAAGAAGCCTTGCCAGATGCGCTGCCATAGGCTAGGAGATGAGACATTATTCAGGTTGGGCATGGGAATAAACCTATTTGCACAGCATATTGGTTATACAGATACTACATCATGAACGCTACTATCTGCTAACCTGCTGGCGTTAAACACTGGATAGAATCTACAAGTGACTTGTTATGGATTTAATTGGCTATTATAGCAAAGTTGCCCGTTTTCAACATGCTGTTAATATAAAGGTTTTTTCAATTTAGCCACGCCATTTTTAGGGTCATAGCAATCACCCATGGCATCACGAGTACCGAGATAATACTACCTGCCAATAATAAAGCCAATATCGGCAAACCATTAAGACCAGTAGCAAATAAGTCAACTGCTCCTGTCGCAAAAATCAGTACTGGCAACTGCATTGGCAAAGCAATCAAAGGCACTAGCACCGCGCCATTCTTTAATGACAGCGTCAAGCTACTGGCGACCGCTGACAACATCAACAGCATCGGACTACCTGTCACAATAGAAGCCATCAATATCCACGCTTCAAACCAGCTAAGTTGAAACAATGGCACGGCAAGTAAACTGAGCACGGCCACAATACCACTACTAAAAATCCAATGGATAACCAAGCGGATAAGTACCCATAACGGTAGCGACGCTTTGGCGACGACCAACTGCGCGAGCGTGCCATTATCGAGAGCAGGTTTAAATAAGCCATCAACGCCCATCACCAGTGACAACAGAGCAGCAATCCACACAGCTGAGACCCCAAGACGCTGCAACAGCGCAGGCTCGCTACCTACGGCTAGCGGAAATAAGGTAATAATTACCAAAAACAGTACCAAAGGGTATAACCACTGCACGGCACCTTGCTGCTTCACGTGCCATTCGCGCCGCCATAACTGTCTAAAACTGATACCACGCGCAGCTAATGCGCTAACGTTTGAGCTTTTATTCGCTACTTGTACTGGACTGTCTTGCATTAGGTTTTCTTGCATGGTGCTCTCTTGCACTGGACTATCTCGTAATGGACTATTTTGTAATGGACTGTCTGTCATTATTCGTCCTTTCACTTATATTTGTCGCGCTTATACCATGTAATCTGACAAATTGAGCACCTGATTGGCGACGCCGACAGTTTGATGACTGGTCATCAATATGGCACCACCAGTATGGGAAAATTCGCGCAACCTGTCTTCCATTCGTGCCACCATATCGACATCAAGTGCGGTAAAAGGCTCATCCAGTAACCATAATGGTGTTACGTCCGGCGTCAACAAATATAGTCTTGCAAGGGTGATGCGACGCGTTTGCCCAGCAGATAAATGGCTTGAGCTAATCGTCTCAAAGCCTTGCAATCCCACCCAAGCGAGAGCGTCGTCAATATCAGCGATACTTGGGCTAATGCCATATAGGTTCAGCAGAAAGGTCAGATTTTGCGCGACCGTCAGATTGGGATGAATGCCTAACTGATGCGAGACATATAAAGGCTGAATAGGCAGATTTGCTACGCCTTGGTAGTGAACCTTGCCCGTCATCACTGGCAACAATCCCGCCAGTTGCATCAGTAGCGTCGTTTTACCGGTACCGTTTGCACCAACTAAATGACAGATGCTTCCCGCAGGTAAGTTGAGCGTGACCCCTTCACATAAAGGTATTTCACCGCGCTGAACCGTCAGCTCATTGAGCACAAGTAAGGGTGCATCCACAGCCGTCATTAAATCTCTCATTATTTATCAAGCGCTAAGCAATATTCATCACAAACGAATACATGGTTCATGGCATAATACTTTATGCTCACTATATCCACACAGTATAACAAATTGTCGATTACTATGACCTCAAAACCTATGCAGACTTCAAAAGATAACCAAACTCTAAACACTCAAGCATCAGACACTCAAATTCCAACGCCTCATACAGGTGCTGCAACTGCTCATCCTAGCGCAAGCTTATCAGCTGCTAGCCTAACTATGGATAGCTTAATCGATGCTCAAGTTGCCTTTATGCAGCAGTGGTTACAGCAGCAAGCAGAGCCGATGGCTCTAGAGGCTTGGCAGTGGTTAGGCGCGCAGCCACTACATAAATACGTTAGCGCCGATGATTTGCAGCACCTGATTAATGACTGGCTACTGAGCCAACCGATGAGCGATGTCATGCGCACCGATATCCGCGATATCTTGCATACGGTCATTTATCATCCAGTCAACGACAACGTACCTTTATCTGAGCTAGTGGATGATACTCAGGTTGAAACTCTTGCCAATTACATAGGTAGCCATGACGAGCAGCGTAATGCCTTGATTCATACGCTAGTCGGCAATGAAACCTTTGCAGACTTGTTGACGCAAACACTATATCACGCTATCAACGACTTTATGGAAACCACGCTGGATAAAGCAGGCGGTGTTGGTAAGCTCATGAAGCTTGGACGCAGCTCATTTGAGAAGGCAACCAACAGAAACCTGGATGAAAAGTTACAGACGTACTTGCATCGCAATATTAAAGACTTAACTCGCCGAGCAGAGGCGAATGCGCAAGCACACTTATCAAATGAAGAAGTCGCTCGGCTCTTGATAACAGGTTGGGGACGCATCAAAGACCAACCGATTAGCCAGCTACAAACCTACTTAAACGATGAGCCTGACCATAGCAGTATTGATCATATCGAAGCCAGTATCCAACAAAGCTATAACCGTCTGCGCTTGTCGCCTTACTTGCGCAGCCTTGTCTCAGCTAGCGTCGACACTTGGTACACTAATCATCAGTCGGATACGATTGCGAGCGTAGCAGCGAGCTTATATATTGATGAAGAGGCCATGACGCAATTAAGTAGCGCCCTACTTCCTGTCGTGCATGACGCTCTTGAAAGTACATGGCTTACCACTCATATCTATAACATGTTACAAGCATTTTATGCGCAACCTAACATCAAAGATGGTTTCGTATTCAGCAAAAATTAATTCGAGGTTTTAGCTTATTTATCAGCTTTTAATATTATTCATTTATTAAGTTAGTACAACAACTATGAGTCAACATAATAAACTCAGCTTATGGCAAAAACTCAAACGGTTCCTGACTGCTTCAGCACCGCAGGCTGTTGCTGATGACGTGAAATTGTCGCAGCAATCGTTGTCACTTAAAGCTGAATTTAGCGTTGATAACGATACTGATATTAATAAAGATATTAATGTTAATAAAGATACTGCTACTGATACTTTACAAGCTGGAGCTTATAGCGCCAAGGCTAATAAAAAGCCTAGTGATAACAAGACCAATGATAAAAATGCTAGTAGCATAGGCTTTGCTAAAACAGACACGAACGGCGACATCAGTAATAATAAAAAAGATAGCGAGAATGCTAAAGCAGATACACCGAATCAGACTGCCGAACAAGGCCGTAATACTGACATAGCTATTGTCGATTATCTTAAGCAGTATTTTAATGACAAACAATGGCACTACACCCATTATCGGCCAAGAATCAATGACAGCCAGCAATCGCACCATTTATCCTTAAGAATGCGCAATAAACAACTAGAATGTGGCTATCTGTTCCGCGTGCAGGAGAAAAACAATCTGCTAGCAGTCTATGGGATCTTACCGTTCTTAGTGCCAGAGAGTCATCAAAACGCAGCAATGTTACTTATTACCCAAATTAATTATGACATGCTGATTGGCAATTTAGAGATGGATGTGAATGATGGCGAAATACGATACAAACATGCTATCGATGTCGAAGCAGTTGGCATTAATGATCATATCATTGAGCATCTGCTACAAAGCGTGATTGCCATGACTACGGTCGCTTACGAGATATTTGATGATTTAATCAATACTCAAGACCCTGCTGAAGATATGCAAACGTTACTTATAGAGCTACGTCAGCAATCCGACTCAAGAACCTTCTTTCTTCCGACTCAATTTGTTCAATAAAGATGCTCAATTTAAAAAAGTAACACAACAAACTTACTTTGAAAATCTTAAGGCGAGGCTGATAGAAATTTTCGTAGCCTCTGTCTGCGTAGGCACAGCAAGCAAGAAAATTTTTATCAGCCTCGTATGCAGATGAGATGTATAACACTTTTATTTAGTAGAGACTATAATCCTATCTTTTATAACCTCTA
This sequence comes from Psychrobacter sp. 1Y10, assembly GCF_052259005.1. Lineage (NCBI taxonomy): Bacteria > Pseudomonadati > Pseudomonadota > Gammaproteobacteria > Moraxellales > Moraxellaceae > Psychrobacter > Psychrobacter sp. 1Y10. The sequence goes on along the minus strand of NZ_JBQQES010000001.1, from coordinate 60,036 downwards.
AACTATTAAAGATAATAAAAAATGCTTTCACAAACTCCTTATCACCCTCTTAAACACCGACACAATTAAACATTATGCTAAAAATTGCTTACTCTGAAGTCTTCCGTTATTCCATACCCGACAAGCATCGTTTTCCCATGCAAAAATATACGATGATTCCTGAGCGACTGCTTAACGAAGGGACTATCACGACCGATAACTTTTTTGCACCGAAGCGTCTAACAGAAAATGAGATATTAACCACTCATACTGAGGACTATTGGCATAAGCTTAAAACCCAAACGCTGCCACGCAAAGAAGCGCGCCCTATCGGTTTTGAGATGACCGAAGCGTTAGTAGATCGTGGTCGCCATATTGCCCATGCCACTTATGAATGTGCGTTATATGCCCAGCAATACGGTGTAGCGATGAATGTCGCAGGCGGCACCCATCATGCGTTTGCCGATCATGGCGAGGGATTTTGCGTCTTTAACGATGTTTGTATCGCCAGTAATTTATTATTAGACCGTGGACAGGCGCAAAAGATTTTAATCGTTGATTTGGATGTCCATCAAGGCAATGGTAACGCTAGCATTATGGCGGATGAGCCGCGCGTTTTTGTGTTTAGTATGCACGGCGCTAAGAACTATCCGTTTCGTAAAGAAATATCCGACTTAGATATTGAGCTGGATAACGATACGGGTGATGCAGAATATTTACAGATTTTGATGGATACGCTGCCACGTTTAATTAGCGACGTCGCACCAGATATGATTTTTTATCAATCTGCAGTCGATGTGCTCGCGACCGATAAGCTAGGTAAACTTGGCTTAACGCAAGATGGTTGTAGGGCACGCGATGAGTACGTCTTGCAGCAAGCAAAAGCCGCTAACATTCCAGTCGCTATCGTCATGGGCGGTGGCTATTCAGAAAATGTTGAAGATGTGGTCGAAGCGCACTGTAATACCTTTCGGGTCGCCCAGCAGCTGTATTTTGGTGAGATGACTGGCTCATGTGCAGCCCATTAATAGACGAGATAAAACCATTTAGTTAAGACGAGATAAAATCAGAGCATTTGCGAGGCTTTATATGGCAAAAATATTGATAATTATAGGCATTGTGCTGGTTATTATCGGCGTTATTTGGCTACTGTTTCCAAGCGCGTTTTCGTGGATAGGTAATCTGCCAGGCGATATCAAACACACTTCAGGCAACACACGGGTTTATTTTCCAGTAGTCACGATGATAGTCATCAGTGTCATCGCTACTATCATGTTAAATTTATTCAATCGCTAGTCATATTTTACGTTAACTTGAAAAGCACTCCCTATAGTCAACTCATTTTAAAACCCAGTAGCACGTAATTATTGATGGCTCGATTCTATTTGGTACTGACTAGACTACAAAAATGCCGTAATTCCCTGCCAGCCTACACGTATACCAAGTAGCGTGAGAATCAATAAAATAAGCTGACGAAAGCGTGCTTGCGGTAAGTAACGACGCAGGCGGATACCGACTAAAAGGGCGGCAATAGACAGAACACTCAGCAGAGTAATCAGCTGCCATTCACCACGGCTTAATGCCATAATAGGCTCACGCAATACGATGATTTGGGCAATTTTACCCAAGAAATAACACATGTTGCCGACTTTAGCGATGGTGTTTTTATCATTACTCGCTGACAATAAGTACATCATCAAGATAGTCGACATCGCGTTGGTGGCGCCGCCAATGACGCCTGCACTAAAGCCTATGATAATCAGCACAGGCTTAGTATCAGGCAGACGTACTTGCTTACCGAGTAGTGCACTTATCACATAAAAACCAATGACAGCTGCTAATATCAATAATATATAAGCACTATCTACCCACAGCAGTAGCTTGGCGCCCAAAATACTACCAAGTAGGCTGGTTAACGCGAGCAGCCAATAGCGTCTGCCGTAATAAATAAAGTTTTGCCAGATACTACGACCGCCACCAGCCAGCCAAGTCATCGCATTAAGCAATAACGACGGGAATATCACCAAGACAATGGCATGTGGCAGCGGGTACATGCTAGCAAGCGCAGTCGTCGTTACAAGCGTTACGCCCAGCCCACTAATGCCATGCAGTAGTGATGCCAGTGCAAAAATCGCAATCAGCAATAACGTTTGGGTGCTATCGCTATCAGCTATATCCATCACAGTAGATCTAACCGACATATCATTTGCGTCTTAATGCTAATAACTAAGTAATTAACCATTAAGACGTTGCATCAGGGTCTCGCCGATAATAGTAGCGAGCTGCTCAGCAATCTTATCCTTACTTGCTTTTTCTAATGTCACCGTATCATGAGTATAGCGCTGAGAGAAAAACACCTGCATCGCATTGTCATCGCTGGCAAAACCAATGTCTGAGCGTGACACATCGTTACAAGCAATCAAGTCTAAATCTTTAGCAGCTAGCTTACCGCGTGCATAGTGCTCTACATCTTGCGTCTCTGCTGCAAAACCGACGACAAACATATCAGGATAGGCATGTGAAATAGTCGCTAAGATGTCAGGGTTCTTGACCAAATTTAGTGCCATAGCATCTTGGGTTTTTTTGATTTTTTGCGGGGCAGCTTCTTCAGTACGATAATCGGCGACGGCTGCCGTGGCAATAAAGATATCAGCATGGCGCAAGTTATCTAAGGGCAATGTATCCAAATTACTGTTTAACGTTATACTTCCTAACGACATACTTTGCTGCTCTATCTGATCGTCCGGCTCATGGCAGTCACAGTCGCCATGTTCGTGTTCATGGCTGTGCGTATGGTAGTGCTCATGACTATAATGTTGTTCATTTTCAGTCAGGGACAATAAAGCAGGATGCGTACCAGCAACACATTGCTGGGCAGTCGTTAACATCTCTGCGGCAGACAATACATCAATACGAGTGACTCCAAGCGGCGTTGGTAGCGCGACTTTCCCGCCAGCGATTAATGTCACTTGTGCGCCCGCCTCTACGCAAGCCTGTGCCAATGCAAAACCCATTTTTCCTGAAGAATGATTAGATAAGTAGCGCACCGGATCGATTGCTTCAACAGTGGGTCCTGCGGTAATAACGACCGTTTTACCAAATAGATGCTGTGGGATGGTTTGCTGCGCACTAAATAAGCGCACCTCTGCTAACAATTGCTCAGGCTCAGGCAAGCGCCCTGCCCCTACATCACCGCACGCCTGCTCACCGCTGGCAGGCTCAATAATATGATAATTCATATCAGCTAGCGTCTGCACATTTAAGCTTACTGCTGGATGCGCCCACATTTGCTGATTCATCGCTGGGGCAACCAATACTGGTGCGGTAGTTGCAAGGCATACTGTAGTCAATAGGTCATCAGCCATTCCCATTGCCAACCGAGCCAAGGTATTGGCTGAAGCTGGGGCAATGACTATTAAGTCTGCCCACTTGGCAAGCTCAATATGACCCATGCCAGCCTCAGCGCGCTCATCAAGCAATGAGATGTGTACCTCGTTACCAGTCAAGGCTTGTAGAGTGAGCGGCGTGATAAAGGCTTGCGCGCCTGTCGTCATAATGACACGCACATCAAACCCTGCTTTAATCAATAAACGGGCAAAAACAGCAGATTTATAAGCAGCAATACCACCAGTAATAGCAAGCACAACATTAGACATAGGCATAACATCAATAAAAGGTTAGAAGATAAAATTGTGTTTATAGTAACAATTATGCGATAAATTGGGGAAAGTTTTCTCTTCCAATTTTGTTTGCTTTTTCAATTAATTAAAATCAACCCATATTTAAGGAAAAATAGTGGCTATAAAAGATTGGCACGAAGACGACAGACCACGCGAAAAGCTGCTAAAATTTGGTGCAGCGCATTTAACTGATACAGAAGTTTTGGCAATATTTTTGCGTACTGGTACTCAATCACAGTCCGCTATCGAGCTTGCTCGTCATCTGATTGAGCAATTCGGTAGCCTCGCTGAGCTTCTAGCGGCACCGCAAGAGACGGTACTTGCCTGCCATGGTATCGGACCTGCCAAATATACACAAATATTAGCCTCGCTTGAGATGGGTACACGCTATCTGGACAGTCAGCTCAAGACTGGTCAAGCGCTTGGGCGCTCACAAGCAGTCAAAGACTATATCAGTACGCAATTACGCGGCGAGCATCGTGAGGTCTTTGCCGTACTTTGTCTCGATAATGCTCTGAACCTATTGAACTTTGAGATACTCTTCACTGGTGGCATCTCTTCTTGTTCAGTATGCATCAAGCACGTACTGCGTCATGCCTTAAGCCATGCAACCAGTCAGTTAATCGTGGCTCATAACCATCCTCATACTGATGCACAGCCATCGACAGCAGATAACCTGTTAACTTATGAGCTAAAAAAAGCCTGTGATTTACTTGATATCACTTTTATAGACCATATTATCGTTGGTCGTAACGACACCTTATCTTACGCTGAAAACTGTTTGTCTCCCTTTTAATTCAAACATCACAAAATTTTTTCGTTTTATTTAAAAAAACTAAAAAAAAGAAGATAGACTGATACATATTGTCGACATAGCGTAGCATTTTGTCTATTGATAGTTTACGAGAACTATTTCATATTGGTAGATAAAATTGTCTTTATAGCCTGTTTTAATAAACGATTAGATTTAATCAGGCTCTCAAGCAAGGATAAAAGAACAAGCTCAGAAATAATATAAATAAGATGTATGACGATTGGCTCACTATCGACTCTGATTACTAATACTACTTGATATTTTTTATTTCCCGATTCTCACCCACGTTTTGCCAAGGAGACAGTCATGGCGATTGGCTTATTTATTTTAGCAGTAATCATTCAGTTAGCCGTTGTCCTGGCCATATTTTTACTGTCTTTATCTCGTGTCACTGGTAGTATCGTTGCCATTATCACTGTCATAGTTACTGCGTTTATAAGCCCATGGTCGCTCATATTGGGGGTTCCGATAGCGCTTTTGTGTTTGATGTTGTTGATTGCTCCCATACGCCAAGCGCTTATTACCAAGCCTGTTTATAAAGCTTTAAGCGGTGCCATGCCAAGTATGAGTGATACTGAACGCGAAGCGCTTGATGCGGGTACTAGCTGGTGGGAAAAAGAGTTGTTTATGGGTGCACCAAACTGGGACACCTTTGCCAACTACCCTTACCCTGAGCTGTCAGAACGCGAACAAAGCTTCATCGACAATGAGGTTGAGACGCTATGTGCCATGCTTGATGAATGGGAGATTACTCAAGATTATAAAGACCTAACCCCGCAGACTTGGCAGTTTATTAAAGCCAATGGCTTTTTGGGTTTGATCATTCCTGAGGAATATGGCGGTTTAGAGTTTAGCTCTTATGCTCAAAGTCGCGTAATGAGTAAAATCGCTTCACGCTCTTCAACGGCTGCGGTCAGCTGTATGGTGCCAAACTCACTTGGTCCTGGTGAGCTGCTCATGCACTATGGTACCGATGAGCAAAAACAGCGCTGGCTACCTGGACTGGCCATAGGCGAAGAAGTGCCTTGCTTTGGCTTGACAGGGCCTGAGGCGGGCTCTGATGCTGGCGCTATCCCTGATACAGGGGTGGTTTGCTACGGTACCCATGAAGGCGAGCATATGCTTGGTCTGCGCATGAACTTTTCTAAGCGCTGGATTACGCTTGCGCCTATCGCAACTGTCGTGGGACTGGCATTTAAAATGCATGATCCAGAAGGCTTGCTTGGCGATCCTAGTAAGACCGACTACGGTATTACTTGTGCTTTAATACCTGCTAACCATGAAGGCGTCATCGTGGGGCCACGCCATTATCCGAGTGGCTCACCATTTATGAATGGTACGGTTGACGGTACAGATGTCTTTATTCCACTAGATTATATTATCGGCGGCGTCGAAAATGCTGGTCGCGGCTGGCGTATGCTGATGGAATGTCTTGGGGTTGGGCGCGGCATCTCCTTGCCAGCGCTTTCGACGTCAGCGAGCGAGATGAGTTACTTATCAGTCAGTGCCTTCTCAAAAGTTCGTGAGCAATTTAAAATATCGGTTGGTAAGTTTGAAGGTGTCCAAGATGCCACCAGTCGTATAGCCAGTAATACCTATATGTTAGAGGCGTTTCGACATCTGGTTACTTGCGGTCTTAACCAAGGTGGTACGCCATCGGTGATGACGGCCATGGCGAAATACTATGCAACCGAGACTATGCGTGAAGTCGTCAATGATGGTATGGATGTCGTTGGTGGTCGTGCTATTCAAATGGGACCGCGTAACTTTTTAGCCTCCCTTTATCAAGCTATTCCAGTCTCTATCACGGTTGAGGGTGCAAATATTCTGACACGCTCGCTTATGATCTTTGGTCAAGGCGCTATGCGTTGTCATCCATATCTTTTCGATGAGTTGCAATTATTGCAAAGTGAAGATAAAAAAGATGCGCTAAAGCAGTTTGATAATTTATTCTTTAAGCATTTAGGTTACACCTTTAACCGCGGAGCAAAAGCCTTCGTTGCAGGATATGTTGGGGGTAGCAATAATGCGCCAAGCTTTGCAGACGGTTTCACTCGCCCCTACTACAAGCATATCAACCGTTTGAGCGCTGGTTTCGCTCTTACTGCCGATATGGCCTTAGGCCTACTCGCTGGAGACTTAAAGCGTAAAGAGATGCTGTCGGGACGCTTGGCTGATATTCATGGTCATCTATTTATTGCCACCGCTATTTTGCAGTTTTACGAGCATGGTACTAAGTCAGAAGCAGAACGTTTACACGCAGAGGTCGCCTTACAAAATAGCCTATATACTATTCAAGAAGCCTTTGTTGCATTTTTTGCCAACTTCCCTAATCGGATGGCGGCCAATGTGGTTAGCTTTGTGACATTCCCAAGTGGACGTATCTTTACGCCCGCTAGTGATGAGCTAAAAGCCAAATTGGGTGATACCTTTATGGATGATCATGAAGCCAACCCATTCCGTGATTATCTCAAGACCATGGTGTACTACAATACTGATCCTGATGATGTTACTGGACGTATGGAACACGCTTATCAAACCTTGCTCGAAGTTGAACCGTTATGGCAAAAGTTTAAAAAAGCAGAACATGATGATAGCTTTGAGGGCTTAACCTTTGAAGATCACGTAGTCCATGCCAGCCAAAGTGGTGTTATTACTGAAAGTGAGGCTGAGCAATTAATTAAATACAACGCACTACGCTTTGATTCGTTACTTACCGATGTACTTGATGAGCATCTATTACATGTACAAGAGCGCTTTAATCCGCATAGTTTAGAGAATGCGGTACATCAGCTGACGGATTATGCTGAACTCAAAAGCGCAGCTCAAGCTAAAAATGGTATATCAGCTAGTCATGATACAACCAAAGATACTGAGTCTACTGGCGATGACAATCCAGCTCATGGTTATGAGTCAGATGGCGATGTCAAAATGGCTGGCGAACAAAGTATGGCCGAGGAAGTCACTGCACAGACTGACTTTGAGGAAGCGAACCCTGAAGCTGAAGCACTTGATCATCGTAGTCGTGACGCTGAGTCGACGCTTAGCGAACGCATGAGTTACAATCATAGTAGAGGTATTGATACTCAACTAGACACAGATGACGGGCATCTAAATGACCACAATGGTCATGAGAGTAGCGAGGGAGAAAACGTTTCTACGCAAGGCTCTAAATGGCAAGACGGGCTACGTCGTGAAGAAGACGATAAGGCATGATGAAAGCGTAGTTAATGTCCTTTAAGTAACTGGGCAAGCTACAAAAATAAAAACATTAAAAGCAAGATTGTCAAACTATGGCAGTCTTGCTTTTTTTGACTGCGCCACTATCAAATTTTTGTATGTTAGGACAATTATATTAAACCACTAATAACATAAGCATATATGGTACAAGGCCTAGCCTTGTCTGAAAATGTATTGGTGAGGTTTATGTACTTAAGAGATGTTCAACCCATAATGAATATATCAAACTGATCAGCGATTTGCTGAGTGAGAGTAAGTAAAAAAATTTGTTTCCATAACGAAAACAAAATGTTTAGAATAAATGACAGCTATTCTTTGGGCACATAGCTTTTGTAGGCAGTCATATCAATGATTAAATATGACTTAGATGAGAAAAAAATCTTGCAGTGCCCCTAACAATTCTTTTATATTGTCCACCGAAACACGAGACTAAAAAGAATTTAGGCGTAACAGGGCTTTTAATGTGATTGATAATGATGACTATGATATTAGTCATACTGATTTAATCATTAGTTTTATTGCCAAAAGTTACGTATACCAAGGATATAAGTTATGTGGAAAAATATGGGACTGACAGGCAAGATTATTGTTGCCATGGTACTCGGTATTATACTGGGTTTATTTTTGAACTATTCCGGACTCAACGCTGAAGGCAGCTTTGTTAATACCTATGTGACCAATGGCTTTTTTGCCATTATTGGTAAGCTGTTCGTCAACTCGCTAAAAATGCTGGTGGTACCTTTAGTATTAATCTCACTTATTTGCGGTGTTTGCGGTATTGGTGATATTCGCTTACTTGGCCGTATTGGTACCAAAACTTTTCTTATTTATATGATGACGACAGCCTTAGCGATTGCGACTGCGATTGGGCTTGGTATTTTGTTTGGCATCGGTAAAGGGATGGATATCGAAACCGAAGCTGCTTTTGAAGCCAAATCTGCGCCGCCACTACTGGATGTATTCTCCAACATCATCCCATCAAATCCCATCAGCGCGATGGCAAACGGGGATATGTTGTCTATTATCTTCTTTGCTATTTTGATTGGTATTAGTATTTTGATGGTTGGTAAACCTGCTAAAGGCTTGGTGCAAAGCTTAGAGCTTATAAATGAAGTCATCTTAAAGATGGTCACCATCATTATGAACCTTGCCCCTTATGGTGTATTTGCACTTTTAACGAAGGCCATGGCTGAGCTTGGTTTGGATCTTATTTGGTCATTGCTCGGTTATGTCGCTGTACTGGTAGGCTCTCTTGCTTTCCATTTTTTCATTACAATGATGATTGTACTCAAGCTATTCTCAGGTTTATCAATCAAGACCTTTTTAGCCAAGATGCGCGAAGTACAGATTTTTGCATTTAGTACCTCAAGCTCAAACGCCACCATTCCTATTACCTTACGCACCGTGACCAAGCGTATGGGGGTCAATAACTCAGTTGCATCGTTTACTGTGCCTTTTGGGGCGACCATCAATATGGATGGTACAGCGATCATGCAAGGTACTGCGACTATTTTTATTGCCAATATTTATGGGGTTGATTTGGGCATTACCGAATATCTGACTGTTATTTTGATGTCAGTATTGGCCTCTGTTGGCACAGCAGGTGTACCAGGGGTAGGTCTAATCATGCTATCAATGGTATTTGCTCAAGTAGGCTTACCTATTGAAGGTATTGGTCTGATCTTAGGTGTGGATCGTATCTTAGACATGTTGCGTACTGCAGTGAACGTTGGCGGTGATGCAGCGGTGACAACAATTGTGGCAAAGTCAGAAAACAAAATGGATCTTGCCATCTATAATGACCCTCATGCTGGTGCAAAAGATGTATTTGATGGTCATATTGATGAAGATAATGAGCGTGAATTTTCGCAGGTCTTTAGCGATGGATTGATGGGTAGTGAGTACGATGATGTCGATCGTCGCAAATAACTACTCATAAATTACTCGTAAAAAAATGACACGCAATAGTAGGACAACTTGATATTCTAAAATATAAAAAACCCCAGACTAATTAGTTTGGGGTTTTTTTATATCTTGGTTTTTGTAGCTGTTTTATAGTATCTGTAGAGCATTGGCGGTTATTGGCTATCAGCCTAACCGAATACGTATTTAGTCAACATCGCCAAGCACACCAATACAATCACTGGTCGAATCAGCTTACTACCGCCTTTGACCACCATATGCGAGCCAAAATAGGCGCCTATTGTTTGACCGACCATCATAGCCAGCCCCACTTTCCAAAGCACATTACCACCTAAAATAAAAAATATCAGTGAGCCAATATTGGTAGATAAGTTCAATACCTTGGCAGCTCCAGTCGCTTCAATAATCTGCCGACCTCGCAAAGCGACATTACCTAGCGCAAAGAACATACCCGTACCTGGTCCTATATAACCATCATAAAATCCAATCAATGGCGCCACGACTTTTTGCCACTTACTTTCTGAAATACGCGGTGCAGCCTCTACTTCACCGAGTCTAGGCGCAAACAAGGTATAGATTCCAATAGCGGCGATCAAAAATGGAATCAGCCTTTCTAACAGATCAGGTGGTGATAGTTGTACAGCGATAGTGCCAATAACTGAACCGATAAAAGCGGCAATAATGGCGATCTTTATACGCTGGGGTTTGACCACCCCCTTTTTAACCATGGTAATGGAGGCCGCTAAGGCGCCTGAGGCAGCCTGTAACTTGTTGGTGCCTAAAGTGAGCACTGGTGGTATATTGGCCAGTAGCATTGCTGGTATAGTAAGCAGTCCACCACCACCTGCGATAGCATCGATAAAACCGGCGAGCGCCGCCACTGCAGTGAGCATTAAAATGATTTCTAGGGTTAAAGATACGTCCATAGAGATGGCCTTGTTATAAAATTCTCATAAAAACAGCCAAAAACACTAGACCGCTAGCCAAGCGGCCTTTAATATCAACATAAATATTAAAATAGAATAGTGGATGGGTTGAGGTATTGGTTGAAAAGCGACTTATTATAAAGTTAAAACTGTAAAAAAACCAAAAACGCAACAAAGTCTGTTGGTTTTTTTTGTCACGATTATAGGCGTACTTAACGGTAAACACTATCATGTCGTAACATTATAATTTATGATAACGCTCGCAAATCTGTCTAAGACAACTGCATCTTATGTATAACGGTTGTCAGTATCTATCATAAAACATAGAATACTTTTTAGTAATGAAAAAACATCAAAAAAGAAGATAGACTTAAGGTATTTATTAGGTCGTAATAGCGTTATCAATCTTATTATCGTTTTTATATCGCCTGTCATAATAAGATGCGATAAGCTGATATATGTTGTTTAACGCATTTTATTGTTTATATTGATGAAATTATGAGAAACTAAAGCGAGCTATCAGCGGTATTATAAAGCTATCAGATAGACGTTTACGTTTATAGTATGTATTTAACAAATGAGGATGATATGGCAATACAAAAAGTTAGGGCATTTTTTAACCTCGATGCTTCAGGTGGTATTGTATTAGCTTTGGCGGCTATCGCAGCCATGATCGTCGCCAATAGTCCTCTCAATGTTTGGTACGAATCTTTTATTCACGCACCTGTTGCCATTCAAATAGGCGATTTTGGAATTGCCAAAGATGCTCATCATTGGATAAATGATGGTTTGATGGCAGTTTTCTTTTTTTTAGTTGGGCTTGAGCTCAAACGCGAAGTGCTTATTGGCGAGTTGTCCAATGTTAAACAGATTATCCTACCAGCTGGAGCCGCAATAGGCGGCATGATTGTGCCAGCTATTGTGTATCTACTTTTTAATTACAATGAACCTGAGTTTTGGAAAGGCTGGGCTATTCCAGCTGCAACCGATATTGCCTTTGCTCTTGGTATCTTAAGTCTGCTTGGTAACCGCGTACCTAACTCCTTAAAAGTATTTTTAGTATCTATTGCAATCTTTGATGATATCGGTGCTATTTTAATCATTGCTTTATTTTATACGAGCGAGTTATCGTTAAGCTCACTAGCCGTCGCAGGCTTGTGTCTGCCATTTTTATATTTACTTAATCGCCGAAATATCACTAGTCTCACGCCCTATTTACTTATTGGCGTTATCATGTGGATAGCCGTACTCAAATCTGGTATTCATGCAACGCTAGCAGGTGTCGTTTTAGCGTTATTCATTCCATTGTTTGACCGTACGGACCCTGAACATTCGCCGCTTGAGGAGCTTGAACACGATCTACAAAACACGGTTTCTTATGGTATTTTGCCACTGTTTGCGTTTGCCAATTCAGGCATCTCACTCAAAGGTGCAGGGCTTGCTGAGCTATTCCATTCAGTACCCCTTGGTATCGCCGCAGGACTGTTTATCGGTAAGCAAGTAGGTGTCATGGTCATGTGCTGGCTCATCTTTAAACTTGGTATATCGACGATGCCAAGAGGCATGGATTATAAGCAGATTTATGGTGCAGCCTTATTATGCGGCGTTGGTTTTACGATGAGTTTGTTTATTGGAGGTCTGGCATTTGCAGGCGACACCTCGTTATTTGATGAGCGTTTAGGTATTATTATGGGCTCGATCGTATCTGGTGTTGCCGGTTATATCATGCTCAAATTAAGCTTAAAAGACAGCGTTAGCGGTACATCAGTAGATTTAACACGCCATTGATATTTAAGCCAACGGTTTAGATACCATCAGCACGACTATGAGTCTTCTGTTATAAAGAAAGACTCATTAGGTGCCAACGGTTTATGACGGCTGTTATGGCCACTGATTACCATTAGCAGCCGTCATGATGGTACATTATAATTATGAAACCCAAAAACTCCTTTATAAATGACTCTACTACGCCTAGTGATCCGCTAGTATCAGACAAAGCATCTGTACAGAGCTATCAACGTCATGGGCGTACTACTGCGATTACAGATCATAGCGATTTACAAGTTCTGCGCCGTATCAGACGTTATCTGCTACCTAAAGACTTTACTGTCTCACAAAATCTATTAGACGAGATGGTAGCAGGCTACGACATTGGGGACCCACTAGCAGATGCCTTAGCAACTGACGGTGTGCGTTTTGCAAAACCTTTACAAAAACTTATCATCGATGACCAGTCAAACGTCAATCTTGCAACCAACCCCTCATTTAGCTTATTAACCGAGCAATTCAGTAGCCACCCTGATTGGTTTGATCCCAAGCTTGCACAGATTGGGGCAGTCGCCTACCGCCGTTATCCGTTAATGCTCATCTGGCTACTGCGTAATGTTGCGCTCATGGCAGGCTATAGTATCCCTGCTCTCTCCTTACCTCTCATCCAGACTGGCGCTTTGATGCACGATGCATTGCCACGCTTAATGCGTACCTATGCTTATATATTGGCTGTATCTGAACACCCGCAACTAGATTCTAGCGCGCGCAATAACCGCAAGCCTATTGATCAGGTGTTGGCGATTGGATCTGAGGGCTGGCGACAGTCTATCAATGTCCGCCAAATTCATACCTTGGTACGGCAAAACTTACTCAAAGGCAAAGGCAACGCGGCCAAAGGTGTTATACCAAATGCTGATCAGCATCATAATCCTGATGGAACTTGGAATACGGCCTATTGGGGCGTCCCCATCAATCAGACAGACATGATCGCTACCCATTTGCAATTTTCGTTATTGATTATGCGCGGACTGCAGTTATTGGGGGCGCGTATCAGTAAAGAAGAAGCTGAAGGTATCTTACATCTGTGGAATCTTGCCAGTTATTGGATGGGGGTTGACTTACAGCGCCTACCAAAAGATGAGTCTGCGTGCTGGGAGTGGCTATACACCTACTTATCTATTCAACAGCTTGACTTTAAGATGGGTCAGCCACTTGCCAAAGCTTTGCACGACTTGCCACGTCAGTTAATGGGCGAGGACAATCGACGTGGACGCTTCGTTGAGATGGTGAATGCCAGTGTGACCCGCACCTTAGTCGGTGATGATATCGGCGATGGACTAGATCTACCCAGATCAAAGATACGTTTTGGGGTATTGTCCTCAGTGCCTATTTTGTTTGCGCTTGATACAGCCCGCCAGCATAACAGTGGCATCGCTGATAAGCTTGAGCAGTTTCGCGCTAAACGCCAAGACAATATGAACTGGTGGCTAAAGAAAAACGATGATTATTATCAATAAAAAGTGCCAGCTGACAAACAGCAAGTAAGTAAAATTTGTACCAATCACGCATCATGCAGCCTTGTAACCACTTTATTTAATATCGATTATAGGTCGCGAATATTATTAGTAGTAAATAGAATATCTAAAAGCATTATCAACAAGGCGAACAGTAACTATAATAAATCCACAAAAAACCTAAGTAATGCTTTTTTATTAGATAAATATACGTAAGCGCTTATAAGCTGACAACTTTTATAGTCTACTATCTTGTATGCGGTAGTACCATTCAAGCTGCCGATCAAACCCAGTTTCTAGTAGACTTGCGATAACGCGTCCTGTTAGCCCCCATACTGTCTCACCGTCTACTTGCCAGCTGGGTGTCAGCATCGTCGCCACTTGATCTTGTATCGCATACTCTACTGCATATTCTACAGTTGGCTGAGTAAGTAAGGTTTCAAAATCTGCCCAAAAGATGCGTGATATCTCTCCCATCTCAGGCACCAATACCAAACCTGGAGCAATGAGCGCCACGATTGGACGCACACTCATGCCGCTTTTAGAGGTTTGAATAGGTAATTGCCCCAGTAGCTGCACTTTATTTGGTGGTAGCGCTGTCTCCTCGCAAGCTTCACGTAAGGCTGTGACAACGTTGTTGCCATCACCTACTTCATACTTACCACCAGCACAGGAGACCTCCCCTGCGTGACTGTTCATGTGCGCGGCGCGACGTGTCAAGAGTAGCTTAGGATGACGCTCATGAGTGATGGCCACCAATATCGACGCATCAGCGATTGGCGTTTGGTATAGACTGTCCAAAATACGGGCACTACGGGAGGTACTGTAAGAATGATATACCGCAGGACTGGTGACAGCATTTAAAGTCTCATGCTGTACTCGCTCAGCCAATGTTCTAAGCGTAGGGTGACGAATAAACGTGGGGACAGCGACTGACAGTTTATCAAATTGTGCAGACTGCGAAGGTATTAACATTATTATTGGCCTATATCTTTATCAGTGTTCAGTGTTCAGTGTCATTAAGCTAAGTTATCTATAAAAAATTCTCAAAAATAATAAGACTTATCATCAATCAAGTCGCTAAATTTATCAGTATATTATTTAGGAAACGCTAGTGAATAAGATTTTTTCGTTAAATAAGATGCAGGGCAGAATAGATGATTGCCCGCAAAGACTGCCTTTAGTTATCATTGGACTGGCTTGGCTAGGCGGTACATTGGCAACCGCAGCGCTGGCCCTAATTGGTAATTGGCAAAATGTTGCTATGATTTTGGGCTCATTTGGCGCCAGTTGCTTGCTTATTTTTGCTTATCCAGAAAGCCCATTTGCTCAGCCAAGAAATATTGTTGGCGGTCATTTTATTACCACTTTTACTGGTCTAGCATTTATGACGATATTTGGTATTGAGTGGTGGAGCTTGGCACTCGCTGTCGGTACTGCCATTGCGCTTATGCTATTGTTTCGGGTACCGCACCCGCCCGCAGGCTCAAACCCACTAATTGTCATGCTTGGAGGTGTTAAATGGCATTTTTTGGTCACTCCAACACTGGTAGGTGCGCTCGCCTTGGTTGTCGTTGCCCTGATTTATAACAACATCGGTAGAGGCAGACACTATCCAAGATATTGGTAATGTCAAGACATACTAAGCCACATCCTTCTTTGTAGTTTAGATTAGCCCAATCTGGTCATTACTACCCCACTTTTACGTGACTGGCTATTCTTAATCAAGCCCGTCATATCTTATAAGGGTAAATAACTGGCGTAACATCGGAGTCATATTTGCTCTATTGCAGATAAATGACGTGTTCATGTTACCATTATTCAGCATTGCCTTGTTTTGTGCTATCTTAAAACAACGTTTACATTTACGACAACATTTAAACTCAAAATAATGTTTAGACCTAGAGTTATACCTGTTGGCTATACTTATAAAAGCTAAAAACATGACGTCAGTAAAAACATTCTAAAAATTAAACATTTTTTACCACTCTTTTTATCTTATCAAAATAAGGCAGTTGATATGCGCTATTGTCTAGCATGTGGTCATGAAGCGGAACGCAAGATACCAGCGACTGATAATGTACCGCGTCTGGTATGCCCAAACTGTGGTTACATTCACTACGAAAACCCAAAGGTAATTTGTGGCTCTTTAGTAGTACACAAAGACAGAGTACTGCTATGTCGCCGTGCTATCGAGCCTCAATATGGCTTGTGGACCATACCAGCAGGCTTTATGGAAAATGGTGAAACCATGGCTGAAGGTGCCGCAAGAGAAAGCTTTGAAGAAGCCGACGCCGTTGTCCTTAATCCTCATTTGTACTGTATTTATGACATTCCAGATATTGGCCAAATCTACAGTATTTATTTGACTGATCTAAAGGATGGTGCTTACGGTATTGGTTCTGAAAGCTTGGACTGTGCTTTGTTTAGTGAAGAAGACATTCCATGGGACAATATTGCTTTTGAGGCAGTACGCCGTACATTGACCAGCTATTTTGCAGATCGTAAGCAGTTCGATAATTTGTCTGACTTTCCTATTCATCAAGACCTTATTGGTAAAGATCAAAGTATCAAGCGCTATTGAATCAGAGGCAAGATAACAAAAGCCAAGCATCACGCTTGGCTTTTTGTATGCGACTTACTATCTTTTACTACCTTATAACCTCTACTGCTCTAGCTTTTAATTTTACAAACTTTAAAGCCCAAATCTTTGACACTGTCTTCTTTATCATACGGCGCTAGTACCGCACGTACATGATTTTGTCCTTGCAGGTACTGCTTGGCCACGCGCTGTAAATCCTCGACCGTCACTGCCAAAATCGCTGCACGCATCTTACGTTGCCAGTCTGCACTACGCTGATGGAGATCAGCAAAACAGGCTTTAATCGCTTCACCTGCTGGCGAGCCTGGTTTATCCATCCCTGAGATAATTCCTAAGATGGCTTCTTCTAGCTGTTCAGCCGTTTGCGGCTCGTTTAACAACCACTCAATACTGGCATCAAAGTGCGCAAAGGTTTCGGCACAATGCGGATCACGGTAGCTAAAGAACTTAAATGCGCAAGCATTGGCATCGTAACCAGCTCCGCCACCATAAGCACCGCCGCGCTCGCGAATAGCACTATGCAAGTACCCATTACGTAAGTAAGGTGCTAATACCATAAGCGCTGCCGTATCTGGATGGTCAGCGGCCGGAGCGGTATAAGCGCTAGCATTATGATAGACGTTGGTCGGCACTAGCCAAGCTAAGTCTTCAACATCGGCAGTAGTACCGCTTTCTATAGCTCTCACCGCGTCTTGTCCGCCATTTAATGCCGGATCAAGTTGCAAGTCTGCAAACTCGCTTGGGATATTATCTTCAATGCCAGCATCAGAACCTTGCAACTTTTCGGCTAGCTTTTGGGCACTGCTGTCTTGCCAGCTATCGACAATCAGGTTGCTTAAGCGTTCGGTTTGCTCCGCTTCACAGATGATAACCGCGTGCTTAGGCAAACTAATCAAACGCTGATGCAAGTCCATCAAGCTACTTGCCAACTTGTCCCACTGCGCCTCATCGGTACTTGCCTGCGTCAAAAACGCTTTCAGCGCATTGAGTGCTGGCAGACCACTGCGCACATATTCTAGCTGCGCTTGGCGACTCATACCACGACTGGCAGTTTGCATGGCATAAGCATGGCCTGATCCTGCAAGGTTCGATTGCCAGCTGGCTTGACGCTGCTGCAAGATCTCTTTGATTCGGTCATGCTCGGTAAAGACGCTATGCTCCATCACTTCTTTGAGCAAGTCAATCGCTTCAGGTTTACGGTTTAGCGCACGCGTTGCGACGACAAAATAACTACTGATAGATTGGCTATCATCAATATTGGTGCGTTGACTAATACGCGCCGTTACTCCTGAGGAATGTGCAGCTTGCTTCGCTTGCAGCTCATGAGCACTTAAGGAGTCCGTACCCAGCTCAGATAATAAACTTAGATAAATAGGCAGCAGTGGGTGATTAATCACTTCATTAACCGGTAATTCATCATGGTTATGCTCACCGATCGCATCAGTCAACGGCACAATTACTTGATAATAATAGAGGCCATTGGTACCTGCCTCATACTCAAACAAGGTACTGTCTTGCCCGCTTAAACGCACAGGCTTTTGCGTGCCTTGTTTAAAGCTGATATCTGCTGGTACGTCTTCTAGGCCAACTTTTGGCAAGAGGTTGACATCATCGGGTGCAGTTTGACGCGCTGCTAGATCCAGCGCCTGCTTGTGCAAGATATCTTTATCATCAGCGGTCAAATCCATAGCGATGGTATCAAGACGGGTCTGCTCAGCTGCTGCCAGACGGGCTGATTTTTCACTATCTGGCGTTAGTGTGACACGGACACGATGCTGATTATCGAGTAAATGCTGTTTAATTAAATTAGGCAGCCACTGCTTATCTTTTACCTGTTCACGTAGCCACTGTAAATGCTCATCAACCTCCCAGACATCAATAGGATTGCCGTCATGAATCGCCGTGCTAAAGCCTTCTAACATCAAATTTAGACCATAAGGAATGCTATCACCGCCGATATGGCGCTGATCGATCTCGATTTGGTGCAAGATGGTTTCAATGGTGTCATCATCGATTGGATTGCTTGCAACTTCAGTCAGCAAATCAATAATACCCTGCTCTACCGCTTCGGCATGCTCGGGGTTTGAACCACGTAGACCGGTATAAAACACCATCTCGTAATGACTGTCATCAAGTCCCAATAGCGGACTTGGTGCCTTGCCCAGTGGATGACTGTCTAGATACGCACGTAATGGAGAACCTGAGTGTTCGACCAACACGCCTTCTAATAAGCGCAGAGCCAAACGCTGCTTGGGATCGGTAATCGATGGCAGTAACCACGCCACCACGTGATGGGTCTGATCAGGACCGGCTTCGTCAGCGGTATAAGTATCGACAGCGCTAATGGGTGCAGACAAACGCTGCTCTGGACGTGACACATGCTTTTTACCTGCTTCAAATTGGCTCAAGGCATCGTCGTGGATTTTCGCTTGCGTCTCAGCTACTGGAATATTACCAAAGCTCATAATGACGCTGTTTGATGGGTGATAATGACTGCGGTGAAACTCAACCAGTTCAGGATGGGTCAAGTCTGGAATATCAGCAGGATCGCCGCCTGAATTATAATGATACGTCGTCGTTGGGAACAAATGATGCGCGACCGTATGATATAACTGATCAATCTCACCGCTCATCGCGCCCTTCATCTCATTAAAGACAATGCCCTTAAACTGCGGCTTATCATTTTCGTCAAGCTCTACGCGGATGCCTTCTTGAGCAAAATCAAGCGGATGAATATTGGGAAAAAACGACGCATCAAGATAGACAGCAAGCAAGTTAAAATAGTCATTTTTATTTTGAGTGGCGTACGGGTACGCTGTCCAATCAGCCGCGGTCATTGCATTCATAAACGTATTTAATGAGCGCTTAATCATCGAAAAGAACGGATCACGTACCGGGAACTTCTCAGAACCACACAAGGCCACGTGCTCTAAGATATGCGCTTCACCTTTTGAATCCATGGGCTGAGTGCGAAAACCCACCAAAAACGCATTTTCATCACTTGGATGCGCTAAATGATAATGCATCGCGCCAGTTTTGATGTGCTGACTGATCAGCACATCCATTGACAATGCTTCAACATGGCGATGCTCAATCAGCTCAAACGCTGGATGCAACGTTAAGTCAGCGGTAAACGGTGTGTCAGTCATAGTTATCCTTATAGCTTATAATATAATGTAGATAGCGCTCAATGAGCTGGGTAAATATGAGAGTCTAGCCTCAAAATTGTGCCAAATATTTTTAATATTTAGTGATTAAACGTTGATTGTCAGTGAATTATTTAAAAACTAACTTAGCGCTTATAGATGGGGCTAATGCATTGATAAGTCAAGTCTGTCGACGCCAAACCACCATCAACGTAACAATAACCACAATTAAAATATGGCTTTATCCCTTAACAAAGATGCCCAGTACTGCTAGTATTAAATTATCCATCAATAGGAGCACATTATGAGCTATCAACATGTTTTATTGGTTACTGACTTGTTATCTGATGCTGATATAGTCGCCCAAAAAGCCAAACGTATCCTAGCAGGCTCTCCTAAAGCCAAATTATCGGTCTTACATATCGTTGAAGATGATATGGTGCGTTTTGGCTATGAGCTGGTACCAGCGTCTAGCCTATCAGGAGATAATGATGGTGAGCACTGGCAAAAGGCCCGAGCCAAGCTTGCGCTCTTTCTTAAGCGTAATAATTTACAGGCGGTCAATTCTGAAGTGACTGCTGCTATCTCCAATGACAAAGGCATCATCAATTATTGTCATGAAAAAAACGTTGATTTATTGATTATCGGACGTCATGAACGACATGGTATCGCTGCGTGGCTGGTTGGGGCAACAGCGGACAATATCTTGCCTAACACGCCTTGTGATAGCTTGGTGGTCAAGCTTAATCAGCCAGTACTTGAGTAAGGTCATCGTAACCATATGACCGGTTGCTTAAAATATTGCAGCCAATTAAACGCTGTTAAATAGGCTAATAAGTAATTTAAACGGTGCCTTTAAAGAATATAATAAAGAGTGCAACTCACTACTTAACAGCAGTCATCAGTAGTGCTATAGTTAAAACTACTTGCTACGAGGAGACCCTCATGAGTTACCAACATATTTTACTAGTCACTGACTTATTGGCTGATGCCGACATAGTTGCTCAAAAAGCCAAACGCATCGTTGATAACCGTCCTGGCTCCAAGCTATCAGTATTACATATCGTCAAGGATACCATGGTTGGCTTTGGTTATGAATTGGTACCTGCCTCAAGCCTATATGATGAGATTGATGATGAGCGCTGCCAAGAAGCACGGGCAAAACTGGCCCAGTTTTTGGAGCGTAATGATTTAAATGCGGTAAACTCTGAAGTGACGACTGCCATCTCTAACAGTGAAGGCATCGTTAATTACTGCCATAAAAATGATGTCGATCTATTGGTCATTGGTCGTCATGAACGCCATGGTATTGCTGCATGGATAAGCGGTGCGACCGCAGATAACATTCTGCCAAATGTACCCTGTGACAGTTTAGTCGTCAGGCTTGATAAACCAGTATCAAAACGCAGCTAATAGAGTTGATATAGGTATTGCTTGTTAGCTCATTAATAAATAAAAAAAGCGCACCGTAGCTACTTGTCTACGGTGCGCTTTTTGCTTATTTCTGCATGACAATCTTACCTACCTAATGCATTTATACTTAAGTGTACTGCCCTTGGATAATATCTATAAATGCTTGCCAGATTGGGCTTTTATGGCGGGCTTTGTGCCAGACCAACCACCAAGTCCGCGACAGATCAATACCCGTTACCTTCACTTGTACCAATTTTTGCGCTGTCAACTCTGCTTCAATCACATGCTGCGACAAACAGCCAAGCCCAATATCGGCACTGACCATATTTTTAATCGCCTCTGACTGCTGAATCGCCATAACGACTTCGACATCTGGTAAATGCTTAAGCAATTGCTCGTCGATAATTTGCCGCGTGCCCGAGCCTGCCTCACGTACCAACAACGGTAATTTTGCCAGCTGCGTTACAGTCAATTTATAACACTGCTCAGCTGCACTATACTCAGCCCAATCGGTTAGCCATTTACTATCGTGTTTAGCAAATATTACTAAGGTATCTGTACGCCATTCTTGCTGCTCGATGACTTTTATGTCTGTCGGACGCGGCATGCCTTCGACTAAAGCGATATCAATATTTAACTGTTCAACTTCATGAATGACTTCTTGGGTGTTGGCAATATACATGTCGACGTTAGCGTCTGGTAGTGCTTTATACAGCTGGGCTAATAGTGGTGGTAACACATAATTGCCGATAGTCGTACTAGCACCAATATGAATCTGTCCTGCTTGATACTGATGATACTGCTCAAGTGTCAAAGACTGGCTTAATAGTGCTTGCGCCTGTACATAAACCGGATGCGCATTTGGATGTTGATTAAGCCTGCGCCCTACTCGTTCAAATAAAGGCATTTGTAAGCGCGCTTCTAGCTCGGTCAGTGCGCTACTGACTGCTGACTGTGATAGATGCAGCGCTTCGCTGGCAAGGCTGGTACTACCTGTCTGATAGACACTAACAAATACTGCCAGTTGCCGCAAAGTGATCTTTGGTACAGTCTGAACGGTCTTCTTCATCAATCGCTATTGCCTTTTATCAAGATACTCTACTAACCTAAAATTTCGATAGGTTATACCTTATTAATCTGTTTTTATTATAAAACAACTTATCTTATACTGTCTATTCATAAGCTTATGCTTATTTTGATTATCGACAATAGGATGCGTCCCTTATGCACGCTTTTGCCCAATCAGTGAATCATTATTTTCCAAACAACCGTCACTTAGCAGGATTGGTTGTCGTGCTGATCGGTAGCTTATTTTGCCTATGGCTTAATAACAGTTTGAATACTTGGTCGAATGGACATATCGTGGGTCTGTCATCTTTGACATTAGCTATCTTGCTTGGAATGATCCTTGGTAATACGATTTATCCTAATTTCGCTGAGCGCTTAAATGCTGGCGTGGTCTTTGCTAAGGGTCAGATTTTACGTCTTGCCATTATGTTTTATGGTTTTAAACTGACAATAACACAAGTTGCAAGCGTTGGCATGCCAGCAGTTATGACAGATGCACTAGTACTGACATCGACATTTTTACTGACATATTGGCTGGGCACAAGGTGGTTAAAGGTTGACAAAAAAACAACTTTATTGATTGGTTCAGGCGCTAGTATTTGCGGAGCAGCGGCGGTCATAGCAGCAGAGCCAGTGGTCAAAGCTGAGGCGCACAAGGTTACGATTGCAGTAGCGACAGTGGTCGTGTTCGGCACTATAGCCATGCTACTTTATCCTTTTTTGTATCACCTTGGTTGGTTACAGCCTTGGCTTAGTGCCGAGCAATACGGCGTCTATACTGGCTCAACTGTCCATGAAGTGGCACAGGTTGTTGTCGCTGGTAATGCAGTAAACACTGAGGTTGGTAATACTGCAGTTGTCACCAAGATGATACGTGTCATGATGCTCGCGCCATTTTTACTGGTTTTATCATTTGCCTTGACCAAGGGCGATGGTCAAAACAGCGATAAAAAATTATCGTTTATAGCGCGTATTAGACAGGTCAGCGTACCTTGGTTTGCTTTTATCTTTATTGCTATTGTCATACTACATACATGGCTGCCAATGTCTAAAAGCTTTGAGCAAAACATGATCTTATTAGACGATGTGTTACTGACGATGGCTATGTTTGCACTGGGCTTAACGACTCATCTGAGCGCGATCAAGCAAGCTGGCATTAGACCGCTTATCTTAGGTGCAATTATGTTTGGCTGGTTAATACTAGGCGGTGGCCTTATTAATATTGGCATTAGCTTTATCTAGTAGTTTGCCTGTCCATTCTTGAATGTTCACCTCATTACCTAACGTAAAAGGCCTCCAACTACTTATAGTCGGAGGCCTTTTTATATTTATCATCTAATTTAGTATGATTGACTAAAACCTTTTAAGGAAAACGATTACTACATCTACTATCAGTGCTTTAGATACCAAATCATAGACGAAAAAAAACGAACCCGAAGGTCCGCTTTTCTACATCTATTCATCTAGCTGTCTATAAAGACAAATTAGATAGCAACGATGTTATGTGCTTGTGGGCCTTTTTGGCCTTGAGTTACAGTGAACTCAACTTCTTGGCCTTCAGCCAAAGTTTTGAAGCCAGAACCACTGATTTCGCTGTAATGAGCAAAAACGTCTGCGCCGTTTTCTGGAGCGATGAAACCAAAGCCTTTAGCTTCGTTGAACCACTTAACTGTACCTTTTTGAGTATCTGACATGTCGATAATCCTACTTTTAAATTTATTAATGGTCTAGTGACCGGTAACGCTTGCAAATAGCTACTGAACGATAAATATTAAAACGAAGGATTATAACTAATACTACGAGGTAATGATTTGGTGCAGAACTGCTTTTAAGCTTGGACGTATTATAAGACGTGCAAGCCTATATGGCAAGCTTTATCTTATATTTCATGTAACCGGATATACAATCATATTTTTTAGTCGTCGATTTGCGCTTATTTGGCATTGGGTAAGCGAAACAAATATATCGCCACTCCGCTACATACAAGGGCTACCGCCCATGCAACCCATAGCATATCTGCTGGCAGCCGATAAAATAACATTGCCGTTGAAAATCCCATCATCACTGTTGCAAGCCATTTAGCATACCGAGGAACAGCATGGTTTTCTTCCCAATCGCGGACATACTTGCCAAAATACTTGTGATTGATCAGCCAAAAGTGAAAGCGGCGCGAGCTTCTTGCCCAGCAGGCAGCTGCCAATAGTACAAAAGGCGCGGTCGGCATTACTGGCAATAAGATACCGATAATACCCAACACAAAAAACAACCAGCCAAGCGTCACAAACGTCCAGCGTATCGTTGGACTGCTGGATTGATTGGTCTTTGGTCGATAGTAAAAGGATTTTTTATTGTCAGTCATAAATATGATTTCGATACACGATAAAAGACAGATATCACTATGAACTTATAAAGCGAGAACGCAGCTTAAAAAGTAAAGCTCAGCTATCTATATAATTGTGTAAGCATGCTATAACGTTTAGAACGACACAAGTCTATTTTTGCGACATTTTACTATCATTAAGTATATCTGGATAAATTTGACCAACAAAAACCGCTCATAACTTAAATCATGAGCGGTTTTGATTAAACATGCGTTGAAAAAACTTTAAACCAGTATTAACGCAATAATTGGGAATATCAAAAAATATCCAAAGACGGCCAAAATTGCGTACTTGGTTTCGATACCTTTACCATTAAACTGCATTCTAGCCAGCGTATCGCCAAGCTTCAAAATCGAGATACTATAAAAATAAAAGGCAAATAAGAGAAGTACAATGCTAATAGTAAATATCGCGATGGAAGATAGCGCGCCAAAGAGGACAACCGTTCCTGGGAATAAAATCTCACCTTTGATAATTAGGACCAATAAAACGATCGCGGCACCTGATGCAGAGGCATGGAAAAATATAATATCGTGTAAGGTGGCATCAGCTTTATAAAAGCTGGTTTCGATGTCGAGCTTATCGCTACTCAGTGCCCTCGGCATCGAGTCTCTATCAACGATTGATTTGTGACCTTTTATATGACTCATGGTCACAAGAAAGGTAAAAAATGTCAGGGCGACCCAAAAGACTACATGTATATTTATCATCATTATTATTCCTAAATCTACTAAAACATGATTTAAAAATATCTTATACACCGACCCCGTCACTTACTTTTTACTTGTGTAAATCCAATTCTTAGAGAAGTCAGTGCGCTTATATTTATACTATCAGCCTTATCGCTTTGATTTGTAATAAAATGTCTAAGGCCTAATTTTGCTATAGCGGTGCTACATTTAGTCCTAAATAAAATAAGTATAAATATCATAATGCGCTACTGGAACAAATTTTTCTTTGCTTGCTGTGCCTACGCAGACAGAGGCTGCAAAAAATTTATCCCTATAGCGCTGTATTTCTTTTATGGTGGATCGAGTATAGCTTATAGCAGACAGGTTATCGTGTTTGGTAAATCGTATGGACGTAGTGTCTAATTCGGTTTTGTTTTGGCGTAAAAAAACCGCTCACAGTTTTGTGGGCGGTTTTATTTTTAATGATATTATTTTGGCTTACTTATTTCGATATCAATCCTATTTCTCGTGCTTCTTTGAGCCAACTTGGAAAATCTTCTAGCATGTTTTCATACAAGGCTTCTTCGCTGATATCGTCTAAATCATCGAGTTCAAAAAAGTCGCAATTATCAATCACGCGCCCTTCCATATCATCTAGTTTTTTGAGGATGCCATAACCACGACCACCCAAGCCCACAAACTGCCAAAATATCGGTAGTTTCGCCGCATCCGTCATGACTCTAGTGATACCGCGATTGTCATTAACCCCGCCATCACTGATAAATAGCACGTAGATAGGCACGTCCAAGCCGTCCTTTTGATAAAACTCTGTCACGGCTTTCATGACCTCTGCTTCGTTATTGATGCGTGGGCCAAGCTTCCATTTGCGCCAGCCGCCATGAGCGTTGTTGATGAAGCCGTCATAGTTGCTTAGCTCAATCTCGCCCAAATACTGCGGATCTCGGGCAAACGCCCAGCAGTCTAGCGCTTGGTCATCATCGAAGCTCACTGCCAATGGCAGTATGCGGTTGACCACTTCTTGCACGCGGCCTTTTTTGTACTGTCTGTTCATTGAGCCTGAGGCATCTAGCACCAGTGCTACCTTTGCGGTTAATTGCTGCAATTGGCGCTTCTCAAGCGATACCGTGGCTTTTTTGGCCAGATTGACCAGTTTTGGCGCTTTGTCTAGCATGACCTTCTCTAACGACGGTTTTGCTTGCACTGGCGTGGCGGTCGGCTCGATTACTTGCGGGCTGCCCTCTTCTACATCGCCACCGAAATGCTGCACGATGGCAGCAAGCCCACCATTAAAGCCTTGTGCGACGTTGGATACTCGCCAAACGCCACCCTTACGATACAGCTGCATCAACATACTGGCTTGCTGCTGTGCAAAGTCTGCTGCTTGATACTCTGCCTGTGCTTTTTGTGACTGTTGCCAAATCCCAATCTCTAACGATTGAATTTGATTCAGCGGCGTGTCGGCTGATAACACAAAAAACAAGCTGTCTATATTCGTAGCCAGTTTGGATAAATTCACTTCAAACTCGGCTTGGATGCCTTTATTTGCCGTTGGCTGCGACTCGTAATGGGTGAGCTTGATTTGACCGCACGGTGAGGTTGGCTGATTATAAAACACCATGTAATCATCATTGATCAGTTTACCCGCTGCGTCTAAGGCAAAGCAGCTGATGTCCATCTCGATTGAGCTTTGACGGGTGAACTTAAGCGTGATTGGTGCGGTATCGTCAATAGCAAGATTGCTTAAAGGCGCGCGTTGTCCGACTGTGAGATGATTCATGGTGTTCCTTACGTTAGCGTGTTATTCCTTTAAAGATAATAGCTTAATTACTGACATTAAAAAACCGCTAACAGCACGAGCTGAAGCGATTTTTTGCCATAGTCAAACTAAGGGCCTACATAATTCTCAATATCTAAAATACTTTTTAGATCACACCTCTTAGCTATTCTTTGTTTAAAATTAATATCTGAAATCTTAGTCTTTACGGTTGATTTAGCTCTAGTTTTCAATAATGGAAACAAATAATCTTTACCTGAAACAGTGCTTAATTCTGTTATAGATGAACATTCAAAACTACTCAATACTTTAGCTCTAGTAGAATCATATATTTCTTGGCTACTTACACTAATAACAGAGCTTCTAATATCATCAATTCTACATTGTAATTTAGTATCATCTATAGCTCCGTGGTCGCACGAAACCAAATTACTAACTTTAAAAGCTACTGTTTTCTTTTGAGGGTTTAATATCTTTGAAATAGCATATTCAATGAATAACTTAAATAATTTATCTTTATTCTTCATTTCCCAATCTTGATAGTTAAAGTTATTTCGTAGATCTTGAATATTTCTACAAGACTCCTCCTCATCTAGAACCTCAATAAGTGATTCATGATCACATAAAATATTCTCTATACAGTAACAAGGTAACCGATAAAGTCCTTGCTTACTCTCGACTGTATCTCCAGTAAGTAAAAATAAATCTCCATCGATGATATACAGGAAGGGGCGCTTACTTGACTCATTGCTATGGTGCCTAATAACTTCTCCTCTACCACCTAATGGAAACACTTTCTTTATTCTGTATTTATCTTTAAAAATACGAGATAGCAAAATGGTAAAAAGCTTCTCATAACCAAAAGCTGTATCTTCTATATAGATATCAATATCATTTTTTTCTTGAAAAAGTGTACTTATAGCATGTTTAGCAGCTAAGCTTCTTTTTGGTATTTCAACTTGAGTCATCTTACCTACACCCCACGGCTTTATTATTGTTACCAGCAATAATTTCTGGAGAGTGTGTCGCCAAAATAAACTGTGAACTGGGGTTAGCTGAAAATATTGTCTCCGCGAGCTTTTCTTGCCATCCTAAATGTAAAGACAGTTCAGGCTCATCTATAATGAAAATGTTATTATGGTTGAAAAAAGAGTGTGCAAAAATAACGAGTAGCTGCCTCTCTCCTGATGACAGGCCCTCAATTGTACATTCGCTACCATCGGGCCTTCTTACAATTAGCTGACCTACTGTATCTATTTCCAACTTTTTGTTAGAATCTTCATAGAAGATATTTACTGTCCCAAGGAAATCATCAATTGGCTTATAGTAACCATCATTTCTTGACTTATGCTCATCTATTATATCAACTATTCTATACATTCTTTCAATTTGAGCTTTATTGAGTAACAGTTCTATATTTATATTTTCTTTAGCTGATGATATCCCATCAAATAAGTCATTTAAATTTCTAAAAAAAGTATCTACCTCATCATTTATAGATGAGTCAAAATCAATGATATTAAAAAGAACATTTTTAATTTCACTTTTTCGTTCAAGTAATTTATTTCTTTCTCTCTCATCGGGATGTTCAAAAACGAATTTCTCTTTATTAAACTTTGAGTATTTAAAAGAAGATATAAGAATCTGATTTCTAAGGGTTTGAGACTGTTCAACCTCTAAATCCCTTATACGTTTGTAAGTATTTTTTACAAGCATCTCGATTTCCATAAGACTTGCACCTATTGAACCTTTAATAAGCCGTCTAGTTCTTGTAATATCTTTCCTTTTGTTACTTAGCCAGATTTCGCGTTCTAAGAAATAATCGTTATTCGAGCTTGAAAAGTCAGTACGTCTATCTAAACCTAAGAAAACTGGTGAGTTTATTTTCGAAATAGCTTCAATAACTGGATGAAAAGCATATTTATGAGTTAAACCTTCTAAAAGCTCTTCAAACTTATCTTCTCTTCTAGAAAAAATCTCAATTTCAGCGTTAGAACTTGCTGGTAATTCAACTAGAACTTCACAACTATTTATACCCAGAAAGACCTCATCATCTTTAGTATAGGCATAAATATAGATATCCTCTCCATTGAAATTTAACGATAAAGAGCAGTATTCGAAAGAAGTAGATAATAACTCTCTAAAGCTTGGCGTTATTAGAGCGTTAATAAGTTTTAGAGCTGTAGTTTTACCTGAACCATTCCCACCAACTAAGAAATTCTTATCGTCATTGAACTCAATATTAAAATCCAAATACCCAAAAACTCCCTTAGCTTCAAATCCCTTTATGATCATTGGCAATTCCTATAATTTTATTTAAGCAGTTTTTATGAAAAATTTTACATGATAGTAGCTGACAATTGTGCTTTTCGGCTTTTATAGAAGTACATTATTTAATATTATAAAATAAGAACAACTCATGAAAACTAGTAGATAATAGCACACAAATATTCAGTATTTATTAGGGATAAGAGTTAGCTAGAGAACTAACCAGTAGACAATAAAAAACGCCATCACAACTGTGACAGCGTTTTTTGTTAATACTAATATCTACATTTTAATCACAACGCCTTTAACTGCTCCATCTGCGCAGTCATCGCCGTCAACTGCCCTTCTAGCTCAGCCAATTTCGCCTTCTCAGCATCGACCACTTCCGCAGGCGCTTTACTGACAAAACCTTCATTACCTAGCTTACGCGCGATACCATCGGCTTGTTTTTGCAGTTTTTCATGCGCTTTGTCCAGACGTGCCAGCTCAGCCGTTGGATCAATCAGACCTTTCATCGGTACGAGGACACGTAGCTGACCGACCATACTTGATGACGACAGTGGCACTTCATCGCCTTCTTTGACGATCTCTAAGCTCTCGACTTTGGCAAGCGCTTTGAACTGGTTTTTGATACGGGATAGACGCGCTTCTTCATCTTGAGAGACGTTTTGTAGTAGCACTGGCAGACGTACCGCGTTACCCAGTTTCATCTCACCACGGATATTACGGACGCTCGCGATTAGCTCCTGTAGCCATGCCATATCCGCTTCAGTCTGCTCACTAATTTGGCTGGCATCGGTCTGTGGATAGTTAGCGACCACGATGCTGTCGGTGTTTTTTCGACCCAATAGCGGTGCAATGGTCTGCCAGATTTGCTCGGTCAGATACGGCATAATTGGATGGGTGAAGCGTAGCGCGGTCTCTAGCACGTGTAGCAGCACATAGCGGATTTGCGCTTTGCGCTCGTCAGATACCGAGTCATCATTGAGGCTGGCTTTGGCAAGCTCAACATACCAATCACAGTACTCATTCCAGATGAACTCATAGATATCTTGGCTGACCATATCGAGACGATACTGAGCGAAATGCTGATGAATGTCTTTAATACTAGAGTTCAGACGACTCATGATCCATTTTTCTGGTAGCTCCCAGACATCAGGGTTTGCCGCTTGGTCGATAGGCTTGGCATTGCTGTCGCCATCGACACAGTTCATCAGTACAAAACGGCTGGCGTTCCAGATCTTATTACAGAAGTTACGATAGCCCTCGACCCGCTTTAGATCAAAGTTAATGTCGCGACCCGTACTGGCTAATGAGGTAAAGGTAAAGCGCAATGCATCCGTACCATAAGCTGGGATGCCTTCTGGGAACTCTTTACGCGTTTGCTTTTCAATTTTGGCCGCGTCTTTTGGATTCATCATATTGCTGGTGCGTTTTTCGACCAACGCTTCTAGCTCAATACCGTCGATGAGATCAATCGGATCTAAGACGTTACCTTTTGATTTTGACATCTTTTGACCATTGCCATCACGGACTAGACCATGCACATAGACAGTCTTAAACGGTACTTGCGGCGTGCCATCTTCGTTTTTCACGAAATGCAGGGTCATCATGATCATGCGGGCCACCCAAAAGAAGATAATATCAAAACCTGTCACGAGCACGCTGGTCGGGTGGAAAGTCTCTAACACACGCGGATCAGCAGTAGGGTCTGCCCAATCCAGCGTACTAAAGGTCCATAGACCCGAGCTGAACCAGGTATCAAGCACATCATCATCTTGGCGCAGTTTTACATCGTCGCTTAGGTTGTACTTGCTACGCACTTCGGCTTCGTCACGGGCGACATAGGTCTCACCTGTTGCATCGTCATACCATGCAGGGATACGATGACCCCACCAGAGCTGACGGCTGATGCACCAGTCTTGTAGATCCGTCATCCACGCCATATACATGTTTTTATACTGTGCAGGGACAAACTCAATGCTGCCATCTTCTACCGCATCAATCGCAGGGCCAGCCAGCTTTTTAACCGCGACGTACCACTGATCGGTCAACCACGGCTCAACAATGGTACCGCCACGCTCAGCGCGCGGTGCTTTTAGCGCATAGTCTTCTACCTCTTCTAGCCAGCCTTGCTCGCCTGCTTGCTCAACGAGGAATTTACGCGCGGCAAAACGCTCAAGTCCTGCATAACCCTGTGGCGTGGTCTCTAATGTTGGCTCACGCGTCTGCAAATCAGGATAGACTTCCATTGCTGGCAAAATATTGGCGCGCTCATCAAGGATATTAATCAGCGGCAAGCTATGACGGCGGCCTAGCTCATAATCGTTAAAGTCATGTGCTGGGGTAATTTTGACGCAACCTGTTCCAAAATCACTCTCAACATAGTCATCAGCGACGATGGGCACGACGCGCCCCGTGATTGGCAAGGTAATGGTTTTTCCGACTAAGTGCGCATAACGCTCGTCACTTGGGTTAACGGCAACTGCAGTATCCCCAAGTAAGGTTTCAGGACGCGTGGTCGCTACCACCAAATAGTTTTTGCCATCTTGCGTGGTCAGCTCTGTATCCGTGAAATGATAGCGAAAATGCCACAAGCTGCCTTTTTCATCATGGTTTTCGACTTCTAGATCAGATAGTGCGGTTTGGAACTTAGGGTCCCAGTTGACCAGACGCTTACCACGATAAATCAAACCATCGTCAAATAGGCGTACGAACACTTCTTTTACCGCATTGGACAAACCATCGTCCATGGTAAAGCGCTCACGTGACCAATCAACCGAGCTGCCCAAACGGCGGATTTGGTTGGTGATATTGCCGCCAGACTCTTCTTTCCATTCCCACACTTTATCGACGAAGTCTTCACGCGTCATATCACGGCGTTTGAGTCCTTGCGCCTCCAAACGACGTTCAACGACCATCTGGGTGGCGATACCCGCATGATCCGTACCTGGTTGCCACAGCGTATTGTCACCATCCATGCGGTGGAAACGTGTGAGCGCATCCATAATCGCGTTATTAAACCCATGACCCATATGCAGCGATCCTGTGACGTTTGGCGGTGGCAGCGCGATAGAGAACGACTCGTCTTTATCAAACGTCGGCTGAAAATAACCGCTGTCCTCCCAGCCTTGATACATACCCGCTTCTACTTCGCTTGGGTTATAGGCGTTTTCTAGTTGGCTTAAAGCGGCTTGAATAGATTGGGTCAGGTTGGTATTAGTATTGGTGTGATTCTCAGGATTGCTCATAATAGGATTGTCTTTTATTAAAAATGGATGTGGCCAGAAAATATGTCGAAAAATAGGCGAAATAAGTAATAGAGTAATTTTAACGCAGATGGCAAGATTTTGTTAGATGATGAGCAAATTTATCAGGTTTGAGTGAGCGTATTAAACAATCAACAACAGCAATCAGCGCAATGCTAAATATGATAGGCTATAGTCATACCATAGAATATAACGCATCTTACATGTCAGACGTTGCCTTCTACTAGTCCATGCAGCGAAATCATTATCCCATAATCAGCGAGCTTACTGTGCCCCAAGATACCGAGCGTAAAGACGATTCTCAGACTGACCTATCAAACGATACGCATTTAGCCGATAACAATGCTGATGATACCAATGATACAGATGAGCAAAATAACAGCGATATTGAAGACAGTCAGCATCAAAAAGACGAGCAACAAGACAGCGAAACAAAAGCCACTGAAAACCTTAAGGATGAAGACTTCCCTGAACAGATCAGTGATGAAGACAAAGAAACCATCAAAAAAGTCGCCAGCGATGACAATTTAAGTCAAGCAAAGAGCTACGCCAGTATTTTGGTTGAGCAGGTCATCCATGCCAAAGAAACGTTTGATCGCTCTTTAGGTTCTTTATTTACCAGTGCTTTTACTGCTGGGCTTGAGATTGGCATTAGCTTTTTTATAATTTTAGCAGCTTTTTCACTGTTTAGCGGAGTGATGCCCAATCAATATGCAATGGTGCTATCTTCATTGCTATATCCGATAGGTTTTATCATCGTCGTGATCGGCCAGTCGTTGTTGTTCACTGAGCAGACCTCACTGCTTAGCTTACCTGTGTTAAATAAGATAGAGCCGTTACACAAGCTGCTGCGTCTGTGGGGTATTGTTATCACTGGCAATATCGTTGGCGGCTGTATATTTGCCGCCTTAATGATAGGGCTAGGTTTGAATATGCATCTGTTTAGTGTCAGTGATATCGATGCTTATGCAGCGCATGTATTAGGGTTTAAATGGTGGGTTATCTTCGGTAGCGCCGTATTGGCAGGCTGGATGATGGGCGTTGCAGCATGGCTTGTCACCTCAGCACGCGATACGATCAGTCGCATTGTACTGGTCACTCTCATCACTGGTAGTATCGGCTTTTTGGGCCTGCATCATAGTATCGTTGGTAATATTGAAGTGTTTGCCGCTCTTATGTACGGCACAACTGTAAGTATCTTAGGTTACTTGTTGTTTTTGGCTGTGGTACTGGCAGGAAATACCGTTGGGGGTGTGGTGTTTGTGGCGGTACTAAAAAATCGTACTTTCTTATTTGAAGTTGAAAGAGTAAAACAAGAGGCAAGGAATGATAGAAA
This sequence comes from Psychrobacter sp. 1Y10, assembly GCF_052259005.1. Classification (NCBI taxonomy): domain Bacteria; kingdom Pseudomonadati; phylum Pseudomonadota; class Gammaproteobacteria; order Moraxellales; family Moraxellaceae; genus Psychrobacter; species Psychrobacter sp. 1Y10. The sequence continues at coordinate 26,241 of NZ_JBQQES010000001.1, read as the reverse complement.
AAACAGGTTAGCTCGAATGGGGATACGCCGTCGTTAACGTGTTTTGGCATCGTCAGTGCTAACGACCGCGGTGCCATAGGCAATGGCTTCAACCATACTACCCAGCTGGTTAATATTACTGACCTCCAAGCGCAAGCCATAGATGTGATTGTAGCCCTTGGCTTGTGCTTGCGTACGCATACGTACTAAAGCCTCACGGCGAGAGCGGTCTAATAATGTCTCGTAAGTGGTGAGATTTTTACCAAACAAACTTAAAACCCGCGCGATGACCATTTTAAAATAATCTTGGGCGATAACGACACTACCGAGCACCAGCTCCCCTTCACTATTGGCTGTCAGATTGGGGCGATAAAAACGCTCACTAGAGACAATGATATGAGCCAGCTCTTTTTCTGCTATTGTCAGCTGCGCTAAATGCTGACGTTCATGACGCATGCCAAAAAACCACCCGACCACAAATAACAAAACAAATGGCCCATAGTTAATGAGTATTTGAGTCATAGAATCATTCATGGCACGTCTCTTATCTTAAAAGCAAAGGCGAAGTTGCAAGAGTTTTGCAGTTGGTTCACTATCATTAACCAAAAGGATTAAAACGTGGTAACTCATCAGTTGGGGTTTGCGCGGTGCTTGATGATTCGCTGGAATGATAATCGTTAGAAGGATAATGCGGTGGTTGAGACGACATATTCGGTTGCATACGTATCGCTTTAACAGCCGTACCATAGACAAACAACTCTGAGGCTCCTTGTGCAATACTCGATGTCGAAAAACGTAAACCGACGATCGCATCTGCGCCTAATGCTTCTGCCTTGACCACCATACGATCAATCGCTTCTTGACGTGACTCTTCTAGCAGCTCAGTATAAGCTGTCAGCTCGCCGCCAACGATATTTTTAAATCCAGCAAACAAGTCTTTGCCGACATGTTTTGAGCGTACCGTACTACCATAAACGACATCTAAGCGTTCAGTGATTTGATAGTTGGGTAAGTGCTCAAGATTGGAGAGTTGCATAGCCATGGTATTACCTTAGCAGTGACTTATAAAATTAATCATTAGTATGGAACAATAAAAACAACTCGGTTAAGTTACCTTCAATACTGTTTACCATCTGTACCATTTTGTCTTGGTCAGCGCGCATGTCGGCAAGCTCGGGATCTTCATCATCGATACCGCTTAGCACGATCATAGGTAGGGTTAGTACAGCAACATCCTCAGCTGTATCTTCATCTTCAAACCAATTACTGGCTTCATCACCATACATAGCATCTACAAACCCAATTGACCATGCCACGATATCTGACTCATCTGAAAAGTCGACGGCGACTTCTTCATTGCCCGCATCTTCACCAAAAGGCAGCTCGATAGGTGTCTCGTTTTTTAGCTCAGCCATGATAGAGTCGCGCCAGCGACGTATACCATCGACTACGTTGTCTGGCACTTCACTGGCGTGTCCTTCAAACAACGCATCTATCCAGTTTGGTAGCGGACGCCCTATCACGGTAGCAGTCAAAAAACCATGGGTGGCGACACTGTCGAGCACAAACTGGCTTTCTTGATTGTCTAAGAAGTCTAACAGCTCATCAAAGCTTAATTGATTACTCATGGAATACTTATCCTTGAATCGGTAATTGAGGTGACAACGCACATAAAAAATTGGATTATCTCTAATGAGGGATAATCGACCTGACAATTGATCAGCACACTATTTGCAAAAGACTATGCTACTAAAGACCATATTGGCTTTTATGAATAACAGTCATAACAGTCATAACAGTCATAACAGTCAGTAAAATAGGTTCAGCTTAGCACGGTTAGCTGTCGATAGATTGTTACGCTTACTATGTAACCTCGTTAATGATTTTTGCTTTCTGCTTATTGATCGATCTATAGTCAAAGGTCTAAAAATGCTTAAAGGTCATCATCATCCCAATCATCATCAAAGTCATCGTCGTCATCATCACCTAGATCATCTAGCTCATCTTTTAGTGCTTTGGCCAGACGCTTTTCTTCTAATAAGTTATCAATCAAACGACGTTTTTCAAGGCTACTTAGACGGGTGCGAACACTGGTCTCTGCTTCTTCGACCATTTTTGCATCATCGTCATCGGCAAATTCGCCATCAAAATCATCATCGATATCAGTATCACTCATGACAAACTCCTATTATTTGGGCAATAAATTCAAAACACATCGATATACTTATGCCTTATAAAGTTTCGCTCGCCTCTTGTCAATCCTTTTTACGCCTATTGCTGATTATAAAGGAACATCTTTGGTTACGAGTTGGTTTAATTTATCTTTTATTGATAGACAGTAGTCTATTAAAAATTAATTGGTAACGCTTTGCTCTTCTTCTTCGACACCTGACATTAACACTGCATTACGGACAGTCGCTAACCGTTGTATCATGGCGTCATTACCACCATCAAAGACCGCACATTCACGCTCATATACCGTTGTTGGACGCTTTAAGCTTTGTACCTGAACATGACTACCGATTTGTTTGAGTCCAGCATTGGGTAATAGAATCAGCATTTGTTCCTTTCTACCAACGCTATTGAGTAGTTGTCTCATTGCTTGTGCTTGGTCTTCGTCACTGACACCCACTTTAGCTGGCAACGCAAATCTTGACAGCTCAATATGCTTTTCATGAATGATTTTATTGAGCATTAAATACAACTTCCCTAGCATAACGCCAGCTAGAGCAGCTTTTGCATGACTGTTATCAGCTTTAAGTATTGCACATGCCCCACTTTCATCAAAATGTGGCTCATTCACCGCACTGACGCCAAGCAGTAGTGGCTGCCTGAGTAGCTCTGTCATTGCTTGATTTAATAATTGAGTGCATAACGCCAAATAAGGCATTCTCATTTCAGGAGCAAGGCGCTCTAGCATGTTGTATTCATCGTGAAACATAATTTGCACACTGACTGTATCAAAAGTGCGTGTCGCAGACAGCTTTGATGAGCTGCTGGTAAATTTATGAGTGTGACTACTGTCGACACCTGCGCTAGTCTGCATATCGTCTGTATGCTGAACTGTGCTGTCAGCGTTGTTTGACTGTCTGCCTTGCGCGGCGTCAGTTGATGCGTTAGAGCTTGTTTGCTGATCAGCAGTATTGGCTTGCTGCGACTTTAGATACGCGTTGAGCTCATTATGGATACCAGCAGTGTTCACTTTGCCAGTTTTAGCCGTCTCATAATCGCTTGTATCGGCAGTATGATGAACATCATCGCCCATGGCATCTCTTTTTTCAGCATAATTTTCATTAGGCGCACGCCCATAGCTCAATTGACCAGATTGAATATATTGTTCGCGGTGCAAATCTTGAATATCTCGGCTCAATGCATTGATTTGCTCTTTGGTTGGACGAGCCACATAACCATACAGCAGCCACAAGAAAAGATGCAATACCAGCGAGCCGATGACAAATGGCCATTGCATCGCGATAATCTCACCCTTACTGATGTCTTTTAGGGTCAACGCGACACTACCAATAACGGCATCACCTTTGGTTGCCATCTGGCTAATGGTATCGCCTTGCTGCATCGGAGCATTGCCGACTGGTACTAAAATCTCATCATTGCTATCTTTGATGACGATGCGCGCCACGTCCTGCTCGCTAGTATAGCGATTGGCGATGACACTTAAGCTTACGCGGTCTTCGTTTTCTAAAGACAAACGCGCCTCATCGATCAGCTGGGCGACCATTTGCTCACCCTTTTGCTCACGACTGGTCGTCAGCTGCTGATCGGTGCTGATGACCAGCAGTAAAGTCTGCAAACAAAAACTGACTAGAATGATAATGGCAAACAACCCTTGCCGCGGCGCTAAATACGTCATGATATGTTAAACTTTTTTGAATGGGAGAAGTTAAAAAAACGAGACTGTTGCTCATTTTTTGGAAAAGTATGCTACTAATCATTTTAACTCAAACGAGTCTTATTTAACCGCACTACCGACTATCATACAAGCAGTCGACCAACTGGTATTGTCTATAATATCACCATAATGGTCATCATAGGTTTATCTATCAGTATACATTTAATCATTTACGATATTCGGTCAATATACTCAAGATAATAGCATTATTATTCAACTGTTATACTTTGTGCGTCATGTATAGGCGATACACGGTAAAACTGTTATTATTCCTAATCTTAACTGCGCACACAAGGGACAATTGAGACATGCCAAAAAATACGCCTTACTCGTTACCAAAAGACAGCAAAGCATGGCAACAAGCTGTAGATTCTGTCGCGTCACTATTGCCTGACGATACCAATCTGCTAGACTTCGATACGCTCCAATCTCTCCCTGTATTTGCATTGATTGTCGTATTACCAGCGCATATGCACGCGCTTGATATTCATCAATATGTACAGTCTTGGGTCGATGAGCAGCCAAGCTGGCATTTGGTAACAGTGGCAGAAGATACGGAGGCAAGCTTTGTAGATATTACCATTTCTAAAGCTGTGACTGACACCAATTCTGTCTCCGGCATCGACGATGATACCAAACAGCCGTTTGTCCCCGCTCAAGTATTTCGTTATTTATTGGTTCCTGTCAATGATACGCTCATGCATCCTGGCAAGAAAACAGCCGCCGCTCACATCATTGATGATCAGCTGACGACTCGTCTGCGTCACGACTTAGCAGAGAACTATCTAGCAAAAGAGGATAGTGGTGTCCAAAATCTGGGCATTGACAGCATGAATGTAGTCGACTGCCACATCTTATCTATTGGTCATATGCTGCGCACGCATAAGCTTGTCTGCTTCGATATGGACTCAACCTTGATCGAACAAGAAGTCATCGTTGAGCTGGCAAAGACTGCTGGTGTTGGTGAGCAAGTAGAAACCATCACAGAAGCCGCTATGCGTGGTGAAATTGATTTTGATGAATCCTTTGTGCAGCGCGTCTCATTACTAGAAGGCATCTCTACTACAGTATTGGATGATATTTGCGCGCGTCTGACCTTATCGACAGGTGCTCGTACCACTATCAGTGCTTTTAAAGCACTGGGCTACCACACGGTACTGCTCTCTGGTGGTTTTACTTATTTTGCCCGTTATGTCGCTGAACAATTGGGGATTGACGAAGTCCATGCCAACAACTTAGATATCGAAGAGGACGAAGTGACTGGTCATGTGCAGATGCCTATCGTCAATGGTGCCAAAAAAGCGTCTATTGTTGCGCATATTGCTGAGCGTATGGGCATAGAGATGTCACAAGTGGTCTGCGTTGGTGATGGCGCAAACGACTTACCCATGATGGCCAATGCCGATTTGGGTGTTGCTTATCATGCAAAATCTATTGTCCAAGCCCGTGCTGATGCAGCGGTAAACGTCACAGGTCTTGAAGGCGTACTCTATGCACTTGGGTATCCTGCACTCCTCTCAAACTAGTAGCCGATTAACACTTATTTTTATTTTTAGAAAGGAATGTCCATGACGGCATCACAAACTCCGCGGCCAGACACGCCGTCATCAAACGCGAAGACTGATGCAGCGCCATTATCAGATCTGTCAGCTACCCCATCTGCCAACCTATCCGGTGCAGACAATCCAAAGCAGTTGGTGGCGGTCTACATTAAAGGTATGGCAATGGGCGCAGCTGATATCGTACCTGGTGTTTCGGGCGGTACTATCGCCTTGATTGCAGGTATCTATGAGCGCCTAATTAATGCATTGGGTAGTATTGGCCCAAGCCTTTGGCAAGTATTTCGTCAGCATGGCGGTATCAAAGGTTTACTTGCCGTCTGGCGACAAGTCGATGCGACATTTTTGCTATTTTTGCTATTAGGTATTGCCACAAGCTTTGCCACTTTAGCAGGTCTAATCAAGCATTTACTGGACAATCAGCCTTTGCTTATCTGGTCGTTCTTCTTTGGTTTAGTGATTGCGACTGTCGTTATTTTATTGAGTGAAATAAAACGGTGGAATGCGGCACGGGCGGGGTTATTTGTCATTGGTATTGTGACAGCGGTTGTGATCAGCAACTTACCCCTGCTCGCTACGGCGCCAAGCTTACCGTATCTATTCCTTGCAGGTGCAATTGCCATTTGTGCGATGATACTTCCTGGTATTTCAGGGTCATTTATCTTGTTGCTGATGGGCGCTTACGATACGGTATTGGAAGCCGTCCATACGTTTAATCTGACGGTTATTCTTACCTTAATGGCAGGAATGGCAACTGGGCTACTCATCTTCACGCGTGTGCTTAAATGGTTATTGTCGCGATATTATCAAGGAACATTAGCACTGCTTACTGGCTTTATTGCCGGCTCACTGGTCAAGGTATGGCCATGGAAAGTAGATGCTTTAGGTACTTTAAATAATGAGGCGATCAATAACGTTGCCCCGTGGCAATATCCTGCGGGCGCACACTGGCTGACGACATTAGGACTAATGTTACTTGGGGCAATATTGGTATCAGCACTGTCGTGGTGGGGCAATCGTACCAAGCGCGTACAACCGATCAAGCAATAATCCCAACCATTTAATATGGCTTGATTTTTTATAATACTTTATTGTAAGCGCCTAATCATAAGGCGCTTACTTTTTATATTAAACCTTCTTAGTCTATAAAACAGCCACCATAAATCAGACGACAACCGTTGTCGTAAAGTCGCCTCTACCCCATTCAGCTTTTTACGGTAAACCAGCATAATAGTCTTATTGAAATTCACCTTATGAATAGCGAGATGAATGATGTTTTTGACTATATTTTCAGTTGCTGGTATAGATACGTTAGACGGTAGTGCGCTACTTGGCTATGGTCTATTGGCAAGCTTTATTATAGCGATTGCTTTAACTTCGCAGCGTTGGCTACTATGGTATGTGCTCGGTGGTATGATATATTGGCTAAGTGTTGAGATGTTACATAGCGCGTTGATGAGTGGTTCTGGCTTATCTGATTGGCATAGTTATGTTGCAGCATTTGGTATCAGTTGGCTGCCACTAGCTGGTTGGGTGTTATATCGCGCGCTACGTTACGATGATGTGAGCCGTACCGTGCAGCAAGAGCGTAAACGAGCTGCCGCACGCTACGTTGAGCATACGCCGATCTATGATGATCACTATCAGCCGCGTTTTTAGTAATGCCTTTTGAGATATATGACTTATTTTAATAATTGCGCCCAATATAGGCGCATTTTTTATCGCGACTGTTTTTTAGTATAAGTATCTTTATCTGTCAATATGGTATGTACCAACTTGTTCATTAATAAAGTTACTTTTGATTCAAGGTATTGTTACACGATATCTAATGCCTTCTACGCAACTACTAAAGTATTAAGGGTAGAAGATAGTTTATACTCTACCTACAAATTGTAGTACAAACCAATATAAAGCTACTTTATAAAGTTACTTTTATTGTAATCCTACATTTTTTACACTTATTGTTATACTTATTTTAGGAGACTGACTATGTTTACTATTCCTGTATTAGATATCAAATCTGACCCTTTAGACATGATGTTGGCTGTGGTTGGCTATCGCTTGTCTATGCTTGCTGACAGTGATGATGAAGATATCAAAAAGCTTTTGGCTGACCGTAAAGTTACCATCGAAATCGCTAGTGTTGAAGCAAACGTTGCGCGTCATTTTGACTTTGATAATGGGACGTTTAGTCAGCGTAGTGGTCATGCCGATGAGCCAGATTTAACGATTAACTTTAAAGACTCAATGACCGGGGTTAAGCTGTTATCTAAAGGCAATCTGCCCGCCTTTATGACAGCAGTTCAAGAAGGTAACTTAAGTATAGAGGGTGATTACAGCTTAATGATGTGGTTCAATAAGCTTGCTAAACACATCGTACCTACTATTCCAGAAGACTATAAACCTTACATTCAAAGAGCAAAACCTTATGCTTATAAAGCGCAGCAATTTGCCAATCATTGGATTGGTGTGGCTAAGCACAAAGTCGGTAAATAATACATGGTACCGTTAAAAAGACAGTCTGTATTTACAAGGTTACGGGCATTAGCCTGTCTTTAAACGCTATCTGTTAATGTTGTTAATAGCGTTCTGATTTTATGAAAAGGTTGCGGTATACTACGGTTATCGCAACCTTTTTTATTGTCTTATTATCAGATGACTATTCTAGCTTATCTGATTTTGTCTCATCTTATCTTGAAAGGACTTAACCCATGGCAGGACTGCTTTCTATCCAAGAACCTAACCATCAAGCCAACAATAATACTAATATTGACTCGCATTCCACATCCAGCTTACGGTCGGCGGGCAGCGCAACCACAGTAACAAATACCTCGGCAGTCAAATACAGTCGTGAGCACATTGCGCAGCTGTTTGATCTACCCCTGATGGATCTATTATTACAAGCACAAACCATCCACCGTCAAAACTTCGAGGCTAATGAAGTGCAAATTAGCACCTTATTATCCATTAAGACAGGCAACTGTCCTGAAGATTGTGGCTATTGTTCGCAGTCAGGTCACCATCGGGATAAAACCAAACTTCAAGCAGAAAAACGCTTAGAAGTTGATAAGGTGATTGCAGCGGCCAAACGCGCTAAAGCCAGTGGCTCATCGCGGTTTTGTATGGGTGCTGCATGGAAGCATCCGAGTGCCAAAGACATGCCTTATGTGGTCGAGCTGGTCAAAGAAGTCAAAAGCTTGGGCCTTGAGACTTGTATGACGCTTGGTATGCTAAACCCTGATCAAGCCGCTCGATTGGCTGATGCAGGATTGGATTATTATAATCACAATCTAGACACCTCGCGCCGTTACTACGAAGAAGTAGTCAGTACGCGTAGCTATGATGAGCGGCTCGATACACTAACGCACGTACGCGACTCGGGTATCAATGTCTGTAGCGGCAATATTGTGGGTATGGGTGAGAGCCGTGATGATCGCATAGATTGGGTACATGAGTTACTTAAAATGCCCAAAGCACCCGAATCTATTCCTGTTAACTTGCTCGTCCCGATCGCAGGCACTCCAATCGGTGATAAAGTACTGGCAGAGGGTGAGCTATCGGTGCTGGAATGGATTCGCACGATTGCGGTAACACGTATCTGCTGTCCGAGCAGCTATGTACGTCTATCTGCTGGACGCGAAAGCTTATCCGACGCTGAGCAGGCTTTGGCCTTTATGGCAGGTGCCAATTCATTCTTTTATGGTGATAAGCTATTAACGACAGGCAATGCTAGCCAGTCTAATGATAACAGGCTTATGCGAGAGCTTGGCTTGACTGCACAAATTGCAGCACCAAGAGCACCTAAGCAAGTGCCTGTTATGGATGCGATGAGTGGACATCAATCGCAAGTGGTGCTGGCAGAATAGAGCTTGTCTTTACGATGTGCTGCTACCATTACCCATTAATCTGCGTTAAGCTTGCCCGCGTCTATATATGACGTATAAAAGTATTGACGAGAGAACAAGAGAAAAACTATGCCAGATTATTTTAATTGGATTAAAGCGGCACATATTATTGCAATGGTCTGCTGGTTTGCAGCGATTTTTTATCTGCCAAGGCTTTTTGTCTATCATGCTATGAGTGATGATCTGATCAGTCAAGAGCGTTTTATTGTGATGGAGCGTAAGCTATATCGCGGTATCATGACCCCATCAATGATAGCGACGTGGATTTTGGGTCTATGGATGGTAGCGCTTGGCTGGGAAGTATATAAAACTCAAGGCTGGCTACATGTGAAGATTTTTTTGGTGATTTTATTGTCAGCCTACCACGGCGCATGTGGTTTTTATCGAAAAAAACTGATTGATAATCCGCATTATAAAACCCATAAATTTTGGCGCTGGTTTAATGAAATACCAGTTTTTGCCTTGGTCATTATCGTCATCTTAGTGGTCGTCAAACCGTTCTAGGCTTATTTATAAATTTTAGTCAAATGAACAGCGCTTTTTACTAAACGCTAAAAAACGTCCGTAACCTCTATCAGTCACGGGCGTTTTTTAGTATTTGAAAGATATTGCATGTACTACTTAGATAGTTGGGCTACTTAGATAGTTGGACGCATGATTTGATATACATTACTCAAATCATAAACACGGTAGCGCGCAGGTTCGCGGCGATTTTCCCCAGCATAACTGAGTATCAGCGCTTGCTTGGCTGCTTCATCAACCCAGCCGACAAACAGCCCGCTATGTTCAACCCCGTTGTAGCCATGGTTGATATAATAAAGCCAATCACCAATCTCAATCTCATTACTATTGGCATAAGGGCCTTGTCTATAAGCGCCTTTATGGACAGTGTCACGGGTGACCCCTGCTCGCTTAAATACCTCATTTAGATAATCCCAGCAGCCGCCTTGAATGATAGCACGCTCGTTCAGTGCCATCTTACGTGCCGTACTAATCACCTCTCGTGCAGCCGTACTGCTCTGATTTTCAGCACTGCTCAGCAGTGGCAGATACTCACTATCGACGTTATCGTAATTACCTGATAAAAATGCAGGCAAGACAGCCGGCGCTTGCCGCTGAATTTTTGGATAGCGATAAAATGACTTTGATCTGGACGTAATTTGCGGCGGCTGATTGTAGGTATGCGTATTGGGTGTCGGCTGAGCGTTAAAGCGACTCGTGTTGTTAACGGTTGAATAGTTGGTACGGGTACGCTGGATGGTCGAGCGTGTATTTATTTTAGCACGCGGTACTGCCAGATTAGGTTGAGCTGTCTTTTGTGCGATAAGATCGCTCATACTATCGGCATGCACGTAACTTACACTACTCAACAGTAACAACAATGCGCTAATAGAGGTTCTTTTTATGAAAAAAGGCCCTACAGGAAACTTTTTAACAGTGCTGGCTTGAGTAGACGACACTTGATACCACGATGCTTTATACAATGACATTTTATCTTTATATGAATTTGTTTTATCTGAGGTAATAACCGACGATAGCGGCATGACCAGCTCCTTTTAAGACAGCAATAGTGTTGATGAATATTCAACACGCCTTAGTTTTTAGTTATAAACCATTTAGGTAAGAGGCTGCAAGCTTTATTCAACACTTTTAAATGATAAAAGGTACAAAAAGCAAGATAAAAGGTAGGTTGGCATTGGTCTGTAAAAAAACAATAAAGAAAAAGCCACCTATTTACAGATGGCTTTTTTGTTTAAAAATCGCTGACTAAAAATCGATTGATAAGAGACTCAATCCCCGTTCATTTTAATATTGACATGACGCTTATTGAGGGCTTGTCCTTCTAATATCGCTTTGGTTGCTTGCGCTTCTTGGACAGTATCGAAGCCACTGATATGGTATTTACGTACGTTATCTGTATCGACAATTTGGAGCTGCTCGCCAAACAAGGTAACTTTATCACCGTCGCTGAGCGTAATATGATCACGTCGACCATTACTGTCGTGTACCAGCTCGCCTACACGTACCCACAAGACACCGCTACTGATATCGCCGCTCATAGATTTTTTACGCTGTTGGCGCTGTCGATTAAAGATAAAACTGCCTATAATCAAAAAAGCCAGTGCGCCAATTGCTAGGCGCTCTGGCAGTAGACTCATCGCTAAGGCCACTGCCACAGCACCAACCAGCAATGCTGAGCCGAACCAAAACAGCCCGTTGTCCTTTGATGGGGGCTGATTCTGTAAGGTAATTTTGGCACCATCATCGGTTAGCTTTAACATGCATCATTACCTATCGATTGCTACCCATTGACGAATAAACACATCAGTTATTTATATATTGAGTTGAACAGCTGCTTATAATTTATATTAGATAGTTCTTATAAAAAATCTACCAGCTAAGGGCGGTTTGTTGCATTTTGATAAGCTCAGCGATTCCTTTTTCAGCAAGGATTAACATATCATCAGCTTGGGCACGGGTAAACGGCTTTTCTTCAGCAGTACCTTGCAGCTCAATAAACTCACCCTTTTGCGTCATAACGACGTTTAGATCCGTATCACAGCTGGCATCTTCTTCATAATTTAAGTCTAGATAAGCTTTACCATCTTTCATACCGACAGAGATTGCAGCGACCAGACCAATCAGGGGATCAGCTTTTAGTTTTTTGGTTTTTTGAATGCTTTCAAGCGCATCAATCAAAGCAATAGCAGCACCAGTCACACTAGCGGTACGTGTGCCACCATCTGCCTGCAATACATCACAATCGAGATAAATGGTGTTTTCGCCAAGTTTATTAAGATCAATCATGGCACGGAGGCTACGACCGATGAGACGCTGAATCTCTTGAGTACGACCAGACTGCTTACCGCGGGCGGCTTCACGCTGATTGCGAGTGTTGGTTGCGCGCGGTAACATGCCGTATTCAGCGGTAATCCAACCTTTGCCTTTGCCTTTTAGCCAGCGTGGAACCCCTGATTCGACGCTTGCCGTACACAACACTTTGGTATCGCCAAAACTAACCAACACTGACCCTTCAGCATGTTTGGTATAGTGGCGCTCAAAGCTGATCGAGCGAAGTTGGTCAAGCTCACGGTTATCAATACGCATAAAATTCCCTAAGACGATGTTATAAAAGCAGTGGTATAAAATAAGAATAGCGGTCTGCCAATGGCTTTTTGAACCGTTAGTTATACTAAAAAAGCCATTAAAAAGTGTTTAAGTATCAGACATGACAAACACTAGCAGACCCAAAACCTGAGATATCCTAACGTGACAGCCACGCAATAGCAATATAAGTACTTGTTATTACGTGGTGATTTTGACAAAAAACACAATGAGAGTAAAGCAAGCATTTTCTACAACGCTCACCGGCGCTCTATTCTAGTCCTTCCATTTTACGTAACTCTTTACGCAAAATTTTACCAACGTTTGATTTTGGCAGCTCATCGACGAACTGGATATGACGCGGACGCTTGTAGCCAGTTAACTGCTTTTTACCAAAATCGAGCAGCTCTTTTTCAGTGACATCGCCTTTTTTGACCACAAACAATTTGGGGTCTTCACCGCGCTCATCACTCGGTATGCCAATGGCGCCGCACTCTACGATGCCTGAATGCTCACTCATGGCCTCTTCAATCTCATTTGGATAGACATTGAAGCCTGAGACGATGATCATGTCTTTTTTGCGATCGACAATCTTGATAAAGCCTTTTTCGTCCATGATACCGATATCACCTGTTTTTAGGTAACCGGTTTTTGTGAAGGTGTTGGCTGTCTCATCAGGACGATTTTGGTAGCCGATCATCACCTGTGGCCCCTTGACACAAATCTCACCGCGCTCACCAATAGCGACTTCGTTTTCTTCTTCATCAATTAGTACAATATCAGTACTAGACGCTGGAATACCAATCTTGCCTGTAAACTCTGCAATGGTCATCGGATTAAAAGCGACCACGGGTGAGGTTTCCGATAGACCATAACCTTCTACAATAGGCAGGCCTGTGATTTTATGCCACTCTTTTGCCACGCTTGGCAATACTGACATACCGCCGCCAATAGCTGCTTTAAGATTGGAAAAATCCAATTTGGCAAAGCTGTCTTTATGCACCAAGCCATTAAACAAGGTATTTACGGCAGGAATAAATGATGGTTTATATTTATCCATCTCTTTGATCAGACCATCTAAATCGCGCGGATTCGGTATTAATAGACCTGTAAAACCTTGATACATACCATACATGCCGCAGACCATAAACGAGAACACATGATACAATGGTAAAGCGGTCAAGATCACATCGTCGCTATTGATGTCATCTTCAAAAGCACTATTGATAAGCACGCTGATCTGTAGCATGTTGGCAACTAAGTTACCATGTGACAGCATAGCACCCTTCGCCACACCTGTCGTACCGCCAGTATATTGTAACAACGCCACATCATCCAATGATAAGTCGGGACGCTTATATTTGCTGGCAGATACCGCTCCTAGCGCTTGTTTAAAGCTTGTGCTATTAGGCAAATTATACGCTGGAATCATCTTTTTGATATGGCGTGCAACTAGATTGACCACCCTCCCTTTGACTGAGCCCAGCATGTCACCAATCTTACAGACAATCACATGCTCTACTTGGCCTTTATCTTCAGCATCTTGGTATGTTTTTGCAAAATTCTCAACGATAAATATTGCTTTTGCCCCGCTGTCATGTAGCTGATGTGATAGCTCACGGCTAGTATATAGCGGATTGACATTGACCAATACCATACCTGCGCGGATGATACCAAGCATAACAATCGGATACTGCAAAATATTGGGCATCATTATCCCAACTTTGTCACCTTTAACTAAACCTAGCGATTGTAAGTAGCTGGCGATTTGACGGCTATAAAGGTCCAATTGTTTGAAAGTAATGGATGCGCCCATACAGAGGTAAGCAGTTTTTTGTCCATAACGACGAAAGTTACGTTCAAACACTTCAAGCAAAGAGGTCTCATCATCAGGCATATCGATAGTTGCATCGATACCATAACGCTCATAAGCATCAAGCCATGGTCTATCACTTGGAATGGTTGGCATAGTAGGAAACGCTGTCATATCCGACATCATTTGTTCGTTTTTATGCGCATGGTCATTACCATCAGTGACAGACGCTTGGTCTGGCGCGTTTTTATTAGTACCGCTGTTGTTGGCATGGTCAGTCATAACTTTTCCTAAGTACTACAATTAAAAACGTAGAATAATATAATAATGATAAAAGTATTGGGTTTATAAATCATTATTTGTGAACACAAAGTCACTAAAAACCAGACAATAATAACCAATGTCCACCTGATTGTATGCGTCCGTACTATAACAGTTTTGCAAAAAACTCTCTATAAGTGTGTATAGAAGGCGCTTAAATCCCTTTATTAGAATATTTCTCGTGATAGTGGCTTATAAATAACAGCGACTCATACTGCGCTTATTATTGTGCATACTGCAACTAGTTCTCAATAAAAATGGTGAGACCGTCTTTATACAGTCTCACCATTATCCATACAAATAGTATTGTTTAAACATCCGCTATCTATGACAGCCAAATCCTCCAACCGCATTCAAATATCGCATATTAAGATGCCTGATTTGCTTCTTCAAGCTTACGCAAGTCTTTATGCAAAATTTTACCAACGTTCGATTTTGGTAGCTCATCAATAAATTCAACATGACGTGGGCGTTTATAGCCAGTCAAATGCTCTTTAGCGTAGGCAAGAACATCTTCTTTAGTAAGACTATCATCTTGGCGTACGACGAATATTTTTGGAACCTCGCCACTCTTCTCATCCTCAACACCAATGACACCGCACTCTAAAATCTTTGGATGACCAGCCATCACTTCTTCGACTTCATTCGGATAAACATTAAAGCCTGAAACCAAAATCATGTTCTTTTTACGATCAACGATGGTGACATAGCCTTCTTCATCCATAATCCCAATATCGCCAGTACGAAAAAAACCATCATCGGTCATCACTTCACGAGTCGCCTCATCGCGATTCCAGTAGCCTTTCATAACCTGCGGGCCACGAACGCTAATCTCGCCGCGCTCACCCAGCTCAAGCTCATTACCCGCTTCATCTAAGATTGCAACATCAGTACCTGGCATCGGTACGCCAATGTTACCTGTGAACGTAGCACTATTATGTGGATTGGCCGTTGCAACTGGTGACGTCTCAGACAACCCGTAACCTTGAACGATAATATTGCCCGTTACCTGACGCCATTTTTCTGCCGTTGAGCTAAGGACTGCCATACCGCCGCCCATCGACGTGCGTAGCTTACTATGATCCATCGACTTAAATTCATCGTTGTTAGCCAGTGCGTTAAATAGTGTATTTACTGCTGGAAAAAATGCTGGTGGATTGTTTTTATAAGCTTTTAATAAACTATCAAGGTCACGTGGATTGGGTACCAATAAGCCGATACAACCGCGATAAATCCCAAACATACCGCAGACGGTAAAAGAGAAAATATGATATAGCGGTAAAGCGGTCATGATGACAGGCTGCTCGTTACTACTCTCAAACTCATCAAAAGCACTACCCAAAAAGGTATCGGACTGAATAAGGTTGGCCACTAAGTTTTTGTGCGTTAGCATGGCACCTTTAGCCACGCCAGTTGTACCGCCGGTATACTGCAATACAGCCACGTCGCTAAGACTAATATTGTTTGGTCGCTGATACTTACCTGCCGAGCTTTGCTTAAGCATGTCTTTAAACTCGACACTGTTGGCAATTTGGTATGGCGGTACCATTTTTTTGACGTGACGCACAACTGTATTGACCATAAGGCCTTTTAATGTGCCCATCAGATCGCCCATACCAGTGATGACCACATGATCCACCACGTTGCGACCAATATCTTGATAAGTTTTGGCAAAATTTTCGACTAAGATAAGTGCTTTAGACTCAGAGTCAGTCAGCTGGTGCTCAAGCTCTTTTGTGGTATATAGTGGATTGACATTGACTAAGGTCAGACCTGCTCGCAGTACACCAATGACGGTAACGGGCAGCTGCAAAATATTGGGCATCATGACGGCAACTTTATCGCCTTTGACCAGCCCAAGTGATTGTAAATAAGCGGCAACTTGACGGCTATATAAGTCTACTTCTTTAAAAGTGATTGAAGAGCCCATGCAGACGAATGCCGTCTTATCACCGTGCTTAAGAAAGCTTTGCTCAAAGATATCAATCAGTGAGGTGTCATCGCTTGGCATGTCAATATCGTACGTTAGCCCAAGCGCTTCATAAGTTTTGAGCCAGACTTTGTCGTTACGACGGGTTAAATTGACTTGATCATCCATAATCTTGTTTCTCCTAATGAATTGACGCATTCAGTGGTAAATACCCCTTTGTTCTTTAACATACACACTTTATACACACTACTCAATACAAAATATTGGCACCAGAGTTCGCAAAGTTACTTGACGTTTATTATTCTCTATTAAATCAATAGTATTCATGATAAATTTGAGCGTTTTTTACATCGATTTTTAGCATAAAATAGCGAGTTACTCTCCTATAATGTTACTCGAATATTACTACATGACGACGTATGCATCGTAAGCTCGTATATAGTGGGCACTACTATATCAGCCTATATCAGCACGTCATGACCTGTCGTCTATTCTAGATTATCCCTTTTTAATTGATGTAATATCCTTTAGGATAACGCTACCTTATTCTTATATTAATTTTGCGCCAATGCAGTGCGGCACATAATATGTGCTATACAAACCATACTAATTAAAAACACAGAAGCGAAACCTACTTTATGTCCGATGTTATTGATAATACGATTGCTCCCATTCTCCCAAGTGAGCCAATGGATACCCGTTCAGTGGCGGAATTCACTGAACAAGCTTACCTAAACTATGCCATGTACGTCATCATGGATCGTGCACTGCCAAATATTGCCGATGGCCTCAAACCTGTCCAGCGCCGCATCGTCTATGCTATGAGTGAGCTTGGCCTAAAGTCCTCTGCCAAAGCCAAAAAATCTGCACGTACCGTCGGTGATGTGCTGGGTAAATATCATCCACATGGCGATAGCGCCTGTTATGAGGCCATGGTACTGATGGCGCAGCCGTTTAGTTATCGCTATCCGCTCATCACGGGTCAAGGCAACTGGGGTAGCCCTGATGATCCCAAATCCTTTGCAGCCATGCGTTATACCGAAGCCAAAATGTCTGCTTATGCTAATACCCTGCTGACAGAGCTCGGTCAAGGGACGGTCGATTGGCAAGACAATTTCGATGGCACCATGCAAGAACCCGTTACTCTGCCCGCTCGCCTGCCTAATATTTTATTAAACGGTACGACTGGTATCGCCGTCGGTATGGCAACAGACATCCCGCCGCACAACCTTAATGAAGTGGTACGTGCAGCCATTCGTTTGCTGAAAAACCCAGATCTGTCTGTTAAACAATTAACCCAATCGATACCAGCACCTGATTTGCCAACGCCTGCTGAAATCATCACCAGTAAAAAAGACTTACAGGCGATGTATGAAAGCGGTCGTGGCAGCTATAAAATGCGCGCAACCTATCATATCGATAGCAAAGAGAAAAATCTTGTCATTATCGATGCACTGCCCTACCAAGTCTCAGGCAACAAAATCCAAGAGCAAATCGCTAAGCTGATGATGGACAAAAAACTGCCTTGGATTACCGATATTCGTGATGAATCAGACCATGAAAACGCTTGCCGTATCGTCCTAGAGCTAAAATCTACCCGCGTCGATGTCGAGCGCGTCATGAGTCATTTGTTTGCCAGTACTGATCTAGAAAGCAATTACCGCGTCAATATGAACATGATCGGCCTAAATGGTAAACCGCAGGTGAAAAACCTCAAAGAGATTTTAGACGAATGGCTAGTCTGTCGTCGCTCAGTGATCACCCGCCGCTTACAATATCGTCTCGATAAAATAGATAAACGCTTGCATATCCTTGCAGGGTTGCTAATCGCTTATCTGAACATTGATGAAGTGATTCGTATTATTCGTGAAGAAGACGATCCAAAGTCAGCATTAATGCAAGGCTATGATCTGACTGACATACAAGCCAATGCTATCTTGGATATACGTCTGCGTCAGCTGGCAAGGCTAGAAGAGATTGAGCTGCGCCGCGAGCAAGACGAGCTAGCAGCTGAGCGCGCCACTATTCAAGAGTACTTGGATAACCCAGACAGCTTGACCAACCTGATGATTGAAGAGCTTACCGCCGACATGAAAGAACACGGCAACGATCGTATGTCGCCATTAGCAGAACGCGAAGAGGCACAAGCGTTAAAAGAGTCAGATCTGGTGCCAAGTGAGCCTATTACTGCCATACTATCAAAAGCTGGCTGGATTCGCGCTGCCAAAGGTCATGACGTCGATGCGACTGGTATGAGTTATCGCTCAGGTGACAGCTATCAAGCGTATGCACGTGGCAAGTCTAACGAAAAGATCTACGTGCTTGATAGCACCGGTCGCAGCTATAGTATTGATGCGCACAACCTTGCTTCTGCTCGTGGTCAAGGGGATCCGCTGACCAGTGTGCTAAAACCTCCAGCAGGTGCTAGCTTTGAGCAGCTATTAACGGGCGCTAATGACCAGCGCATCGTCCTTGCCAGCTCGCAAGGTTATGGGTTTGTCAATACGCTTGGCAATCTTGATAGCAATCAAAAAGCTGGTAAGAAAATTATCACTCTATCAGCGAATAGTAAGCTGTTACCTGTTGTACGGATTGATACTAATGTACAAGCCAATGATAGCGCAGCGCCAACCAATACTCCTGATCACATTGCTGTGGTGACCAATGCCGGTTATCTATTGATATTTGCTCTTGATGATTTGCCTGAACAGGCTCGTGGTAAAGGTAATAAGCTGATTAAATTAAAAGACGGTGAAGAAGTGCTTGCCATCACGCCACTCAGTCAGCAAGACAGCCTAATCATTACCGCTGGTAAACGTCATGTGACGCTAAAACCCAATGATTTAGCCAATTATACAGGCAGTCGTGGTAATCGTGGTGGACAGTTGCCAAGAGGCTTTCAGAATGTGACGAGTGTTGCGGTTGGGTGATAATAGCTATACTTCATGCTTTAATCTCTAACATTTGCAGCTCACAATACTTTTGACAAAAAGCCGTCTACACATAAGGTATAGACGGCTTTTTTATGCAAGCTAAAACAGATGATCGGTATAGTGAAAAGACACTACTGGTCTAAAACTTGCTGGATTTGCTATCTTCAAAAACTGCTGTCAAAAAGCTTTCAATCTGAGTACTTGTCATTAGATAGGGATTATAATCAGAACCTGCTGAGAAGCTTTTTAAGGCATACTCTTCATCTTCAGCGCTTGATTTTAGATGTTTAATTAAAAACCCACTCCATTGACGCGCTTCTATTTCATCTATATTAACGATATTAGGAAAAATGGTTGAATGCTCGTCAAGTATTTTTCCTAAGGCCGTATTGATAGCAGGCCTTGTTCCTTGAAAACTTTGAACGAAATAACCTTCACTAATGACTAAAGCTGAAACTATATTGTTATCTTCAAAATATCTTCGCCAATACTCAAGTGCACGAGTCAGCTCGACTCCCGAATCTAGGTCGATATTCTTGGCAATATATGTCATGTTGATCAGAATATGCTCACCATTTCTTTTTTTGCTTTCTGAAGTAGGGCTTGTCGTTGTATGCATAAGAAACCTTATTTATAAAATGCTTATATAAACTAAAGATACACCTTTATTATAAAATATAATCAATAAAGCTTTTGGATTTCGACCGATTTTTTATCTATCATGATTTCTTAGAGTTGTATCTATCGTATATACCATCTCATTTTCTTTCTGATATATAGTCGGTGCAAAATGCTGGACTAAAAGCACAGCCTACGCGAATAGCATACCTTGAATATGCATGTATAACCCCTATAAATAATAAAATAATCAACATGTTACATAACTTGGTCAGAACCTATGTACTGCCGTACTACTTACCATGTAGAATAAAACACATAATGAAAAACACCCTCATAAAAGCAGTATCAAGCGATATATGGTCGCCATTCATAGTAGTGTTTAAAATATAAAGGATAATCATGTTTATTGTAGATAAAGCTGTGAATGCTGATAGGCATAACACTATCCCCATCCCAAAAATGATCTTTTTTGATATCGATGATACGCTAAGCCGTAACGGTGAGATTGCCCCGCATAACAAAGCCACGCTTGAAGCGCTCGCCAAATCAAACTTAGATATTAAACTGGTCATCTCAACGGGACGTTCAAAAGCAATCTTGCCCCTTGATATCTTAGCCTTACTCGAGGCGGATGTTTTGGATGCGGTTATCTGTATGAATGGACAATATAGCTTCAATAATCAATACATAATCAGCGATTATCCATTATCAAGCGAACAAGCTACAACCATTGCAGAGCTATGCCAACAAAGCAATTTGGTTTATAAGTTTGATGCCGAATCGCAGATTGTGTGGTCGGATGAGCACGAGTGGCAAGACAGATATCACGACAAAATCAAAAGCTGTAGCATTATTGACCCTGAATATTGCAAATATAACACTGTCTATCAGTGCTCGGTATTTTTCGACAATCAAGACGACAAAATGCAAAACGTCAACTTTGCTGAGCAGAATTTAAAGCTAGTACACTGGCATGAGATTGTCGGTGATATCTTACCTATTGACGCCTCAAAAGCACGTGGAATTTTAGACGTCTGCCAGTATTTTGGTATTGATGCGGCCGACTGTATAGCATTTGGTGATGGGTTAAATGATTTAGAAATGTTTGATTTGGTTGGCTTTGCGGTAGCAATGGGTGATGGTAAAGACGAGTTAAAGGCGCGCGCTGATTTCATCACTGGCACTATCGAAGAGCAAGGTATTCAGACGGTATTGAACCCTATTCTACAGGCTCAAACAGGTAAAGCAGTATAATAGTGTTTAAGATGATATTCTGTAAAAAAAGCCAAATGACATAAGCTAGACGATAGAGAAAAAATACAAAAACCAAGGATAACCATGTTTACTGAATACAAAGCGAGCGGCGCACGGCCCGATACTGAAGTACCCACCCCCAAAATTATTTTTTTTGATATCGATGATACGCTCAGTCGCAAAGGCATTATTGCCGAACATAACAAAGCAACCCTTGAAGCACTTGCAAAGACTGATATCAAATTGGTCATCTCGACAGGACGTTCTAAAGCGATCTTACCTCCTGATATCTTAGCCTTACTTGATGCCGACGTGTTGGACGCTATTATCTGTATGAATGGACAATACAGCTTTAACAAAGACGGTATCATCAGTCATTATCCGTTATCAGATGCGCAGACTGACAAGATTGTATTACTGTGCCAAAAAAGTGAAATTATTCATAAATTTGACTCAGCGACTCACATTGCATGGTCACATGAAAATGAGCGTTTGCGTGAATACAATGCTATAACGCCCAACTCTATCCTTGATCCGGAGTATTATAAGTCAAACACGGTCTATCAATGTTCGGTATTTTTTAACAATCAACAAGACCAAATGCAAGAGATCGACTTTGCTCAGGATGAATTAAAATTGGTACATTGGCATCATATTGGCGCAGACATACTACCAGTCAATGCATCCAAGGCAAGGGGCATCACAGATCTGTGCCAGCATTTTGCTATTGACGCGCGCGATTGTATGGCATTCGGTGATGGATTTAATGATTTAGAGATGTTTGACTTGGTCGGCTATGCGGTAGCAATGGGCGATGCGCAGCCTGCTCTGATTGAGCGTGCAGATTTCGTCACTGGTACGATTGAAGAGCACGGAATACAAGCGGTGATTAAACAGCTTAAGATAGCATCGTAAATAGAACGGAATCAGACCAAACCGTTGAGATAGCTTTTTTAATGGCTAAACAAAAGCCCTTATCAGACACTGATAAGGGCTTTTTAATTTCAAAACAACATTAAGTTTTAATGATTATTTAGCAGCTATATAGCCTTTAAATCTATTCATTGAGCAGGATAAAATGTCTCTGCACCCGGCCCTACAGGCAGACCCAGTACAAATACCCAAACAGAGAACAAGATTGTCCAACCAATCAAAAAGGCCATCGAGTATGGCAACATCATTGCCATCAAAGTCCCGACCCCAGTGTCTCTTTTATAGCGCATAGCCACGGCCAAAATAAGACCGAAATAGCTCATCATAGGCGTGATAATGTTGGTGGTCGAATCACCGATACGATAGGCTGCCTGAATCATCTCTGGCGCATAACCTGTGAGCATCAACATGGGCACAAAGATAGGTGCGGTCACCGCCCACTGTGCTGATGCCGAGCCGAGCATGAGGTTGACCAAACCACAGATTAGGATAAAACCAACCAGCAGCAAAGGTCCAGTTAGGCCAATATCGCTCAAAAAAGTCGCGCCAGATACCGCCATTACTGAGCCCAAGTTTGACCATTTGAAGAACGCGGTAAACTGTGCTGCAAAAAATACCAAAACGATATAAATACTCAATGAGCTCATGGCGTTACTCATGGCATCGACGACGTCTTGATTGCTTTTGATGCTGCCAGTGATCTTCCCGTAAATATAACCTGGTATCGCAAAGAACACAAAAATAAAGACCACAATACCTTTTAAGAATGGCGATCCTGATACCAGACCAGTTTCCGCATTTCGCAAGATGCCATCGGCAGGCACTACTGTCCACGCCAGCAATAAGCAAAATACGAGCATGCTGATACCGGCCCACAGTAGACCCTTTTTCTCAAGCGCCGATACTTTTTCGATTTGCGTCTCAAGTACCGAGGCATCATCAGCATCTTTGGGGTTATACTCCCCTAAGCTTGGCTCAACGATTTTTTCAGTGACAAAGTAACCCAGACCACTGATTAAAAAGGTACTGGCGATCATAAAGTACCAGTTGGCCTCTGCACCAACGATATAAGCCGGATCGATGATACGCGCCGCTTCTTGGGTAATCCCTGATAATAAAGGATCTACTGTGCCTAGTAACAAGTTGGCACTATAACCGCCCGATACCCCAGCAAACGCTGCTGCTAGACCTGCCAAAGGGTGTCTACCTAGCGAGTGGAAAATCACTGCCGCCAGTGGTATTAATACCACATAACCCAGCTCAGCTGCCGTGTTTGACATGATGCCAGCAAACACGATAGTAAAGGTGACCATCTTTTTAGGGGCATTCATGACTAGACCGCGTAGCGCAGCTGAGATCATGCCAGAGTGTTCAGCAATACCAACACCGAGCAAGGCGACCAGTACCGTACCAAGCGGCACAAAGCCAGTAAAGTTGGTCACAAGATTTTCAACAATGCGAGCCAAGCCCTCACCGTTCAATAAGTTGACGACTTCAATCATGCCATCAGCGCTACGTCCGCTGGTACCCTCTGGTCTTGGGTCAATCACTGACACGCCAAAGTATGACATGACCGCTGAGAGCACCAACAACAGCACCGACATCCAAACGAATAAAATAACAGGGTGCGGTAATAAATTACCGAGCCACTCGACGCCCCTCAAAAACTTTTGCATACGAGAGTTTTGTTCTGCTGCATCAAAATCATTGGGTGGCGGACTGCCATTTGGCGAATTACTTCCTTGCATAGCGCATTGCTCCATTCAAAAGTTAGATACTGTTGAGATAGTTTAAAGTGTATGAAAACATCGATAAAAGGTTGCGATTGAAACATAATTGAGAAACAGAAACAAACAGTTTTGGCCTATAAAACAAATTTTTTGCAATATTTGGTAATACCAAAATTACAGCTAATCAAAACTTGTTATTAAAAATAAAAAAAGCGATAGATTAGAATATCTCTAACCTATCGCCAATCAATAATATGTAAGGGTTAATTAAGTACCGTCATTTCACAATAATAGAGATACATTGAAGACAATACTACGCCAGCACCTAACGTTTACGGGTTATCAAACTATATATCCAACCACCAATTTTATAAAACCCTGCCACTATTAATATAAGCACCAGCGCTGCCAGTACATAGGCCAACCAATTAGGTACGCTACTTAACCAACCAATGGTAAAGGCCAAGCCCATATAAGTTTCAACTGGCCAGTCCACAATAGAGGTCGGCGAGCCTGCATTAAACATCGCCATAAAGCCTACTAGACCAATCAATGCAGCAATAATCCCAGCACGCTTACGGTTATTCATGTCATTTCTCTTTCAAATTCAATCAAGTTACTTATTAAGTGGTTCATCTGCTCATTTTTAAAGCTTTATATATAGTCGATACCAGATAAAATCGATACGTTGTAACGTGATGCGCAACTGGTATAAAGCCGCAAATCACAGCCTAAAAGTTTCGGAGCATTATTAAGGCATTGTCAAACCACCATCGACAGCAATGGACTGTCCGGTAATAGCTAAGCTCAAATCAGATGACATAAGCAACACTGAATTGGCAAAATCAGCCACTGAAGTCGCTTGACGTAATGGCGTCGTGGTGGCGATATAGTCAAACACCTCTTCGGTCGTTAAACTACTGGCATCAGTGGTTTTGAGTAGTCCGCCTGCCAGCAAGTTGACCCGAATACCATACTGTCCAAGCTCACTTGCAAGGTTGCGCGTTAAGCCTATCAGTGCCGATTTAGCCGTGGTGTAATCATAGTAAGTAACCACTGGATTGTAGACAAGGTTGGTTGAGATATTGATAATCTTACCCATCTGCTGAGTTTTCATCTGTGGCAATACTGCTTGCGTCGTATTAACCGCGCCTTGCACGATACCATCCATTTGCTGCGAAAAATGTGTCCATTTAACCGTTTCAATACTGGTATAGTCAGCACTTGGATCAAACTGGTAGCTTGGCAAGGCGTTATTAACCAACACATCAATACGTCCATAACGCTTAATGACTTCGGCTGCCATGGCCTGCATTTGAGCCAAATCCGTGACATCGCCTTGATACGCAAATGCTTGTCCACCTGCCTTTTCGATATCGGCTACTACCTGTTCAGCAGCGTCTTTACTATCGAGATAGTTTACGCAAACCACTGCGCCAGCTGCTGCCATTTGTTGCGCAATCTGAGCGCCAAGGCCACGGCTTGCCCCCGTGACAATAGCGACTTTATCAGTGAGCAGATGAGGAATAGCGGTTTGAGCCTGAGTCATTATCTTATCCTTTATTGTTTTATAGTCCTTGATAGCTATCAATCGTCGAACCGTCATTTATGGTTGAATAAAGGCTAACAATCATAGCATAATTCACAAGCCATTTTTATAGCGCTACTTTCACTCAACTCGCTATGCTGCGATGAGTCATTAACAAAAGTCACTAATTTTATAGTCCCTCTTTAAATACCCCCAAATCATGACCATAAAGATATAAATATGCTTGTTTATACTGATTTATATTACCTTTTAGGAGAAATATTTTGACCCGATTATCATCTGAATCAGCAGCGAAAAATGTGATACGACCTGCCACAAAAGTGATGCCAAAAGTGTTATTAACGGCTGCGATCGGTTTCGCTCTTGCCAGCTGTAGCAACTCTGACAATGCAGTAGATGGTAGCGCTGCGGCGAGTAACGAGACGCTGAACCTGTATAACTGGTCAGAGTATATGCCACAAGAGATTCTTGATGGTTTTGAGGAAGAGACAGGTATTTCTGTTAATTACACCACCTTTGACTCCAATGAGGCAATGTATGCCAAGCTCAAACTGCTTGACGACTCTAGTCAGTACGACCTAGCAGTACCTTCTACTTATTATGTCGAAAAAATGGCCAATGAACCTCTTTTACAAGAGATTGATCAGTCAAAACTTAGTAACTTTAGTAACCTAGATACCTCATTTACCAACACTAAGGTCG